>CADAQF010000005.1 GCA_902790015.1 uncultured Eubacteriales bacterium | reverse complement strand
CCAGCTTCAGTTCCTGTACTCCTGTTGCCATTTCTGTCCCTCCTGTGTACCTGTGATTCCCGGGAATTCCCGAGAATTCTTTGTACACAGTATCGCACACGGCGCAGCAGATTGGGAGGTGCGGATTATTGAGCGGTTACGAGAGACCTTTCCCGTAAAGAAAAAACAACCAGATAAAACAGCTCCTGTGTCTGAGACTGCACAAAAAACAGTTTCCAGGCACAGGAGCTGCTTGAATTTGAGTGATACTACAGATGTGGATCAATCTCTTCTTTTCCTTCACAACCACAGAGCTCTGCTCTGGTTTTCAGGGGCTTGGAGGCGGAGCCTACCAACAAGCATCGTGCACTTGGTTTTACCAGTGCCCTGCTTGCTACTATGATCACCAAATGTATACCCGGAATAACCAATGACATTCATCCGGGGTGTCAGGTTATATTCCCGCTATCCATTCGGTAAGCCCGGTCGGCATACTTTAAAGCGTCGTTTTCATGTGTGACAATGAAAACGGCTTTCCCGTTTTCATGCGCGTAAGCGTATAATGAAGATAATACCAGGCGCGTGTTTTCGTCGTCCAGGTCGCCGGTGGGTTCGTCCACAAAGAGGATCTCCGGTTCCTGCGCCAGCGCGCGGGCGATGGCCATGCGGCGCAGTTCGCCGCCGGACAGTTCAGCGGGGCGGGCATCCCGAAGATGGGCGATGCCGAGCTGTTCCATCCATTGAGCAGCCGCTTTTTCAGGGAGAGGCTGATGATACAGCTGCGCTGGAAGCAGGATGTTTTCCAGCACGGTGAGGGTGTCTATGGCGCTGCGGCCCTGGGGCACCACGCCGGTTTTTTCGCTCCGCAGGCGGGAAAGAGCCCTGTCATCCAGGCTGTACAGGTCTGTACCGTCCATCCATACTTTTCCCCCGGTAGGCGCAAGCAGCCCGGAAAGCATGCTCAAAAGCGTGGTTTTTCCGCTGCCGCTGCGGCCCATGAGTACGGCCGCTTCGCCGCTTTTTATTTCCAGGTTCACGGGATTCACGGCATAAAAATTATTTGCGGCGCCTGTTTTGCGAAAATACCGCTTGGAGATGTTTTCAGCTTTCAGGATCATATCAGTTTCCCTCCCGCAAGGCTGTGCCGGGATCAACGCGGCTTAAGCGGTACGCGGCCGTCACGCTGGACAGCGCGGCCACGGCCACAGCAAGAAGGACGGTGCCGGCTGCCAGCAGCAGGATGATACCTGTATCCGGCATGAGATAGGGCAGGTTGAGGGCGCTTTCAATGAGCCCGGCAAAGGGAAACAGCAGCAGCGCCGCCAGCCCAACGCCAAGCAGACCGCCCAGCAGCCCGCACAGAGCGGATTCCAGCAGCACCATGCGCGCAAGCATTCCTCTGGACGCGCCTACCAGCCGCAGCACGGCAAATTCCCTCGCCCGCTCCCGGACGATCAGCGCAAAAACCAACAGCAGAATCAAAAACGCCAGCGCCCATACCGCCGCGATCAGGACCGTCACCGTGCGGCTGACGCCCGCCAGGCTGTCGGATACGCCGGTAAGCATACTGCGGGTGCGCACAGCGGTGACCTTGCGGATATGGCCGTTCAGTCGGCTGTTGACGGCATCAATGTCGCAGCCGTCCTTCACCTTCACATACACGGCGGAAATCAGCTGGTCACCGCTTTCGATCTTATGGCTGACGCCCTTATCCTCAGCGGCCGCAAGCAAAGCGTTCATGGTGTCCATGCTGCAGTACACCGCCGTATCCAGGCCGGTCCCGGTGGCCTCCAGGCGGGATATCACCTTGCACCGCTGATCATAAATGCGGATGATTTCGCCCACATCCGCTTCCACCTTACAGCCTACTGCCACGTCCATATCGCCTAATCCGCGGGTCAGGCTGCGGGCAATCCAGGGCTGCACGGTGAAGTCCCGCTCGGGATCAATGCCGATCACCTGGATTTTGATGGAGCAGCAGTCCGCCTTCAGGGAGGCCAGGAAGGTCTGGGGCGCGGCTTTTTCCACGCCCTCCACCTCAAGGGCTTTGTCCAGGACGGACGCGTCCATGTAAAACGCGCCGGTCGTTCCCTGCAGGAACATGTTCTGGAAGCTCACCTTGCTTTGGGCTTCGGAGGGCACCAGAATGATGTCCGCCCCCAGACGCGCTTCCAGGCTGTTAAGTCCCCTGCGAAGGGAAAAAACGACCACCGATCCGCCGAATACGGCCAGGGCCAGAAAAGCGGTCAGCAGCGTCAGCACCGTTGTGCGTCCGGGCTTGCGGACCAGGTTTTTGATGGTCAGGGAAAAGCTTCTCATCGTCAATTTACTTTCTCATGCTCAGGATTGCGCCTGTCAGGGCGCACAGAAGCGCCGCGGAAAACAGGATGATCATGGCGGGCTGCATCACCATCCGGCAGTGCATGGCGCTCATGCGGCAAAGATCGATGAGCGTGCCCGGCGTCAGGATGCCCAGGATGCAGACGGGAAGGGCGCTTAAGAATACGCCCGGGCGCGCGCGCTTCACGCACAGGGCAAGCGCTCCCAGCACGCCCAGCACACAGCCCAGCCCCAACAGGGCCTGCCCGGCCCAATGGCACGTGGCGAAGGAGCCATCCTCATGGACGCAGGGGGACAGGAAGGTCTGGCTGCCGACGGCGATGACGATCGCCAGGATCAAAATGATGATGGACGGAATGATCTGTTTTCTCATAGGATATACCCGTTACTTTCCGAAGTTTTCGTTGATGACTTCCCGCGCCACCTTGCCATGCTCCAGCACGATGGTGCGCTGGGCGGCCTCGGCCACCTCGGGATCGTGGGTCACAACGATCAAAGTCGTTCCCTCTTTATGCAGCTGGGCAAACAGATCCAGCACAATGTTTTCATTGGCCTCGTCCAGGTTGCCGGTGGGCTCATCGGCCAGGATCAGTTCGGGATGGTTGATCAGCGCCCGGGCCACGCATACGCGCTGCTGCTCGCCGCCGGAAAGCTGGCTGGGCAAATGCCGGGCGCGCTCCCTGAGGCCCACGCGGCCCAGGGCTTCCAGGGCCTCCTTTTCGTCGGGCATGGAATGATAGTATTGGGACACCATGACGTTTTCCACAGCGGTCAGGTAATTGACCATATGAAACTGCTGAAAGATCAGGCCGATCTTGTCCCGGCGGATGTCGGTCAAACGCTTGCTGCTTTCCCTGGAAATATCCACGCCGTCCAGCAGCACTTCGCCTTTTGTGGGCTTATCCATGCAGCCGATGATATTCATCATGGTGCTCTTTCCGCTGCCGGAAGGCCCCATGATCGCCACCCATTCGCCCTGATCCACGTGGAGGCTTACGTTATCCAGCGCCTTTAATTCACCGTATATCTTTGATACGTTTTTCAGTTCCAACAAGCTCATGGCGTTATTCTCCTTTCAATACCAGTGCGGGATCGATGGCTACGGCGCGTTTGATGGGCAGCAGGCACGATGCCGCCGCGATCGCCATGGAAACGATGATGGCAGCGGGCAGCAGCAGGGGCTGGAAGGTGATGGAAGAGCCAAACACATGGACGCTGACCACCTGCGCAAACGCAAAGCCCAGGACGGCCCCCATCACGCCGCCCAACAGCCCCAGGAACAGGCCTTCGCCTAAAAACTCCGCGCGGATGGAACTGTCTGACGCGCCAAGGGCTTTGCGCAGGCCGATTTCCCTGCGCCGCTCGGATACGACAGCCATCATCGTCGTGCTGACGCAGATCATGGTCAGGAGCAGCACCACCAGCGTCACCAGGAATACCAGCGCCGTCAGCTTTTCAAGCACCGATGCTTCGGAACGGGCCACCCGCTTCACCAGCCGCGCCCGGACACTGCCGCTGTTTTCCGTGATGGCATTCACATAAGTTTCCAGTTGTTCGGCGTTTGCGGAGACGGACAGTTCCGCAATGTCCACCTGTTCGGAGCCGGTCATGGTTTTGAGGTCCTCAAGAGACATGAACACATACCCTTCTTCCTCGCCGCCGGTGGTCAGGATGCCGGTCACCTGAAAGTTCAGCGTCCTGGGGCGAGCGGAAACCGCTGTTTCTGTCGCCTTGTTCAGGGCTTCTACAACGGCAGAGGAGGTCACGGTCGCCCCAGTGAGCGCATCCACACTGTCTCCCAGGGCCAGCGGCAGGGACTTGCCGATAAACTGGTTCAGAAACGCTTCATCCTCCGGGATACGTCCGCCGTATTCCGGGGTCTGGGTGGAAGAATCCACGGACAGGGAAGCGATATGGGCCTGATCGTCCAGGGCTGCCGTTACATAGACGATCCCGCCGCCGAACCCCTCCGCCTGGCCGGACAGCGACGCGCCGGGCACGCGGCTTTCTTCCGGGGTCTTGTCGCTGGAACTGCTTGTGGGCTGCCAGGTCAGTTCCATGCTGGAGCCTGCTTTTACGCCGATGACTTCCGCGATTTCCTTTCCCACCAGGATCTCCCGCGTTTTAACGGGGTAAGCGCCTTCCACGCTGAAATAGGGGCTTGTCTTCGTAATTTGCTCAAAATCGGTCCCGGCGGCGGTGAAGGACTGCTGGCGGGTGGTCATATCCAGCCGTACATAGCGGTAGGGGGCGGCGCCTACCAGTTCATCCTCCGGGATCGCCTGCAGCGCGTCCGCAAGGCTTTCGCTGTTCAGGGTTTCCCCGTCCTTGGGCAGCAGCAGCATATTCGCGCCGTAGGAACGGAACTGCGCGCCCATCTGCCGGGGAACATCCACATAGATAGTCACAAGGCCAGCCAGAATCGTCGCTCCGATACCGATGGACAAAAGCGCGATCAGCATCCGTGAGCGCCGCCTAAGCAGCGACGCCGTGATCATGCGCAGAAACATTCGTCTTTTGGTCATACATTACCCTCCATTTTGGCTTTCTTGGAAGGGGGTCTGGGGGAAACCGTTCTTTGGCCTCCAAAGAACGGTTTCCCCCAGAAAACTCCGTTCTCTCAATGCCCGCCGTGCAGCACTTCCGCGGGCCGCAGCCGCAGAATCTGACGGATGGCGGGGAGGCTTCCGGCCATGGTGACCAGCGCGATCAGACCGGCTACGATGGGTGCCACCTTCGGGTTCATGTCGATGGCTGATCCGAAGACGCTGTGCGCGATCAGCTGGGCAAAGCCGAAGCCCATGAAATATCCCAGCCCGAAGCCCGCCAGGGCGGTGATCAGGATCTCCGTCATCACCACGCCGGTGATGGAATGGTCCCGCGCGCCGATCGCCTTGAGCAGGCCGATCTCCTGGCTGCGCTCCATCACGGAGGCGGTGACCAGGTTGGATATGCCCAGGGCCGAGCCGATAAGACTCAGCGCGGTGATCAGGATCATCAGCAGTTTGGTCTTGTCCAGTATGGTCCCCTCGCTTTCGGCCACCTTGCGCACGGCGCTGGCGACCGAGCCGGTGATGACCTCCTGGATCTGATAGCAGATGGCGCTGACGTAGGCCGTGCAGTACCAGGTTTCATAATCCCGGGAGGAAAGCGCGGCGGGATTGCGGGCCGCCCGGCGGGCCAGCTCATTGTCCGGTGTGGTGAGGGCGGAGACCTCAATGGAGGCCACCTTGCCTTCCCGGTCAGTCAGCGCCTGCACCAGATCAAGGATGCCGAAAAGCTGTTCGTCCTCATCGCCGCCCGCGTCATAGATACCCGCGATAGTTACATCTTTTTCTCCATGGGATGCAGTGAGATGAACCGTATCTCCTGCGTGCCAGCCCATTTTCTGCGAAAGCTGCGCGCCGGCCATGATTTCAGAGGCCGCGTTTTCATCCTTTTCATCCAGCCAGCGGCCTTCGGTCACATCCCACCAGGAGCGCATGCCCACCACGCCCGCGTCCAGGCTTTCACCGGTGGGCAGGTCCAGGTGGTGATTGAACCAGGTGCCTGTCATTTGGGCCGTGCTGCCGTCGGGAAGCGTCACCTGCGTGTTGAGAAAGGGTGTAAAGTCCACAATATTGAAGGCCCAGAAGATGGTTTTGAGCTTGCCCAGTTCATCCTCCCGAAGCCAGGCCGCGTTCAGTTCCTCTCCCTCACCCACATCGTAGATATCGGAGAGAAGGGAGGAATCCTTGGGCTTCACGGTGATGTTGGCCCCGTAGTTTTTCAGTTCCTTATTGACTTTTTCCTCCACGCCCATCACCACGTTGAGCATCCCCGTAGCCAGGGACGCGCCCAGGGCGATGGTCAGCGCGATCAGCAGCATTTTGCCCTTCTGATGGAAAAGCACGCCGCGAATCATGCGAAACAACATATCTGTTCCTTTCCGGGGGAAACCGCTCTTTGGAGGCCAAAGAGCGGTTTCCCCCAGACCCCCTTCCGAGAAAGCCATAAGGAAAATGCTCTTTTGCCTTTATCGATGGTCCCGAACCCTGCTTATCTGAATTCCTTTTCGCCCGCGATGATGTCGCTCAGGCTGAATACGAGCTGTCCGTCCTTCACCTCGTAAGACAGGGGGATGGGATTGCAGCCGCCCTTGAAGCCGATGGTGTTGATGTTCATCACCACGTCGCAGCGCTTGCAGATGATCTGTCCGCTGCGCTCAAAGTATCCCGCGTTGCCGCATACCTCGCAGGCGTCGAGCCCGACGCCGAAGGATGCGGAATTGGGCTTCTTGACCACGATCCACCGGACGGAAATATTCTTATCCGTTTTGTATTCAAAGCGGTGCAGATGCCCGTCGCTCACGTTCTCCATCGGCACCAGGATCACACCCGCTTCCTGATCCACGGTATAGGCTTCCGGCGCGGAGAGCTCCACCTGTTTGGTGTCGTTCGCTTTCACCGCGGTCAGGATCACCACGGCCAGGGCGACGCACAGCAGCACGCCCACAGCCACCCGCCGCCAGTGCCGGTTCCGGGCTTTCAGCTTGCGCAGCTGGGCGGGATTATCGTAGGGCTCTTTGATGGCCATGCCCTGGCGGAACAGGAGAATCGCCAGCACAGCGGCGATGCCCGCCATGATCCAGATAAAGAGCATCGCATGATTGGCGGTGAACATCATCCATCTGCCGATCCAGCCGTAGGCCGCGTCGGTGTATTTCACGGGCCAGCCCTGCCATGTGGCCCGGTTTACCCAGGGCACAAAGAAACGGCCGAAGCAATAAACGGCAAAAGACAGCAGCCCCGCGTTCAGAATGAGGGGCACGAGGCCGAAAGGCTTTATGTACAGCGCACAGCGGGAAAGCAGGCGCGAATAGACGAACAGCAATATCAGCGCGCCCAGCCATCCGGCCATGCGCACCGCGTAATACGAGGATAAATAACCCTGACCCATGGTGTTGAAGCTGAAGGGATACAGCAGCACCCCGGGCAGAGAATAGAAAATCAGCGTGGCTGACAGGAGCGAACCCGCGGCACCCAGCAGCATGCCGCCCGTTTTGGCGCGTCCGTTTTCCTTCCGGCCAAACAGGAGGGTAAACAGCAGGACGAGCGCGGTGAGCGTCAGGATGACCGCGTAAATATAATGGTTCCAATGACTGGAAATAATGAGTCTGGTGTTGAATTTCACGGCCGCCAGGGCGATGGAGGCCAAAACACCCGCGCCTAAAGCGATCCCGTGAAGCATCAGTCCCTTTTTGCCAAGCAGCCGGGACAGCATCACGTGCATGAGGGCGGTCAGGGTAACGGTCAGGAACAGGTCCTGCGTTACCATCCAGAGATATTTGAACAAGACAAAACCTCCGAAACAGCGATGTGTATAAACGTGCGAAATGCCGGCGCATCCTCCCCCGCGGAGGATGCGCCAGCATCCGGACAGGATCAGGGCCTTGGATCAGCTTACCATTCCTTGACGAACTTCCAGCCGGTCCAGGTCGCTTCCAGAGGCTCGGTCCAGAATTCATCGGCTTCCACACCGGTCTCGGCGTCCACATGCAGCAGATAGCCGTTCTCGGCAGGGCTCTTGATGTACAGCGTCACGGTGTACTCGCCCTCGGGCAGGGGAATGTTGTTGCCGTAATGGGGGCCGTCGCTGGCAGCCATGGGCATCATGGAGCCGGAGTACACTTCCTTGCCTTCCAGATCCTTGATGACGAAATCAATGCTCAGGTAGGGCACCCAGCCGTCCACGGGGAAGCCATAGGGGTTCTCGTTGGCGGTCAGGTCCACTTCGATGTGCAGGTCGGAACCTTCCTTGGGAGTGGCGTTCTCTGCGGGGGCCATGTCCACGGGCTGGAAGTAAACCATCGCCATGGTCATGAAGCCGACTTCCTGTTCGCCTTCCACACCCAGTTCATATTCATCGAAGCCCGCTTCCTCTTCGGCAAGGCCGAGGGCGGACATGCTCATCAGCATCATAGCGGCCAGCAGCAGGGCAAGAAACTTTTTCATCGTGAAATCCTCCTCAAAGATTGATTTGGTTGTATATCCGTCGCGGACTGCGCGGGGCGGTGCCGCGGGGGTATCACTGTTTGGCAAGCTGCGCTTTCAGGGCATCCATCTTGCCCCGATAGTGAGCGATCAGGAAGGTGACCAGCAGGATGATCGCCAGGATCAGCTGCGGCAGCAGGGTCTCCAGCCAGGGATAGATGCCAAAGATCTGGATCACGTCGTTTTCAGGCACGCCAGGCACGCGAAGGGCCAGGTCAAAGACATTGCCCTCCGCCAGCTCCTTGATGCCGCTTCCCAGGAAGGAAACGCACATGACGGCCATCAGGATGGACGTGGCGGTGAAGAACACCTTGATTGGCAGCTTAATGGACAGCCTGGTGATGGCCAGGTATACGAACACCAGCAGCACGCAGCCAACGCCGAACCCTGCCCACACCATGCCGGGGTTGCCCTCCGACAGCATAGGCTGATAGAACAGCACCACTTCCGCGCCCTCGCGGAATACGGACAGGAACGCGGTGAAGGCGAGCGTGAAGGCGCTGCCCTGTTCCACAGAGGACTGCACCTTACCAGTTGCTCACGTAGAACAGCACGCACACCGCAATCAGCGCCGTGACACCCTCGATGATCTCCTGGGCCATGCCCGCGCCGACAAAGGCCTGCTTCGCCCATGCCAGCACGGCGGCGGCTATAAAGCTGGCAATCACGCCGGCGGCGGCGCCTATGTACACGTTTTTCAGACTCTTTCCGTTGCCGCTTTTGACCAGGTAGGCAATGATGGCGGCGATCACCAGGATGGCCTCCAGGCCCTCCCGGACGATGATGCCGAAGGCGCCCAGGAATGTGAGCAGCCGGGGATCGCTCTGTGTGACAGCCGTTTCCGCTTCAGCCGCCGCCTCACCCGTTTCCGCAGCCAAAGCAGCTTTGACTTCCGCCGCCTGCGTATCCAGAGCCTTGGCCTCCTTGAGGATCAGGTTCTTGGCTCCGTCCGTGGTGGTGCGGTATTTGTTCTTCTGGTACTTCGCGGTCCCGGAGGCGATCAGCGCGCGCAGATCGCTGAAGTAGCCATCCATCTTCTGCCGGTCCTTCAGGCTCAGGTCCGTATAGATCCGATGGCTCAGGCCGGATTCCTCATATACGGAGTAGAAAGCGGTGTTCAGGTTATCCAGGGCGGCTTCAAAGTCCTTGTCCAGATAGCCCATGTATGCGGTATCCAGCAGCTCCTTCACCAGCGTCGCCGCATCATACCAGCTGGCATACTTCTGCGCCTCGTTGGGATCGGCGGAGTATTCCGGGTAAGGGTCAGCGGATACCAGTTCACCCCGCCTGTAAAACTTCGTTTCGCTCTGTACGCCGCTTTGGAGCGCGGCCAGCTTGTTGCCGTCCTCCCGGATCATGGATTTAAGCTTCTGCAGGGCGCTGCGGACGGACACGATGGTTTCCTGGTCCGTATTTTCCTTTTTGACGGCAGCCTTGCAGGCGGAGAACTGCATTTCCACCGCGTTTTTCCGGTTGCCGGAAACATAGCTCATGGTCTGGCGCTCAAAGCCCGTGGTTTCATACACCCTGAAATAGGCATTGCTCACGTTGTCGTAGGCAGCTTTTGCGTCGCCGTCCAGATAGCTTTCAAAGGCCGCGTCCAGATATTTGTCAATTTCATCCGCGGCGTCTGCCCAGCGGGTGGAGGCGGCTTCCTCCGCATGCACGTCCCCGGGCAGCGCCAGGGACAGAAGCATCAGCCCGCACAACAGCATCAGGCTGATTTTTTTGATGATCATACCGGGTCTTCCTTTCATTGCCGGGGCATCAATGCGCACGGCTTGACGTTAGTTGTAACTAACCCTTTGATATGATAGCACAGCGATCACCGGATCTTCTATCCTGATATTGACAAGTTTGATGATACTAATTGTTTGATATTGACCTTTTTGAAAAATGGGTTGCAAATCAGTTAGTTTATGCTAATATGTATCTGGTTAGATTACTCTAATCGGTGATTTCCTGATAAGGAAAGGAGGAAACCGGCGTTGAATGCAAGGTCATCCAGCGGGAAGAGACTGTCAGAAGCAGCCAAGGCCTATATGGAAGAGCACAGTGCCGAAAAGTTTTCTCTGGATGAAATGGCGAAGGCGTTGTTCGTCAACGGCAGCTACCTGCTGCGCAGCTTCAGGCAGCAAACGGGCATGACGCCGCTGAGCTATCATCACATGATCCGCTGTCAAAAAGCGAAGGAGCTGCTGCTGACAACGCAGCTGAGTATTTCCCAGGTCGGAGAAACGGTAGGCTTTGTGTCTTCCGCGCATTTTTCGCATATCTTTCGGAAAACGGAGGGCTGCACCCCCAGCGAATACAGAACAAAGCATAAACCGGATGATGAGGAAAGGTCAGATCCATGAGCAAAACATTCGATCGATACTTGTACGCCATTGGGATGTTAAAGGAAAAATATCTGTGCGTCCGGGCAGTGGACGTGGCGCACTGCCTCGGCGTCTCAAAGGCGTCCGTCAGCGTCGTCATCCGGCAGCTGCGGGATCAGGGCCTGATCGATGTAGAGCCTGACGGCAATCTGCTCTTTACAGCGATGGGCAAAAACCGTTGCGATCAGCTTGGAGAACGCGTCTCTTTTTTCCGGCAGCTGCTTACGGATGCCGGCGTGGAGCCGTCTCAAGCCCTGCGGGACGCCATTTCCTTCAGCTGGGAAATGAGCGAAGCTTCTTTTGAGGCGTTCCAAGCGATGAGAAAGGGATAAACACGAATTCAGACATTTCTTCAGATATTTTTACAGTCAAAAAGGAGCGAAACCATCATGGCAATCGTGGAATTCAAAGACGTATCAAGAGTCTATCGGAACGGCGAGCATGAGCAGCGGGCGCTGGATCATGTGACCCTGAGCCTGGAGGAAGGGAAATTCATCGTGGTGCTGGGCCCCAGTGGAGCCGGAAAAAGCACGCTGCTGAACCTGCTGGGCGGGCTGGACAGCCCCACGGAGGGAACCATCCTGGTAAACGGCAGAGATATTTCCACCCTGACGCCCAACGAGCTGGCCGAATACCGGGCGGCGTCCGTGGGGTTCGTATTTCAAAGCTACAATCTGATCCCCACCCTGACCGTGATCGAAAACGTGGCGCTGGTGAAGGAGATCGCGCCAAACCCACTGAGCAGCCACGATATGCTGAAGGCCGTGGGGCTTGCCGATCATATCCATCAGTTTCCCTCCGAATTGTCCGGCGGCGAGCAGCAGCGCGTGTCCATTGCCAGGGCACTGGCAAAGAATCCACATATCCTGCTGTGCGACGAACCCACCGGCGCGCTGGATTCCCAGACCGGTGTGATGGTGCTCAGGCTTCTGCTTTCCATGGCGCGGGATATGGGCAAAACCATCATCATCGTGACCCATAACCAGAATATTGCCAAAATGGCGGACACCGTGATCCGGGTGAAGAACGGGAAAATTGAGGCCTGCGAAAACCAGGATCACCCTCTGTCCGTGGAAGAGGTGGACTGGTGATGCTGCTGAAAAAAATGTTTCGTACCCTATGGCGATACAAAGCGCAGTTTATTTCCATGGTCATCATGGTAGCCCTGGGTGTGGGCGTGTTCCTGGGCTTCCATGTGGAATGGTATTCCCTGGAGGTCAATACCAGGGAAATCTACGACGCCACCGGCTTTGCCGATTTCCGCATCTATAACGACAAAGGGTTCAGCGAAAAGGACCTGGAGGCCGTAAAAGCCATCCCCGGCGTGGAGGACGCCACCCGCTTTCTTTCCCTGAACGTGGCGGTCAGGGATGACACGGATACCCTGGCCCTGACTGTCAGCGAGAACATGAACGTGTCAGGCGTCCTGCTGATGGCCGGCGAGCCTTATGACGAACAGGATCCGGACGGCTTCTGGCTGTCGGACTCCTATGCGGCCGCCAACGGTATCGGCATCGGTGATCAGCTGACATTGACTTACCAGACCATAACCGTCCGAGGCACCGTCAAGGGGCTGGTGAAATCCAGCGAATATCTGATCTGCCTGCCGGATTCCAATCAGATGATGCCGGATTATTCCTCCTACGGCTACGTGTATATTTCCCCGGCCATGCTGGATCGGGCTGTCCCGGCGCTGTACAAAATGATGATCGGCTCTCTGTATCATCAGATCAACGTGAAATCCACGCTGGACAAGGCCGCTTTCGTGGCGGCGGCGGATCAGGCGCTGGGCAGCACGCGGCTTATTCTCTCCAAGGATGAAACCGTCTCCTGGGCCGAAGCGCAAGGCGAAATCAATGAAGGAAAAACCATGGCCTCCATCCTGCCGGTACTGTTCCTGGCCATCGCCATCCTGACCATGGTGACCACCATGCACCGCATCTGCGCCAGCGAAAAAACGCAGATCGGCACCTTCAAAGCCCTGGGCTTCAAGGACAGGCGCATCCTGATTCATTATTCCGCTTATGCTCTGATGATCGGTCTGATGGGCACGGTGCTGGGCATTGGCATCGGGTATTGGCTGGGCTGGTTTATTATGAATCCGGACGGCGCCATGGCTACATACATCGATATGCCCTCCTGGTCGCTGCACGCGCCGTCCTTCACCTGGTTCGTGCTGATCGGGATCAACGCGTTCCTGACGCTGATCGGCTTCCTGTCCGTGCGGAAAATGCTCTCCGGCACGGCGGCGGACGCCCTGCGGCCCTATACGCCCAAGCGCATGAAGCACCTGCGGTTTGAGGAAACAAAGCGTTTCAAGGCCCTGGGCTTCGGCACCAAATGGAACCTGCGGGATTGCGTGCGCCATAAGGCCCGGAGCCTGATGACGCTGTTTGGCATCGTTGGGTGCACAGTGCTGCTGGTGGGCGGTCTGGGCATGAAGGATACCATGGACGCCTTCCTGGATGTTTTCTATGACAAGGCCATCCACTACAATACCCGGGTCAACCTGGACAGCGATAATACCACGCTGGAGGAGGCCGAAGCCCTGGCGGAACGGCTGAACGGCGACTGGGCCGCCTCCCGCGCCATCCAGATCGGTGATAAGGGGTATTCGATGGAAATCTATTCCGTCACCCATGACAAAGTGCGTTTCGCGGACACCGATATGCGCATCGTTCCCCTGACCGACGGCGGGGTTTATATCTGCGGCCGGATCGCCCGGGATCACAAGCTGAAAGCGGGAGATACGCTGTCCTTCTCCCCGTACGACAGCGACGAGCATTATTCCGTGCCCGTTGCGGGCGTGCTGGATTCCATGACGGAAGGCATCTTCATGACGCGGGCCTTTGCCGATCAAACAGGCATAGCCTATGCCGTTTCCTCCATTTTTACGGATGAAACGGACATCCCGGAGGATAAGCATATCCTGAACAAGCAGAGCAAGCAATCCATCATGGATTCCTTTGACACCTTCATGGATCTGATGAACAAGATGGTCTGGCTGCTGGTGCTGGCGGCGGTGATCCTGGGCATCGTGGTGCTCTACAACCTGGGCGTGATGAGCTATACGGAACGCTACCGGGAAATGGCGACCCTCAAGGTGGTGGGCTTCAAGGACAGTAAAATCGGGCGGCTGCTGATCAGCCAGAATCTGTGGCTGACGGTGATCGGCATCCTGATCGGCATGCCTGCCGGCATCGGCGTGCTGCAATACCTGCTGACAGCCCTGGCCGCGGAATATGAACTGAAGCTGGTGCTGGGTCTGTCCACCTGGCTCATCAGCACGCTGCTGACCTTCGGCGTCTCGCTGGTTGTAGGTCTGATGGTCGCCCGCAAAAACCGCCATATCGATATGGTGGCGGCGCTGAAAACAGAGGAATGATCGTTCCCCGGATGCAGGCTATACATCTGTCTCTGTAGGGGAAGAAGTCTGTGAGAATAAAGGATTGTTCCACTTTGGAAAAGGCTGACAGGCAAGACAGCGCCCCATAAGCCGCTCGTTATTCTGCTTTTCTCATGATGAGCGGCATTCATTTCGGTCGTGAGTTAGAAATAACTAACATACATAAGGAGGTTTTTATGTCAGAAGAAATGGTGATCCGCTGCTGTGCGCCGACCCTGGCGGCCATCAAAACCGGGAGCCTGTTCAACTGTGCTTTTGAGAACCGAAAGGAAATGACAGAAAGCCTCAGAGCAGTCAATCACTGCATTCTCAGGAAGGGCGTCACAGCCCTGCCGCTCCGGTATCGGGAGGGAAAGGCGCTGATCTATCTCTGCCGCATGGATATGCTGGAAGCCGATTTGCGTGATCCGCTTGCGGAAGCTATCCTGCGGGAAAACGGGTATCCAGACGGCACGCCGGTTCAACGGATCGCCTGCCTCGTTCGCCGACTGAGGGAGTGTGATTCTTTTCCCCATGAGATCGGTCTGTTCCTCGGTTATCCACCCGTGGATGTGCGTGGCTTTATGGAGCACAAGAGCTGCAAATGCACCGGTCTCTGGAAGGTATTCGAGAGCGACGAACAGGAAGCCCGGCGGTATTTCGCGCGCTGCAGACATTGCACCAACGCCTATCTGCAGCGAAGCCGTGAAGGATGGAGCCTGTCCAGGCTGACGATTCAGCCGAGGCAGTTTTCATACAAAACAATTTCCAATGAAAGGAAGGAAACAGCATGAACAAACTCGCGGTCATCTACTGGAGCGGAACGGGCAACACCCGGACCATGGCGGAGGCTGTGGCGGAGGGAGCCAGGGAGGCTGGCGCCGACGTGAGCCTGCTGACCTGTGCGGAGGTGAACGGCATTTCTGCCTATGACGCGGTGGCGCTGGGCTGCCCTGCCATGGGTGCGGAGGAGCTGGAGGACTCGGAATTCCTGCCGATGCTGGAGGGCATCGAACCGGCTCTCATTGGCAAGAAAGTAGCGCTGTTCGGCTCCTACGGCTGGGGCGATGGCGAATGGATGCGCTCCTGGGAGGCGCGCTGCGCGGAAAAGGGCATCACGCTGGCCGCAGCGAGCGTAATGGCCAACGAAGCACCGGATGAAGATGCGTTGGCAGCCTGCAGGGCGCTGGGCGCAGAACTGACGAAATAAAAGGAGGACAAAGAATATGAAGAAGCTCTTGACTGTCGTGCTGGTACTGTGCCTGGCGCTGTGCGCGTGTGCGGCGCTGGCGGATCAGACGCTGGAGGGCGATGCCAATGTGGATCAGCGCAATTACCCCTCCACCGCCCCCTTCATTCATCCCCCGTTTTACAATGTGAAGCTGAGTGTTAGCGTTGATGATAACGGCGTCATCACCGCCGTAACGGACAACGGCACCGGCACAGCAGGCTCCGTGCAGGAAGGCAACGAGGAATTATGGGCCAAGAAGAACAAGCCCTATTACTACGCGGCTGTCAGCGCCGGCTTGCTGGATCGCTTTGTGGGCAAAACCATGGAGGAAGTCCAGGCGATGGACATGACCTCCGGCGGTGCGGACGCCGTATCGGGCGCGACCATGGTCAGCGCCGCCGCGCAGGAAGCCGTCATCAATGCCCTGGAAGGTAAGGCAGGCAAGACCTTCCTGCCGGTGGAGGGCTGCGCCCTGCCGGTGGAAGCTGTGGACGGAGGCATCGTGATCCTGCAGAACGCCCTGCCGGAAGACTTCGAGCTGCAGGTGCTGGACATCCGCTGGGGCGTGCGCAACGAGGAGATCGTACCCGCTGACAGCTATACGGTCGATATCGCTGACGGCAAGGTGACCATCACTTTCGCGGAGCCTGAAACGCTGAAGGCCGGCTGCTACTATGTGAACGTCGTGGACGCCAGTGGCAAGTATCGTTCTCCCTCTTTCGAAGGCGGTCCCGCAGCGGCCCAGGCCCCCTATTTCATCATCGACAGCGGCCTGGCTGCCGGCGATATCACCTTTGACGGGCAGGGCATCGCGCTGGCTTCCGGTTCTATCACCGATTACCTGCAGAACATCCAGCACGTACAGATCCTGGCAAAGGGCGCGGAAAAAGCCGCCGAGCAGGAAATCGTCGGCCACCACGGGACGGTGGGCAGTTTCATCGCGCTGGATGAAAACGGCGTGCTGAACGCGGACGGGATCGTAAAGGCCCGCGACGGCAGTGAAAACCCGCTGTTCGAAGCCGGAAAGCAGTACACCGTGACGGTGGCTGCCTTCGGTTATCCCGAACTGGTCTTCTCCTATGCCAAACTGGGCGTTCTGCCTGCCATTGCCGGAGAAAACGGCACTACCTACGTGAGCCTGTTCGATACCATCGTGACGGAGGAATGGAATCCCCTCTGGGTGGATTATATCGGCGCGGTCATGGGCGAGGACATGGCGCCCGCAATGGCGACTGCCCTGCAGGGATCGGTCACCAGCAACCTGCACGGCGAGGACGCCATCGCCGCCTTTGCGAACGGCGGCTACGCCTTTGACTGCCATTTCATTAACGGGGCGCAGAGCCTGACCTTCAAGGATGATACGGTCACGATCCTGAAGACCGACGGCACCCAGGAAACCCATACCTATGAATATCTTGGCCAGTACAATATCGGTGAAGGCGAAACCATGATGTATCAGGGTGAGGAAATCTCCATGGCCTTCCCTGTGGACGTCTACAAGAGCACCGACGAAGCGGGAGAATTCAATTACTTCATGATGCGGGAAGATACCATGGATACCACCTGGCATCTGGAATTCCGCTATGGCAGCGACCTGGAGGCTCTGCAGGGCTACATGGTGGGTCCCTATGCCTACTGGCTGGCGGCGGGCATCGATGAAAAAGCCGATGCGGACGTTATCAATAACGTGATCGCCCTGTTCTGCCTGGAAAACATGGATTACTCCTCCCACGCGGACGCGGCGCTGCGCCAGATCAGCGGCCTGGGTTTCGTGGGAACCTGGCAGGCTGATCTGTCTCCCCTGGGCGAAGCCTACGCCGCTGTCGACCTGAGCATGACGATCGATGAGGCGGGCCACGGCGTCACCATCATGAACGGCACGCAGACCGCGGACTTTGAAGCCTATGCGGTGGATAACGGCGAAAAGGGTGACGGCATCGGCCTGTATGTGGCATACAGCAACCTGGAAGGCGAAGCCGAGGCGGCTCCTTTTGCCATGTCGGTCAACGACGCCGGGCAGACGGTCCTGACACTGACAGCGGATGACGGAACCATCAGTTGGGTGAAGCAGGAAGAATGACAGCTTTACGTGCAAAGCAAAGCCAGAAGGTGGTGAAGCACTGCGGAAGGCAAGCTCTCAAAAAAGCTGGAATGGGAGCTTATCACATGGGGATACTGATCTGCCCTGCTGTAAATGAGGAGCGCTGATCATAAAACGCCGGATGCATGTTCGGGTGATGATCCTGTACATGCTCATTGTCTCTGTGCCGGTGCATATGGAGCCGCGTCTCCTGCGAGGTTTTGTTCGCCCAAATCCGCAGGACTGTCATAGAAACAGTGCCCCTTGTCAAAGACTTTTTTGTCAGAACGGAATGAAATAACACAGGACCTTGACAAGTGACCTTTCGTTCACTATAATGAGTGAATGAAAGGTCACTTCTTTATTATTGGAGGGAATCATGGCAAACGACACGAAAGAAAGGATCCTGGAAGCCGCGCTGGAGATATTTTCTCAAAACGGCTATGCAGGGACCAATATCCGTGAACTGAGCGCGTCGCTCGGGCTTGTGAAGTCCGGGGTCTATAAGCATTTTGAGAGCAAGGAAGCGATCTGGAATGCGCTGCTGGATCAGATGATCGCCTATTACGGAGATCATTTCGGTTCGCCGGAGCGCCTGCCGCCTGTGCCGGACTCACTGGAAGGACTTGTCTCGATGACCATGCATATGGTGAACATAACTATTCATGATGAGAAGATCATCATGACCCGCAAGGTGCTTACTCTTGAGCAGTACCGTGACGTACGCGCGCGGGAACTCGCGACAAAGCACTTCCTCACCGGTCTGACCGAATTGTTCACGCGGATATTCACAGGCATGATGGAAAAGGGACTGCTCCGGGAAGATGATCCCGGGATGCTTGCCTTTGCCTATACCGCGCCGATTTCCGCCCTTATTCACCTGTGCGACCGGGAACCGGAGAAAACGGAAGAAGCGATCGCTCGGGTGGAAATGTTCAGCAGGCATTTTGTCAAAACATACGGCGTGTGAACCATCGCCCAGGGAGGCGGTTTTATGAAAAGATATTTCGGCAGCCTGCCCTTTTACAGGCAGGCATTGAGGATAGGCATCCCCGTGATGCTGCAGTCGCTGATCCAGTCCCTGGTCTCCCTGGTGGACAACTTCATGGTGGCAGGGCTTGGGGACGTAAAAATGTCGGGCGTGAGCGCGGCGGGCCAGATCCTGTTCGTGTTCATGGTACGAAGGACTTGCCGTACATTATAACAATAATCTTGCAGCAAAAGGAAAACCCCCTAAATATAACGGCGGCACTTTTGCCGTGCAGCCCGACGGCATGGAATTCTACGAGCATCATTTTGATGAGATCTTTGAGATGATTCAGAATGATTACAGACGGCTAAAAGACAAGTCCGCCGAAGAAGCCGCCGCGATCATATCCGGAACCTATGAACGTTTTGATTTTAAAGGCAAAACGATCAGGCAATATCCAGCCTATTATTTCGGATGCTATATGCAGGGACTGGTTGATCTGAAGTACGGTAAGAAAAAGGTTTTTGAAGCCATTTCCGATCCCCCGCTTTTCGTAAGACTCTATAACAGCGCAGCAGAAGAAAAATACAGGTTTGTCTGAATGGTTTGCTGCATGTTATTTCAGACAAAGAGCCGGTACGCTTTGCCAGCGCGTGCTCAGCTGTGGCCATTTCCCGTTTTCTGCTGCCGCTGTATCCACCGAAAATGGAAGAAGTGCAGCAGCTTATCAGCCATCAGGAGGTATAACCCATGAATCGGCCAATAACGACTCTGTTTATGCTGATGTCCGTGGACGGAAAAATCAGCACAGGCGCGACAGACGAGATGGATGTGGATCAGCTATGAGATCGAGCAATCCACCGATCTGTGGTCCTTCAACACAGGCCGCGTCCAGGCAAAAATGGGAGTCAACACAGCCGATATGCCCGACAAGACCCCGGTATCCTTCGTCCTGCTGGATAATCGCCATCTGAATGAGCATGGCGTTCGGTATTTCTGCGCAAAATCCAAACAGTTTGTCCTGATCACAACAAACAGAAATCATCCCGCTTTCCGCGCCAAAGCGAAAAACCTGCATATCATCTTTCAGGAAAAGCTGTCCCTGACAGCCGCACTAATGATCCTGAAAGAACAATTCGGCTGCGATCGGCTGACCATTCAGTCCGGTGGCACGGTAAATGCGCTTTTCCTGCGCGAAAAGCTGTTTGACTTCGTGGATATTGTGGTTGCCCCTGTGCTGATCGGCGGTAAGGATACTGCTACATTGATCGACGGACGTTCCTTGCAGGCAAAGGACGAATTGAACCAATTGGGCGTACTGCGCCTGATGGAAGCAGTTCCGCTGCAGGATTCCTACCTGCGGCTGCGGTATCAGGTAATCGGCTGAACAAACCGCCCGTGAAAGGAGCACAGCATGGACAGGAATTGGTCTGAGATGAACAAAGCAATGCAGGCGCTCATCGCAAAAAAAGACACCTTCAGGGAAGGCATGGAAAAGCTGCTGGAACTGCGCAAGAGTTTATTTGAGCAGATCACGCAGATCGTGACCGCTTTCCCTAAGGAGGCGTTTTACCAAATGCCCTTTGCCGGGGCGGAGGGATATCACAGCAAGACGCTGGCATACTCCATCTGGCACATTTTCCGCATCGAGGACATCGTGGCCCATGAGATGATCGCGGAGGATCAGCAAATCCTGTTCAGCCGGGATTTCCAGACGGCCATTTGCTCACCCATCATCACCACGGGGAACGAACTTACCGGGGATGAGATCGCGGATTTTTCCAAACAGTTGAATATCCAGGCGCTGTATGCGTACGCCCGGGAAGTGATGAAGTCCTCAGATCAGATTTTGACAAGCCTGGAATATTCCGACCTGAAACGGAAATTCGGGGAGGACATGGTCGAAAAGCTGAGGCGCACCGGGTGTGTTAGCTCTAAGGAAAGCGCTGCCTGGCTGATTGAATACTGGTGTGGGAAGGATGTGCAGGGGCTCATTCGGATGCCCTTCAGCCGGCACTGGATCATGCACATTGAAGCCATGCAGCGCATCAAAAACAGGCTGTGCAGGCTGGCTCGAAAGGGCGTGGACCCCATCGCCTGCTGCGGTTTTTCCTGCAACCACTGCTTTCTGGGCGAATGGTGCGGCTCCTGCCGGACGGCGTATAACACCTGTTCTTTTGCCACGATCTCACCGGACGGAAAATGTCCCAATGCGGTTTGCTGTCAGGAAAAAAGCATCGACGGCTGTTACGAATGTGATCAGCTGGAAACCTGTGAAAAGGGCTTTTATACGCCCGCCAACGACGGCGCGAACGCGGCCAGAGCCCAGGCCGTGTACATCAGAAAATATGGAAAGAAAGCGTTTTTGAAGGTGCATGACCGGCTCCATGAAAAATATGATTTTGCCAGGACACAGGAGATTCTGGGGCAGGACTGGCAGGAAGGACTGCGGATTTTGGAAGAGAATTGAAGAAAAGGAGACAGGAAACCATTGCCGGAATAATCCTGTGTGCCATGGGTTTGGCTATGATGCGGAGCTGACATATCAGAAAAAGGCAGCGAAGCAAGGATGAAGAACGGCTGTTTGTATTGAAGCAGCAGAAGAAAAAAGAAAAGCGCAAAGGGAGACAGGATGAGCGCCTATGAAAGACCTGATATTATACATCCACGGAAAAGGCGGCAGCGCCGCGGAGTGTGAGCGCTATAAGCCGTTTTTTCCCGATTGCGGTGTTTTCAGCCTGGACTATCAGACCTTTACCCCCTGGGAAACCGGCGCAGAGATCCGCACGGCTCTGGAAAAGCTGAAATCCGAATACGAAAACATCATCCTGATCGCCAACAGCATCGGCGCCTTTTTCTCCATGAACGCCGGGATCGACGGCATGCTCCGCAAGGCATACTTCATCTCCCCCATTGTCGATATGGAGAAGCTGATCCGCGATATGATGCTGTGGGCCCATGTGACGGAGAAGGAACTGAGGGACAAGGGCGTGATCCGCACCGATTTCGGTGAGGACCTGTCCTGGGAGTATCTTTGCTACGTCCGGGAACACCCGATCAGGTGGAGCGTTCCCACGAGCATCCTCTATGGAAGCCGCGATAACCTGACACCTCCTGAAACAGTCCGCGCCTTTGCAAAGCGGCACGGCGCCTCCCTCACCGTCATGGAAAACGGCGAACACTGGTTCCATACGGACGGGCAGATGCGTTTTCTGGACGAGTGGATCAGAAAGAACTGACCGAAACATACGGAGGCCATGACGACGCATGCGAAAAAAGATCATTTTGCTTTCCGTATTGATCGTGGCTTTCGCAGCCTCGATCCTGATCCTCACACAGAACCCCGGGCCCGGGTTTTCAGGAGAACGGATAAGCGATCAGGACGGTTTTTTCCTGCGGTTTGACTGGATGAACATGACCGATTCAGAAACCCTGGAGCTCCGTAAAGGCGATGCGCTCCGTGTCTCCTGGCAGATCGAAAGCGGGCGTGTGGATATCGTCATCAGGCAGGAGAATAAAGAGCCGGTCTATCAGGCCGATGGCCGCGCCGCCGGGGACAGCGCCGCATTCTTCGTGGAGATCCCCCAGACGGGATCATACACGATCACCGTTTCCGCGCGGAAGGCAAAGGGACAGCTTGCGTTTATGAAAATGGAAAACAAATAGCACGAAGGAGAGGAATACCATGAAGATCCTCGTTTTGAACGGAAGTCCCAAGCGGCAGAACAGCGACACCATGCACATCACCCGGGCTTTCCTTCATGGGATGAAAGATGCCGCTCAGCAGGAGATCCACGTGATCAACGTCATCGACCGGCACATTGAATACTGCACCGGATGCTTTATATGCAAACGAAACGGCGGAAAATGCATCCACGACGATGATATGCGAGCCATCCTCGACGAAATACTGGACAGCGGCCTTTTGCTGTTCAGTTTCCCGCTGTACTGCTACGGCATGCCCGCGCCGCTCAAAGCGCTGCTGGACCGCACGATGCCGCTGTCCTCCATGTCCATGCGGAAAGTGGGCGACCGGTACGAGCATGTCGGTCAGGCGGACTTTTCCCGCCTGCGTTACATGATGATCTGCGGCTGCGGCTTTCCCAACAGCAGGCACAACTTTGAACCCGCGGTGGCGCAGTTCAAACAGTGCTTTCCCAGCAGCCACACGATCATTACGATCCCCGAAAGCCCCATGTTCAACGCGCCGGAGGCTGCTGTCGTAACCGGACCCAGGCTGGCGCTTGTAAAACAGGCGGGAAAGCAGTACGCTGAAACCGGGGAAATCGATAACGCGCTGCTGGCTGCAATCAGCTCGTCCATGATCCCTGAGGAACAGTATGCGGCCATCGTGAACGGAGGAGCGTGAGAAAGATGGATAATCTGACGGCGAAGGTCAGCTGCTTTGCGCGGGCTTACCACTATCAGCACAACAACACTCATATATTTGCGGACCAGGCCGCGGGATCACTGCTGGGAGAAGAATATGACCGTATCGCGCAAAGCATGACTGAAGGCATCGGTTTCTTCCTTCCCGGCTTCAAAGGCGCTCCGGAGGAAGGCCTGCGGCTGATCGTGGACAGGCAGTTATCCCCGTCCGTGCTCGGAAGAAGCGCGTACTGCGAAAGGATGCTGGAAAACGAAACGCGCCTCGGCTGCCGCCAGTATGTCGTCTTCGCGTCCGGCTATGATACTTTCGCCGTTCGAAGCGGCCATGCGCATCTTTCTGTGTATGAATTGGATCTGCCGGAAATGCTCGCCGATAAGAAGCAGAGGATCGAAAATGCGAGGCTTGCATCGCGGGCGATTTACGTTCCCTGCGATCTTTCGGAACAATCATGGAAGGACCAGCTGATAAACAGCGGCTTTCAGCAGCATCTGAAGTCATTCGGGAGCCTGCTCGGGCTCAGTTATTACCTGAGCCCGGATGCATTCGGAAATCTGCTGACGGCCCTGGGCGGCATCATGTGCGAAGGGTCTGCCATCTGCTTTGACTACCAGTCCCGGGAGGACAGCCCGGAAACGGCGGTCAATCAGGCCCTGGCCCGGGGCGCTGGCGAGCGGATGAAGGCACAGTACGATGAGCGGGAAATGGAAGCCCTTTTGGAGGAAAGCGGGTTCCTGGTCTATGAACACCTGGATCACGCGGAAATGACTGCCCAATACTTTTCTAACTACAATCAGCGCGATCCAAAGCACAGCATGAAAGCCCCGCCGGGCGTTTGCTATATCCTTGCGGTCAGAAATAATTGACATTATCAGGCCAAAAGAATGGCAAGATAAATGGCAACATAAGCGCTCTCGAACAGACCGTGCTCACTCTCCTCCGTGATGATCCCCGTCTGACATACGAGGATTTGATCCTGAAGACAGGAAAATCTCAGCGCACTCTATCCAGGGTGTTGGATGCCTTAAAAAGGAAAGGTCTGATTACCCGGGCAGGCTCCAACAAAACCGGGTACCGGCAGGTAAAGTAACCCAATCGAGACTTGTTCGATTAATATGTCCGGTATATAATAACTCTTGCGGAATAATCCCTGCGCTCCACAGCCCAACAGCCTCTTTATCACGCTGATACAGAAATGATAAACGGCGGCCGCAGCGCATGGAGAATACAGATGATCCGCAGAACCTGAATCACTGGAACAAACAGGAGAAACAGAGATCAAGCCAAATTCGTCAGGCTGCATCGAGTGAGGCTGTCTGTGCGCACCAATAAGAAAACCCGCTGATCCGACCGGCGGATATTTCCCGGGAACACATCTTTCCCCCGAGGAACCGCGGCATGATGGGCGCAGGAGCGTCATCCATCCGGAGCGCGACGCTGAAAGCGGCTGCCGCCGCTTCAACAAAAACACTGTCACAGAAGGAGGCTGTCAGGCATGAAAATAGGCGCACAGCTTTATACCGTGCGGGCTTACTGCCAGAATGAAAAGGATCTCGGCCGGACGCTGGAACGGGTGGCCGCCATGGGGTACGACTGCGTTCAGCTTTCCGCCATCGGGCCGATCGCGCCGCAGCGCGTCAGGGCGCTGTGCGATCAGAACGGGCTGACCATCGCGCTGACGCATAATCCCGAGGCCGATTTCACCCAGCATATCGACGCCCTGATCGAACGGCATCAGCTGTTCGGCTGCCGGTACGCGGGCCTGGGCTATCTGCCGGACCGGTATCACAGTCCCGATTTTCTGCCCTTCTTTGCCGACGACTTTGGCCCCGCGGCAGAAAAGCTGCGGGCTGCCGGGATGAAGCTTATGTACCATAACCACGCCTTCGAGTTTCAGCGCCTGCCGGACGGCCGGACGATGATGGAGCATCTTCTGTCCATGCTGCCGGCGGATCTGATGGGCGTCACCGCGGACACCTACTGGCTGCAGTACGCAGGCACGGAGGTGCGTCCCTGGCTGTGCGCCCATG
Source organism: uncultured Eubacteriales bacterium (assembly GCA_902790015.1). Lineage (GTDB taxonomy): Bacteria > Bacillota > Clostridia > Christensenellales > Aristaeellaceae > UBA4246. The sequence continues at coordinate 63,925 of CADAQF010000005.1, read as the reverse complement.
CCGACCGGCTGAACTGTGTGCACCTGAAGGATTTTGCCGTCAATGGCTTCGATATCCGGATGGCAGCGGTGGGCCAGGGCAATCTCAATTTCCCCGCCATTTTGGATATGCTCGAAAAAAACCCCGTGACAGCCTACGCCTTCGTCGAGCAGGATGACTGCTACGGCGCATCTCCCTTTGACAGCCTGAAGACGAGCCTTCAGTATCTTACACAGGCGCAGCCCTGAGAGATCATAACGCATCCGGCCTTTCGCCGGAAAGGGGCCGCGCGGCCGGACCGGGCCCATTTCATTGCAAGCATAGTTCCGGAAAAAAGCGCCCCCGCCGCCGTCCGCGATAAAAAACAGTCTTCCCTCCGCATCATTCCCGGGCACGCCCGCCCTCCGCCGCGCATGAAAGAAGCGCTCCTGGGGGCGTTTTTCGCGTTCCGAAGGCCCGCCGTCGCCTTTTGCGTAGCCGCTGCCGCCTTTTGGAAACACCGGCTTATTTTATAACTTCCTCCCTTCTTGCCAATCCCGCTGATCCGTGCTATTCTTACTTCTGACAAAACAACTGCTCCCCATCGTCCCGGAAAAGACCATCATAACGGAGGAAGGCTGATGACGACTAAAAGCAGGCTTTATCTCGCGCTGCAGGCCGCTGTCTGCATCGCGCTGACGGTATGGCTGTCCGTTTCGGCCATTGGGGTCTTCCGGGAGGGCTCGGCCCGAAAGGCTTTAAACCCCATGGAAAGCGTCTTCACGCCGGAGGCCGCCGCCCGGGCGTTCGCGCCCATCGCGCCGCTGTTTTTCGTAGGCCTGGGCCTTTTGGCCGCGGGGCTCATACTGGGCGTGAAGGATGAAAACGCCGAAAAGCCCGCCCCAAACGAAAGGCGCAGGAAAGCCCCGCCGGCATCCCGCGCACTCCCCCGCTCTTTTGTTTCTCCGGCCCTTCAGCGCTGGCAAAACCGGCTTCCGTGGGTCGGCCGGGGCGTGTTCGCGCTGTGCATGGTCCCCGTTACCTTATACCTGCTGGACCCTTCTCACTTTCCCGGGGACGACCTGGAGGCCATGTTTTTAAACCTCCTGCGGGTGCTCCTGCCCTGGACCGCGGCGGGGCTGGGAACGCTTGCGGTGACGTCCGTCCTGCAGGATAAAAGCATCCCACGGCAGACGCAGAAACCTCTGCGCGCCGCTTCCGGCCTTGCGCCCGCCGGAAAACCCCGCAGCAGCGCCCGGCTGCAGACCGCTCTCATAGCCGCCGCCGTCGCGCTGATCATCCTGGGGATCTTCAACGGAAGCGCCCTGGATGTGCTCTACAAAGCGATAACCATCTGTACGGAGTGTATTGGCCTTGGATAAAGCGATAAACCCCGGCCCCCGTAAGAATCTCAGGCCTTCGACGCGGCGGCTGGTACAGTTATATGCAGCGCTCCTGCACAACGCGCATATCAGGGGCTTTATTGACGGGAAGATCTACACGGGCAGCGCCAAGTACGCCTGTGTCCCAGGTCTCAACTGCTATTCCTGCCCCGGCGCGGCCGGCTCCTGCCCGCTGGGCTCCCTGCAGAACGCCCTGGCCTCGTCAGAACATCGGGCGGGCTGGTACGTGCTGGGCATCCTGCTGCTTTTCGGCGTGATCCTGGGAAGGACTGTCTGCGGCTGGCTGTGTCCGTTCGGCCTGGTCCAGGAACTGCTGCACAGGATCCCGACGCCGAAGATCAGAAAAAGCGCCATCACCCGGGCGCTCTCATGGCTCAAATATATCATCCTGGCCGTGTTCGTCCTGGCCATCCCCCTGTTGTACAGCCTGTACCGGCAGCTTCCCCTGCCGGCCTTCTGCAAGTACATCTGCCCCGCGGGCACACTGGAAGGGGCTATAGGCCATCTGGCCCATCCCGCCAACGCCTCCTTTTTCAGTATGCTGGGCGTACTGTTCACCCGGAAGTTCGTCATCATGCTGGTGATCGGGCTTTCGTGCGTGTTCTGCTACCGCAGCTTCTGCCGCTTCATCTGCCCCTTGGGGGCGATCTACGGCCTGTTCAACCGCTTCAATGTTATCGGCGTGAAGGTGGATGATAGCCGCTGCACCCGCTGCGGCGCATGCAGCAGGCATTGCCTGATGGACGTGCGGCAGGCGGGCGACCGCGAATGCATTCACTGCGGGAAGTGCGTGAACGTCTGCAGCCAGGGAGCGATTTCCCTGAAAGCGGGAAGGATCACCCTCATGGCCCCCGCAGCAGGCTGCGCAGACGACGCCTCCGGCGCTTCGGCCAAACGCCGCAGGCAGGGCCGCATCCTGTGGGGCGCGGCGCTTGCCTTGCTGTGCGCGGCGCTGGTGTGGTTCAATTTTCTGGACCCGGCCGTCCGCAATGACGTTCAGCAGCCGCCGGCAGCCGTATCTCCCGCAGATACAGCTGAAACTGAAGTCAGTCCCGCCGTTTCGGAAACTCCGGCCGGAACGGAAGAGCCCCTGACAGCCGGAGTTCCTGCCGCCTACGGGGATGTAAGCGCCGCCCCGCCCGGCCATGAGGCCGGCCAGCTTCTTTCGGACTTCACGCTTTCATGCTACGACGGCTCCGTTTTCCGTCTGGCGGATGCGCGCGGCAAGGTCGTCTTCATCAACCTCTGGGCGACCTACTGCACGCCCTGCATCCAGGAGCTGCCCTTTTTCAGCACCCTGTATGCCGCCCATCCGGACGATATCGCCATGATCGCCGTTCACTCCGAACTGGTGGCGGACGACCCCGCCGCATTCCTCGCCGGCAGGGATCTCGCCATGCCCTTCGCTACGGACAGCGACGGCAGCGTGAATGATATCGTCGGAGGAACGGGCACCCTGCCCCAAACCATCGTGCTGAACCGCCTGGGCGAGGTCGTCTACAATCAGATCGGCTCCGTCACCCCGGAGTTGCTGGCCGCCCTGTACGAAGAAGCGGGCAAACAGCAGAAATGAACCGTATAAAAACCAGCCTATCCCCCACAGCCGGCCCCTGTGAAAACGCCAAATGCATATAAAGCGTCAATACATAATATAGCGTAAATGCATGACAAAGCGTTCAAAAGCACAGAAAGCCATTGAAAACGAAAAGCCCCTCCGCCAAGGAGGGACGATGCCGGCGGGAAAACCCCGACCGGCCTAAATCCGCTTAAAGCGGCATATACGCTGAAGCAAAAACCCGGGGAAGGATCACCTTCCCCCGAACTACGATCATCGCCCGGAGCTGTGCCACAGCGCCGGGCGAATTCAGTTTAATGCGGTATCTTCTCCACTCTCAGGTCACAGCACGCACATGAATTACGGAAGCATAAACAAGCGCTGTACCAAAGAGAAACAAAACCTGTGGACAGTACCCCTTGAAAAGGAAATCTGTGGACGACATCCCCTGAAAAGTATCCATCGGAGCCTGTGAACGAACGAAGTCCGATTCAAAGTAAGTCCGGCGGTTCATCCGCCGGATGCCGAAGGCACCCGCAGGGCGATTTGAAGCGGACGAAGTGAGTGAAGTTTAACGAGGGGGTGAGGAGGGCCCGGAAAACGGTCCGGTGGACCGTTTTCACCGACGAACGGGCCGGTAGGCCCTGGAGAGGGGGCACACCCTCGCGTGTAATCGTATCCCACCGGCTTCGCCGGCGGGGGGCTCGCAGCGCCCGGAAAACAGGCCGGTGGCCTGTTTTCAGCGAGAGCGGGCTGGCAGGCCCTGGACAGGTTTTCCGTCAGGAAAACATTCCTTGCGGCTTTTCCGCCCGGGGACGGAAGCGGCCGCGCCCAGTGGGCGATGAAGGCCGGTGAAGTCCCGGTGAGCATGGCGTTTTCAGCGTCAAAGACGCTGAAAACGCCATAGCGAACCGTGGGTTACTGCGGATAACGCAGGAAAAGCCGTACAGAGGAAGGTTGGGAAGGGGAAGTATTCCCCTTCCCAGGCTCACGCAAAGCGTGAGCCTGGGAAGGGCAGATTATGAATGATCTCCGTCAGCGCCTCGCGGTTGAAGTAGTTGGCCGTGCGGGAAAGGTGCGTATCCGGGTTGACTCCCATATCGATATCATAGTAGGAGCCGTTGCGGATGAAGGACAGCCGGTTGGGGCTGGAGGTCTGGAAGATGGTGCCCCAGGCGGTGGCCATGGGCAACACGATGCAGCTGCCGCCGCCGGTGGTATCCCCGATGAGGGTCACCTGGCCGCTGGCATGGAAAGCCCAGGGAACCAGGTTGCCGCAGGAGAAGCTAAGGGGGGAGCAGAGGCAGTACAGATTGTAGGTGTGATACAGGCAGTCGTCGCTGTCAAATACCCGGTCCAGGTTTGCGTCCGCGCGGTACACGTTGGTAGCCCGGGCCTCGGTAAAGGTATTCATCTGGCTGATCTGACCTTCTCCCAGGAACCAGCTGATCACAAAGACCGCCGCGTCCGCGTCCCCGCCGTCGTTCATGGTCAGGTCGAGCACCACGTTGCGGATGGGGCTGTTTTCCCGGGTGATCTTGCGGTGGGCAAACATCATCAGCGAAATGGTATCCTGGATGGAGGCTTCATCATCCATATCCATCGCGTAATAATCCAGCCCGTTGGCCTCAAACTCATCGAAGGTCACATATGCCGTGTCGCCGATCTCCTGGTAAGCCGGACGGCCGTCCGGCATGAACGCGTTCATAAACTGCTTATACATGTTCGACAATTCCGCATAAGCCGCGGAGGAGTATCCGGATGCCGAGATCATTTCCTTGTCACGGCCGGTCGCCCAGGAGTTGGCCAGATAGGCGCTGTGCAGATCGTCCAGATAGAAATTGATGAGCTCCTGCAGCGCCTTGTCCGCTACCGCGGGGTCCGGATCAAGGAAGCGTTGAAGCAGCCCGGTGTTGATCAGCAGGTCATAAAAGCTGTCTATGCCGTGGATATCCTTGAGCCCGTAGAAGCAGTCCATCTCCAGGCAGAATTCGTGTGCGCCGAACTCCGCCAGCTCCTTGCTGCGCATCTTGGGAGCGACGCTGTAATACAGGTCCCCCATCTCGGTATAAACGGTCTTAATCATACCGGTTTCCGCGTCATACGCATCCTTGCACAGCATCGTCGAGTCGCCCAGGAAGATCCCCTCGCCGTTGTAGCACAGCATGCCGCCAAACGGGATGGCGACCAGGAAACACATGAGCGTCTGCATGGGCAGCAGGATCATTCCGTCCTGAAGGATAAAGTGGATGTCGTATTCGCCCAGGGGCACGACCTTCGTCTTTCCGTTGCGGAGCAAATGCGCCTTCTCTACACGCTGAAAGGTTTCCGGCTCTCCGATGGCGTTGAATCCGGTTGCGTTCAGCAAGTCCATCAGGTTTTCGCCCTCGCCGCGGTTCAGCATGTCATAATCGCTGACGATGATGGTCTCCTCCGCCAGGTTGAACAGCATCACGACCCCGGTCGGCTCATAGGTCAGGGTGTAGCGCTGAATGGCGGGATCGTATTCCCCCTTATAGCGGATGACGGTTTCCTCATTCCCCTGTATCGTGGACCAGAAGGTATTCAGAAAGTCCTTCATCGCCCCCAGGTCCATATAGGGCAGATCCTGCACCCCGTCAATAAACACGAGCGGCACCGCGTCAAGCACCTTGCCTCTGTCCTGAAAGTAGATCGGGACCGTCTTTTTTTCCAGCTTGTGCACCTTTGCGGCTCCCTCTGCGAGGGACGACGGCACGCATGCGCTGAACACCAGCGCGACCGCCAGCAGCAGGGTGGAGATCATCCTGAAGTGTTTTCTAAAATACATCGCTCTTTTCCCCTTTCTGAATTCACTTGTCTCATGCTCCGCCTGAAAACGCCGCCTGCTTTCAAACCGTCGGAACCCCATGCCCGCCCGCCGGGTGTAAAAAGCCCCGGTCAGCCGGTATGCGCATCAGCCGTCCATGCTACTCGCTTTGTCCTACAATATCGCACATCGGCCGGAATGTCAAGCTGCACGCCCGCTCACGCATGTATGCATGTATTCGCGTATTCACGCGAGCCTTTGGAAAATTTTCTTCTACGGATTGACAAATGCGGAAAGGTTGGATATAATATCAGCGTTGTCCTGCGGCCATGGCGGAATTGGCATACGCGCACGTTTGAGGGGCGTGTCCTTAACCGGGTACGAGTTCAAGTCTCGTTGGCCGCACCAGCAAAAAAACGCCGGCTTTGATGAAAAGCCGGCGTCTTTTTTTCTTTATTCGGACGATGATAAGGCCTTCCGCGGCCCGGCCCTTTACACCACTTCCAGGATATCCGAAAAACGCTTCAGGTGCCACCTGGCCCGTTCGTCGTCCCTGGCGTCGCCCATGGCCGCGCAGTCGAATCCCCCCGCCGTGGCGGCCTCCACGCCCGCATGGGCGTCCTCCACCACCAGGCAGTCCTGCGGACTCAAACCTGTCATGCCAGCCGCCCTGAGGAAAACCTCCGGATGGGGCTTGGAGTGCGTGATACAGTTGCCGTCCGCCACGGCGTCAAAAAAGCCGTCCAGCCCGAGCCGCTCCAGGATGAAGGGCGTATTTTTGCTGGAGGAGCCGATCGCCAGCTTCAGCTCTGTCCTTTTCAGCGCCTCCAGCGTTTTTTTGACGTCGTCCGACAGATCGGCGGGCGACATGCGGCCCAGCAGTTCCCGGTACAGGCTGTTCTTTTCCTCGGCAAAGGCGGCCTTTTCCTGCCCGGTATAGGTTTTATCGCTCTTTTGCAGGATGATCTCCAGGCTGGCCATGCGGCTGACGCCCCGCAGAAGGTTGTTCCGCTCCCTGTCAAAGGGGATGCCCAGCCGGTCCGCCAGCGCCTTCCAGGCCAGATAATGGTACTCGTCGGTGGAGCATATCACACCGTCCAGGTCAAAAATAACGCCCTTGTATTTCATGTGCTGCTCTTCAGCGCTTTCCGGCCCGCTCCGTGAACAGCTTTTTAAGCAGCTCGTAGCGCGCCTTCTTGTCCGGGTCCTTCAGATGCTCCTCCCGGCACTGCTCCGGGGTGTTTTCATAGCACAGCGTCCTCTCGCCGAACTGCTCGCTGGCCAGGTCGAACACCCGGCCGCCCGCTTCGTTGAAGCAGTGGACGCCGCCCTCCTCCAGGGGGATGCCGTACACCCGGCCCCCGAAAAGATCCTGTACAAGGAAGGAAGTGATGGAGCACTGGCCCAAAGTAGGGTTGTCTTTTGACCAGTCCCCGCGCATCCGGGGCGCGCAGGTTTCCGCGCACCAGCAGTCAAGCAGCGCGTCGTACATGTCCCGCGGCGTGCGGATAGCCGGATATTCGTCTGTCAGCGGGGAAACGTCCGCCGTTTCCCAGCCGTAGAAGCGATAGGTTTTTTCGTTCATCCGTATACTCCTTCAGCCTTTCCCCAGCGCCCGGTCGATGGCCCGGGCCGCCACCTTGCCGGCCCCCATGGCGGAAATGACCGTGGCCGCTCCCGTCACCGCATCGCCGCCGGCGTACACGTTTTCGCGGGAGGTGAGCCCGTCCTCGGTCACCACGATGCCGCCCTTGCGGTTGACCTCCAGGCCCTTCGTGGTGGACTTGATCAGGGGGTTGGGGCTGGTGCCGATGGCCATGACCACAGCGGTCACGTCCAGCTCAAACTCGCTTCCGGGGATCTCCACCGGGCGGCGGCGGCCGGAGGCGTCCGGCTCGCCCAGCTCCATGCGGATGCAGCGGATGCCGGTGACGAAGCCGTTCCTGGGGTCGCGCGGATCGTCCGGGTTTTGATAGCCCAGTATCTCCACGGGGTTGCACAGCAGGCGGAAATCGATGCCTTCCTCCTGCGCGTGCTCCACTTCCTCGCGGCGGGCGGGCAGTTCGTCCATGGAGCGGCGGTAGACGATGTACACCTTTTCCGCCCCCAGGCGCAGGGCCGTCCTCGCGGCGTCCATCGCCACGTTGCCGCCGCCCACCACGGCCACCTTCCCGCCCTTCATGATGGGGGTCTTCGGGTCGTCCAGGTAGGCCTTCATCAGGTTGGACCGGGTCAGGAACTCGTTCGCGGAATACACGCCCTTGAGCGCTTCTCCCGGAATGTTCATGAAATTGGGCAGCCCAGCGCCGGAGCCGATGAACACCGCCTCGTACCCCATTTCGAACAGCTCGTCCACCGTCAGCGTCTTTCCGATCACCACATTGGTCTGTATGTCCACGCCCAGGGCTTTAAGCGTGTCCACCTCGCGCGCCACGATGGCCTTGGGCAGACGGAACTCGGGGATGCCGTACACCAGCACGCCGCCGGCCGTGTGCAGCGCCTCAAAGACGCTCACCTTATAGCCCTTCTTGGCCAGGTCGCCCGCGCAGGTCAGGCCGGAAGGGCCGGCGCCCACCACGGCCACCTTATGCCCGTTTGCGGCAGGAGCGGCCGGTTTTTCGGTACAGTTTTCGTTGTGCCAGTCCGCCGCGAAGCGTTCCAGCCTTCCGATGCCCACCGGGTCCATCTTCGCCTTGGTATGCAGGGTGCACTGGGCCTCGCACTGGCTTTCCTGGGGGCAGACGCGGCCGCAGACCGCCGGCAGGGAGCTGGAGCGGGTGATGACCTGGTACGCCGCCTCGATCTGCCCGCGGCGCAGTTCCGCGATGAAGGAGGGAATGTCGATGTTGACCGGGCAGCCGCTCACGCAGGGGTGGTTGCGGCAGTTAAGGCACCGGGCCGCCTCCTCCAGCGCGATCTCGGGGGAATAGCCCAGCGCCACCTCCGAAAAATTGTGCGCGCGCACTTCGGGGGCCTGGGTAGGCATCTCGTGCTTTTTCGGGTTCACAGCCATTCTGTTCCCTCCTTACGCTTGCCTGAGCAGGTTGCAGGTTTCTTCGTAGGCGTGCCGTTCAAAGTCCGCGTACATGCGGGAACGGCTCATCGCCTCGTCGAAGTCGATCTCGTAGGCGTTAAAGTCCGGCCCGTCCACGCACGCAAACCTGGTCACGCGCTTGCCGTCCTGATTGAGCGTGATGCGGCAGCCGCCGCACATGCCCGTCCCGTCGATCATGATCGGGTTCATGGACGCCACCACCGGAACGCCAAAGGGCTTGGCGGCCAGCGTCACGAACTTCATCATGATCAGCGGCCCGATGGTGACCACCAGGTCAAAGGGCTCCCCCGCCTCCAGCTTTTCCTTGAGCGGCACCGTCACGTTTCCGTGCCGCCCGTAGGAACCGTCGTCCGTCATGACGATCAGCTCGTCCGAACAAGCTTTGAATTCGTCCTCCAGTATCAGCAGGTCCTTGTTCCTGAAGCCGATCACGGAGGTGACCTTCGCGCCCAGACGGTGAAACTCCTCCGCCAGCGGCAGGGCGATGGCGCAGCCCGCGCCCCCGCCGATCACACAGACGTTTTTATACCCTTCCGTATGTGTGGGCACGCCCAGCGGCCCCACGAAGTCCTGAAGAAAGTCCCCTTCCCGCTTGTGGTTGAGCAGGGCGGTCGTAGCCCCCACCACCTGGAAGATCACCTTGACGGTCCCCTCGTCGGGCTTCACGCCCGCCACGGTCAGGGGGATCCGTTCCCCCTCTTCGTCCACGCGCAGGATGATGAACTGGCCGGGCCGGGCCTTCCTTGCCACCAGCGGCGCCTCCACCTCGATCTGGGTGATGGTCGGGTTCAGCTCCCGCCTTCTCACGATTCTGTACATACTGCCTCCCATCCCTTTACCAAAAAACGGCCCTTCCTATCGGCCGCCTTTGAACGAAAAACGTCTGTTTCCAACCGGAAACTGGCGAATAAAGCCGTTGTTCCGCGCTTTATCCGCGCTTGCCTGCATTATAAGGGCAAAAACCGCAAAAATCAAGCCGGGCCTTTGTATTTCCGTTGGCTATTTATCCCGGACAGAACAGCCGCCTTTTTTCCTCCTTTACTTTCACGCTTTCATGTGATAAAATACCATTCATCAATGGACCTCAGCCGTCCGGAAGGAGCCTTGCCGGCCTTATGCGAAGCAGAAAAAAGCAGCCCAGCAAAGCCATGTACCAGGCGATATTGAGCCTGCGCACGCTGGAAGAATGCGAGCAGTTCTTCGAAGATCTGTGCACCGACAACGAACTGCGCAGCATGGAGCAGCGCTACGACGTCGCCGCGTACCTCATGCAGGACATGGTCTACGTGGACATACTGGACAGGACCGGCGCCAGCAGCGCCACCATCAGCCGCGTGCGCCGCAATATCCTGGAGCGCGGAAGCGTCATGCGTCAGATCATCGAGCGCGAAGGCTACCTGCCCGACGGCGGGGAAAACGAATGATGGAGAGACTTATATGAAAAAACTGATGCTCGGCAACGCCGCCGCCGCACGGGGCCTGTACGAAGCCGGATGCTCCTTTGTATCCAGCTATCCCGGCACGCCCAGCACGGAGATCACCGAAGAGGCGGCCAAATACGACGAAATCTACTGCGAATGGGCGCCCAACGAAAAGGTCGCCCTGGAGGCCGCCTTCGGCGCCAGCCTCGCGGGCGCCCGCAGCTTCTGCGGCATGAAGCACGTGGGGCTTAACGTCGCGGCGGACCCGCTTTTTACCGTATCCTACACCGGGGTGAACGGCGGCCTGGTCCTCGCCGTGGCGGACGACCCCGGCATGCACTCCTCCCAGAACGAGCAGGATTCCCGCCACTACGCCAAATCCGCCAAGCTCCCCATGCTGGAGCCGGCCGATTCCGACGAGGCCCTTCTTTTCATGAAGGAGGCCTTTGAGATCTCCGAGCGGTTCGATACCGCCGTGCTCTTCAAGACCTGCACCCGCATCGCCCATTCCCAGTCCGCGGTGGACACGGCTGAGCGCGTCCTTTCCCCGCTCCGGGACTATGTGAAGGACATTGCCAAGCACGTCATGACCCCCGCCAACGCCATCAAACGCCACCCGATTGTGGAAGAAAGGACGCGCAGGCTCTCTGCCTTCGCCGAGGAAACGCCCCTTAACCGTATCGAGGACGGCGCTGATCATTCCATGGGCTTCGTCGCCTCCTCCACCTGCTATCAGTATGTGAAGGAAGTCTTCGGCGACCGCTATCCGGTGTTTAAGCTGGGCCTTATCTGGCCCCTGCCCGAACAGAAGCTCCGCGCCTTCTCCCAATCGGTCGAAAAGCTGGTCGTCGTCGAGGAGCTGGATCCCTTCATTGAGGAATACTGCCGCAATATCGGCCTGTCCCCGGTAGGCAAGGAGCTCTTCCCCTTAGAGGGCGAGCTCAGCCAGAACGTCCTCAGGGAAAAGCTGGGCCTGTCCTTTAATATGGGCGCAGCGCTCGAAGAAGCGATCCCCGGCCGCCCGCCGGTCATGTGCGCGGGCTGCCCGCACAGGGGCCTTTTCTACACGCTGAAGCGCCTTAAGTGCACGGTGCTGGGTGATATCGGCTGCTACACCCTGGGCGCTGCCCCGCCCCTTTCCTCCATTGAGATGACGCTGTGCATGGGCGCCTCGGTCAGCGCCGTCCACGGCTTCAACAAGGTCCGCGCGCCCGAAAGCGAGGGCCGCACCGTCGCCGTCATCGGGGACAGCACCTTCATGCACTCCGGCATGACGGGCCTGGCCAACATCGCCTACAACCAGTCCAATTCCACTGTCATCATTCTGGATAATTCCATCACCGGCATGACCGGCCATCAGCAAAACCCCACCACCGGCTACAACATCAAGGGCGACCCCGCCGGAAAGATCGATCTGGAAAGCCTCTGCCGCGCCATGGGCATCAGCCGCGTCCGCGTGGTCGACCCGTACGACCTCGCCGCCTGCGAGCTTGCCGTGCGGGAGGAGCTGGCCGCGCCCGAGCCCTCCGTCATCATCTCCCGCCGCCCCTGCGCGCTGCTCAAATATGTCAGGCATAATCCCCCGCTGACGGTGGTTTCGGACCAGTGCCGCGGCTGCAGGGCCTGCATGCAGATCGGCTGCCCCGCCATTTCCATCAAGGGCGGCAAGGCCCGTGTGGACGGGACGCTGTGCGTCGGCTGCGGCGTGTGCCGCCAGCTGTGCCGCTTTGACGCGTTTCAGAGCACCGGAAAGGAGGGCTGAGCCACATGGAAACCAAGAACATCATGATCGTCGGCGTCGGCGGCCAGGGAAGCCTTCTGGCCAGCAAAGTGCTGGGGAGGGTGCTTCTTTCCCGCGGTTATGACGTCAAAGTCAGCGAAGTGCACGGCATGAGCCAGCGCGGCGGCAGCGTGGTCACCTACGTCCGCTACGGGGAACACGTCTATTCCCCCATCATCGACCTGGGCGAGGCTGACTTTATCGTCTCCTTTGAGCAGCTGGAGGCCGCGCGGTGGCTTCCCTACCTGCGCCGGGACGGGCAGATCGTCACCAACACCCAGCAGATGGACCCCATGCCCGTGGTCACCGGCCAGGCTGCGTATCCCGAAAACCTTATCGAAAAGATGCGCGCCCTGGGCGTCCAGGTGGACGCACTGGACTGCGTTTCCCTCGCCCGTCAGGCGGGCAGCACCAAGGCCGTGAACGTGGTGCTGCTGGGCCGGCTCTCCCACTATTTCGACCTTCCCGAGGAAACCTGGCAGGAAGCGCTTTCCGCCCTGGTCCCCCCGAAGTTCCTGGAGCTTAACAAAAAAGCCTTCGCCCTTGGCAAGGCCGCCTCACCGGACGCCTGACCCTCCCTTCACCGCTTCTTTCACGCCCGCCGCTGCCGCTATCCTCGGCCGCGGCGGGTGTTTTATTATTGATTCCTGCCTGCCTGCTGCCACATGTCAGCTGATTTTTGCCGCGGTGGGGAGAGCAGCATCTCGGAAAACGATTCTGCATGTCTTTTTACGGGTGCGGCTCACGCCAAATGGTTTTCCCTTCTGAGGGGTTATCAGCGCCAGGAAAAAAGGCCAGTGGTTCATTTGTCCGAGCGCTGCGAAACCCAAAGGGCTTCCCCTCCGAGGGGAAGCTGTCAGGCGCAATACTGTTGTTTCTTCAACACATTTTGTCGCGCCTGACTGATGAGGTGGTCTCCGTATTCCCAACTTTCCTCTGCCCTGGCAATTTAAGCGGGTGCCTGCCCAGGTAACCCAGGGCCTGCCGGCCCGTTCGTCGGTGAAAACAGGCCACTGGCCTGTTTTCCGTGCCCTCCTCACCCAACGGATCTTTTTCCGGGCGCGCCTCACCCCACTTATTCATGCGTGATCCCTATTTCCTGTTGCATAAATGTATATTTTTTGGTATACTTTTCCCGTCATCACGCAGCGCAGGGGAGGCCGTATGAAGGAAAAATGGTGGGCGCTGGTGCCTGCGGCGCCGGTCTTCCTGGGCGACCTGTGGCTCAAACATATATCCATCGGGCAGGACCGGACGCTGATCCCCGGGGTGCTTTCGCTGCGCTACACCCTGAACACCGGCTTTGCGCTGGGCCTTTTCCCCGATTCCGCTCTTGCCGCCACCCTTATTTCCTTCCTGATGCTGCTGTTCATGCTGATTTTTCTTTTCCGCTTTCCCTGGCGGCGGCCGGCTGTTCTCGGCTTCGGCATGATACTGGGCGGGGCCGCCGGCAACCTTTGGGACCGGCTGCTCCTTCACGCCGTGCGGGATATGCTGCATCTTGACTTTATGCATTTTTATGTGTTCAACCTGGCCGACGCCGCTGTGGTGCTGGGCGCCGGGCTGATCCTGCTGAGCACCCTTTTATCCCGGGAGGAACCCGCATGACCGATCCGCAGCTGCTCATCTGTCCCACCGACGATATAAGGCTCGACGTATGTCTTTCAGCCGCCGGCCTTTCCCGCACCAGGGCCGCCGCGCTGATCGAAGAAGGCCTGGTGCAGGTCAACGGGAAAACGGCGCTGAAGCCCTCCTTCCGCCCCCGGGCGGGGGATCAGATCCTTTACACGGTTCCTCAGGTCGAGGAAACAGCGCTCATTCCGCAGGATATCCCGCTGGATATCCTCTATGAGGACGAGTGCCTGGCCGTCGTCAACAAGCCCGCCGGCCTGGTCGTCCACCCCGCTCCGGGCAACGAATCGGGCACGCTGGTCAACGCCCTGATGTATCATCTCTCCTCCCTCTCCGGCATCGGGGGGGAAAAGCGCCCCGGCATCGTCCACCGGCTGGACAAGGACACCAGCGGCCTCATGCTGGTGGCCAAAGACGACCAGGCCCACCTTTCCCTCTCCCGCCAGCTGGCCGAACGCACGATGGAAAAGCACTACCGCGCCGTCGTCCTGGGCCCTGTGAAAGCTCCGCACGGCCTCATCGAAAAGCCCCTGGGGCGCGACCCCAAAGACCGCAAGCGCATGGCCGTCGTCCCTTCGGGCCGCTACGCCCTGACCGAGTGGACGCTCCTTCGCCCCTTCGGCCCCCAGGCGGCCCTGCTGGACGTTCACATCCACACCGGCCGCACCCACCAGATCCGCGTCCATATGGCCTCTGTCGGCCATCCCGTCCTGGGAGACCCTTTGTACGGCAGCCGCCGCGCACCTAAGGCCGACCGGCTGATGCTCCACGCCTGTTCCCTTTCGTTTGATCACCCGGCCACCGGCAGACGGATGACCTTCGTCTGCCCCGCCCCCTTCGCCCCGGACGACGGGCCGGTCAAGCCCTGTGAGGAGGTTTCTCCCTGAAATGGACCTTCAAATGCTGGATACCATCGCCGCCCCCGCCACGGCCCCCGGCCAGGCGGGCATCGGCATCATCCGCATCAGCGGAAGCCGTGCCGCCGATATCCTTTCCCGCGTCTTCGTTCCGCGCAGGCCCGTTCCCGCCCTTGAAAGCCACCGGCTGTACCTGGGCCGTATCGTTCGCGGCGGCGAACCCATTGACGAGTGCATGGCCGTCCTCATGCGCGCCCCCGCCAGCTATACCCGGGAGGACGTGGCGGAGCTTCAGCTGCACGGAAGCCCCCTCACCATGAAGCTGGCCCTCGATGCCGTGCTTTCCTGCGGAGCCCGCCCCGCAGAGCCGGGCGAGTTCACCCTGCGCGCCTTTTTGAACGGACGGATCGACCTGAGCCAGGCCGAGTCCGTCATGCAGCTGATCCGCGCCTCCTCCGAGCGCTCCGCCCAAAAGGCCCTGCGCCAGCTGGAAGGCGGGGCCAGCGCCTTTGTGTCCCCCCTGCAAAGCCGGCTTACTGAGCTTTTAGCCCGGCTGGAGGCCGCCATCGACTACCCGGAGGAGGTCGAAGAGCAGCTGGCCGCCCGGGAACTGGCCGACAGCTGCACGGCCCTGGCCCGCGATATTTCCGCAGCCGTCAACGAGCGGGCCCTCCGCGTGCAGGAAAAGGGGCTGGAGGCCGCCCTCCTGGGCGCGCCCAACGCCGGCAAGTCCACCCTGCTCAACGCCCTCTTATTGGAAGACAAGGCCATCGTCACCCCGACGCCCGGCACCACGCGGGACGTGGTGGAGGGCGAGCTGTATCTGGACGGCTGCCTGGTGCGCCTGTATGATACCGCCGGCCTGCGCGACGCTCAGGACCAGGCCGAGCAGATCGGCATCTCCCGCGCCCTGGCCGCCGCCCGCCAGGCGGACGTAGTCTTCTGGCTGATGGACGGAACGGATCCAGCCGCCCCGCCCCCGCCGGACGGCCTTCCTTCCCCCCATATCCTGGTCACCAAGGCGGACCTGCCGCAGCGCCTGATCCCCCCTTGCGGCAGCATCCCCATCAGCGCCGAAACCGGCCTGGGGCTTTCGCGCGTCCGGGATATCCTCAAAGCCGCCCTGTCGTCCGCCGGGGAAACGCCCCTTTCTTCCCGCCGCCATATGGCGCTGTGCAAGGAAGCCGCGTCCTCCCTGCAGGAGGCCGCCGCCGCCTTTTCCTCCGGCGCCCCGCTGGAGTTCGGCGCCGTCTGCCTGCACGAGGCGATGGACCGGCTTTCCCTCATCACCGGCGCGAACGCCACCGAGACCCTGCTGGACCAGATCTTTTCCCAATTCTGCGTAGGAAAATGAGCGCAGCGAGGCATGCCCCCCTTCACCGGGACATGCTGTCCGGTTCGTCGGATAATATGACGGACTGAGGGACTGCGTTCCTATGGAAACGCTGATTAATGCCTTCCCCTTGAGGGGGTGAGGAGGGCCTGGAAAACGGTCCGGTGGACCGTTTTCACCGACGATAAGGTCCGGCAGGTCCTGGTGGTGGACCGGCAGAATCAATAATGTCAGTGAATTCAACTGTTTTTGCCGGGACGGATGAGGTGCTGCGGTCTGTTTGGCTTATTAGATCAGCGTATCAGCGTCCCCTAAGAGTACCGCATAAACCGCGCTTTCATTTTCCGGCAAATCATATCAGAGGATAAAGGAGCTTTCTTTATGAAGCAGGACCGCCACACCGCCATCCTCCGCCTGATCGAGACCGAGGATATCGAAACCCAGACCCAGCTGGCCGAGCGTCTTTTGGCCATGCACATTTCCGCCACGCAGGCCACCGTTTCCCGCGACATCAAGGATCTGCGCCTGGTCAAGGTGCCCAACGGGGCGGGCCGCTCCAAGTACGCGGTCTCCGGGTCCTCCGTCACCGAAAACATCAGCGAGCGGCTGACCAGCATCTTCGTCAACTCCGTCCTCTCCGTCGCCTATTCGGGCAACATGATCGTCCTGAAGACCCTGTCGGGCGGCGCCAACGCCGCCGCCGAAGCCGTGGACAGCATGAACCTGGAAAATATCTTAGGCACCATGGCCGGGGACAACACGATCTTCATCGTCGTAAAGGACAGCGCCTCCGCGCCCGCCCTGGCCCGGCAGTTTCAGGATATGCTGAATTGAACGGGGTGAAACATCATGCTCCAATCGCTGACCATCCGCAATATCGCCCTGATCGACGCGCTGACGGTTTCCTTCGGCCCCGGCCTGTCCGCCCTGACCGGCGAGACCGGCGCCGGCAAATCCATCGTGATCGACGCCGTCACCCTGCTGCTGGGCGGCCGCGCCTCCCGGGAGCTGATCCGTTCGGGCAGCGACCGCGCCTTTGTGGAGGGTGTTTTTGACGTGTCCGACTGTCCCCCCGCTCTTGCCTATCTCGCCTCGCAGGACTGGGAAACGGAGGACGGGCTTCTGACCCTCGCCCGGGAGATCCACCAAACCGGCCGAAGCGTATGCCGCATCAACGGCCTGAGCGTCCCCCTGGCGCTGTATAAACCCCTGACCGCGACGCTTATGGACATCCACGGCCAGCACGAGCACCAGTCCCTGATGGACGAAAAGCAGCACCTGCGCCTGCTGGACGCCTTCGGCGACGCCGCCCACCGCGCCCTGATGGAAGAAACCGCCCGGCAGTTTCACGCATACGAGGACGCACGCCGGGAGCTTGCCCGCATGCGCCGCTCCATCGAAGACAACCGCGACCGCGCGGACATCCTCCTTTATCAGCGCCAGGAGCTTGAAAAGGCGCGCCTGGTCCGCGGGGAGGAGGACTCCCTCAAGCAGGAGAGCGACCTTTTCCGAAACGCCGAAAAGATAGAAACCCAGCTGCGCTCCGCCTACGAAAACCTGTATGACCACGGCAGCCTCCCCTCTGCGCTGGACAGTCTGCGCGCCGCCTCCTCCTCGCTCAAAAGCCTGAGCGCCTTCCGGGACGATTTTGCCTCCCTGGCCGACCGGGTGGAAAACCTCTATTACGAGACCGAGGACGTAGGCCTTACCGCCCGCGGGATGCTGGACGAGCTTAATTACGACGAGGAAAGGGTGGATTACGTCTCCTCCCGCCTCGACCTCATTCACCGCCTTTCCCGCAAATACGGCGCCACCACCGGCGACATGCTGGACCGCCTTGCCTCCATCACCCGCACCCTGGAGGACCTGAGCCACGCCGAGGACCGCACCGCCGAGCTTGAAACCGATGTCAAAAAGGCGCTTGCCCGCTACGAACAGTCCGCCGCCGCCCTGACCGCCTCCCGCAGGCAGATCGCCGCCCGGTTCAAGGCCCAAATGGAAAAGGAGCTCCGCCTGCTCAACATGGCCGGCACGCAGTTCACCGTCCGTTTTTCCTCCTCCGCCCCTGCGGAAACCGGCATGGACCAGGCCGTTTTCCTGATCGCGCCCAACCGGGGAGAGGATTTCCAGCCCCTGGCGCAGACGGCCTCCGGCGGCGAACTGTCCCGCATCATGCTGGCCATCAAGTCGCTTTCGGCATCCCAGAGCCAGATCCCCTCCATGATCTTCGACGAGATCGACACCGGCATTTCCGGCCGCACCGCCCAGGTGGTGGCCGAAAAAATGGCCGATATCGCCCGCTTCCGCCAGGTGCTGTGCGTCACCCACCTGCCGCAGATCGCCGCCATGGCCGACCATCAGTACCTGGTGGAAAAGTCCTTCGACGGCCAGCGCACCGTCACCACCCTCTCCGCGTTGGATCGTCCGGGCCGGGCCGATGAGCTCAGCCGCATGCTGGGCGGCGCCCAGGCCGACAGCGAAAGCGCCCGCCTCCACGCCGGCGCCCTTTTGGACGAGGCCGACGCCTATAAGCGCGGCCGCGGCGCCTGAGCGTTTTCCCTTTCACGCTTTTGCCATGATTATGCCGTGATTGCCGCCCCCCGTTTCGTTGATTTGTTCATTTTTTCCGTGATATAATCAGTTCGTTCAGATGAATTTCTGTTCTGCTGCTTTTATATCGCGGGAACGGTTGGGAGGTGAAAAAGTGTTCGGCTATATCAGCGCCAACCTGGCTGCCCTTGACAAGGAACAGCAGACCCGCTACCGGGCCTACTACTGCGGACTGTGCCGGGTGCTTCGGGAAAAGTACGGCCAGCAGGGCCGCACGACCCTCAGCAACGACATGACCTTCCTGGCCATCCTGCTATCCTCCCTGTACGAGCCCCGCATGCGCGAAACCAGCGGCGTATGCCCCCTGCATCCCCTGGCCGCCCGCCGCTATACGGACACCGATGTCTTCCCCTACGCCGCCGATATGAACCTTCTGCTGGCCTATTATATGTGCCTGGACGGCGTGCGGGACGATCACAGCCGCCTCAAGGACCTTCGGGCCCGCGCGCTTAAGCCCCATTTTGAGGCCATCACCCTGCGCTACCCGCAAAAGTGCGCCGCCATCCAAAACGCGCTGGAGCGCATCACCATCCTGGAGTCCCAGCGCTCCGAGCAGCTGGACGAGCTTTGTTCCCTTTCCGGCCGCATCGTGGGCGAGGTCTTCCGCTACAGGGACGACGAATGGTCCCGGATGCTGTATGATCTTGGCAGCAGCCTGGGCCGCTTCATCTACATGATGGACGCCTACGAGGACTATGACGCCGACCGGCGCCTGCGCCGCTTCAACCCCCTTGTCACCCTGCATCAGTCGCCCGATTACGAGGACCAGATCAAGGACATCCTGTTTCTTTTGGCCGGCCAGGCCGCCGAGCAGCTGGATCTCCTGCCCCTGGAAAGGGACCTGGACCTCATCCGCAACGTGATCTACTCAGGGCTTTGGGCCCGCTACGCGCGGATGCACAAAAAGGACCAGACCGTCGAGGATAACAGCCATGATCAATGACCCGTTTCAGGTGCTCGGGGTCACCCAGAGCGCCACGGAAGAAGAAATCAAGGCCGCATACCGGAAGCTGGCCAAAAAATACCATCCGGACCTGCATCCCGGCTCCGCCACGGCCGAGGCCAAAATGAAGGAAATCAACGAGGCCTATACCGAGGCGATCAAGATCAAAAAGGGCGGGGGCTCGTATTCCGGCTCCTATCACAGCGGCTACTCGGGCAGCTACGGCGGCTTCGGGGGCTTTGGCGGCTTCGGCGGCTATCAGAACGGGTCCCGTCCCTACGGGCAATCGAATGCCTACCAGAACGCCTATCAGTCCCAGGGGCAGACCTATGCAAACCCCCAGCTGCAGGCCGCGGCCGATTATCTGAGCACCGGCCGCTTCTATGATGCCCTGCAGACCCTGAACCGCGTCCAGGAGCACGACGCCGCCTGGCACGCCCTGAGCGCGCGGGCCAACCTGGGGCTCAACAACACCATCGCCGCCCTGCAGCACGCCCGCACCGCCGTCCAGATGGAGCCCAATAACTTTGAGTACCAGCGTCTTTTGCAGCAGCTCCAGTCTTCCGGCCAGATGTACCAGCGCAGCGGCGCGCACTTCGGCTACCCCGCCATGCTGTGCGGCAGCCCCTTCCTTTCCTGCCTGGCCATCAACATGCTGGGCAACTGCCTGTGCGGCCGGGGCTTTTTCTGCTGCTGACCGTTTCCTTATCACCCGCTTAACCTTGCTGACAGGAGGATCCCCGCGTCATGTCTTTCTGGAACCGCTTCAGGCAATTCATTTTCAGTCTCCTGACCCGTCTGGGCATGGCCATGCAGCGCTTCATGGCCGGCCGCCACGGGGCAGACGAGCTGTCCGTCCATCTGCTGCTGCTCGGCATTTTCATCTACCTGATCTCGCTGTTCACCGGGAGCTTCATCCTGTCCCTTCTGCCCACGGCGATCTATCTGTATACGGCCTTTCGCATGCTTTCCCGCAACCATGCCGCCCGCTCGGCGGAAAACGCCCGCTACCTGGCCTTTTTCAACGGAACGCGGCTTAAAGCCCGCCAGGCCCGCCTGCGTTTTCACAACCGCAAGGAATACAAGTACTTCCGCTGCCCTGAGTGCCGCGCCATCCTGCGCCTCAGGCGCGGCAGCGGCACCGTCCACGTGACCTGCGGCAAATGCCGGCACGAATTCGACCAGAAAGCCTGAATCAGCCCGTTAAAAACCGGCGCGGAACCTGTGCTCCGCGCCGGTTTTATATTGTTTACAGCCATCCCTTTTCCAGCATCCGCTCCGTAATCCGCACCAGGGCTTTAAGCTCCGTCCTGTCCGCCCGGGCGGTTTCTGAAAGGCCCGCTTCTGTAAGAACCTCCTGCGCGTCCTCACGCGTCAGCTGGAAGGACGCCGTCAGGTTATTCAGCATCGTCTTCCTTCTCTGGGCGAACACCCCGGTGATCAGACGGAACAGGGCGTCCTCATCCGACACCTCTTCGGGCGGCGCGTCCCGCCTGACCATGGCCAAAAAGGCGCTGTCCACCTTGGGCGGCGGGGTGAACACTTTGGGCGGGTACACTTTGAGCACCTCGCAGTCATACATCCACTGCGCCCTTAAGGCCAGCGGCCCGTAGCCGTCCTCCCCCCGCCCCGCGCAGAGCTTGAGCGCCGTCTCCTTCTGCAGCATACAGTGTATGCTCCTGATCGGCAGCCCGCCTTTAAGCAGCCGGGTCATCAGCTGGCTGGTGATATGGTAGGGAAGGTTTGCCACGATGCGGAAGGCCTCCCAGCCCTCCGTCACCTCACTCAGAGAAAGCCGCAGCGCGTCTCCCTGGATCACCCGCACGTTCGGGCACGACAAAGTAGCCGCCTTCAGGTAGGGGATCATCTCCCGGTCCACCTCCACCGCGCGCACCTCCCGGCACCGCGAAGCCAGTTCCCGGGTCAGCATCCCGGAGCCCGCGCCGATCTCCAGCACCGCGTCTTCCTTTCCCACTCCGGAAAGGTCCGCCAGCTCCGCCTGCACGCGCTCGTCCAGTATAAAATTCTGGCCCAGGCTGTGCTTGAGCCTGGGCGTATTGGTCTGCTGTCTCATACGATCTCCTGTTTACAGCGCGTGCAGCCGCGCAATAAGCCCCGTTTTGTCCTCCGCCCTGAAGACCCCGGTGCCCATCACCAGGAGGCTCACCCCGGCCCTGGCCAGCTCCCCGGCGTTCTCCTCCGTCACGCCGCCGTCCACCGAGATCGGCTTTTCGTATCCCAGTGCCCGCAGCGTCCGCACTTTTTCCACGCAGTCCTGCCGAAGCTTCTGTCCGCCAAAGCCGGGTTCCACCGTCATCACCAGCATAAAATCGCTTTCGTCCGCCATGCGCATCGCTTCCTGCGCACCCGTGGCGGGCTTTATCGAAAGCCCGGCCGTAAGGCCCATGGCCCGTATTTCGCGCAGGGCAGGGACCGGCTCTTCTGCCTCCAGGTGCACGGTCAGGGCGCTTGCCCCGGCGTCCGCAAATACCTGAAGATACCGCCGCGGCTCCGACAGCATCAGGTGCACGTCCAGAAACGCCGCGGGAAACGCGTCCCTGATGGCCCGGACCTCCGCGGGTCCGAACGACAGGTTGGGCACAAAATGCCCGTCCATAACGTCCACGTGCAGCGCGTCCGCTCCGGCGTCCAGCACGGCGCGTACGTCCCTGCCCATTTGCAGCCTGTCCGCGGCCAGGATGGAAGGCGCGATCTTAATCATAGCGGTTCCTCCAGCGCTCCCGCTGCTCCATAAGCAGGCGGGTATATCTTTCGTGCCTGTCCGGGTCTATGTCTCCCTCCCGCACGGCCTGCGTCACCCTGCAGCCGGGTTCCCGGTCGTGATAGCAGGGGTCGAACCGGCACAGCCCCAGATACGGGCGGAATTCGGGATAATACTCCCTGAGCTTCACCGGGTCTTCCGTTTCATCCGATATCGTGAACAGGCTGAACCCCGGCGTATCCATGACGGACAGGGATTTAAGCGTGAACAGTTCCACGTGCCTGGTCGTGTTTTTCCCCCGGGCTATCTTTCGGCTGATCTCGCCGGTCTCGGTGTTGATGTCCAGCAGGGCGTTGATCAGCGTGCTCTTGCCTACGCCGGACTGGCCGCTGAAGCAGGCCGTTTCGCCCTTCAAAAGCCCGGGCAGCCTGTCCACGCCCTCCCCGCCGAGGGCGCTTAGGCCGAAAACGGCAGCCTCCGCCCCGCGGTACTGGCGGGTCATGATTTCCTCCAGCTTTGGGTCCAGTTCCCTTTTGTTCACCAGTATCAGCGCCTTCATGCCCGCTCTTCGCACGGTCACCAGCATCCGGTCGATCAGCAGATAGTCCGGCTCCGGCTCAGGCGCGGTCACGATCACCATCATCGTCACGTTGGCCGCCGGCGGCCGCACGAAGGCCGAGACCCGGGGCAGTATCTCCTCCACCCACCCGTGCTCGTCCTCTCCCTGGCCGGGGGTGAAAAGGACCCGGTCCCCCACCAGGGGCGTCAGGCGCTGACGGCGGAATTTCTTTTTGGCCCGCAGGGTGTATTCCGCTCCGTCCGCCTCCCGGGCGGTGTAGATGCCGCCCCGTCCGCGCACCAGTATGCCTTCCCGCATCTGAACTCCTTACGGCTGATCCGTCACTGTTTTTGTGTCCCGTCGGTATACACGACGATCGTCCCGGAGGTGCCCAGGATCACCCGGCTCCCCACCTCCGCCTTGCTGCCCTTTTCGTCCAGGAAGATCTGGTCGGCCACGATCTCAAACCGGGTCGTATCCTCCGTGGGATACTCGCGCACGTCCGTGATCCTGAGCCCCAACTCGTCCGCCGTCCGCAGGGCCTCCTGGCGGGTCATCCCCGTCAGCTTGGGCACCGTCACGCTGCCGCCGGACAGCGTCACCTGCACGATGCCCCCGCTTGAAAGCGTCTCCCCCGCCGCCGGCGTCTGCGCAAGCACCGTGTCCCACGGCTTGTCCGAAAGCGCGCGCTGGCTGTACGAAAGCATGGTGAAGCCCGCCTTTTCAAGCTCCTGCCGGGCCTCGTCGGCGCTCATGCCGTACAGGCTCGGCACCTCCCGCTCCCTGGGGCCGGTGGAAACGACGATCTGCATCGTGTCTCCCCGCTTTAAGGCCGTGTCATATTCGGGGCTCTGGCTGATCACATAGCCCGCCGGCGTCACCTCGTCGCTGGCCCTGGTCACCTGGGCGGTAAGCCCTGCCCTGGCCGCCAGCACCGACGCGCTGTACTCGGATTCGCCTACCACATAGGGCACGTTGGCGGTGCTGGATATCCGCTGATACAGCCTCACCGCGGCAAATCCCGCAACCGTCAGCACCACCAGCGCCGCCGCCGCCTCGATCAGATACCTCAGGTACCTTCTTTCCCTGCGCGGCGCCGGGTCCTTCTTGCCGGTCCCGTCCTTTTCCCGCCCCTCGTCCTCCCCGTGGGGAACGGTCTGGGGGCTCCTCAGGGCGTCCAGCAGGTCCCGCGCCATGTCCTGCGCCTGCTGGTAGCGGTCCTCCGGCTCCTTTTCCAGGGCCTTGAGCACCACCCGCTCCAGCGCCGGGGAAATGTCCGGGTTCAGGATGTGCGGGGGCCTGGGAGGCACATTCACGTGCTGCATGGCGATGGCCACCGGCGTGTCCCCGTCAAACGGCACCGACCCCGTCAGCATCTCGTACAGCACGATGCCCGCGCTGTAGATGTCGCTGGCGGCGGAAACCTCCTTGCCCTGCGCCTGTTCGGGAGAAAAATAATGCACCGACCCCATCACCATGTCGGTCTTGCCGATGGTGCCGCTGTCCGCCATGCGGGCGATGCCGAAGTCCGACACCTTCACGTGGCCTTCCGAATGGATCAGGATGTTCTGGGGCTTGATGTCCCGGTGGATGATGCCGTTTTTGTGCATGTGCTGCAGCGCCGAAAGTATCCTTACGGCGATCTGCACGGCCGTTTCGGGGCTCAGGGCGCCCTTTTCGTCGATGATGTCCTTGAGCGTCCGCCCTTCGATGTACTCAAGGACGATGTAGCGGTAGTCCTCCTCCGTGCCCACGTCCAGAAGGTTCACGATGTTGTGGTGGCTGACCTTGCTGGCCGCCAGGGCCTCGCGGTTGAACCGCTGCAGGAACTCCTCGTCGTGGTTGTACTCGGGCTTTAATATCTTGACCGCCACATAGTGGTGCGTCCGCTGGTCCATCGCCTGATACACCAGCGCCATGCCGCCTTCCCCTATGAACTTCACCAGCTGATAGCGGTTGTCCAGTAATTTGCCGTTCAAATCAGGGCACCTCCGCGATCAGAAGGGAAACGTTGTCCTTTCCCCCGTTCGTGAGGGCCGTCTGCAAAAGCTCGTCCGCCGCGTTCTCGGCCGTATGCGTTTTAAGGACGCGGGCGATCTCTTCGTCCTTCACAAAATTGGTCAGCCCGTCCGAGCAAATAAGCCAAATGTCCCCGGGCCTTTTGTCCACCGCCCGGCAGTCGCTTTCTACGTAAGGGTCCGTCCCCACGGCGCGGGTGATCATGTTGCGGTAGGGATGCACCAGCGCCTCTTCCTTTGTGATGATCCCCTGCCTGAAAAGCTCCTGCACCAGGGAATGATCCTGCGTCATCTGCGTGAGCTCCCCGTCCCGCAAAAGATACGCCCTGCTGTCTCCTATGTGGCCCAGATAGACTTCCTGCTTCCCTTCCCAGAGCGCCGTCAGCGTGGTGCCCATGCCGGAATACTCCCGGCGGGACACCTGCTCTGTGTATACCGCGCGGTTCACGTCGATCAGCGCCGCCTTCATCCCGTCCAGCGAAGGCTCCTTCCCATGGAGCCGCTCCAAAAGCCGGTCCGCCGCCATCCTGCTGGCGACCTCCCCGGCGTTGTGCCCGCCCATGCCGTCGGCCACGCCGAACAGACCGGCGTCCGCAAACACCGTGTCCTCGTTCAGCGTGCGCACACGCCCCACATGCGTCCTGGTGACCCAAATCATGGCCGTGCTTCCTCCAGATGATGTTTGCGCAGTTGCCCGCAGGCTCCCTGGATGTCGTCGCCCATTTCCCGCCTGCGGGTGGCTGAGATGCGCCGCTTTTCCAGCGCGTCCAGAAACGCCTGCACCTGACTGTCCGTCACCCCGTACAATTGCCTTTCCGGCACCTCGTTGAGCGGGATCACGTTCACATGGCACTGAAACCCGCGCAGCCTGCCGGCGAGCTCCGCCGCGCACTCGGGCGAGGCGTTCACCCCGTCGATCAGCGCGTATTCAAATATCACGCGGCGGCCGGTCTTTCGGACGTAATACCTGCAGGCCTCCAGGGTCTCTTCTATGGTATAGCGCTCCGCCACCGGCATGAGTCTGCGGCGGATAAGGTCGTTCGGGGCGTGCAGGGACAAAGAAAGCGTCACCGGCAGCCCCATGTCCGCCAGCTCGTACATCCGGGGCACCAGCCCGCAGGTGCTGAGGGAGATATGCCTGAGGCTTATATTGAGCCCCTTTTCGTGGGACACAAGGCGCAGAAACCTTTCGACCTGCGGGAGGTTCTGCAGCGGCTCCCCGCTGCCCATCAGCACGATATGGCCGATTTTTCCTCCCTTTTCTTTTAGCAGGGCGTTGGCGCAGTGCACCTGCCCCAGCATCTCGGCCGCTGTCAGGTTCCTGACACAGCCTTCCAAAGTGCTTGCGCAGAAGCGGCAGCCCATCGCGCAGCCCACCTGCGTGGATATGCACAGGGAATAGCCGTAATGATAGTGCATCACCACGCCTTCCACACAGTTGCCGTCCCTGAGCGAATACAAAAGCTTTACCGTGTCGTCAACCCGGGATCGGTGCTCCTCAAGCACACTGACCGGCCGGTCGATACAGCTCTCCCGCAGCTTTTCCTTGAGCTCCCGGGATATATTGGTCATTTCGTCAAAGGACGCGCCCTTCTGAAGCCACGAAAAAAGCTGATCCGCCCGGAAGGGCTTTTCGCCCATCTCCTCAAGAACGGCTTTTAGCTCCTCGGGGTAAAGCGCCGATATTTCCTTCATGCCCTTCACCCGTTGCGTTTCATGCACGCGATATAAAAGCCCTCGTCCCCGTCCACGCCCTGAAGCAGCTGAAGCCCTGTTTGCGTGCGGGCCTGCGGGTACAATTCCCGCACCCAGTCGGGGACCTCCTCCAGCGAAAACTCCGGATGACCGGCGAGGAACCACCGGCACATCTCCTCGTTTTCCTCCGGCAGGATCGAGCAGGTGGAATAGATCAGCCGCCCGCCCTTTTTAACGTATTCGGCGCAGGCGTTCAGGATGTCCCGCTGGGTTTCGTTCATGGCCTGTACGCTTTCCTGCGTGACGCCGTACCTGATGTCGGGCTTGTCGTTGACCACGCCCAGCCCGCTGCACGGGGCGTCCGTCAGCACCACGTCCATGCGCTGGTAAAAGTCCTCCTTGGGCAGGCGCGCGTCGTGGGCGGCGGTGCGGATGTTGTCCAGCTGCAGGCGCTTTTTCATGGCGTTGAGCAATGCCACCCGGTGCTCGTGCACATCCCAGGCGTGCACGCGGCCCGCGCCCTGCATCATTTCGGCCATCAAGGCGGTCTTCCCGCCCGGGGCAGCGCAGGCGTCCAGCACGGTCATGCCGGGGCGCGCCCCGGTAAGCAGCGCGCACAGCATGCTGGCCTCCCCCTGGATGGAGAAGGCGCCGGACAGATAGTCCGAATCCCGGGCCACCTGCATCACGCCGGAAACGTGCCAGGAATGGGGCACCCTGCCCTTTTCCGCCTGCCATACCTTGCAGGAAAGCATCTGCTCAAACTGCTCGTCCGAAAGCCTGGTCAGGTTGGGCCTTAGGGTCATGTCGTGCCTGAGCGGCCGGCTTTTGAGCACCTTTTCAGCCGTGTCAAGCCCGTAATAGGCGATCAGCCTTTCCGCCACCCATTCCGGGTACGACCAGCGCAGCGAAAGAAAACGGGCCGGCTCCTCCTGTTCATCGGGCCAGACGACCTTCTCCGGCTCCCGCATGTAGCTGCGCAGCACGCCGTTGACCAGCCCTGTCAGGTATTCAAGGCCCGAAGCGCGCGTCAGCTTCACCGCCTCGTCGGCGATGGCGTTGTCCGGCACCTTGTCCATGAACGCCTTCTGGCAGACGGACAGCCGCAGGATGTGCCGCGCCGTCTGGTCCAGCTTTTCGGGCTCTTCGATGTAGGCGTCCAGTATATGGTCTATGGCCGTCAGGTTTTCAAGCGTCCCGTAGACCAGCGCCGTGCAGAAGCGCCTTTCCACCTGCGGAAAGGTGCTTTTGCTCAACTGCCGGTCCACCGCCTCGGACACGTAGGCGCCCCTGTCCAGCACATCCCTGAGCGCCTCCAGCGCGGCTGCCCGGGCAGGCGAGGGGTTCTGCGCCTGTCTGTCCTCGGGCCTTTTGCCGCCCGGCCTGCCCGAAGCGCCCGGCCCCGGCCTTTTATGGCCCGCAAACCCGGGCTTTCCGCCCGGCCGGCCCGAAGCAGGGCGCGAAGCACCCCTGTTGTCCCGGAATGTCTTTGGGCCCCTGTCCCCCGGACGGCGGTCTTTGTGTTCAGGCTGACGGTCGTTCATCATTTCCTCCAATAATCGTTAAACCAGTTTCTCCCAGGCGGCCCCGTGCCCGCGGAGATAATCCTCCGCCCGCATCCGTTTGCCGCCCGGCATCTGCATTTCAAGCACCTGAAGCGCCGTATCGTCCCCCGCCTGGATCAAAAGCCCTCCCTGCGGGTCGGCCCGAAGGACCGTGCCGGGGATGGCATCCTTCTGCCCCTCCGCCGCCCGGGCCTTCCAGACCTTCAGGGTCTCCTCCCCCGCCAAAGCGTACGCGCCCGGCCAGGGCGACACGCCCCTGACCAGGTCCACGATCTCCCGGGCCGGGCGGGCAAAATCGATATGTCCGGTCTCCTTTTTGAGCATCGGGAAATAGGTGCTGTCCTCCTCGCGCTGGGGCTGGGGCCGACAGGTGCCGTCCAAAAGGCCCTGTATGGTCCGGATGAGCAGCTCCGCCCCGACCTGCGAAAGCAGGGCCGTCAGCTCTCCCGCGTCGATTTCATCCGGAATAGGCACGGCTTTTTTGAGCAGCATGTCCCCCGTGTCCAGTCCCTTGTCGGTCAGCATGGTGGTGACGCCGGTTTCCTTTTCCCCGTTGATCAGCGCCCAGTTGACGGGGGCGCTGCCCCGGTATTTGGGAAGCAGGGACGCGTGTACGTTGACCGTGCCCATCCTGGGCGCCGCCAGGTTTTCCTCGGACAGTATCTGCCCGAACGCCGCCGTCACGCAGAGGTCCGGGTGAAGGCCGTTCAGGTCCTCCGCCCCGTCCTTACGGATACGCTGCGGCTGAAACACCGGTATGCCGTGTTCGAGCGCCAGCTTCTTGACCGGACACATCTCCACCCGGTTGCCCCGGCCCTTGGGCCGGTCCGGCTGGCAGAAAACACCGGCCACCTGTATGTCCTCCCAGTTCAGCAGGGCCTGCAGAGAAGGCACGGCAAAATCGGGCGTGCCCATGAAAACGACGCGCAGCATCAGCCCTGTTCCTCCGCTTCCTTTTCTTCCTCTTCCTCGGTGATCTCGTGATCCATCTTGTCCGTGTACAGTACGCCGTCCAGATGGTCGATCTCATGGCACAGGCACCGGGCCAGCAGCCCCTCGCCGGTCAGCTCAAAGGACTTGCCGTGGCGGTCCCTGGCGCGGACGGTCACCTTTTCGGGGCGGTAAACGAAGCCGCGCTTGCCCGGCACGGAGAGGCACCCCTCCGGCCCGCCCTGCTCGCCCTCGGCGGAAATGATCTCCGGGTTCACCAGCTCGATCAGCCCGTCCCCTACGTCGATGACCACCACCCGCCGCAGGATCCCCACCTGCGGGGCGGCCAGGCCCACGCCGTCGGCCTTGTACATAGTCTCCGCCATGTCCCTGAGAAGCAGCCACAGCCTCAGGTCGTATTTCTGCATGGGCTTGCACACCTTGCGCAGCCCCTCGTCGCCCACCTTGATGATCTTTCTTTCCATACCTGTCCGTTCTTCTTTCCGATATTTCCGTGAAAAATGATATGTCCGTCCCTCACGCCAGCGACGGAGGGTTGACCTCGAAATTGATCAGGACGTTCGCGTCCTCCCGTCCCGCCCATCCGGCAAACTCCGCCAGCGCCCTTTCGCTGTCCGGATGGCTTAAAAGCTTCATCAGCGCCTGCGCGCGGAAACGGCTGTCTATGTAGGAGATCGGCGCCTCGTCGGCCCGTATGAAAAGCAGCCTTTTGCGCAGCTTTTCCTGTTCAAAATATTCCTTCGCCCTATTCGCCAGCTCCTCGGCGCGCCGCCGGGCGGTCGCTCCGTCGTCCGCCTCCACCAGGAAGCGGGCTATCACCGTGAACGGCGGATAGAGCTGCTGCCTGCGCCGGGCGAACTCGTTTTCAAAATAGGCCCGGTAATCCTGCGATACGGACGCCTGGACGGCGTAATGGTCGGGCTGATAGGTCTGTATGACCACGCTGCCCGGCTCCCCGGCGCGTCCCGCCCGGCCCGCCACCTGCACCAGCAGCTGGAATGTCCTCTCCGCCGCCCGATAATCGGGCATGGTCAGCGACAGGTCGGCCAGCACCGCGCCCACCAGCGTCACCTGCGGGAAGTCCAGCCCCTTGGCGACCATCTGGGTGCCGATCAGCACCTGGGCCTGGCGGGATCGGAAGGCGTTGATCAGCTCCTGATGGGCGTTTTTGCCCTGGGTGGTGTCCATGTCCATGCGGATGGTCCTGACGCCCGGGCAGAGCTTCCTGACCTCCTCCTCCACCCGCTCCGTGCCGATGCCCACCGCGCGGATGCTGGAAGACCCGCAGCTGGGACACCTGACCGGCATGGGGTCTTCGGCGCCGCAGTAATGGCAGTGCAAAAGGCCGTCTGAGCGGTGATAGGCCATCGCCACGTCGCAGCGCCGGCAGCGCACCGTCTCCCCGCACAGCCGGCAGGTGACGGACGGGGCGTAGCCCCGGCGGTTCAGGAACAGTATCGCCTGCTGCCCGGCGCTGACCGTCCGGCGCAGCTTTTCCTTGAGCGTTTCCGAAAAAATGCTCCGGTTGCCCAGGGCCAGCTCCCGCCGCATGTCCACCACGTCCACCTGGGGCAGGGGCCGGCCGTTGACGCGGCGGCGCATTTCCAATAGCACATAGTCCCCCCGCCGCGCCATCGCAAAGGAATAGATGCTCGGCGTGGCGCTTCCCAAAAGCACCACGGCGTTTTCCCGTCTGGCGCGGCTCAGGGCGATCTGCCGGGCGTCGTACTGGGGAAAGCTTTCCGAAAAGAAACTGGGCTCGTGCTCCTCGTCCACGATGACGGCGCCCAGGTTTTCAACCGGCGCGAACACCGCCGACCGCGCCCCGATCACCAGCCGCGCCTCGCCCCGGCGGATGCGCCGCCATTCGTCGTATCTTTCCCCCGGCGTGAGCCGGGAATGCAATACCGCCGCCAGCGCCCCGAAGCGGCCCTCGAACCAGTCCACCATCTGGGCGGTCAGGGCGATCTCCGGCACCAGTACGATCACGCTTTTTCCCCGGTCCAGGCAGCGCCGGGCCAGATGCATATAGACCTCCGTCTTGCCCGAGCCCGTCACCCCGTTCAAAAGAAAGCACCGCCTGAGCCTTTCGTCCGCGCCCCTGTCGCAGGCGTCAAGCGCCGCTTCAAGCTCCTCCAGCGCCTCCAGCTGTTCCTCCGTGGGCACCTTGTCGGGCTGCGCCTGCACAAAGGAAAGCGGCTTTCGCATCACCTCGCGCTCGAACACGGAACAAGCGCCCTCTTCGCTCAGCTCCCTGAGCAGCGGCACAGGGTCCCTGACCACGGCGCGGATGTCTGACAGGGGGTGCTCCTCCCCGTCCGACAGGTAGGTAAGCAGTATCCTTTTGCGCACCGCCCGCTTGTTCAGGCTGTTCAGATACTGATTAAGCTCATCCCCCTTGAGCAGGATCCGGGCTGCGGGCTCCTTTTTGATCTTCACCCGCCCGCCCCGCATCTGCGCCGGGATCATCAGCCTCAAAGCCGTGGACATCGTGCAGCGGAACGTCCCGCACATTTCCCTGGCCAGTTCGATCAGCGGCCCGGTCAGGGCAGGATAATCCTCCAAAGGGGCGATGATGTCCCTAAGCCTGTCCGCGGGCACCTCGGTTTTTTCGCTCAGGGAAAGGACATAGCCCTCCTTTTCCCTCGGCCCGAACGGGATTTTGACCCGCCAGCCCGGCCCGATCTTCATGCCGTCGGGCACCCGGTAATCAAACACCCGGTCGATCTCAGCGGCATTGATATCCACGATCACCTGCGCAAACAAGCTGTTTCCCTTTCGTTATCCCCGCGCGTTCCGTATTTCCAGCGTCCGGTCCAGTATCCGGTCCGCCACCTCGTCCTTGGAAAGCATCGGGTATTCTCTGACTTCCTCCCGGTCGATCAGGGTGACGATGTTGGTGTCCACGTCAAAGCCCGCTCCGGGCCGGGTCACGTCGTTGGCCACGATCAGGTCCAGGCCCTTTTTGTCGAGCTTGCCCCGGGCGTGCTCCAGTACCTTCTCCGTCTCCGCGGCGAAGCCCACGAACGTCTGCCCCGGACGCTTGTCGCGCCCGATGGCGGCCGCGACGTCCTCCGTCTCGACCAGCGTCAGGATCAGGTTTTCGCCCTTCTCCTTTTTGATCTTCTGTTCCGCCTGCGTCATTGGCCGGTAGTCCGCCGGCGCGGCGGCCTGGATGACCACGTCCTGTCCGGGCGCCTCCCTCCTCATGACCGAAAGGAGGTCCTCCGTGGACTCAACGCCGATCACGTGTACGCCCGCCGGCGCATCCAGCCGCACCGGGCCGGACACCAGCGTCACCTCGGCGCCCCGCCTCTGCGCGGCGCGGGCGATGGCATAGCCCATCTTCCCGCTGGAGCGGTTGGTCAGAAACCGTACCGGGTCGAGCGCTTCCCGCGTAGGGCCGGCCGTCACCAGCACCCTGAGGCCTCTGAGGTCGTCTTTTCCCTCAAGCAGCCGGAGCGTCTCCCGCACGATCTCCTCAGGCTCCGCCATGCGGCCGATCCCCGTATCCCCGCAGGCCAAAAGCCCGCCCGCCGGGCCCACCGTACGGACGCCGCGCGCTTTCAGTACGCGCAGGTTTTCCTGCGTGGCGGGGTTTTCCCACATGGCGGTGTTCATGGCCGGGGCCACCAGCACCGGCGCCCTGGTGGCCAGCACCGTGGTGGACAGCATGTCGTCCGCGATGCCGTGGGCCATCTTGGCCAGTATGTTGGCCGTCGCCGGGGCGATCAGGAAAACGTCTGCCCGCTGCGCCAGCGCGATATGCTCCACCTCAAAGGTTACCGGCGGCGCGAAGGTATCCGTCACCACCGGCTGGCGGGACAGGGTCTGGAAGGTCAGCGGCGCCACCAGGCGGGTGGCGTTCTGGGTCATGATCACGTGCACCCCGACCCCGGCCTTCGTAAGCCTTGACACGACCTCACACGCCTTGTACGCGGCGATGCCTCCGGTCACGCCCAGCACCACCGTGTGGGTTTTTTGGTCCTTCATCAGTTGTCCTCGTCCTCGATGTTCCGATGGTATTCAAGCAGGCCCCGGTTGATCTCGTCCACGGCGACGGAAACGGGCTTTCTGTCCTTTGGATCCACCAGCGGCTGGGCGTTGTCGATCAGTTCCCGGGCCCTTTTGGCCGAGGCGCAGACGAGGGTATAGCGGCTGTCCACCTTCTGGCAGATCTCGTCGATGGACGGTTTGTTGATAGGCATGTGTTTTTCCTCCTTCAGATATCAGCGCATAGGGTATTTGAAAACAGGCGTCTTCCGCGCTTAAAAGGCGGCCTTTGGTCAATGGGGCCTTCCGCGCGGCGTTTTCGGGCTTTCCTTATCAGGCGGCGTCCGGGTCATTCCTCCCCGACCTCGGGCATATAGCGGGCCGTGCTCTGCTTTTCGGCCTCGACGATGGACTTAAGCTGCGAAAAGGCCGTCTGCAGGTCGTCGTTGACGACGGCGTACTCGTACATCCGGATATGGCGGACCTCCTCGTGGGCGTAAGATACCCTTCGGGCTATTTCATCGGGCCCGTCGGTGTTGCGGCCCTCCAGCCGTTCCCTCAAGGCCCCGAAGCTGGGCGGGGCGATGAAAACGGACACGCAGTCCGGCGCGTTCTGCAGCACCTGCCTGGCGCCCTGGGTGTCGATGTCCAGCAGCACGTTCCTGCCCTGATCCATCAGCGACCGCACCTGGCTTTTGAGCGTCCCGTAGCGGTGCCCGTGCACCTCGGCGTGCTCCAGGAACTCACCCTGGCGCAGAAGCGCGTCGAATTTTTCCTCGCTGATGAAGAAATAGTGGACGCCCTCCTCCTCGTAGTCCCGCCTGGGGCGGGTGGTCGCGCTGATGGAGAACGCGAAAGACGGGTCCTCCTTAAGCAGCATCGAGGCCAGCGTCCCCTTGCCCGTGCCCGACGGGCCGGAGATCACCAGCAGCATCTGTTCCCTGTGTTCAATCATTGGGTGCTCCTTCCTTATGTGACGCCCGCCCGCGCAAAGCTTCGGGAACCCCGGCGGACGGGGCGGCAGCATCTCACTCCACATTCTGCGCCTGCTCGCGCAGCTTTTCGATTTCGTTCTTGGCGTTCACCGCCAGATCGGTCAGCGCAAGCGACGGGGATTTGGAGGCGATGGTGTTGACCTCCCGGTTCATTTCCTGCAGAAGAAAGTCCAGCTTCTTGCCCACCGGCCCGGGGCTGTCCAGCAGTTTTTCCATCTGGGCTATATGGGACGAAAGGCGGGACAGCTCCTCGTCCACCGCCGCGCGGTCGGCAAAAAGCGCCACCTCCTGGGAAAGCCTTTCCTCGGATACCGACGCGCCCAGCTGATTGAGCCTGGCGGCCAGCTGCCTTGCGTACAGCGCCGGCGCTTCCCGGGCAGGCTCCTCCATCAGGGCGTGCAGCTCCTTCAGGGCGCTCAGGTGCGCGCCCAGGTCCTTTTTCAGTGCTTCGCCCTCCCGGGCGCGCATCTCCCCCACGCCGCGCAGCGCTTCCTCAAGCGCCTCACTGAGCAGCGCCGCCACCTCGTCCTCGTCGTCCGGCGCGCTCTGTTCGGTCAGTACGCCCGGCAGGGACGCGTAATACGAGGCGTCCGGCAGGGCGGTCCCGGGCGGCAATCCGTCCGCGGCCATCTGCTCCACCGCCGCCACATACTGCTTAAGCAGCGGGGCGTTCAGTTCCACCTGCACGGCGTCCTCCCGGCGGTTGCGGTAGGTCACGAATATATCGGCGTGCCCCCTCGAAAGCTTCTGGGATACCTGCCGGCGAACGGCGTCCTCCCATTTGAGGAACCCCTTGGGCAGCTTCATCGACAGATCCAGGAAACGATGGTTCACCGTTCTGATCTCCGCCGTCACTTCCCTTTGGTTCCTTTGTACCGCCGCGCTGCCGTAACCGGTCATGCTCAGCAAAGCGATGCCTCCTTCCTGTTCGCGGAAGCATTCACTTAATAAGCGAAATCTTCCTTTTTGTATTATACCATGAAATCGGCCTGATGAAAAGCGCGACTGAAAAAATACTTTTGCGCCAAAAAACCGGATCAGAAAACCGGGCCGCCTTCCTCGAAAGCGCCCAGCATCATCCGGTACCAGAATATACATTTGTTAAAATTGTATTACAGAAACAATGCCTTTATTACATTTTTATCAACTTTTTTCAGCCCCTCCGGCGCCCGGCAGCAGGGCCGTAAAAAAGCCGACGGAAGACAAGGACGGACGCCTGCTTAAGGGCGGGCCGAAAATCCCGTCCCCGGTTCACAGCCGGCAGACGACAGCCCGCGTCCGGCCGTCCCTCAAATAGATCCTGGGAACGCGGCGGCCGATCATGCAGGTGACCTCGTTGCGGTTCATGTCCCCCCAGGCGGCGAACTCGTTGAGGGAAATGCCGTCCCCCAGCAGCACCGCCGTGTCCCCCGGCTCGGTTTCCGGGATGTCCGTCACGTCGACCATCATCTGGTCCATGCAGACGCGGCCAAGTACCCGCGCCCTTTTTCCGTGCAGTTCTACCTCGCCAAGCCGCTGCAAAAGCCGGGGATAGCCGTCCACATAGCCGGCGGCCAGGGTGGCGACCAGGGTATCCCGCTCAAGCGGTTCCTCCCCGTAGCCCACGCCTTCCCCGGCGGGGACCCATTGTACCCTTGTTACCCGGGCGCAGAAGCGCACGGTCGGACACCGCCGGTCAAAGCGCGCGTAATCCGGCGGGACGTTGCCGTAAAGGAAGGCCCCCGCCCGGACGGCGTCATACTGGTCCTCAGGCCGTCTGACCAGGCCGATGGAATCCAGCAGGTGGACCATGGGAAAGGCATGGCCTTTTTCTTTCAGGAAACTGACCTCCTGCCTGAATAAAGCGCACTGCCGCTCCGTCTGCTCGGGCCCACGCAGGGCCAGGTGGCTGTAAAGCCCCTCGTAGTCGATATCCTGAAGCGCCAGATATGGCAAAGCCTCCTCCCCGGATAAAAAGCCCAGGCGATGAAGCCCGGTGTCCAGCTTGATATGGACGCGGGCGGGCAAGCCTAACTTCCCGGCGGCGGCGGACAGGGCATGAAGCTCCTCCCCCGAGCCTGCCGTGAGCCTCAGGCCCAAACGGACGGCTTCCTCCATCTCGCAGTCCGCGGTGCGGCCCAGCACCAGCACGAAGGCCTCCGGCAGCGCGGCGATCAGCTCCCGTGCCTCGGTAAAGCAGGCCACGGCGAAATGCCGCGCGCCCTGCTCCCAGAGCGTTTGGCCCACCTCCGCAGCGCCCAGGCCGTAGCCGTCCGCCTTGAGCACGCAGATCATCTTAACGCCCGGCTTCAGCAGGCTCAGGGCCTCCCGGTAATTGGCGATCAGGCCGTCCTCCAGCACCTCGGCCCAGCAGCGGGCCTTTGCCATCGTTTCGTTCATTCAGTACGCCTTCCGGTATTGTTCCAGTTCCTCCGCGTTGGCGAGCACAAAATGGCCGGGCGCCAGCTCCGTCCAGGCTGGAGGATCGTTTTCGTAGTGGTGGACGCTTTCGTCGTAGGTCACCAGGGGCTTTTTGCCGGCGGTATCCGGCGAGGGTTCGGGGATGGCCGAAAGCAGGGCCCGGGTATAGGGGTGCATGGGGTGGGCAAAAAGCTCCTCGGTATCCGAAAGCTCCACCAGCAGGCCCCTGTGGATGACCGCGATGCGGTCGCAGATGAAACGCATGACGGAAAGGTCGTGCGAGATGAACAGATAGGTCAGGCCCCTTTTTTGCTGAAGCTCGGCCATCAGGTTCAGCACCTGGGCGCGGATGGACACGTCGAGGGCTGAAATGGGCTCGTCGGCGATCACGAATTCGGGCTGCATGATCAGCGCCCGGGCGATGCCGATGCGCTGGCGCTGGCCGCCCGAAAACTCGTGGGGAAAGCGGCTGGCGAACTCGGGCAGCAGGCCCACCTCGCGCAGCGCCTGGTCCACGCGCTCCTTGCGCTGCTGGGGGGTAAGCCCCCGGGCCACGTTGTACAGGCCCTCGGACACGATATAATCCACCTTGGCCCGCTCGTTGAGGGAGGCCATGGGATCCTGGAAAATCATCTGGATCTTCTGGGTGATCTGCCTGTCCAGCTGTTTGGGGATGCGGCCGCTGATCCTTTCCCCTTCAAAAATGATCTCCCCGGCGCTGACCGGATAGATGCGGATGATGGCGCGGCCGATGGTGGTCTTGCCTGAGCCGGACTCGCCCACCAGGCCGAAGGTCTCCCCTTTATAGATATCGAAGCTGACCCCGCGGACGGCCTCGAATTTATGCCGCCGTTCGCCGAAGGTCACGTGCATGTCCCGGACGGACAGGAGCGTCTGTTTTTCCTGCGGCATCAGTATTCCTCCTGCTTGAGCCGTTTGAGCACCGCGGGAGGCTCCACCGCCGGGGCGTCCGGATGCAGCAGCCAGGTACGGGCCTTATGGGTGGGCGATATCTCGAAAAAGGGCGGACGCTCCTCAAAGTCGATCTTCAGGGCATAGGGGTTGCGCGGGGCAAAGGCGTCCCCTTTGATGGGCAGATAGAGGTTGGGCGGCGTGCCGCGGATGGAAAAGAGCTTTTCCCCCCTGACGCCCAGCTGCGGAAGGGAGGACAAAAGCGCCCAGGTGTAGGGGTGGCGGGCGTCGTAGAATACCTCCCGGCTGGTGCCGACCTCCACGATGTCCCCCGCGTACATGACCGCGACCCGGTCGGCCACGTTGGCGACCACGCCCAGGTCGTGGGTGATATAGACCGTGGTCAGGTGGTATTTATGGACAAGGTCGCGGATCAATTGCAGGATCTGGGCCTGGATGGTCACGTCCAGGGCGGTGGTGGGTTCGTCGCAGATGAGGATCTGGGGCTTGCAGGCCACGGCGATGGCGATGACCACGCGCTGGCGCATGCCGCCCGAAAACTCGTGCGGATACTGGCGGGAGCGGCGCTCCGGGTCTGAAATGCCGACGTCGGTCATGATCTCGATCATGCGCTGGTGCGCCTGGGCAGGCGTGAGCTGCCGGTGAAGCAAAAGCGCTTCCTCGATCTGCGCGCCGACGGTCTTGAGCGGGTTCAGGCTGGTCATGGGGTCCTGCAAAACCATGGCGATCTCCCGGCCCCGGATGGTCAGCCATTCCTTTTCGGTCTTGTATTGGGCCAGATCATTGCCCTCATACAGGATGCTGCCGCTGTCCACCCAGCCGTTGGCGTCCAGCAGGCCCATGAAGGTCTTGGTGAGCACGGACTTGCCCGAGCCGGACTCCCCCACGATGGCCAGGGTCTCCCCCCTGTACAGGTCCAGGGAAACGTCCCGGATGGCGTGGAGCACCTTGCCGCGCAGGGAGAACTTCACGTTCAGGTTGCGGACGGAAAGCACGATATCCTTATCCATCGGCAAAGTCTCCTTTCACAGATGGTTTTTGGGGTCGGCGGCGTCGGCGAAGGCGTTGCCGATGATATAGAAAGAGACAGTGATCACGGACAGCACGATGGTGGGGAACACCAGCTGATAGCTGGAAGAGGTGGCCAGGAGCTTGCGGCCGACGTTGATGAGGTTGCCTAAGGAGGGGATGCTGACCGGAAGGCCCAGGCCGATATAGGTGATGAATACCTCGCTGCCGATGGCCCCCGGCACCGCCAGCGCCATGCGCAGCATGATGACCGACACCAGATAGGGCAGCAGGTTGCGGGTGATGATGCGCGCCGTGCCCGTGCCCAGGCAGCGGGAGGCCAGGTTATAGTCCCGGTCGCGGATGATGATGATCTGGTTGCGGACGAAGCGGGCCATGCCCACCCAGCCGGTGATGCTCATGGCGAATATCAGCGTGCGCACGCCGGGGCGCATGATGTAGGAGATCAAAATCAGCACGATGGTGGTGGGGATATTGTCGATGACATTGTAGACCTCGGTCAACAGCCGGTCAAGCGAGCGGACGTAGCCCCACAGAACGCCGATCAGGATGCCTAACAGCGCCTGGAAAAGGGCGACCACCACGCCGATGGTCAGGGACGTCCTGGTGCCCGACCAGACCATGGCCCACAGGTCCTGCCCTGCGTTGTTGGTGCCGAAAAGGAAGGGACGGGTGTCGGGCAAAAGGCGCAGCTCGGCCTTTCCCTTCGTTTCGGCCATGCCGCCGTCCTTAAACACGAGGGCGCTTTTCAGGACAAAAAGCTCGTCCCCGCGGAAGGTCAGTTCCTCCCGGGAGGAAAAAAGGGACAGGGGAAAATTGGAGCGGGCCTGGTAGGGCACGGCATTCACGTCTTCAGGCAGCTTGAGCTTGGTTGAAAAGTCGTTTTTGACGTACCCGGTCATGCCCTTGTATTCGACCTGGCAGAAGTCCTCGCCGTAGGCGGTGACGGTAAAATCCGTGCGCTTGGGGATGGTGACCAGCACGTTGCTGACCGCCGCCCACTTTTCGTCCGCCCAGGACGATACGCGGAGCACCGTGCCCGATTCCACTTTGGCCGCCACGTTGCTAAGCCCCGGCTGCACGTTCATCATCTGGATGCCGGTGACGGGGTGATTGATGACCAGGTTCGCCTGGAACTGCCCGGGCAGCCAGGGCTGAATGACGGTGAACAGAAGCAGCACCGCCAGTACCACCGCAAAGCCCATGGCGGCGCGGTTTTTAAGAAAGCAGCGGAAGGTGCTTCCCCAGTAGGAGTAATTGGAATAGCCCCCCTTTTCGGCGGCCTCCTCGTCGTAAGCCGCGAAGGTGAGCATGGATTTTTCCAGGGGGCGGGCCATTTTGTCCTTCATGCTCTCCATCAGCGGCTCGCCTCCTTCCGGGCCAGCGTGATCCGCGGATCGATGAGCGCCATCAAAAGATCGCCCAGGATCATGCCGATGATGCCGATGCAGGAATAGATCATCACGATGGCCTGCACCATGGGGTTGTCCTGCTTGCTGATGACGTCCACCAGCAGGCCGCCCATGCCGGGAATGGAATAGAGCGACTCGATATAAATGGAGCCGCCGACGGTGAAAAGCAGGCTGGTGGGAATATACTGGATCATGGGCACGAAGGCGTTGCGGAACACGTGCCGCATGGTGATCTTGCGGGAGTTGACGCCCTTGGCCCGGGCCAGGCGGACATAGTCCTTGTTGAGCTCGTCGAGCATATAGCGGCGCAGCCACATGGCGTAATAGGCGATATTTCCCAGGGACATGGAAAAAACCGGCAGTATCCAGGACACCCAGTTGCCGCGGTCAAACAGCATGCTGACGCGCAGCAGGGTGGTGCCGTAGGACTGCAGATAGATATAATAGACCGCCGCCGGCACGGCGTTGACCAGGACGATGAATATGGTGCCGAAGCGGTCCCAGAAGCCGTTTTTGCTGCGGGCCATCGCAGCGCCCAGAGGGATGCCCAGGATCATGGAAAGGATCATGGAAAGCACGCCCATTTCAATCGAAATCGGCGCTTTGGCGGCGATGATGCCGGCGATGGGAACCCCTCGGCTGTAGCGGGTGGACGTGCCCAGATCCCCACGGAGAAGGCGCACAAAAAAGTCCTTGAGCTGCACCGGGAGGGGGTCGTTCAGGCCCATGGAGTCCAGGGTGGATTTGATGACCGCCTCGTCCAGCTTGTCGATGTTTTCAAAATAGCCGTCGATAGGCATCTGACGGACCATGATGAACACGACGGTCAGTATGATGATCAGCGTAAACAGGGACTGCCCGATACGCTTGAGCAGATATTTAGCCAATGCCTTGCTTCCCTTTCCCGTGCCGCAGTGTCACGGATTCGTCAGGAAATACAGCGCTTTGCGGCAGGGGAAAACCCCTGCCGCAAAGCGAAGCTTGAATGCCTTTGGGATGATGCGTTACTGAGCGGAATCCTTGGCCGCCTCATAGGCGTCCATGGCGTCATAGTACTCGTCGGTGTCCATATAGTCGGACAGCTTGTACTGGCCCTTGAAGCGCTCGTTGGTCAGGCCGAAGGGCGCGATGGGGCCGGAGAAGGGATCCAGTAGGGTAGCGGTGTAGCCGCCGGAGCCGTAGCCGAAGGCCATGACGTAACCGTGCTCAAGCAGATAGGCTTCCGCCTCGGCGAAGGCCAGGTAGCGGGCGGACATGTCATTGGTGATGGCCTTGGCCTTTTCAAGCAGCTCGTAATAGCCGTTCAGGGTCTCGGTATCGGTGGCCTTGTCCATGAAGGCGTACTTGTTGCCCACGTCAAAGGGCTCGGTGTAGGTCTGCGGGTCGGCGTAGTCGGGGCCCCAGTTGCAGTTCATCATGCCGTACAGGCCGGAACGGCGGGAAGACAGGTAGGAGGTGGAGGGGCCGGATTCGATCACGACGTCAATATAATCGGTGCCCAGCACGTCCTCCAGCTGCTGCTCGACGATCTGCGCCTCGCGGTCGGAGTTGTTGGCGGACTGGTTGGGGTTGTACAGAAGCAGCACCTTGACGGGGAAGGTGGCGCCGGCCGCGGTCAGTTCGGCGACGGCCTTTTCCTTATAGGCCAGGGCGGCTTCCTGATCAAAGGTGTCCGCGCCGCGGGCGGTGATGGCGGCCAGGGGGCCGATGTCCACATAGTCCTTGCCGCCGTCCAGCACGAAGGCGGGCGGGGTGATGGTGTTGTACAGCATCATCTCGGGGTTGTCCGGATCAACGAGGGTCTTGGCCTTGACGCGGTTGAAGGCGTTGATGATGGAGAGGCGGAAGTTCTCGTTGTTGACGGCCAGCCTCCAGTTGTCGGGCTCGAACTCGGCGTCGAACTGGGGATCAAAGTTGAAGGTGTAGAAGTAGGAATAATACTCGGTCTGGCGGATGGGGTGGATCTTTGCGGCCTTTTCCTCGTCGGCCAGCCAGTCTTCCGCCATCTCGGTGCTCAGGGAGGCGCTGTCCACCTCGCCGCGCAGGTACATTTCGGCGGATACGTTGGCGGCTTCCTTGTTGTACTTCTGCTCGATGGTGGTGATGTGCACCTTATCGGCGTCCCAGTTCTTTTCGTTCTTGCTCAGCACCCGGATCTCCTGGGGCTTGAACTGGCTGAGGTAGTAGGCGCCGCAGTAAAGCAGGGTGTCGTTGCCGGTGGCCAGGCCGAAGGAATCGCCCTTTTGTTCAAGGAACTGAGCGTTCACGGGCATGAAGCAGACATAGGTAAGCATCGAGAGGAAGTAGGGCACGGGCTCCTTCAGGGTGTACTGGAGGGTATAATCGTCCAGCGCCTTGATGCCGACGGTGTCCCATTCCATGACCGGAGCGGGCTCCTTGCCCTCTTCGGGGGTGGCGGTGCCCTGATAATACGCCTCAGCGCCTTCAATCACGTCATAGATGATGTTGGCGGTGGAGGAGGCGTTCTGCGCGTTCAGGATGTACTGGGCGGAGGCCACAAAGTCGTTGGCGGTGACGGGGGCGTACACTTCGCCGTTTCCGTCGACCCAGCAGGCGTCCTGGCGGAGGGTGAAGGTCCAGGTCAGGCCGTCTTCAGAGTTTTCCCACGCGGTCGCCAGGGAGGGCAGCATCCGGCCGTACATATCGTATTCGACCAGGGTGTCGATGATGTTGGCCGCGATGGCGAACTCGTTGGTGGTGGAGGTGACCAGGTAGTTCAGCGTCGTCACCTCGCTGGAATACAGGGTGCGGTAGGTGGAGGTGTCGATCTCCGCCGCGGCGGGCAGAATGCCGGCCGTCAGAACCAGGCAGAGCATCAGGCAAAGCAGGCTCAGGCTCTTTTTCATGAAGTATCCTCCTTTTTGCGTCCGTTCCGCCATAAGCGGAAAGACTTTATTCAGTATAAACGGTGTTATTCTACCACAGCGGGCCGGTTTCTGCAACTTTTCGCGAACAAAAATCCAGATTAAATACAATACCGGCCGGGCGTCGTGAGGTTCCGCCCGGCCTAAGGGTGTGCTGTTTTCCGGATGTTTTTACCAGGACCAGTTGGGATGGACGAAGTAATTGAACTGCTTGGCCGGCTGTTTTTCGATGTAGTACTTCAGATGGCCGTGATCCGGATCCGTGCAGGTATACTGCTCCATTCTGGTTTTCTTGTCTGTCACGGTATAGCTTTGTACGGTATTATTCTGTCCTCGCTCAATGGTAATGAATTTCCAGGCGCCGGACGCTGTCCTTTCAGGGTATACATAAGCTACGATGGCAACGTGCGACGCGGTATTCCATTCATTGTAATGCTTTCCGCAAATTGTGTTCGGAGATATTTTTACTTCGCAATAAGGTGTTGACATCACCAGATCGCCCACCTGCGGCTTGTAATCGCCGCGGTAGGTGGTGAAATCGTCGCTCCATATCCTGTGTACGGTGCCAAATGAGGAATACTGGGAGGCATAGGCCTTGGTGGGGATAATCGATGTGGGGATATCCGCCATCCGGGCGCACCAGGCAATAAAATACGCACACCAGTCATACGCCCCTGTTGGACGGAAGTGGCTGTAGTATTCCGTATATTTATGATTATTGTCACCCGGACCGTTGCCGGAAAGCTCATTCAGGCTGCCCCCGGCCTTATAGCCCTTCTGGCTCAGCGCGATCGCCACGAACTTTTCAGCCTGACTGGAATAGCTCTTGCTGTAAGCGTCCAGCAATTTCTGATAATAAGGGCCTGAAGCATAGGAAGCGCTCACGCTGGTCGGAAGCGTCACGGCACTTGCTTCCAGGGTCTGGAACCAGGTTTTGGCACTGTAATAGGTCAGCCCGTTGCAGGTGACAAAGATCTGCCAGTAATAGCCGGTGCCCGGATTCAAAATGATATTGCATCCGCCGGAATCATTGGACAGCGGCTCAAAGGTGATCCTGGTGGTGGTGGAAGGATAAGGATTGCTGGCCGACCAGGACGTATACACGCTGCCGTCGGCGTTCAGGATGCGCACGCCGTAAGTGGGATAAGTATAGCTGGAGCTGGCCTTGGAGAGCTTAACCGAGATATACGCCGTGGTCGAGCTGACGCCGGAGGTGCTGTACTCGTAGAAGGACACATCCTGTTTGACGGTGACGGTGCAGGAAGCGGTCCTGCCGGGGTCGATACCGGAGGCCGCCGTGATGACGGCGGTGCCTCCCTTGA
This sequence comes from uncultured Eubacteriales bacterium, assembly GCA_902790015.1. Classification (GTDB taxonomy): domain Bacteria; phylum Bacillota; class Clostridia; order Christensenellales; family Aristaeellaceae; genus UBA4246. Next base: position 20,111 of record CADAQF010000005.1, on the reverse strand, counting down.
GCGCTGTAACCCTGCCCGTACTGTCTACCGTGGCCACTGAGCTGTCGCTGCTGGTCCAAAGCACATCCTGGCTTGCCGTGGAAGGCTGCACAAAGGCGCGCAGCGCGTATTCACCGTAGGGTGTCATGGTCAGGCCCGTGTTTGAAAGGCTCACGCCCGTGATCGTGGGCACTTTCACCGTGATGGCGCAGGAAGCGCTGATGTGCGGCTTGCCCGAAACAGCGGCGGTCACGCTGCTCTGTCCCACGGCCAGGGGGGTGATCACGCCGTTTGAAACCGATATCACGGAAGGATCAGATACCGACCAGGTGATATAGGCGTCCACTGCGTCGGCGGGGTATACGGAGGCGTTCAGCGTTTTAGTCTGGCCCATTTCCACTTCCGCATAACTTTCGCTGAGCGTCACCGACTTTGCTGTGATCACAAGGCTTTCTACCGTAACGGTGCAGGAGGCCTTCAGGGATGCGTCATTGAGCAGCCTGGCCGTAATGGTAGCTGTGCCCGGACTCCTGGCGGTCACCTCGCCGTCGACCACATGGGCTACGCTGGTATTGGAGGAGCTCCAGATGATCTCATCGGGCTCATGGTTATATATAATGGCATTCAGCGACGCGCGATCGCCTTCGGTCAGTATCAGGGATTCCTGATCCATCACCAGTCTGGGAACGGGAGCAAGGGTAGTGAATTCGCTGAAGCCGCTGTAATAGGTGTTTCCTCTGACCACTGCCAGGTACCGGATGCGGTAGGTGGTGGAAGGCATGATCAGCCCACGCATAGACCTGCCAATCGCAAAAGCACGGAAATACAGCCCGGCTGATTCAACGGGCTCACTAAAGACGGCCAGCGGATTGCCTTGCTGATCATAAAGCTCATAGCCCAGTGCGGTCACGCTGCTCCTGCTGGGAACGCCGGCTATCTGCAGCTGAACGTTCACCGAAACATCGTTGTCTGCAAGGAAAAAGTTTTCTTCCAGGGCGCTCACGCTCACATTGGGCATCACCACGGTGACTGTGCAGCCTGCGCTGGTACCGCTGCCGTCCACAGCAGTGGCCGTAATCCGGGCAGTGCCCAGACCCACCGCTGTCACACAACCGTAATCATCCACCACGGCGATGGAAGGGTCGCTGGTTTCCCAGATAACGCCCTGGTTGGAGGAGAACAGGGGCTGGAAAGTCAGTTCCAGCACCGCCTGGTCATCCTGCGTCAGTGTCATGGAGGCGGGCATGCTGATCGTGCGGACAGGGATAAAAGCGGCGTCATCGTCATATACGGAAGGAACACCATCGACAAACGGACCGTCCCAGCCGCATATCATGGTGAGATTCGGGTCGTTTTCAAAAGCATCGCTGTAAAGTGCGTATATGCTTCTGGGAACAAAAACGAACCGGAGGCTGGGATTGTCGGCAAATGCACGGCTCCCGACAGATTCGACGCTCTTGGGAATCATTACCGCTTCCATGCCGGTCCCCGCAAAGGCCTCCGCCGCGATTTCGGTCAGGTTGTCGGGCAATGTCACGGTCTGGAAGCCCGAAACCACGTTCACAACGGCGGAATCGGAGGGGCCGTTGCGGACGCTGGCCGTAATGACCGCACGGCCTTCACGCACCGCTGTCACCAGGCCTGTATCGCTGACTACTGCCACGGTGGGATCGCTGGATTCCCAAAGAACGTTCACGTTGGCCAGGGGTTCCAGCGTGGGAAGAAACTGTGTTCGGTTAAAGGGTGCATAAGCGCTGAGTTTAACGGAGTTTCTGTTCAGTGTCAGTTTTTCCACGCTGGGATAGACGGTGAATATGCAGAAATCAGAGCAGCCCGAACCGTCCTGCGCCGTTGCGGTGATGGTAGAGTAGCCCGGAGCGATGGCCGTTACCCGGCCGTTGCTCACCGTTGCCACCGATGGATCGCTGGATGTCCAGGTCAGGCTCTTATAGGTCGCGTTGGAAGGAGCCACCTCCGCGGTCAAAGTGACTGTTTCCCCTACGGTGGCCGCCGTTAACATTTCACTCATGGTAACGCTGGTCACAGGAACGGTATTGGACTGCCAGCCGGCGGTCAACGTGATGCTGCCGTCGTAATTCCAGGCGGTACCGGACCAGAAGCCGGAATCGTAGTTGGCCCAGCCGTTCGCACCGTATACCTGCGTGCCGCCGCTGTAATAGCCTGTAAAGGTATAGTTTTCGCGGGACGGAACCCGGACCCAATCGAACTCATCAGGAACGCCCTTCCATACCGTGAAGCTGCCCTCGCCGCCGTAACCGCCGTTGTCATTCAGCGTCACTGTATAGCTGGCAGCTTTTTTCAGGTAATTGGCCGAAGCGATACCATAATATGTATATTGATATGTCACATGCGCATAGGTGGCGTTTGTGGCCTTTTTGGACATCCACACCCAGGCGTTCGCAGGAAGAAGGATGATATTGCTGGAAACACCATAATCATGGGCGGAATGCAGCCAAAGACCATTGCCTGAGGTTACCTGGTACCAGCCCTGGTATGCGGACGAACAGGCACAGTTGTCCAGACTGTCGGCCAGCGCGCCGGCAGGCGAACCGACTGCCAGAAGAAAGACCACGCAAAGACAAAACAGCAGCGCCGCCAACCGGGCGGACCGCCTGTAAAGAGTGCACAACACGGTGATTCCTCCTTTTCAGATACAGAAAGGGCGGGAGCGCGTCCAAATCAGTTTTAAGGATCCGTTCGGATATTTCCCGGCCGGAAAAGAATGATGGCCGACAGTTTGACGCGGGGTACAAATAAGTTCACATTCTATTGCAATGTACCACGGAACCAGCACATATGTCAAGAAAAACACAGTCAGAACAGGGCCCGCGCATGAATGCGCGGGCCCTTTGAAGGGACTGGCAGCCGGGGGGCTGTCAGTTCGCCTGGTGGTAATCGCTGACCATGCCCGGGGAGACGGTCTCATGGTCGCGGTTCACCTGGTCGATCTCGGCTTTTCTGAGGGGGGGATAGCAGTAGGGGCAGGCGGTCAGTTTGGCGTAGGAACCCGTGTCCAGTTCCCCGTAGGTGAAGGCGGTCAGGGGGCGGTACTGCTCCTTGACGCCGTTGCAGTCTGCCGCGGTATGATAATTGCTGCCGTTATTGGGGTTATAATAAAGCAGCGTGTCATCGGAAGGATAGGGAATGGTCCTTCCCGCGAAATCCTCCCAGATCACCAGCTTGGTCGGGTGATTCCCGCCCACAGCCAAATTGTCGTACAGCCACATCATGTTGACCCCTTCGGGGTTTTTGAGCCGTTGAACGCGGATGCAGCCGTGGCTGGCGCGGGTACCCAGCTTATACTCTGTTGCCTTGTAATTGCGGCCGCCGTCCGCGTTCTCCACATGCGGCACTTCATGCAGCAGGTCGCCCGAGTCAAACCGCAGGGCGTAGCGGCATTTCATGGAATCGGACTGAAAATGCCCCACCTTGGACACCAGCAGAAACTCGCCCGAGCGCGTTTCGTTGTAGGGCTGTTTGCTGTTGTACAGCCCGGTAGACACCAGCAGCGTCGAAAAAAGATGCCCTTCTTTGAACAGATACAGCCTTTGGGTCAGCTTGTCGATGACGACGCCGAAGGTCTGGTCCGGGATGATTTTTTCGATCTGACTGGTCTTTATGTAGCCGGTGATATAGGCATTCCAGTTCTTGACGCGAGAATCGTGGAAGGAGGCGGAATAGCATTCCACCAGCGACCAGCCGTCTTTGCGGTTTTCCAGGACATGCAGGCCCATGGACTCGCCGGTCACCACGCCCAGGCCCGAAGACCTTTCGTCCGGCTCCTCGCGGACGATGACCTGCTCACGCTGGCCGGCCTTGACTGTGTAAATCGGGGAGGTGAGCATGTTCCACACCGCTTCCTCGTCCCCGATATCCATGGGCGTGCACCAGTAGCAGCCGTCCGGGCTGTGGGCGGGGATATGGGAGGAACGGAAGGCGGGCGTGAACTGAGCGGGCGCCGGGGCGGGCGTCTGCGTGGGTGCGGGCGTTTCCCTGGGCGGGGCGGAGGTGGGCGTGATCACCACCGCGTCCTGCGGCACGTCCGTCGGCGCGCCGAAGGAAAAGGCGGTCTGCGCCCTGGCGGGGCCGATGACCACGGCCATGTCCATATGTTCGCCGTCCAGGGAAAGGCGCAGGGTGTAGCTGCCCTCAGGCATCGGGGTGCCTAAATGGTCCAGCCCGTTCCAGAGCGCCTCGTGAAAGCCTGCCTGCATCACCTGGCCGTCCATCAGCACGGCGGCGGTTTCCCCCGCGCCGTCCAGCAGCGTGACCGAAAGCGCCCCCTCCCTGGGAAGGTCGTAATAGATGGAAACGTTTTCCCCGGGCGTGATCAGGGCGCTGGAAATGGAAAAGGCCAGGCCGCCCTCACCCAGGGCGGGAAACAGCGCCTGGAACAAAAGCAGCGATATGATCAGGAAAGCGAAGATTCGTCCCGGGAAAAGGACTTTCCCGGCGGAAGAAAAGCGCATGCGTATCCTCCAAATACAGAAATAAAGGGACCCGAACGGATGGTCAGATGACGTAATTGTCCCCCGTGAAGTCGCCGATGAGGTCGGAGAGATAAATGCTGTCCAGATAATTGTTGATCAGTTCGTCCAGCCGGCGCCAGACAGGGAGGGCGGAGCAGCGGGAGGCGTTGGGGCAGGGCGTTTCCGTACCCTCCACGCAGGATACCGGGGACAGGGAGCCCTCGGTCAGGCGCAGGATCTCGCCGATGCGGTAGTCCTCCGGCGCGCGGGACAGGCGGTAGCCGCCACCCTTGCCGTGGGCGCTTTCCACCAGCCCCGCCTTGGACAGCGTGCCCATGATGCCCTCCAGGTATTTCTGGGAAATCTCCTCTGCGTCGGTGATCTCCTTGAGGGGTATGTATTTTTCCCGGTCCATGCGGGCCAGGCAGGCCATGACGCGCAGCGCGTACCGCCCGCGCGTGGATATCATCATGAGGTCATTCCTCCCCCGTTCCCGGCGCATTTTTTCCGCCGGAAAACCATTGTGAGTGTATCATCTTCAGCCTACCAAGTCAATAGGCAATCATTCTCCGTCTCTTACCGTGCCGCCTCAATTAACCCACTGTTTGCTGAAACATATTCTGCGTCCCTGACGCTGAAAATGCCATGCTCACCGGGACTTTACCGGCCTTCATCGGCCGTTGGGCGCGGCCGCCTCCGCCCTCTTTTGACGCAAAGATGCCTGCGCCGCGGGGCACAGGCATCGGGGTGATGGGCTTGGTAAAAATGCGCTTGTCAGGCAGGTTTATTTCATGACGCCGGCCAGGTATTCGGCGAAGGCGTCGCCGCCGTTGGCGTTCCACTCGGCCACGTAGTTGTCCCACTCGGCGTCGATGTCCTTGACGCCGGTGACGAAGTCGAAGTAGTACTCGTTGTACACGTTGGTCATGGCGTCGCGCTGGGTGATCAGCTCATTGGGAGTGAGGATGTTGGTATCCTCGATGTAATACTGGTTGGACATGTCGATGGAGGTCTGCACGGCGGCGGAATAAAGCGGGGCGGCCAGCTGCGCTTCCAGGCCCTCGTTGGTCTCAAAGAAGCGGGTCCACCAGTCGGCCAGCTTGTCGGTGAAGACGATCTTGCCGTCTTCCACCGTGTACTGCTCGCCCTCAAAGCCCAGCAGGTCAAGCTTGCGGCCCTCGGGGCTGCAGATGTACTCGAATACCGCGAAGGCGGCGTCCTTTACTTCGGAATCCTCCATGATGGCGAAGCCGCGGGGCTCGCGCAGCACGTCCACGGCGGCGTAGGCCTGCTTTTCGCCCTTGAGCGGGGGCAGGATCGTCAGGGTGGCCTGTTCGCCGTTGGTGGCCTTCATCTTGTCGTCATAGATCTTGGTGGTGGCGCCCACGCGGCCGCCGATCACGGCGCTGACACCCTCATAGAAGCGCTGCTCCATGGAATCCCAGGCGTTGGTGACAAAGTCCGGATCAAGGAGGCCTTCTTTGTAGAGCTTGTTGAGGAACTTGAACTTGGCCTTGGTGCCCTCGGTGACCTCGGCGAACACCCAGCGGCCGTCCACCTGGGTGATGGAGGACTCGATGCCGAAGGCCACGTTCATGAAGCCGTCGAAGCGGAGCTTGTTGTTGTCGGTGGTCAGGGGATACTGGCACAGACCCTTGTCCTTGAGTTCCTTGAGGACGGCGTAGAAATTGTCCGGCGTGGGATCGGCCAGGAAGGCGTCCTTAGCCTCCAGCTGGTCAAACCAGTCGCTGCGCAGCTGGGCGGTATAGGTGAAGGCCGGAGCCAGCCACAGCAGGTAGGGGAAGTTCTCCAGGCGGGTCCAGTTGTAGTCCTTGTAGAGGGCCTTGAGGTAGGTGGAGTTCTTGACATAGTCGGTCAGGTCGGCCAGCATGCCTTCTTGGGCGAGCTCGTATTCCACACCGTTCTGGAAGTACACGATGTCGGCTTCAAACTGGCCGGTCCTGAGCGCCAGCGGCACAACGTCGATGTATTTGCCGGCGGGGGCTTCCAGCCATTCCAGATCGACGTAGTTGCCCTGGGCGGCCATGCCGGCCTCGATGGCGGCCTCGATCTTCAGGATCTCGGGATCGACCTCAGGGCTGACGTCCTTTTCGAGGATGGTGATCTTGACGGGCTTGTCGGGGGAGCCGATGCCGTCCGCCAGCGCGGCAGCGCAGCCGAGCATCAGCGAGCAGACCAGGATCCATGCTAACAGTTTCTTCATGACAGGGGTTCTCCTTTCAATTTTTTATATCCAGACCGCGCCTGCGGCGGCCGGAGTACCGGATCATTCCTTCACCGCGCCGCTCATCACGCCGCCGGTGTAGAACTTGAGCACCAGGGGATAAAGCAGGAGGATCGGGATGATGGCCACCACGATGGTGGCGTTTTTAAGGGCGGTATAGTCCACCTTGGCGAATTCGTTGTAGCTCAGCAGGTTCTGCGCGCCTATGATGGCCGCGGTATCCCCGGACACGATGAACTGGCGCAGGATGACCTGCAGGGTGGTGCGGGAGGAGGACAGGATGTAGATGCCGGGACGGAAGTAGTCGTTCCAGCGGACGACGGCGTAGAACATGAAGATCGTCGCCACGCCGGCCTTGGCCAGGGGCAGGTAGATCTGGGCGAAGATGCGGACATGGCCCGCGCCGTCCAGCATGGCCGCCTCGTGCAGGGACTCGGGAACGGCCTCGAAATAGCGCATGCAGATGATCAGGTAGTACACATTGACCGCGGAAACCAGTATGACCGCCCAGTGCGTGTTCATCAGGCCGAGCTTCTGGACCACCAGATATTCGGGGACCAGGCCCGGATCAAAAAGCATCATGATGATCAGGAAGACCATGATGGCCTTCTTGAACATGAGGTTCTTGCGGCTCAGGACGTAGGCGGCGCTGGTGGTCAGCAGCACGTTGATCAGGGTGCCGATGATGGTGATCTTGACGGAATTGATGATGCTGGGCAGCAGGACGGGGTTGGAAAAGATGATCTGATAGTTGAGCAGGCTTAACCCGCGGGGGATGATCTCAAGGCCCGTCATGGCGGACGACCTTTCGGGAGCGGAGATCGAGCGCGCCAGGATGTTGAGCAGCGGGATCACCATCGTCAGGCTTATGGCGACCATCAGCACGGCCAGTACCAGCTGGCCTACAGAAAACTTCTTTTTCATCGCGCTCACCTCACCATACGCCCGTGCCGGTAAGCCGTTTGGAGGTAACATGGGTCAAAAGCACCAGCAGCGTGCCCACCACGCCCTTGAGCATACCCATGGCCGTGGCCAGGGAATACTGGCCCTTCTCAAGGCCGATGCGGTAGATATAGGTGTCCAGTATGTCGATCACGCTGTTGACGGAGTCGTTGGTCATGTTAAGGACCTGGTCGAAGCCGGCGTTGAGGAAATAGCCCAGGTTCAGGATGAACATGGTGGTCATGGGAACCACCAGCGCGGGAAGCACGACGTAGCGGATGATCTGCAGGCGGCTGGCGCCGTCCACATCGGCGGCCTCGTAGAGCGAGCGGTCGATGGCGATGATGGCGGTGAAATAGACGATCGAATCCCACCCCAGGCTGCGCCAGCCCTCGCACAGCATCAGTATCCAGCGGATGGCCGATTTGCTGGTCATGTAATTGACCGGCGCGGCGCCGAAAAAGCCTGTAAGCTGGTTGACCACGCCGGAGGTATTCAGCATGCCGATCCAGATGCCGGCGATGACGACCCAGGAAAGGAAGTGCGGCAGGTAGGAGACCACCTGGACGTATTTGCGCAGGCGCACGCTGCGCATTTCATTTAAAAGGATGGCGAATATGACGAACACCGGGAACAGCAGCACGTATTTCATGAAGCTGATGATCAGGGTGTTGGCCAGGATCTTGGAAAACTGGGGGCTGGTGAAGATAGTGTTGAAGTACTTGAGCCCGGCGTAGACCCAGGGCTTTTTGGCTTTGAAATCGAAGAAGGCCAGGCGCATGTTGATGATGGGCCACACGCGGAAGATGATGAAGTAAACGAGCGTGGGGGCCAGCATGAGATAGAGTACCCGGTCCGCCCGCAGCCGCATAAGCTTTTTTGAGCGCTGGGGCTTAGGCCGGGCGGCCTCAAGTCCGTTGGTCATGGAGCGATCCCCTCTTTCCGGCGGTCATTCAGCTTTTTAGTCTGGGCAGATGCAGAGCAGAAAGATTGCGTAAACGGTTTCTCTTGATTCGCATTATAATAGCTTTTGGCCGGGATTGCAAGCCCTGATTTGAAAAAAAGTGAACTTTTTTTGCCGGAAAGACGGAGCATGATGAAAAAACAGGTCAAATTTCAGCCGTTCAGCGTCGTCCCCCTGAGCAGCAGGCGGGGCTCTATGACCAGGTGACGCTTCGTCGTAACCGTTCCCTCTACCATGCCGATCAGCAGATTGGCGCTTTCCTCCGCCAGTTCGTCGATGGGCTGCACGACGGTGGACAAAACGGGATCCACCACCTCCGCCATGGAGATGCCGTCGAAGCCGAAAACCTCCAGATCCTCCGGGACGCGCACGCCCCGGGCGCGGCAGGCCCGAAGGACGCCGATGCCGATGGTGTCGCAGCCCGCCAGCACCGCCCGGACGGGCGTCCCCGCGTCCAGCAGGCGCCGGGCCATCTCCATGCCTGAGGCCACCGAATAATGGCCGTAGTCCAGCCAGATATCACTGAGGCTCCTGCCCCTGTTTTCCAGCGCGTCCTTAAGCCCCATCAGGCGCTGCTCGGTGGTGTAAACGCCCCGGGTGCCGGCCAGAAAGGCGATCTTATCGGCGCCTTTGTTCAAAAAATAGTCCGCCGCCATCAGCATGCCCGTCCTGTTGTCGATGACAACGCTGGCGTCCTGCGGGTTGACGATCCGGTCCACCTGGACGACGGGAATATCCTGGTTTTTGAGCGCCGCGATGGTTTTTTTGCCGCTTTTGTCACTGGAGATCAGGGCCAGGCCGTCGACGCGCTTTTCCAGCATGGACTGAATGAAAGCGCCCTCCAGCTCGGGATCGTTGTCGGAATTGCACAAAAACACCGTGTAGCCCCTGCGGGAGGCGCAGCGCACGATGCCGCGAACGATCTGGGAGAAGAAGGGATTGCCGATATCCGGCACCACAAAGCCCAGCGTCCCGGTGCGGGCGCTGACCATGCTGCGCGCCAGGCTGTTGGGAAGGTAGCCCTCCTGCTCGATGATGCGCCGGATGCGCTCCGCCGTCTCCTTGCTGACGCCCTGGGATTTCCCGTTGATGACCCTGGATACGGTTGCTTTGGAAACGTTGGCGATTCTGGCAATATCCGATATGGTTTTTCCCATCTTAAGGCCCCCTTTTTTCCATTATAGCAGGGATACGGCCTCAAGGCAACCGGTCACGAAAGAAAAAGTTTCCTTCTTGACAAGCCTGCCGGGAGCATATATAATTAAAATACAGAGTAAACGGTTTCTCTTTCTGATCGTACAGACGCGTACAGACAAAGGAGGAAGCACGGTGAACAAACTGCTTGTGATCGGCAGCCTCAATATGGACATGGTCATCCATGTGCCGTCCATCCCCCGCGCGGGAGAAACGCTGATGGGGACGCTGCACGGCTATATCCCCGGCGGCAAGGGGGCCAACCAGGCCATCGCCGGGGGCCGCATGGGCCCGGGCACGGCCATGATCGGCCTGGTGGGCCGGGACCAATTCGGCGAAAGGCTGCTTGACGGGCTTAAGGAAGCGGGCGTGGACGCGTACGGGGTGAGCGTATGCCCCGAGCCCACGGGGCAGGCCGTGATCAGCGTGTCCGCGGACGGTGAAAACAGCATCATCGTCCTGCCCGGCGCCAATGAGCGCTGCGATGTTTCCTATATTAAGGATCACGAAGCGCAGATCGCCCAAAGCCGGGTGGTGCTTTTGCAGATGGAGATCCCCCATCCGGCGGTGTTCGAGGCGATACGCCTGGCCAAAAAGCACGGCTGCACGGTGGTGCTGAACACCGCTCCGGCGCCCGAATCCCTTCCGGACGAGGTGTATCCGATGCTGGATTACCTGTGCCCCAACGAGACGGAGCTTTCAAGGCTTTCAGGCCTTCCCGTGAACGATCCCGCGCAGGCGGAAACCGCCGCCAGAGCGCTGCTTGACCGGGGCGCTGCGGCGGTACTGGCGACGCTTGGCAAAAACGGGGCGCTGCTGGTCAACCGTGAGGGGGCGCTCCGTGTGCCGGGCTTTTCGGTCAAAACCGTGGACACCACGGCGGCGGGAGACACCTTCTGCGCCACGTTCTGCCGAAGGCTCGCAGACGGAGAGCCGATCAAAGAGTGCATCCGCTTCGCCAACGCCGCCGCGGCCCTCTCCGTCACCCGTCCGGGAGCCCAGTCGTCCATCCCCACGCTGGAGGAAACCGCCGCGTTTTTGCGCGCGCAGGAGGTATAAGCATGGTCAAAGACTATCTTGAAAAGGTGTACGGCGGCTTTCTGGGCATGAACATAGGCATCCGGCTGGGTGCCCCGGTGGAGCCCACCATCTGGACCTATGAGCGCATCCGGGATACCTACGGGGAGATCACCCGGTATGTGAAGGACTACATCAATTTTGCCGCCGACGACGACGCGAACGGCCCCGTGCATTTTTTGCGGGCGCTCAACGACGATGCCCGGGACCGGGAACCCGTTGCACAGGACGTGGCGCGCGCCTGGCTCAATTACGCGCGGGAGGGAACGGGCATGTTCTGGTGGGGCGGCTACGGCGTCAGCACCGAGCACACGGCCTACCTGAACCTGAAAAACGGCGTGCCGGCCCCTCAGTCCGGCTCGATCGCGCAGAACGGAAAGACCCTGGCCGAGCAGATCGGGGGGCAGATCTTCATCGACACCTGGGGCCTGGTGAGCCCCGGCGACCCGGAAGCCGCCGCCCGCAGGGGCGCCGTTTCCGCCAGCGTTTCCCACGACGGGGAAGGACTGGAGGGCGCGCGCTTCATCTGCGCGGCCATCGCGCTGGCCTTCGTCATGGACGACGTGGAAAAGCTCGTGGACAAGGCCGCCGGATACCTGAGCCCGGACTCCACCTATTCGGCGGTGCTGCGCGCGGTCAGAGCCTTCCACCGGGAGCATCCCGACGACTGGCGCGCGTGCCGGCAGTATCTGGAAAAGGAGTGGGGCTACGACCGTTATCCGGGCGTGTGCCATATCATCCCCAACGCCGGGGTGTGCGTTTTGTCCCTGCTGTACGGAAAAGGGGATTTCAACCGCACGGTGGAGATCGCCGCGATGTGCGGGTGGGACACCGACTGCAACGCCGGCAACGTCGGCACCATCCTGGGGGTGATGCGCGGGCCGGCAGGGCTCAAAAGCTGCTACCGGGAGCCCATCAATGACGGGATCGTCCTGTCCGGCGTTTCGGGGGACCTGAACATACTGGACATCCCCACCTATTCAAAGGAACTGGCGCTGACAGGGTACAGGCTGGCCGGGGAGGAAGCCCCCGCGGATCTTCTGGACAGTTGGCGGGAGGACGAGATCTTTTTTGACTTTGAACTGCCGGGGAGCACGCACGGCTTCCGGGTGTCCGATCCCTTTTTCTCCCGGGTGGAGCACGACGATACCCACGCTTACAGCGGGCACGGCTCCCTGTCCGTCCTCATAGACCGGCCGCTCAGGTTTCAGGGCAGCCGGGTCTTCTGGAAGCCCTTCTACCGCCGGGCGGATTTCAGCGACGAGCGCTACAGCCCCGTCTTTTCCCCCAAGGTATACAGCGGGCAGACGATGAGCTTCAGGCTGTACCTGGATCAGTGGGAGGGCTGGGACCCCGTGATGGTGCGGCCTTACTGCCGGCTGTCGATGTCGCAGAAGCTCAAATACGGGCAGGCCGTGGTCATGAAGCGCGGAGAATGGATGGAATTCTCCTTCGTCCTCCCCGATTCCGAGGGAGAGCCCATCGACGAGATCGGCTTTGCGTACGAAGGCAACTGCAAGGTGAAGACCCTGGGCAAGCTCTACCTGGACGATTTCCGCGTCCGGGGCAAGGCCGATTATACCGTGGACCTGAAAAAATCCCGCAAGGAATTCGGCTGCGTGACCCCCTTTTCCCACGATCACGGGGCCTGGACGCTGGAGGACGGAAAGCTGCACGCGCTGACCTGCGAGCCGGCCCAGGCCTTTACGGGCCGCTATTTTGCCCGGGACATCCGTGTTGCGGCGCCCGTCACCCCGGAAAACGGGGAAGGACACATGCTGCTCGTTCGCGCCCAGGGAACGCGCAGGGGGTACATGGGCGGCTTCACGCGGCCCGGCGAGATCGCCCTTATGCGCAACGACTTCGGTTTAACTGCCCTGGCGCGCGCCAATTTTGAGTGGCAGTACGGGCAAACCTATGAGCTGTGCCTTCAGGCCGAGGGGGATACGCTGACCCTGTCCGTAGACGGAAAGCCCATCCTTCAGGCAAAGGACGCCGCTTTTGCCTACGGAATGGCGGGCTTCGCCAAGCCTTTCATGGGAAGAACGGTGTACGGAAACCTTCGCGTAAAGGAGTTTTAAGGAAAAAGGCGCTGAAGAAAAAACACCCTTAGGAGGAGAACGATGAAGGACTTTGAAAGCAGCGTGCGGGGTGTATTGTACGGCACGGCCTACGGGGACGCCCTGGGCGCGCCGGTAGAGCATCTTTCCCGTCAGGAGATCCTGGAGCGCTACGGCCATGAGGTGGAAACCGTTCTGACGCCGTGGTACAAAAAGGACGAGCCCGCCTTCCGCCGCCTGGGCCGGATACGCGGGTACGGGATCATCACCGACGACACACTGATGACAATCGCCCTGACGCACGTATACAATCAGGCGCAGCGCCATCTGGACGCCTTTGACATGGCCGACGGAATGATCAGGGAGATCGCCTACAGGGAGCGCTACATCCCGGAATTCGACCGCGTCGGCATGATCGCCGAGCGCTTGTTTTACGCGGAAAAGCATATCTTCAACCGGCATCTGCTGGCCCACTGCGACCCGCGGGAGGGCGGGTACGGCAACGCCGTCAACTGCGGCGCCGCCATGTACATTTCCCCCGTGGGCGTGGTCAACGCGGGCCGTCCAAAGGCGGCCTACGACGAGGCCATATCCTTTGCGATGGCCCACCAGCTCAGCTACGGCCTGGAGGCCGCGGGCGTGCTGGCGGCCTGCGTGGCGGCCGCCTTCCTGCCGGACGCCGACGCGGAATCCGTGGTAAATACCGCCCTTTCCCTGGCCCGGGACGGCACAGGTAAGGCCATCGCGGCGCTGACGGAGGAGGCAAAAAAACTCCGCGGCATCCGGGACGACCACGGCGAAGTCGTCCGGCGGCTCCATGAGGCGCTGCTACCCTATTCGCCCATCGGCGATACCACCCGCAGGCCCGAAAGCCAGGTGGGCGTTCCCCTGCTCAGCTTCACCCCCAGCCGGTTTTTCTCCATAGAGGAATTGCCCATAGCGCTTTCCTACCTGCTGATCTTTGAGGATGATCCGGCGCAGGGGATCATACGCGCCGTGAACAGCGGGCGGGACGCCGATTCCATCGGGGTGATGACGGCGGTGCTGTTCGGCGCCCTGCACGGGGACGGTATCCTGGACAAAAAAGAGATCGAAGCCGTGGATCAGCGCAGCCAACTTTCCCTTAAGCAGGAAGCCGACGCTTTCATCCGGACCGCCCGGCTGATACAGAAAAACGACGCCCTGCGCATGCGCGGGGAGCTGGAGATCATGAAGCGGTACCAATAAGCGTCAGGAAGGAAGATCCGTTCATATCACGGGACCCTGTCGATAAAACCCGGAAAAGCCTATCAATAAAGAAAGGAAGTATCCCACCATGATGACGAGGCAGGAACTGATCAATAACCCCGAACTGGCCCAGAAAAAGGCCGTCGGCTGCATCTGCGGCCTGGCCATCGGCGACAGCTTCGGCGACGCCGCCCGCAAGCAGGACAACCGTGTCAATTACGGCATCACCACCGACTTTAACCAGGGTGCCTCCTGGTCCACCGACGACACGGAATTCGCGCTGCTGACCGCCCGCACGCTGATCGACTGCGGCGGAAAGCTGAAAAGCGAAGACGTGGTGGAGGCGTGGCTTCGGGACGTCGCGGTGCAGGACGAATTCAAGCGGGGTGGGGCCAGCGAGGTATCCGCCGCGATGAACCTGCGCCGGGGGCTTCGCCCGCCGTATTCGGGCATGTATTCCACCTTCCACATGAGCGACGGCTCGGCGATGCGCATTTCCCCCGTGGGCGTCATCAACGCCGGCGACCCCGCCGCCGCCGCGGCCATGGCCGAGATAGACGCCTCCATCAGCCATTACAGGGACGGCATCTGGGGCGCCCAGGCCGTCGCCGCCGCCGTGGCCGTGGCCATGGCGGACGGGACGATGGATGAGATCATCGACGCGGCCATGGCCGTCATCCCAAAGGAATCGTGGCTGTATGCGGCGATGAACACGGCCTTTGAGATCGTCGAAAAGGCGCAGGGAAACATGCTGGACGCCTGGATGCCCCTGCACGACGCCCTCTTGAGCAGCGCCTGGGCAACCACCGCCGAGGCCATCCCCTCCGCTTTCGCCTGCCTTAAGATGGAGCACGACGACTTCCGCCGGGGCGTCATCCTGGCGGGCAACTTCGGCCGGGACGCGGATACCATCGGCGCGGTGGCCGGGGCCATATTGGGCGCGCGCTACGGAGTGGACGCCATTCCTCCCCGCTGGGTGGAAAAGACCCGCTATCCCAGCGGCACCTGTCTGCAGTTCACCAAGGGCCTGGACCTGATAGAAACAGGAAAGCAGCTCGCCGCGCTGATCAGATGACCCCGAGGAGGTGAGGTTTATGCGGACGCTGATACTGTCCCCCTGCGGGATACTAGGATACGGTTTTCCCAACGAATCCTTTCAGGCGGCGCTGAAGCAGCGCCCCGACGCCATCGTGGTGGACGCGGGCAGCACCGACGCCGGCCCCCACAAGCTGGGAGCGGGAGTGGCCATCGTCAGCCGCATGGCCGCGAAAAAGGACCTTTCCCGCCTGATGGAGGGCGCGCGCAGACTGGGCATCCCGCTGCTGGTGGGTTCCAGCGGCGGTTCCGGCGCGCGCAAGCACACCATGTGGACGCTGGACATCGTGCAGGAAATCGCGAAGGAAATGGGCTGGGACCCCCGCATCGCCGTGATCCTCGCGGATATCCCCAAGGAGGATATCCTTATGGCGCAGCGCGAGGGACGGATCGAGCCCATGAGCGTGAACGTGCCCGCCATCACAGAAGAAACGCTTAAGGAAACCAACGGCGTGGTCGCCCAGATGGGCGTGGAGCCGATCCTCAGGGCCCTTGAAGGCCGGCCCGACATCGTCCTGTGCGGACGGGCCTATGACCCCGCTTCCTTCGCGGCGGTCGGCATGGCGCGCGGCCACGACCCGGCGCTGTGCTATCACCTGGGCAAGATACTGGAGTGCGGCACCCTGTGCGCCGAGCCCGGCACGGCCAAGGACGTCATGCTGGGCCAGCTGGACGACGACGGCTTCGAGGTCTGGGCCGCAGACCCCCGCAGGAAGTGCACGCCCACCTCCGTGGCTGCCCACACCTTTTACGAAAAGGACCATCCCTATATCCTGAAGGGCCCCGGCATCGTGCTGGACCTGTCCTGCTGCGCCTTCAGGCAGGCGGGCGACGGACGGGTGCGGGTGACCGGAAGCAGGATCACCTATCCCCCCTACGCGATCAAGCTGGAAGGGGCGCGGCGGGTCGCCTACCGCACGTTCGTGCTGGCAGGCATCCGCGACCCGATGCTGATCAGCCGGCTGGACGAGGTGGAGGAAGCGGTGGTCAGATCGGTGGAGAGCTATTACGACGATATCCCCCGCGACAGCTATCAGATCCGCTTCGTGCATTACGGGCTGGACGGCGTGATGGGCAGCCTGGAGCCCGACCGTACCCTGCCCCATGAGATAGGGCTTATGTTCGAGGTCATCGCCGATACCCAGGAAAAGGCCGACGCCATCTGCGCCACCACCCGCAGCGCGTATCTTCATTACGGCTATCCCGGCCGCAAGTCCACCGCGGGCAACCTGGCCTTCCCCTTCGCGCCCAGCGACATCTCCTTTGGCCCGGTGTACGTTTTTTCGGTCTATCATCTGATGTATGTGGACGACCCGCTCAGGTATTTCCCCATAGAATGGCTGGGAGGTGACCGCAATGAGACTGTATGACCTGGCGCATGTGCTGCGTTCCAAAAACAGCGGACCCTTTGAGGTGACGCTGGATATCCTGTTCAGCGACCCTGAGGCCTACGAACGGGTCAAAAAAAGCGGCCGGATCACCCGGGAAGCCATAGCCGCCCTGTACCGCATCCCCGTTTCCCATATAACCGATTTTGCCTGGTACGACCCCGGCCTGGGGGTGAAGATCACGTTCCTGCGGGATACGTCGTCCGGCACCGTGGGCGACCGGGACGTATACGGCGCGCAGCAGCACGCCCCGCTGATCGACCTGGAAATCCCCTGAAGCGAACACTCCCTGAAACGACCGCCCCCCGCGCAGAAGCGCGGGGGGCGGTGTTATGCTGAATTTCGTCTGAGGAATCGCGGATTTAATGAACAAAGCAGACCGCGGCACCTCATCCGGCCCGGCAAAAATAGTTAAATCCACTGACAATAATGATTCTGCCGGTCCACCACCAGGACCTGCCGGACCTTATCGTCGGTGAAAACGGTCCACCGGACCGTTTTCCAGGCCCTCTTCACCCCCTCAAGGGGAAGGCTTTAATCAGCGTTTCCTTAATACTCCGTTTCAGACTTCCTCAACGTACCTACTTACGGGTCAGGGAGGGAGCGGACGGAGAGGTCCGGACAGGGTTTTCGTCAGATCTCGTCCGCCCGGCGCAGGACCACGGCGGTCTGGGCGGGAAGGTAGAGCCGGATGCCGCGGCCCTCGGCGTGATCGGAAACCGTGTACACCGTATCGTCCGACACGTTGCCGAAACCGCCGAACAGCGGATTGTCCGTATCCAGGATCACGCGGAAATCGCCGTCCCACGGAATGGGGACGAACTGGGACTGCTGGCTGAAGGACGGGTGGAAGTTGAACGCGAACACGCAGCCGCGGCGGAAATAGATGAGGATCTGGTTCTGCTCGTGCTGCAGAAGGCCGCCTACATAGGGCTCCTCAAGCAGGCCGTACTTTTTGATCAGGCCGATCATGGCCTTGTCGAAGTTGCCCAAATCGACATAGCGAAGGTCGTCCCGGTCCGCCAGCGACCACAGCCTGCGGGCCTTGGCGTACGACCAGCCGTTGCCTTCCCGCGGGAAGTCGATCCATTCGGGATGGCCGAACTCGTTGCCCATGAAATTGAGATATCCGTCTCCCCCGGCGGTGGCGGTGACCAGGCGGATCATCTTGTGCAGGGCCATGGCCTGCTGCACGACCATGTTTTCCTGCCGCTTGCTCATGCCCCAGTACATTTCCTTGTCGGCCAGGCGGAACATGATGGTCTTGTCCCCCACGAGGGCCTGGTCGTGGCTTTCTGCGTAGGCGATGGTCTTTTCGCCGGGGCGGTGACTGACCATCTCGTAAAACAGATGGCCCATGTCCCACTGGCCGAAGGGCTTTTCCTTGATGGTCTTGATCCAGTAATCGGGCAGGCCCATTCCAAGACGCGCGTCAAACCCTATGCCGCCCTCCTCTATGGGCCGGCACATGCCGGGCATGCCGCTCATGTCCTCGGCAATGCAGTAGCTTTCAGGCTTTAAGTCCTTGGTAAGCTTCATGGCCAATTGCAGGTAGGTCACGGCGTCCACGTCCGTATTCATGGAAAAATACAGGCTGTAATCCGTGAACGCGGAGCCCAGACCGTGGTCCAGGTAGAGCATGCTGGTGACGCCGTCAAAACGGAAGCCGTCGAAATGGTATTCTTCGAGCCAGAAGCGGATGTTGGACAAAAGGAAATGGATGGTGCCGGTCTTTCCGTAGTCGAAGATGCGGGAATCCCAGGCGGGATGATAACCCGCGGGGCCCGCCTTAAAGAACTGATCGTCCGAACCGTCAAAGCCGCTGATGCCCTCGGCGGTGTTTTTGACCGCGTGGGAATGGACGATGTCCAACAGCACCGACAGGCCCAGCTCGTGGGCGCGGTTGATCAGCCGCTTCAAGCCGTCCGGCGTGCCGTAACGGGAAGAGGCGGCGAAGAAATTGCTGACCTGGTAACCGAAAGAGCCGTAATAGGGATGCTCCATGATGGCCATCAGCTGCACGGTGTTATAGCCGTCCTGCTTGATGCGGGGCAGCATATTGTCGGTGAATTCGTCGTAGGTGCCGACCCTTTCGGCCTCCGTGGCCATGCCGACGTGGGCCTCGTAGATCAGGGGCGGGACGTTTTGGGAAGGGTGAAAATCACTGTCCGTCCAAGTAAATTCCTTTTCAGGGGCCCAGATGGCGGCGCTGAAGTCCTTGGTCAGATCGTCCTGCACGACGTAGGTGGCGTACAGGGGGATGCGGTCCTCCACCGAATGATCTCCCGTGACCTGGACCTTGACGCGGGACAGATGCGGGAGAGCGTCCTTTCCCTTCAGGCGGATCTCCCAGTTGCCGCCCTCCAGCGCCTTCATCGGGTGGCTTTCCCGGTTCCAGCCGTTGAAATCGCCGATCAGGTGCATTTCCCGGGCGGCCGGCGCCCATTCCCGGTATACCCAGCCGTCCTCCGTCCTGTGGAAGCCGTAATACCAGGCGCCCTCGGCAAAATCCGCCAGGGACTGGCCCGGGTGCAGCAGGCGCTTCAGTGCGTTTTCATACCGGTCCATCCGGGCGTAAAGGTCGCCCGCAAAGGGCACCAGATAGGGATCTGTGTCAAATATGCCTAGCCTGCGCTGTTCTGACATAGCGATTATCTCCTTTTATTATGTATAATTTTGAGTTCAAGCCATCTGAGCGCTGACAGTTTTATAAACTGATTGGTATTATAGCCCATATACGCCCATTCTGTCAAACTTTACGAAAACATGAACATTTTTGCCGCTTGAGGTGACAATGCTTGACAAAAACGGAAAAACTGATATAATCTCTATTGCGCGGGTGTAGCTCAATGGCAGAGCTCCAGCTTCCCAAGCTGGCTACGTGGGTTCGATTCCCATCACCCGCTCCATTTATAGCGCAATATTTCCTGCGCTATTGCCAAATGAGGCGCTTTTGCGATACGTAAGGAGGAGATTCCGATGGCCAAGCAACATTTTGAGCGCACCAAGCCGCACGTCAACATCGGCACGATCGGCCACGTCGACCACGGCAAGACCACTTTGACCGCCGCCATCACCATGGTGCTGGCGCACAACGGCCAGGCCCAGGCGATGAAGTACGACGAAATCGACAAGGCGCCTGAAGAGAAGGCCCGCGGCATCACGATCAACACCGCGCACGTGGAATACGAGACCAAGGCCCGTCACTACGCGCACGTTGACTGCCCCGGCCACGCCGACTACGTCAAGAACATGATCACCGGCGCCGCGCAGATGGACGGCGCGATCCTGCTGGTGTCCGCTCCCGACGGCCCGATGCCGCAGACCCGCGAGCACATCCTGCTGGCCCGTCAGGTAGGCGTGCCCTACATCGTGGTCTTCATGAACAAGACCGACCTGATGGACGATCCGGAACTGCTGGAGCTGGTCGAGATGGAAGTGCGCGACCTG
>CADAQF010000004.1 GCA_902790015.1 uncultured Eubacteriales bacterium | reverse complement strand
TCTCTGACGCTGAAAACGCCATGCTCACCGGGACTTCACCGGCCTTCATCGCCCACTGGGCGCGGCCGCTTCCGTCCCCCGGGCGGAAAAGCCGAAAGGTATGTTTTCCTAACGGAAAACCCTTTCCAGGGCCTGCCGGCCCGTTCGTCGGTGAAAACGGTCCACCGGACCGTTTTCCGGGTCCTCCTCACCCCAACGGCAAAGCCGGTGGGATACGAACTGATGCGAGGGTGTGCCCCCTCGCGCTCTCCTCGTCAAGTTCTTTCCGTCACTTCATCCCACGCCTAATGGGTGCCTTCGGCATCCGCCGAGTGAATCGGCGGACTTTGGGATTCCGTGACGGAAAGAACCGATAGCCGTCTCACTTCTTCAGCTGTTTTTGTTCGATGATTTCAATTCGCTCCCTGATTGTTCGTTCGTGCATATCTCCTGCCGCTCCGGCGGCATTTTTTGATGCTGTCCGAAAACAATCGTACAAATATATGTCATTTTTGGTTTTAAGGATTGACAATGTCAAAAATGGGATATAAAATAAGCATGTGATCAAGGAGGTTGTTAGTATGACAGAGTCATTGCTGTTTTCATCCAGTGAGAATCATTCCGTACCCGCCGTACTGGTGGAAGGCACCCACACGCCGGACTCCCTCGCCAGCGCCAGCGGTATATATATCACCGCTTCCGGCAGCGCCATGCTGCAGGCCGACACGTATCTGCTGCGCTCGTGCGGGCAGTGGCTGTGGCTGGCCTCCGAGGCCGGCACCTTCACCATGGAGGACGGCACGATGGAGCTGTGCTTACGCGCGGGCGACTGCTGCATGATACCCCCGGACTATGTGCCCGTCACCATGAAGGTGCCGCAGGAGGCCCGGGTGCTGTGGATCGCCGTGGGCGGAACGCTGGCGGGGTCCTTCCTGCAGCGGATGGGCGCGCTGCCCCACCACATGATGAAGCAGGGCGCGCTGCCTTCCCAGATCAACCTGGCCAGCCACATCGTGCAGGCCACCGTCCGGGTCGCCGCCGCGCAGGACGCTTCCTCCGCCCAGCTGCAGCAGCTTTTGTGGGCGATGCTGGCCTCCCATTCCGGCCAGCCGGTGGCGATGGACGCCGTGCTGTCCCACGAGATCGCCAAGGTCGTGGACGCGATGCGCAAGAACCAGTACAAGGATTCCTTCTCCCTGGCGGAGATGGCGGCGCTCAGCCGCATGCCGGTGGAGACCTTCCGCAAGCGCTTCGTGTCCGAGGTCGGCATGCCGCCGCAGAGCTACCAGCTTTACTGCAAGATGGAAAGGGCGAAGATCCTGCTGAAGGACGGGTACTCCGTCCGGCAGGCGGGCGTAGAGGTCGGCATGAACGACCCCTACCACTTCTCCAAGACCTTCAAGAACATCGTAGGCATGAGCCCCTCCGCCTACAGCAAGACGGCGTCCAAATAATGGACGTTCCCGCCTTTTTCCCTTCCCCCGCGCTGAGCCCCGGCGACTTAAAATGCGTGGGCATCCTGGAGCTGGCTTACATCGGCGATTCCGTGTTTGACGTTTACGTCCGCGGGCAGTTGACCCTGCGCGGCTTCAAGGCCCACGACATGCACCTGAGAGCCGTATCCAGCGTAAACGCCCGGGCCCAGGCGGCGGCGCTGGAAACGCTCATGCCGCTTCTGACCCCTGAGGAACAGGCCGTGGTGCGCCGGGGCCGCAACGCCCACGCCCACCACCACGCGCCCAAGGGCGTGCCCTATGAAGTTTACGCCGAGGCGACCGCCCTGGAGGCGCTGATCGGCCAATTGTACCTGGGCGGGGAGCTTGCGCGGCTGAACGAGCTTTTATCCCACATTCTTCAAGGAGAACTGTTCACATGATCCAGAAAGCGGAGCTTCATGTCCGCCTGATCGCCCATACGCCTGACCCTGTCGGCATCTGCGCGCTGGCCGCCAGGGTCTGCTATTCGGCGCTTGACTACGAGCATCTCAGGGAAAAGCTGGAAAGCGCCGACCCGGCGCCCTTTTTACAGGGCGTCATCCGCTCGGGCCATACGTCCGTGCTGGAGCACGCCAGCTTCACTTTTTACGTGGAGGGCGTTTCCCGGGCCCTTCTGGCCCAGCTGACCCGCCACCGCATCGCTTCCTTCGACGTGCAGAGCCAGCGCTACGTGTCCCTCAGGGACCGGTTTGCCTGCGTGGTGCCGCCCCGCATCGCCGCCCTCGGCCCCGAAAAGGAGGCCGAGTACATGCGCCAGATGGAGACCCTGGGCGAATGGTATGAAGGCTGGCAGGAGGCCTTCGGGGACGACCCCGGCGCCAACGAGGACGCCCGCTTCGTGCTGCCCAACGCCTGCGACACCCGGCTGGTGATGACCATGAACGCCCGGGAGCTGCGGCATTTCTTCGCTTTGCGCTGCTGCGAGCGCGCCCAGTGGGAGATACGCGACCTGGCCACCCGGATGCTTTCGCTGTGCCGTGAGGTCGCTCCGGCCCTGTTCGAGGACGCCGGCCCCGGCTGCGTATCCGGCCCCTGCCCCGAGGGCAGCCGCACCTGCGGAAGGGCCAGAGAGATCCGGGAAAAATTCGCCCGTCTGCAAAACAATACCGCCGCGCCCGCGGCGGAATGACTGAACTGACAGAAACGAGGTTACCGCAACATGCCCTTTTATGACAACCGCAAAAAGCCGGACCGCCGGCAGAAGCTCGAACGCGACTGGCAGGACGACCGCCGCGCCGGCCGGAATGACCGGCGTTCCTCCGGCGGGCGCAAGGACGCTCAGAAGTCGTACGCCGGATACCGCAGCGAACCGCCCCGCGGGGCCGGCCGGGATCATTATCCCGCCGACCGCCGCTTCACCAAGGACGGCTCCGCCGGCCGCCCTGACGGGCGGAATGGCCGCCGCCCCGAAAAAAGGATGCCCAAGCCGGGCTCCGAGCAGAGCCGTTCCTCCCGCGGGCAGGAATGGGCGCCCGCACCCCGGCCCGAAGCGGCCTTCCGGCCGCAGCCGGCGCCCGAACCCAGGCGCTACGGCCCCAACGGGGAATTTGACACGCCCTACAGCCGGGAGCCTGAAAACCTGCTGTCCGGCCGCAACCCCATCCGGGAAGCGCTGAAGGCCGACCGCGACATCGAAAAGCTGCTCGTGGCCAAGGGAGACCTGACCGGCTCCGCCAGGGAGATCATTTCCCTGGCCCGGCAGAAGGGCATCCCCGTACAGGTGGTGGAGCGCTCCCGGCTGGACGAGATCACGCCCCATCATCAGGGCGTGCTCGCCTACGCATCCGCCTATCAGTATTCCACGGTGGACAGCATGCTGGCCCTTGCCCGGGAGAAGGGCGAGGCGCCTTTCCTGGTCGTGCTGGACGGCATCACCGACCCGCACAACCTGGGCGCCATCATCCGCACCGCAGCGTGCGTGGGCGCGCACGGCGTCATCGTGCCCATGCGGCGCGCCGCCGGGCTGACCCCGGCCGCCGTCAAGGCCAGCGCCGGAGCGGTGGAGACCATTAAGGTAGCCCGCGTGACCAACCTGGTCAACACCCTGAAAGCGCTCAAGCAGCAGGGCATCTGGGTGTACGCCGCCGATATGGAGGGCGAGGATTACCGTACGCTCAGAATGGAAGCGCCTATGGCGCTGCTGATCGGCTCCGAGGGGGAAGGCATTTCCCGCCTGGCGCTGGAGCAGGCCGATCATAAGGTGAAGCTTCCCATGTACGGCGGGGTGGAATCCCTCAACGCCTCCGTGGCCGCAGGCGTCCTGATGTACGCGGCAGTCAGGAACCGCTGAGGACTGCCCGCCAAATCAGATCACACAAGAGAAGCGCCGCTTCTCTGATTGAGGGTTCCATGGACGATAACACCTTAAACGACAACTATTTCTGGGATAACGAGCAGGCCGCCCGCAAGTACGCTCAGCTGCAGGACGAGGAGGTCGTCAAGCTGGCCCAGGAGGACGACGGAGAAGCGCTGTCCTACCTGCTGGACAAGTACAAGAACTTCGTCCGCACCAAGGCGCGCAGCTATTTCCTGATCGGCGCGGATCACGAGGATATCGTGCAGGAGGGGATGATCGGCCTTTTCAAGGCCATCCGGGATTACAACCCGGACAAGCTGACCACCTTCCGCGCCTTTGCGGAGCTGTGCGTCAAGCGGCAGATCATCACGGCCATCAAGGGCGCCACGAGACAGAAGCATTACGCGCTGAACAGCTATGTTTCCCTGAACAAGCCCCTGTACGACGAGGATTCCGACCGCACCCTGCTGGACGTGCTGGAGGGCCGGGTCACCAACCCGGAGGACCTGTACATCAGCCAGGAAGACCTCAACCACATCGAAACGCAGATCACCGGCATGCTGTCAGAGCTCGAACAGCAGGTGCTGCAGTGCTTTTTAGACGGCAGCAGCTACCAGGAGATCGCCGAGTCCCTGGGCCGCCACGTCAAATCCATCGACAACGCCCTGCAGCGCATCAAGCGCAAGCTGACCAAGCTGCTGGAAGAAAAAAGAAAAATGGACCAGCTGGACGGCTGATCCCTGCTCAGGTGCTTCAAACTGTATCAAAAACCCGCGGAACCGTGATCAAACGGCTCCGCGGGTTTTGGTTTCAGGCGTCATCCGCCTGATAGATGCGGGGATGAAGGACGCCGATATCGGGCAGGTTGCGGTATTTTTCGTCATAGTCCAGTCCGTAGCCCACCACGAAGGCGTCGGGGATGTTGAAGCAGGAATAGCGGGTCGTAAGGTCCACCACGCGGCGGGCGGGCTTGTCCAGAAGGGCGGCGATGGATATGGAAGCCGGGTGCCGCTGGGAAAGCACCTGCATCAGATAATACAGGGTCTTGCCGCTGTCCACAATGTCCTCCACGATCAGGACGTGACGGTTTTCGATGTTGCGGTCCAGATCCTTGAGGATACGGACGACGCCGGTGCTGGAGGTGCCGCTGCCGTAGCTGGACACCGCCATGAACTCCGTTGAAAGCGGAAGATCGACCTCTCGGATCAGGTCCGTGAAAAACAGGCTCGCGCCCTTCAGGATGCAGACCATCACCAGGTCCTTTCCCTGATAATCCTCCGTGATCTGCCGGCCCAGCTTTTCGACCGCCTGCCTGATCTCCTCCCGGGTGACCAGGATTCTGTCCAGATCTTCATAGATTTTCGCCGTAGTGTCCATGCGCTGTGTCCTCCCGCTGTTGGTTTGAATCGATCTGCCAGGGCAGCCGGCCCGTCAGGTGCAGACAGACCGCGGCCGCTCCCGGCCGCAGACGCGCCTGCTCGGAGGCCGCTATGCCCGGAATCCATAATACCACATTTTGCACGCAAAGCAAAGGGAGAAATGGGCGGAACGGCTGATCGATTTTCCTGTCTATCAGGTATCTTCGAAGCGGCTGGGAGCCTGCGTGGCCGAAGGGGCGGAAAACGTCCCCCTGGCGGGGCAGGCGCAGGACGCTCTGGTGGTACAGGTTCTCAGGAACTGCCTGGGTCAGGACGCCGTCCCCGAAGCCCTCCGGGCCGGGAACCTCGGAAAGATAGTCCTCTGGCGCCGTCCAGGCGGGCGGCACAGCTGGCAGATAGTGCAGTCTGTCCCCTATGCGCCGCAGGCGGGCGCTGCCGGGAAGGTTCACCGTGCCGGCTCCGTCCGAAAGCAGGGCCCTGATCTCCTCGGTCTTTTCAAAACCGATCGCTGTGCCGCAGCGGTCCAGAAACAGGCGGATCACCCGCCGGGCCAGGGCGGGATGAAGCGCTTTCACCTTTGAGCACACAAGAAAGCGGCAGGGCAGCACCAGACAGGCGCAGTAAGGGAGCCTGGCCTCCGCCTCTGCCAACATAAAACCGTCTTCCCCGCGCAAAAGCTCCGCGCTTCTTAAAAGGCCCGTTTCCGTGCCGGGAAAGCGGGCTTCCAGCGGGGCCAGGATCTGGCGGCGCAGGTAATTGCGGGTATAGGCGCAGTCCGCATTGGTTTCGTCCTCCCGCCAGGGCTGCCCGGCGGCGGTCAGCGCCTGGCGCAGGGCGTCCCGGGAAACCGAAAGGAAGGGACGCAGAAGCAGCATATCTCCGCGGCGGGAAACCGCGCTCATGGCGCTCAGGCCTTCCGAACCGCAGCCTCGGATGAGGCGCATCAGCACCGTTTCCGCCTGATCTCCCCGATGATGGGCCAGCAGCAGCGCGTCCGCCCCAAACGAATGGTAAATGTCCGAAAGCGCCTCGTAGCGGACCTGGCGGGCGGCGTCCTCCACGCTGCCGCTGCGGGGAACGTGAACCGCCCGGGACTCAAAAGGAACGCCCAGCCTGCCGCAGAGCCCATGCACAAATTCCTCATCCAGGGCGGCGGATTCCCGCAGGTCGTGCCGGATATGGGCGGCGCACACGGTGAACCCTTTTTGCCTGAGCGCGGAAGCACACAGGAGCAGACAGACGGAATCCGCCCCGCCGGACACGCCGACAAGCAGCCGTTTTCCTTTGGCGCTGGAAAGTACCAGTTCTTCCGTCAGACGGGTCAGTTCGATAAGCCGCGGCGCGCCGCTGTCCATCGGGCTCCTCCTCTCAAAAGGATGTTTCTTTTACGGGTAAATGTTCAGTCGTACAGATAAAGTGAAGTACGAAGCCATCTATAGTGACACAGGATTCCTAAGTCCGGCGATTCATTCGCCGGATGGGGTGAGGCACGTCTCGGAGAACAGGCCTGTGGCCTGTTCTCAGTGCCGAACGGGCCGGCAGGTTCTGGGGTGAGCGGCGTCTCGGAAAACAGGCCAGTGGCCTGTTTTCAGCCGCGAACGGGCCGGCAGGCCCTGGGTTACGTAGGCAAGCACCCGCCAAATTTGCCTGGGCAGGGAATGTTGGTGAAGAGGATGATGCGAGGCCACCTCATCCGACCCGGCGAAAATGCCTGTTTTCACTTGATTTGTTGTTTCCGCCGGGCCACCTTCCCCTCCAGGGGAAGGCTTTTGGAGACTGCCCCGGCCTGTTCTCAGTGCCGAACGGGCCGGCAGGCCCTGGGTTACTTGGGTGAGCACCTGCATAAATTGCCCGTTTAACAAATAACAGTGAGGGGGACGCCAGTTCCCCATTCGGTAAAAATGCTTTCGCGGGGCGCCGCGTAGGGACGCCCCGCGAATCACCCGGGCTTTTCACCAGGGAGTATAGAAGGCGGTGATATAGGGATCGGTCGTGTCGATGGTGCGGAGCTTGACGGTATCCGTATCGTCGGCGCCGTTGCCGTCGATAAAGGAGATGACTCCGTCCTGGCAGCCTACCACGATGCCGTCGTTCCTGGTGTGGTTGCTCGCGTTCCAGCCGAAGAAGATGAGATCGCCGGGCTGGGGGCTCCAGTCCGAAGCCCGGTCGAGCTTCACGCCATAGTCCCGCAGATAGCGGTAATTGGCCAGCTGGTCGTCAGTCAGGGCGTCAAAGTAAAACACGGGCGGGCGGCCTTTTTTGACCGAGGGCGTGAACTCGTGCGGCCGGGCGTAGGTGGTGCGCCTGAGGACGCTTTCCGGGATGCCCGCCTGCCAGGCGCACCAGCTGATGAAGGCTGCGCCCCAGGGATTGCCGTTGATGCCCAGGAACACGCCGTACTTGGTCCAGTCCTTGTGAACGGCGTCGGTATTGGTGCCGTCCAGGTCTTTCTGGTTCTTGCCGCCGCGGTAGCCTACCTGGCTCTGCGCCACGGCGATCAGGTCCCGGGCGTAATCGCCGGTGTTCAGGTGGCGGTTCACGAAGGGGCCTTCCTTGCAGATGGCGACGATCAGGGAGGCGGTGGCCCCGCCGCAGTCCAGGATGATGCGGGTGGCAAAATTATCCCGCGTGGTCCAGGAGGTGCCGGGCACCGCGGTGACCGTCAGCTGCAGCGTCCCGCTGCCGCTGCCGGAGACTTCTTCCAGTCCCAGCCAGTCCTCCGTTCCGGGGAGGTTCTGAAGCTCCGCGATCCAGGCGGCGTCCGCGCTGACCTGCAGGGTCACCTTGCTGCCTTTTGTCGAAGCGGGATCAAGCCACAGCACCCCGTCCACAGCGTCCGCGTGGGTGACGGACACCTGGTGTTCGGTGATATAACCGTGGCTCACGCAGTAATCGTAGGCGTAGGATCCCCTGGGGGCGGACGCGGTCAGGCCCGCGCAGCCCAGAAAAGCATTGTCCGCGATGAAGGTGATGGTGCCGGGAAGCGTCATCTGCTTAAGGCCTGAATAGGCAAAGGCCAGCTCGCCGATCGTCAGGGTGCCCTCGGGAAGCGTCAGCTCCGTCAGGGAAATATCCCCGTAGAAGGCTTCGCGTTCGATGTCGGTGACCTTGGCCGGGGCAAGCTCGGCAAAGGCCGCGCCGGTCAGAAGCGTCAGTGAAAGCAGCAGACTAATGATCCTTTTATTCATGTTCCATCCTTCCTTTCGCCTGAGTCTCCGTCCCGGACCGTACAGCCGGGGGCGGACAGAAACCGAATCATCCCTCATACGGCCGGTAGAACACCTTCAGCACCCAGTCGATCAGGAACTGCTCGTCCGCGCGGAACTCCATGAAGCCGGTATTGCCCAGCTTATGCTCGCCGGTCATCTGCTCGATCTCCCCGATCGTGTACTGCGACGCCTTGGCGGCCTCGTTGATAAGGCGGCCGCGGGTAATATTGGTGGTCAGATCCGCGCCGAGCGTGTCAAACAGGGAATCGACGAAGGTCTTGTCCCCGGTCAGCTTTTTGATCAGGGTATCCTGCGCGGCCTTTATGTAGTTGCGCTGGCGGGCCATACGGGAGACGTTGGTGCCGTCGTCCACGTACCAGCGGGAATGCACATAGTCATAGGCGTCCTGCCCCATCAGGTGAACGGTGGCGCCCTTGGTGAAGGCCGGGTTGATATTGGTGTGATCCTCCTGCATGGTGACCGTCACGCCGCCCAGCAGATCGTTGAGCCTGGCGATCGCGGACATGTTGATGGAAAAATACAATTCCAGCGGCTGGCCCTGCAGAAGGTTGCTGACCGTCTTGACGGTGTAGGCGCAGTTATCATCCTGCGTGCGCCCGAAGCTGTGGGACAGGGCGATCTGCAGCTGCCGCGTGCCGATCACATTGCCCAGCACGCCCAGGGTTTCCACGTCGGTGATGGTGTCGCGGTCGATCTGCAGCATGGACACCTTCCGCTCGGAAGGGTCCGCCACCATCAGCAGCAGGAAGTCGGCCTGGCCGCCCTGCTGATAGCCCCACTGCTCCCCCGCGTTTTCCCCGCGGTCCACGCCGATGAACAGGATCGGGGTCAGCCCCTGGCGCTCCACATAGGTCTTCCCGTTGTATTCCTTCTTGACCAGGGTACCGAAATCCGCGCTGCCTGTTTCGGGCAGGATCGTTTCCTCTTTTTCAAAAAGCCCCGGCACGATCAGTATCGCGGCGATGATCACCGCCAGGGCGATCAGCAGAAAGATGAGCTTTTTTCCGTGCTCACCCGTCATTTTTCCGGAAGCGGCCATATATTTCCTCCTTCCCCTGTTGCGGGCATTCGTTCAAACACAAATCAATCCGTTTTTTCCTGCAGGATCCAGGCACCCTGAAGCGGGGCGGCGAAGGGCCCCGGAAGCCCGGTCTCCTCGGGCTGTTCCAGATAATCCTTCGTCAGGGCGAGGGGAGAGCCGTCCGGGTTTTCAAAGGGCTGCTCCGGCTCAAACGCGAGTCCCAGCAGGGCCGTATCCACGGGCTTGCCCAGCCCCTTGGGCAGGAAGCGCCCGTAATCGCAGGAAAGCACCCAGCGTCCGTCGCCGCCCAGCACCTGAAGCGATACCTTGTCGGGGCAGATGAAGGCGTCCCTGTCTCCCCCGGCAGGAAGGGCGCCGTTGCAGTAGACGTTCCCGCCGTAGGCCATCGGAAGCGGGCCGTAATATAAGCCCGTGTCGCGGCCGTGCGCCGCCGTTTCCCGATTGAAGGCGGAAAAATAGGTCTTTTCGTCCGGCCAGCCGTCCCAGGGGGAGGTGCCGCAGGGGGGCAGCTTTTTGCCGGTAAAGGAAGTGTACACTTTTTCCATTTCCGGCGACCTGTCCTGGCGGACAAACACGTTCCCATAAAAGCGGCCGTCCCCGCTCAGGATGGTCATGAAGCCGGCCACGTCCGTCTGATGGGGCACATGATAGGGCGTATAGCGGACGCTCTCCCCCCGGCGGTCGGCGGTGTTGCGCACGCCGTCCCCCACGTAGGTGAAGGCCCCGGCAAACAGGTTATGGCAGAACGCGAAGCCCTGGGTGCTGACCCGCGCGGAAACGGCCGACAAAAACAGGTTATGGTCGATCAGCGTCGGGCCGTGGGAAACCTCCACAAAAAGGTCCTCCCCAAAGTCCAGGCTGTTGCGAAGTTCCGTACCCGCCGGCGGTTCGTTGTGATGGAAGGCGTTCTGCGTGACGCGGGTGCCCTGGGCCTGCCAGTCCAGCCAAAGACCGCGGGTGCAGTGATGGATATGGCAGCCGGATACCGTCACATCCAGGGGGGCGTGCAGCTTGATGCCGGCTATTTCCGCCCCGGCCAGCTCCTTTTTGTCATTGATGTGGTGCACATGGCAGCCCTCGATGCGGCTGAAGGCGCAACCCATATGCCCGACGATGCCGGCCTGCCCGCAGTGGTGGATCTCACACCCGCGGACTAAGTGGGAGCCGATATTCTCCTTCGTCCATCCCTCGCGCAGGGCCTGAAGGACCGTTTCCCGCTGGGTCTGGGTGCCGTCCTTCAAAAAGCGTTCGGTCCATTTGTTTTCGCTGCCGTGCTGGCGGTATTTGCCCAGGGAGATGCCGCAGCACTTGCTTTCCCTCAACTCGCAGTTTTCCACGATCCAGCCTTTGGCCCAGTTGGGGCCCAGCATGCCCTCCTGAAAGGCCGTGGGCGGCGCCCACTGGGTGGCGGCGTTCTGAAAGCGGAAGCCGGAAACGGTGATATAGTTCCTGCCCGTGCGGGTGGGAAAAAAGCAGGCGGAGCGGACGCTGAGTTCCATGGCTTCGGCGTTTGGATCCCTGCCGCAGAGGAACACGTAGATCGCCGTGCGGCCGTTTTCCTGGCAGGTGAACCAGCGGTTTAGGGACTTCGCCTTTTCGGCGCTGTACAAAGAGGGCTCCGGTGCGGTCAGCGCTTCAAGGGAGGACGCTTCGTACAGGGATTCGCCATCCATATATATTTCGCCCAGGTGACGTGAAAATCCTTCTTCGGCGTAATACCAGTCGCCGTGTATCGTTTCGGTATAGGGGTTTCTGCCCGGGAAAAGGGCGTTGTCCACCTCGGCGCGGTAGACGCCGTTTCCCTGCGCCTGCCAGCCGCGCAGCTCCTCAGACGCCGTGACGACGGCGCCAAAGGGCAGGAAGCTGCGGTAAACGATGCGGTGCTCTTCGTCCGCCCCGCCCAAAGGGGGGTCCACCCATTCGCGGTACACGCCGGGCATCACCACCACCTCGTCCCCGGGCCGGGCCACGGCGGCCGCCTGGGATATGGTGGCGAAGGGGCGCAGCCGCGTGCCGTCCTGCGCGGGACCGTGGTGCGCGTTCACGAAATACTGCATATCTGCCTCCTTTGAGAAGAGCGGAAAAACAGGGAAGATCAGTAGATGGTTCTCCCGTGCGCGTCCGGAACGCCTGAAAACCTGAAGAAGAAGGTGTTCAGTACGTCGCGCCATTCGCGGGCGTTCTTCACCTGCAGGGCGGCCCTTTCCAGCGCTTCCTTCCGGTCTGGTTCGGGAAGGTCCAGGGTGTTAAGCTTCTGCGAAAGCTCTTCGGCCCTTCGGGCGCCCTCAAAATGATCGTCATAGAGCCGCTGGATGAGCGTCCTTCCGTCCGCCATCAGATGACCATAGGAAAGCCGGTGGAAAAAGAGCAGGAGCTTTTCCGGGCACTTTTCCGGGTCCTCATAAAGCTCCCGCCAGGGCGCGGGATACTGCCCGACGTAATCGGTGCCCCGGCTGGTCCGGTCCACCCCGACGCCAAAGCGGTCCGCCCGGTTGTAGGTGCCCCAGGGGCTGAACTCATAGCCATAAGGGTTGGGACCGTAGTGGTGGCCGGGCTCTATCATCCAGTCCAGGCCGAGGTTGGCGGTATACTGCTCGTAGATGGCCCGGCTGCTCATGAGCAGGGAAACGAGCGTTTCCCGCTGACTTTCGTCCAGGGCGTAGGACAGCGCCGCCCATTCCCGGGCGACGGCTTCGGCGTCCGACGCCGGATCCCACGCGAAACGGCCGTAGGCGAACAGGTTCGCCGCGGCGAAGGGATGGCCCGTCCAGTTGTCATCGCGCCCCAGGTTGGTGACGGCGGCCACCGCCGCTACACTGCCCGCGGGCATTTCGGCCCGAAGCTCCTCCCACATGGGGGCCATATAGTACAGGTCGATCTGATGGCCGGTGTATTCCTGGGCCAGCTGCACCTCCAGGGCCAGCCTGGTGTGTTCCATGCCGTAAAACAGGGGAGACAGCGGCTCCCGCACCTGAAAATCATAGGGGCCGTTCTTGACCTGCAGGATGACGTTTTCACAGAACCGCCCGTCCATCGGCTGATAGAGGGCATAGGCGGCCTTGGGACGGTCCGTCTTCTGGTCCCGCCAGTCCTGAAGGCAGTTGTAGACGAAGGCGCGCCAGAGGATGACGCCGCCATAGGGTGCCACGGCCCGGGCCAGCATGTTGGCGCCGTCCGCGTGATCGCGCCCGTAGGTATGAGGGCCGGGGCGGTGCTCGCTGTCCGCCTTGACCAGGAAGCCAGCCAGGTCCGGTATGGCTTCCCAAACCTTTTTGGCCTTTTCCGCCCAGAAGCGCTGCACCTCAGGGGAAAGCGGATCCGCCGTATCCAGCCCCTCCCGGACCGGCTGGGCAAAGTCCACCGCCACCATCAGCCGGACGGCGAAGGGCCTGAGCAGCGCGGCAAAGCTGGCAAGCTCGTCCAGGGTCTCGCTGATCAGGCCCTGCGCAGGCTCGCGCACGTTCACGTTGTTCAGGCACAGGACGTTGATGCCCACGCTGGCCAGCATCCGGCCCAGCTGGCGGATGCGGGCGGGATCATAGGAGAAGCGGCCGCCCTCAAACCACAGAGACCTGCCGGCGTAGCCGCGCTCGATCGTGCCGTCCATATTGTCCCAGGCGTTCAGCATCCTGAGCGCGCAGGCGGGCGACTGTTTGCCAGAAGGAAGCGGCACACGGAGGGCACGGCATGCCATCCAGCGGTACGCGCCGTAAAGGATGCCTGCGCTGCCGCCGGTCACGCCGGTGTCGGTCAGGATATAGTCCTCCCCCATGTCCTCCCGGACTGAAAGCGTGCAGCTTTCTTCCGGGTGAGATTCAAGAAAGCAGTTAAGCTCCGCGCGGGCCGTTTCCTCAGGCGTACGGGCCGCTTCGCCGGGCAGACGGGAAAACATATTGAGCCAGGTCTTCCGGGTTTTCCACGCATCCATAGGCTTATTCCTCCGTCGGACGATAATAGCGGTAGTCGTAGCCTTCCTCCGTCACAGGACGGACGGGGCGCAGGCGCAGGCGGAGGACTGCGTTGTCCGTCATCTCCTCCTTGATCAAAAGGACGCCATTTTCGGGGGTTAGCGTTTCAGTGACCGTCCACGGCCGGGCCATGGCTTTGAGCAGCGCGCGCTGCCCTTCGGTAAGGCTCGCCGGCTCGCCCAGATCGTGCCAGCCCTTCAAGGGATTGCCGTGCTGCCCGTCCACCCGGTCGGTCACCAGGACCCAGGGACCTTCCGCTGCGGGCAGCTCCAGGGTAAAATGCAGGGTCTCAGGCTGATCGGGGCAGATATTCCACGCGATCAGGTCGTACCCGCCTTCCTCCGTCCTGGTGACCAGGAGGTTATCGTCCCGATAGACGGCATCCCCTTTAAGATCTGCAAAGAAGGAGAAGGCCCAGGCGGTGGGCTTTTCGATCTGGCCCTCGGCCAGGAGGCCAAAGCCGCCGTGGAAGGGCCGGGGCGGAATGCCCTGCTCCTCAAAGACGTCCCCGAACGTCCAGTAGCTGTAGCCGTCGGACACGTCGCCCAGCCGGGCCAGAAGCCCCGCGCAGCAGGCGGCGTTGAGCACGGTATCGTGGATGGGGCAAAAGGGGTTGTAGCTGGTGTTGAATTCGGTGATGTACATCGGCAGCCCCTCGTATTCGGGGAAGGAGTCGATGATGCCGCGGCTCTCGCGCATCTCGTCGATCGTCCAGGAGACGTCGCACATGGGATGATACACATACCGTTTTCTGTATTCCGGCGCCAGCCCCATGTAGGCATGACGGGTCACAAAATCCACGGGCAGCTTTTCCCTGCGGCAGAAGGCCAGAAAGTCCCTGATCCAGTCCTGGGAGCCGGTGCCGCCGCAGATGGCGGGGCCGCCCACGCGCATGCGGGGCAGCACCTCCTTTACGCAAAGGACGGTGGCGCGGTACAGGTCAAAATACTTTTCCTTATCCGCGTTTTCCCAAAAGCCCTTATGGTTGGGCTCGTTCCATATTTCGCAGGGCCAGAGGGAAACCTCGTCCTCCCCGTACCTGTCCCTGAAATGCGTAAGCGTCGCCCGTACAAGCTTTATCCAGGCTTCCATGTCGCGGGGAGGCGTCACCTGTGCGTTCCAGTAGAAGAGGGTCTGCGTGCCGGAAGCGAGCCTGCGCGGCATGAAACCCAGCTCCAGGAAGGGACGTATGCCGTTTTTGCGGTACATATCAAAAACCCTGTCCGCGTAGGTAAAGCAGTAGGATACGTCGGTCGTGCCGTCCTTGTTTTCACGTTCCTGATAGATGCCCATCTGGTCAGAAAACAGGCCGTGCCCGCGGATATGGGAAAAATGACACAGCTCCTGCGCGCGGGCCAGCTGGCGCTGGTATTCCTCGTGCAGGCCCAGGTCCAGCCTGCCGGTGCCCACGCAGAAGGATGTATGGTTGTGAAAGGGAACCTGCTCCCGCCCGTTCAGGGCTACGTGGATTTCTTTCATGGTTTCAGCGCCTCCCGTCCTTTATTCCGCCCTTTCAAAGCGGAAACCGTAAAAATCAAAGTCGCTTCCCGGCAGGAACACGAAGGTGACCCCGCATTCCCCCCGGGGCGCGGTCAGGCAGAACGGCTGCTCCGTCCTGTCCGCCCTTTTTTCAAACAGACACGTTTCCACCGTTTCCGTCCCGTCCTTGGCGCGGATATGGACGGTGACGGCGTCCTTTTCGTGGGCGGTCTGTCCGTCCAGAAGGAGACGGACGGGGCCGCCTTCGCCAAAGTCCATGTGTTCAAACAGGAGAGAGACGTTGTTGCCGATGTGGCGGACAGCGTCCTTCGTCCTTTCAAAGGAATCGCCGTAGACCTGGTCCGCGTGAAGCGCTGAGTCCCCCCTGAAGGCGCGGGACTGGCGGATAAAGCGGAAGCCCTTCAGGTGCACCTTCTGGTCCATGGAGAAGCACAGCGTATGAAGCCCGCGCAGGACCCTTGGCAGGCGGTAGGTCTCCTCCTGGTAGACGTTCCAGATCGAAGGCTTCTGATAGGCAAGATCGGCGAGCTTTTCCCCGCCCTCGTCCGGCACGCCGTCCCACACGCCTATCATATAGCGCTCGTCGTTCAGGGCGAACACGGGCAGCACGATCTCGTCGGAGCCTACCGGGCCAAAGTCCACGTGGGAAAAGCCTGCCAGGGACCAGCCCTCCCGGGCAAAGGCGATGCCCTGCTCGTTGCCGGGCGTGATCTCGCCCTTATGCACGTCGTACAGGGAGCCCGAGATAAGGGAATAGGGGTCCAGACTGACCGCTCCAAAGCCGCTCAGGCGGCATTCCAGCTGGGAGAGGATCCTCGGATGGTCCTCTCCGTTGGCCGCCGCGGCGCGCAGATAGCACACGCCGTCTCCCAGGCCCGTTATGGTCACGCAGTCCCCTTGTGCCTCCACACGGGCGAAGGGCACGGTCACTCCCTGGGCGTTGACGGCCCTGAAGGAAAGCGGCTGGGGCCTGGCGTCTTCGGGCAGCGCCTTCACCCGGATCGTGCGGGAGGGCGTCCGGGGACCAAGGGAAATAGGTTCTCCCCCAAGATCCAACTGGATTTTCCTTATATCCCGGCCGGGCAGGACGCGGGCGGGCGGGCAGGCGGAAAGCGCTGTGAACACGGGCGCGCTTCCTTCGGCCCTGCGGACCCGGACGGTGATCTCCGCCGGTTCAAGGCCCTCGGCACTGGCGCAGAAACGGATCTCCCCTTCTTCATTAAGCGCGCCGGCCATCGCCAGGAGCCTGCCCGAAAACAGACGCCGGCAGTCGGTCCGGTAGCCGTCGGGGTCGGTGCTGTCTCCGTTGTCCAGGCCCAGGAGCACGCCGGCGCCCGACACGGTCATATGCACGCGGTCGTTGGCGTTGAGCACCGGACGGCCGTCCTGATCCTCTGCCGTCACCGTGACCGCGGCGATCCCGCCGGCCATGATCTCGCCCCGGTCCGCTCTAAGGCGCAGGCGGACGGAGTCGCCAAAGGACGTTCTTATGTCCCGTCCGATCTCCAGGCCCTTATCGTCGTATCCCACGGCCTCCAGCGTACCCGGCGTAAAGGCCACCTTCCACATAGGCCAGTTATGCTTTTCGTCCGTCAGGTCCACCGGCTTTTTCCCCAGGGATACGCCGTTTAAAAACAGCTCGCAGCACGCCGTGTTGGTCATCACCGGCACGTCGATCAATTGTCCTTCATTCCAGTCCCATATGCCGCCGATATGCACCACGGGCTTATTTGTCCAGAAGGCCTGATACAGATAATAGCTGTCTTTGGGGAAGCAGGCCGTATCCGTCTGGCCGAAATAACAGGAGCGGGTGTGGTACGGCGTGGGCTCGCCGATATAGTCGATGCCGGCCCAGACGAACTGGCCCAGGGTGAAGGGATTGACCCGGTCCGCCGTGAGCATGGCCGGAAGGTCCTGTATGCCCCAGCTGGTGCGGCTGTTCAAAAGCTCGGAGCACTGAAGGTCCTCCTCCGCGAGGATGGACGCATCCGCCGGGAAATGGTAGATGCCGCGGCTTTGAAGCAGGGAAGCCGTCTCGCTGCCGAAGATCACCCAGTCCGGATGGAGGCGGTGATGCTCCTCATAATGCTTTTCCGCGTAGTTATAGCCGGGCAGCTTCACGATATCCGCGCACTTCTGCGCCCC
Source organism: uncultured Eubacteriales bacterium (assembly GCA_902790015.1). GTDB lineage: Bacteria > Bacillota > Clostridia > Christensenellales > Aristaeellaceae > UBA4246. The sequence continues at coordinate 58,832 of CADAQF010000004.1, read as the reverse complement.
TTCCCAGGGCATATAGTTGCTGCCGAAGGTCACCGGAGCGTGGTGCCGGTCGTGACGGCGGACCTCCTCCATCAGCTTCCTTGTCCATTCCTGGCCGCGGGCGGATACGTGCATATCCTGGATCTCGTTGCCGATCGACCAAAGGATCACGCAGGGATGGCAGCGGTCCCGCCGGACGTATGCGGCCACGTCCTCAGGGTAGGTTTCCGGGAAAAAGCGGGCGTTGTCGTAGGTGGTCTTGGGCATTTCCCACATATCGTACAGCTCGTCCATCACCATCAGGCCCATCTCGTCGCACAGGTCCAGCAGCTTTTCCGCCGGGGGATTGTGCGCGGTGCGGACGGCGTTGACGCCCATTTCCATCATGACGCGCAGCTGGCGGCGGGCGGCGTCTTCATGGAAGGCGGCGCCAAGCAGCCCCAGGTCATGGTGCAGGCAGACGCCCTGAAGCTTCAGGTGCCTTCCGTTCAGGAAAAAGCCCTTGTCCGGCGAAAAGACCGTTTCCCTCAGACCTATCCGTTTTTCAAGCGTATCCCCGGGGACGGACAGACGCAGCGTGTACAGTTGGGGGCTGTCTATGTCCCAGCGCTTGGGGGCGTGCAGCAGGACGGAAAAGGTGTTGACGGAAGCAGCAGGTTTCGTTTGAGAAAAGACCTCGCTTCCGTCCGGGGCCAGGAGGACGGCGCTCACTAAGGCGTCCCGGGGCTCACCGCAGCACTCCGCATCGACTGAAACAAGGCAGTCCCCGTTTTCGTCAAAGTCAGTCCGGACGGATACGCCGTCGGGCAGAAGGGCATAGGGCTCTGTCACATACAGGGTGACGTCCCGGAAGATGCCGGCGCCCGAATACCACCGGGAATTGGGCGCCTGATAGCGGACGCACACGCACAGCTCGTTTTCCCCGGGGCGCACTTTGCCGCTCAGGTCCACGAAAAAGGGCGTGTAGCCGTAGCGGTGGGTCATGAGCTTTTCCCCGTTGAGCAGAACGTCCGCGTCCTGATAGACGCCGTCAAAATGGAGCACGACGCGGCTTTGGGCCTGTTCCCCGCTCAGCGTGAGGGGGTAAAAATACCACCCGCAGCCGTCCTCATACAGCCGGTCCGCCTGATAGATCAGCCAGTCATGGGGCATGTCCACTCCCCTGGGGCCGGCGCCGCGGGCCTCCTCCAGGGAGCTTCCCAGGGGAAGGCGGCAAAACCGCCAGCCGTTGTGCAGTACACAATGCATGTGATGTACGCTCCTTCCCGCATATCCGTATGCTGGTGAGAATAATGTCAGTGTCAGATCAGGTCCGCGTATTGCGCGCCGATCAGGTTTTTAAGGTCGTCCGGGGCGATCACGAGCTGCTCGCCCCTTTCCCCGGCGCTCACGGCGATTTTATCCGCCAGCTGCGCCGTTTCGTCGATAAAGGTGGGAAAGGCTTTTTTCATGCCGATGGGCGAACAGCCGCCGCGCACGTAGCCCGTCAGGGGAAGCAGCTCCTTGAGGGGCAGCATTTCCACGCGCTTGTTGCCGGAGGCGCGGGCGGCCTTTTTCATGTCCACTTCCTCGGACACGGGGATGCAGCAGACCAGATGACTGCCCTTGTCCCCCGAAAGCACCAGGGTCTTGAATACCGTTTCCGGGTCCAGGCCGATCTTCCGGGCGGCCTCCAGGCCGTCAAAATTCCCGTCGGACACGTCGTACTGCCGCGTCTCATAGGCTATGCCGGCCGATTCCACGGCGCGCAGGGCGTTGGTTTTGTGCAGCTTATCCGCCATACTGCTCTCCGATCACCTTTCTTACAAAGAAGGCCACGCCGTTTTCCTGGTTGGACAAGGTGTGGAAGGCCGCCTTGCGGGCCGCTTCTTCCTCGGCATTGCCCATGGCCACGCCCACGCCGGCCTTAAGCAGCATCGGCAGGTCGTTTTCCTGATCGCCGAAGGCCATGACCTGGGAAAGAGGAAGGCCCAGATGTTCCGCCAGTTCCGAAAGGCCCCTGCCCTTGTCCACGCCGCGGGCCATGATCTCCAGGTTCCAGGGAAAGGACTGGGTCAGATTGATGCCGGGAAGGGCCTGAAGCGCCTCCCGCACCCGGGGCAATTGCCCGTTGTCGCAGACGTAGAACTTGAACACGCCCCTGTCCACCGCCTCGTCCACGGCTTCCCGGCCGTGGCCGAAGCGCACCTCGCTCAGGGCCGTGATCCTTTCCCCCATGCTCAGCTCGCTGTGATGGCGGGCCGCAGGATTGCTGGTGACCACCATCCGGTCGGCGAAAATGAAGTACTCAAGCCCCATTTTGTCCAGCGACTCGCGCACCAGCTTTCCGTCCTCAGGAGCGATAAAATGCCGCCAACAGGTCCTTCCCATCGGGGCGTCCATCATCTGCGCCCCGTTGGAGCCGATGACGGGGCCGGAAAGCCCGCTGTCCATAAACACGAGGGAAACGTTTTCCGCATAGCGGCCGGAGCAGGCGGCGATCCTGACGCCCTTTTGCTGCGCCCATAAAAGCGCCTCCCGGTTTTCGTCGGAAACCCGGCCTTCCCGGTTCAGCAGCGTTCCGTCCAGGTCCATGACGATCAGTCTGATCTTATCCATCGGTTAAATTCACTCCATGCAGGGTTCAGAAGGGAACCAGAACGGTGAACGCGCGGCCGTCCAGATAGCTTAAGGGGCCGCCCGCCCATAGCGTCAGCTGACAGGCGCAGAGCCTGAGACTGCCCTCTGAATGGTGGCGGCGGTTGAAGGCCCGGTCCCCGTAGACGTCGTCGCCCACCACCGGGTGGGCCAGATAGGCCAGATGCGCCCGGATCTGGTGGGTGCGCCCGGTCAGGAGATGTACGGACAGGCGGGTCATGTCCCCTTCCTGAGCGACCGTTTCCCAGGCGGTCCTGATGGTGCGGCCCTCCGGCGTTTCGTGGGACACCACCCGCACCCGGCCCAGCCGGGCGTCCTTGACCAGAAAGGCGGTCGATTCCCCCGCCGCCGGGCGCATGGTGCCCTTCACCAGGCACTGGTAGCGCTTGTCCAGCCTGCGCTCTTCAAAGGCTGACAAAAGGCATTGCTCGGCCTCTTCGTCCAGCGCGAACAAAAGCAGCCCGCAGGTCTGGTTGTCCAGCCGGTGGCACAGCCGGCAGTGCGCGTTTCCCGTCTGCCTGCGCGCAAAGGACAGGGCGGTCATGCCGCCCCAGTCGTCCTCGTCGCAGCTCAGCCCGGCGGGCTTGTTGACCAGCATCACCCGTTCGTCCTGATAGACGACCGGGAGCCTGGCCTCAAACGGCGTATACAGCTGCACCTGCGCGCCCGGAACAGCCTGATCCTCGCCTGACACGCGGCGGCCGTTCAGCTTTACGTCCCGGTTTTTAAGGGCTTCCCGCACGACATGCTCCGGCAGCAGGGGGAAAGCGCGGGCCAGATACCGGCTCACCCGGACGGGGGACCACGTCAGGGGAACCCTGGCTTCATACACGTTCATCAGTTCAGACGTCCTTTGCGCAGCCCGCCCCAGGGGATGGTTTCCGTTTCCAGCCTGGAAAGGGCGCTGCGGACGGCGGGCGTCACGGCCACGGCCATGCGGGATTTAAGCACCCGCGCAAGATCCTCGCCGGATACGCCCTGCTTGACCAGGAGCTTCAGGTCCCCGACCGTCGTCTCCGGATCGTACTCGGCCTGCAGGGCGCCTGAAAGCGCCGCAGTCAGCGCCCGCACGGCGGGAGCCTCGGCCGCATATACTGCCCAGATCTTTTCAAGGACCCCGCCGTAATCTGTCTTTACGTCCCCGGGCTTTCCCTTGGGCGTATTTTCAAGCGCCGCCCGCGCGTCCGACAGGCCCGGATGAAGCAGGATCATTTCCCCCTGATCGTTCAGGATGTAGTCATATTCAGCCTGCAGATAGCGCATCAGCAGCAGGAGACTGCGCGCTTCATTGCCCCGCAGGTTTTCCCTGAGGAAATGTCTTAAATACCCCTGCGCGTAGAAAAAGCCGTTCATATACAAAAGCGCGTGGAGCTGGGCTGACATTTCGTACACCTTGCGGCGCAGCTCCTGATGCCGGGGGCGCCTGGCAAGCTCCACCATCCTGGGACCGATCTGGGGAGAAAGGACCAGGATGGGGCCGTTCGGCGCTTCCTCCATCCAGCACCACAGGCGCCTGACCAGCGACAGCGCGGGCGCCAGTTCCTCCCCCTGAAACAGGGGCGTGCCGCCGCCGAATATCATCATGCGCTGAAGCAGCTGCTCTTCCCCGGGGGATATCAGCGAAAACTCCCGGGCCAGGCTTACGCGCACCTGCCTTCGGACCTGGTCGGGCTCCGGCCGCAAAGCGCCGTTTTCCCCCGCCAGATAGGACAGGCGGTAGGCCTCGTTCCAGGTCTTTCCCGAGCCCCGGCCGAAAATGGTGCCTGCGCCGGCGGCGTTTTCCAGCCTGCGCCGCTGTTCCTCGAATTTTTTCTCGTTAAGCGCCGTCATCGTGCGCTCCGTCCAGGGAGCGAAGGGGCGGTTCAATGGTCTTTCCAAGGCTTACGCTTTCTCCTCAATCATGTTGATCAGTTCTTCCTCCGTCAGTACCGGGATGCCCAGCTGCCTGGCCTTGTCCAGCTTGCTGCCGGCCTTTTCCCCCGCCACCACGAAGGAGGTCTTTTTGCTGACGCTGCCGGCGGCCGTGCCGCCGTGGGCGCGGATATAGTCCTCGATGCCTGAGCGGGTGAAATGGGTGAGCGTTCCCGTCGCCACGATGGTTTTGCCTTGGAGGACGCCCCCCGAAATGGGCTTTTCCGCCTCCCGGGGGGTGACGCCGGCGGCCAGCAGCCGGTCGATCAGGGCGCCGGTTTCGGGGTCCGAAAAAAAGTCGACGATGGAGGAGGCCACGATGTCCCCGATATCGTCCACCTTGGACAGTTCCTCCGCCGAGGCCGCGCGCAGGCCCTCAAGGGTGCCGAAGCGGGCGGCCAGGTCCCTGGCGGTGCGCTTGCCCACGTTGGGGATGCCCACGGCCATCAGGAAGCTGTCCAGTTCGCAGTCCCGGCTTTTGCCGATGGCGGAAAGCAGCCGGTCCGTCCGCTTGTCCTGAAAGCCTTCAAGGCCTTTCAGCTGATCACGGGTAAGGCGGTACAGGTCCGAAGGGTCGCGAACACCGAGCCGGTCGTAAAAAAGGTCGGCTGTCTTTTCGGAAAAGGCGTCGATATCCATAGCGTCCCTGGAGGCGAAATGCTTGAGCCGCATGACCGCCTGGGGCTTGCAGGTTTCCCGGTTCAGACAGAAGAGGAAGGCGCCCCGTTGGGTAAGCTTCCCGCCGCAGTAGGGGCAGACCTCGGGCCGGACGATCGGCCTGCCCTGTTCTTTTTCGTCCACGCAGCCCGTGATCTCGGGGATCACGTCGTTGGAGCGCCTGATCCAGACCCGGACGCCGATGCTCAGCTTCTTGCGCTGGATGTCGTCCCAGTTGTTGAGCGTCGCCCTGCGGACGGTGACGCCGGCAAAATCCACCGCGCTCACGTGCGCCAGCGGGGTCAGCTTGCCGGTGCGCCCCAGTTCCCAGGTGACATCCTCCAGCACGGTCGTGTTTTCCTCGGCGGCAAATTTGTACGCGATCCCCCAGCGGGGAAACTTGTCCGTATAGCCAAAGAGCCGGCGGGTCTCCTCGTCCATCACCTTGATGACCGCGCCGTCGATCAGAAAGTCCAGATGAGGCCTGTCCGCTTCTATGTCCATGATGGCCCGCCTGACGGCCTCGCGGCTTTTTTCGGTGCGGAAATAGGGGCTTACCGGGAAGCCCTGCTCCCGCAGAAAGGCGAGCATGCCCTCCTGGCCGTCGTAGGGGGGATTGTCGATCGTCCCCACCTGGTAAAAGAAAGCGCTCAGCCGCCGCTGGCGGGTGACGGCGGGGTCCAGGTTCCGAAGCGCGCCGGCGGCGGCGTTGCGGGCGTTCTTCAGCGGGACCTCCGCCGTTTCGTTGTATTCCTTCAGCACGGACAGGCGCATGATGCATTCGCCCTGCACCTCGATCAGGCCCTTCCAGGGGATGGACAGGGGAACGTCCCTGATGGTGCGGGCCTGGGGCAGGATGGCTTCGCCTGCTTCGCCGTTGCCCCGGGTGGCGGCCTGAACGAGCGCCCCGTTTTCGTAGGTCAGGTTCAGGGTGAGGCCGTCAAACTTATATTCGATGCCGTAGGTCAGGGGAGCCGTGGCTCCAGTCTCCGCATGAAGCTTTTCCATGCGGTCCATCCAGGCGTCCACTTCCTCAAAGCTCTGCGCCTTGTCCAGGCTCCAAAGCCGGGAAATGTGCCGGTGCTCTTCAAAGCCCTTAAGCGGCGCGCCGCCCACCCGGTGCGTGGGCGAATCGGGCAGAACGACCCCGCTCTCCTTTTCCATCTGAAGCAGGCGGTCGTAGGCGCGGTCCCACTCCGCGTCCGATATTTCGGGCTCGGACAGGGTGTAATAGGCGTAGGCGGTGCGGTTGAGGTAATCCACCAGTTCCCGCATTTGCTGGGTGTTGTCCATTTTGCGGCCCTCTTGTCAGGTGTCGATTTTGAAAATGGGGGCGATGGAGAGCGAAAACTCCTTGACGCCGTAGGCGGTGAAGGAAATGGAGATCCGGGCCTCCCCGCCCTTGCCCCAGACCCTTTCCACCGTGCCCTCGCCGAATTTACGGTGCATGACGCGGTCTCCCGGGCGGTACATATTGAGCAGCGCGGACGAGGAAAGCGCCCTGGCGGGAGAGGCGACGAACCCTTTGGTGACCCCGGGGATCTGCGCGGGATCCCTTTTCAGCCCCATGCCGGGGGTGCCGAAATCGGTAGGCCGGGGCGGACGGACGGGGGCGCGGCGTGGCGTCTCTTCGCCGAAGCGCTGGCGGGCCGTCTTCTGCACGTCGTTGATCAGGCGCTCGGGGATCTCTTTGAGGAAGATGCTGGGGGCGTTGTGGTTGATCTGGTTGTAGATGGTGCGCTGGCGGGCCAGGGATAAAAACAGGAGCTTCCTGGCGCGGGTGATGCCCACGTAGGCGAGTCTTCTTTCCTCCTCCATCCGGTCGTCCTCCATGACGGCCCGGTAGCTGGGAAAGAGGTTTTCCTCCATGCCGGAAATAAAGACCGCGTCATATTCAAGCCCCTTGGCCGCGTGCAGGGTCATCAGCGTCACGTACTGCGGAGCGTCCTCCTGACGGTCCAGATCGGTGATCAGGGAAACGTTTTCAAGGTAGCCGCTCAGGGTGTGGTCGCCCGATTTGGTTTCGTATTCGCGCACGGCGGCCACGAGCTCCAGCAGGTTGTCGCGCCTGGCGGTATAGGCCTCGGCATCCTCGTTGTCCAGCTGGGCGTCAAGCCCCGTTTCGCTGAGCACGTGCTGCACGAATTCCGCAAGCGGCATATTGTCCTGGGCGGCGATCAGCCTGAACATCAGCTCCGCGAAATCCCCCACGCAGCGGCGGGGGCGGGCGGAGAGGCTCAACGGCGGGTCGGGCAGGACGCTGAAAAGGGGCACCTGCTGGCTGGCGGCCTCGGCCTCCAGCTGGGCCACGGTGGCGTCCCCGATGGAGCGCTTGGGGTTATTGATGATGCGTTTTAAGGAAACGGTGTCCGCCGGGTTCACGATCACCCGCAGGTAGGCCAATGCGTCCTTGACCTCGCGCCGGTCGTAAAAGCGCGTGCCGCCGAACACCCGGTAGGGCAGGCCGGAACGGACGAACATTTCTTCAATGACGCGGCTTTGCGGGTGGGAACGATACAGCACCGCCATTTCTCCAAAGGACATGCCCTGCCCATGAAGCTGGCGCGCCCTCTGGCAGATCCACGCCGCCTCGTCCCGCTCGTCCTGGGCGGTGTAAAGCTGGATCTTCTCCCCGGCGGGCGCCTCGGTCCACAGGGCCTTTTCCTTGCGGCCCTCGTTGTGGGCGATCACCTGGTTGGCCGCGTCCAGGATGTTGGCGGTGGAACGGTAGTTCTGTTCCAGCTTGACGACGCGGACGTTCTGAAAGTCCTTCTCGAATTCCAGGATGTTGCGTATATCCGCCCCGCGCCAGCCGTAGATGGACTGGTCGTCGTCCCCCACCACGCACAGGTTATTGGAAACCGCCGTGAGCAGGCGCACGAACTCGTACTGCACATAGTTGGTGTCCTGGTATTCGTCCACCAGCACATGGCGGAATTTGCGCTGGTAATACTCCAGCACCGGGGGATTGTCCATGAAAAGCTGCAGGGTCTTGACCAGCAGGTCGTCAAAGTCCAGGGCGCTGTATTCCCTGAGCGTCTGCTCGTAGGCCAGGAATACATCGTGAAGCAATTGGCTGCGGCGGGATTTATCGGACTGGGCAAACCATTCGTCCGCGCTCAATAGCCTGTTCTTGGCGTTGGATATTTCCCGTCTGACCTCCTTGGGAGGCAGGAACTTTTCATCGACGTTGAGCTTTTTTTCCTGGTCCTTGAGGACCCGGAGCTGGTCGTCGTCGTCATAGATGGTGAAGGAGCGCTGGTAGCCCAGCTTTTCGATATCCCTTCTGAGTATCCGCACGCAAACGGAATGGAACGTCCCAATCCACATATCCTCGGCCGTGCCGGGGCCGACGAGCTTTTCCACGCGCTCGCGCATTTCGCGGGCCGCCTTGTTGGTGAAGGTCATCGCCAGGATGCCGTAGGCGGGCACTCCATGGTCCAGCAGATTGGCGATCCTGTAGGTCAGCGTCCGGGTCTTCCCGCTGCCCGCGCCGGCCAGTATCAGCAGCGGACCCTCCAGCACGCTGGCCGCTTCCCGCTGCACAGGGTTCAACTTAGACAGATCCATCTTTTCACGCTCCCGCTTATCCAATAAGCCGCGGCTGCCGCGTGACGCGCGGCCAGCCTGTTTGATTATACCACAAAACCCTCCGCCCCGTCTTCTTTATATGTTATTTTTTCTTGTTTTTTTCGAGAATATTCTTTTGCCTGCGCGGGGACTTTCATGGTATAATCCCTGATGTCTACAAAGGTACAGGAGGAGGACGGGTCATGCGGGATCATCTGGAAACCGCCCCGGTGTGGGACGCGGTCAGGCAAAAGGAGCAATGCCCCTTCTGCGCGCTTCGCTCCATGATCGAAAAGCAGAGCGTGGAGCGCTTTTTGGGCGGCGCCGTGATGGAGCCTGAGATCAGGCTCAGGACAAACGCCGCGGGCTTCTGCTCCGCCCACCACCGGATGCTGATGGCGCAGAAGGATTACCAGGGATACGCCCTGATGATGGACACGCGGCTTAAAGAAGTGATCGCCGGGGCGGCGCCTTCGCTCAGGCAGGCGGGCCAGGGAGGGCTTTTAGGCCGCAAGGCCCCGGAAAAGGCCGCCAAAAGGCTCCGGGAGCTTACCAGCCGGTGCCTGGTCTGCGAGAGCATGGCCGAACACGTCCGCGCCTATCGGGATACCTTTTTCCGCCTCTACAGGGAAGACGGCGCCTTCCGCGCGGCTTTTGCGGAAGGACACGGGCTGTGCCTTTTTGACCTGCCCGACGCGCTGGAGGAAGCCGGAAAACGCCTGAACGGGGACACGCTCAAAGCCTTCCTGCAGGCAGCATCCGATACTTCTCTGGCCGCGCTCAACACCGCCAGGGAGGACCTGTCCGCCCTGTGCAGTTCCTTTCACGTGGGCAGCGAGCACAAAAACAACCCGCGCTGCCACGGCGCGCTGGAGCGGGCGGTCAACCTCCTGCGCGGAACGACCTTTGAAACCGAAAAGACGCCATGATCACCTTTCATTTGGGCCGTTCCGGCCAGACCTGGCCCTGCGCAGCCTCGCTCGCCCGCAAGGCCAGGGAGGAACAGCGCGCCGTGTTCGTGCTGGTGCCCCGGCAGTATACCCTTTCCGCCGAGAGGATGCTGATGCGGTCGATGGGAGCGGACGGTTTTTTTGACCTGGATGTGCTTTCTCCCGGGCGCTTTGCCCAGCGGGTGTTTTCCCGCGCGGGAGGCGGCGAGCGCGTGCGCATAGACGCGCGGGGCAAGGCCATGGCTGTTAGCTCGGTGCTGACAGGCCTTAAGGAAAGCCTGTCCTTTTACGCTTCCGCCGCCAACCGGCAGGGCCTATGCGACCGCGTGAGCCAGATGATCGCCGAATACAAGCAGGCGGGGCTTTCGCCAAAGGCGCTGGAAGAATACGTTTCCCGCCTTCCAGCCGGGGCCGGGCGGGACAAGCTGTCCGACCTGGCCGCCCTGTACGGCGCGTACGAGGAGCTGCTTTGCGGCCGGTTCGTGGACGGGGAGGACGTGCAGGAGGAGCTTATTTCCCGCATTCCCTTATCGCCTGAGCTTAAGGACGCGCAGTTCATCGTCTGCGGGTTTGACGTGCTGACGGAAACCATGGGGCGGATCGCTTTGGCGCTTTCTGACAGGGGGCCGGTGGACATCGTCCTGTGCGACGACATGAACGACCCCTCCTTTGAGCCGGTGACAAAGAGCGTGGCGCGGTTCACGAAGGAGCTTTCGGGCGTGCGGCTGCTGCCGGTCACGGAACCGGCCCCCTTTCCGGAGGATCTCGCCTTTCTTGAAAAGCATCTGCTGGACGGAGCGGACGCGGGCTTTCCCCTGCCTCCCTCCTCCATCCGCCTGTACGCGGCCCCCACGCCCTACGCCGAGGCCTGCCACGCCGCGGAGGAAATGCTTGTCTTATGGGCCCAGGGCGTGCCTTTTTCCGACATGGCCGTGCTGTGCGGGACGGAGGACCATTATTTTCCGGTGCTGGAGCAGGTGCTGACCGCCTGCAGGATCCCCCACCACTTAAACCGCAAGCTCACCGCGGCCCAGGTGGGGCCGGCGGCTTTCCTGCTGGCCGCCCTCAGGGCCGTGGCCGGGCGCTATTACCCCGACGACGTGATCCGCTGCATCAAAAGCGGCTACATGCCCCTTTCGGACGAAGAGGCCTTTTTCCTGGAAAACTACATACTGGCCTATGGCATCAGGGGGCAGATGTTCACCCGTCCCTTCACCCGGGGGCAGGACGAGGCGCCCCGGGCGGAGGAGCTGCGCGAACGCTTCATGGCCCCGCTGGAAGCCCTGAGCGCCGCGCTAAAAAATGCCGAAAACGCCGACCAGAGCCTGACCGCCGTGTTTTCCCTGCTGGAAAACGTCGGGGCTTACGGGCGCATGACGGAGCAGGCGCGGGCGATGGATGAAAACGGCCGGCCCGAGGAGGCGGCCCAGCTGACCCAGGTATGGAAAACGCTGATGGACCTGCTGGACCAGATGCACGAGCTGTCGGGCGGCCGGCCCATGACGGGCGTTCAGGCCGCGGCGCTCATGGAAGCGGGGCTCACCCACACGGAGCTTTCGGCCCTGCCGCAGAGCGCCGACAGCGTGGTCTGCGGCCTGATAGGAAGCGCGGCGCTCAACCGCCCGGATCATCTGTTTGTGATGGGGCTGAACGACGGGCTTTTATCCGCCGGGGAAACAGGGCTTTTGACGGACGAGGAAAAAGCCGGCCTGGAGGAAGAGCTTCAGGTGCATCTGTCCCTGAACAAAAACGGGCGTCTTCAGCTGGCCCGGCTGGACGTATACAAGGCCATGACCAACGCGGGAAAGAGGCTTTATCTGTCCCACGCGCAGGCGCTGCAGGACGGAACGGCCCTGCGGCCCCTGAGCATGCTCTCAGCGGTCCGGGCGCTGTTTCCCCTGCTGGTGGAAGAGGGCGGCGTCACCGCGCCGCAGGGCCCGGCCCGGCCCATGGCCCTGGCCTCCGCGCTGGAGGCGATGCCCCAGCAGCTCAGGAAGGGCGCGCTGCAGCCCGACTGGACGGAGGCCTGGCACTACCTGTGCGAAAAGCGGCCCGAGGACGCCCGGCGGGTGCTGGACGCCTTCCGCCGCACGCCTCCGGAAAAGCCGCTGCCGCCCGAGATCACCCACCGGCTGTTCATGGACCGCGTCACTTCCGTGCACCGTGTGGAGGCCTTCGCCGTCTGCCCCATGCGGCATTTCATCCAGTACGGCCTCAAGCCCCAGGAGCGCAGGGAATGGGCCCTGCGGCCCGCGGACACGGGCAGCTTTTACCACCGGGCGGTGGAGGGCTTTACCCGCCTGCTGCCAAGCCTCCCCAACTGGCCCCAGGTCACCCGGCAGGAGGTGGAACGGCTGATGGATGCCGCCGCCCAGGACGCACTGGACCCGCTGATGAAGGAGCTGATGAAGGACTCCCACGTGCAAAAAACGCAGTACCGGCGCTTCCGCAGGCTGCTCTCCCGCGTGGGCTGGACCTTCACCCAGGCGGCGCAGCATTCCGCCTTCCGCCCCGGGCCGGACGATTCGGAGCTGCGGTTCGGCTATGACGACGACCGTCTGCCGCCCGTAAAGCTCACGCTGTCGGACGGCAGCCGCGTGATGGTGCGCGGCGTCATCGACCGGGTGGAACGCTTCCCCACCGATAACGGAGAGCTTTTCCGCGTGATCGACTTTAAATCCGCGAAGCTTTCGCTGGACCCCAACGCCATTTTCTGGGGCGTTCAGCTGCAGCTGCTGATCTACATGAAGGCCGTCATGGATTCAGAAAAAGACGGCATTCCCTGCGGCGCCTATTATTTTCGCCTGGCCGACCCGCTTCTGACCGACCCCGGCACGGCGGCGGACGTGGAAACCAAGCTCGCCCAGGCGCTCAGCCTGAGCGGCATCACCCTGAAGGACGCCGAGATCGTCCGCCTGATGGACGACCGCAGGCCTCCCGTATCCATGCCGCCGCTGCTCAAGGCGGACGGAAGCTTCCTTTCCCGCAAGGCGGTGCTGGACTATCAGGAGATGTGCGCGCTGATGGAGTATGTGACCCGGGCGGCAGCCCAGAGCGCGGAGGGCATCTATCAGGGCATCGTGCATGCGGCTCCCCTGGCGCTTAAGGGCGAGCTGCCCTGCGCCCGCTGCCCGGCCCGCGAGGCCTGCCGCTATCAGGCGCCGGACTGTCCGGTCCTTCCCCGCGTGCCCGAACCGGAAACATTCGACAGCATGATGGCCCGCATCGCCGCGGGAGATTTTCCCTCCTTCTTTGACGGCGGGCTGTATGTAAAAAAGCTTTCCGCCGGCCCGGAGGACGACGGGGAGGAATGACCGCCCCCGCATAAAGGAAAAGTCCGGCGCAGTTTTACGCAAACAAACGCGGAAAAGCGCAGAAAAGAATCGCAAAAAGATTCCGTCCGCCCCGTGCGCGCCGGTTGCAAAAAGCCGCTTCAGCGGATATAATAGGCGTATCTTGAACCAAGGAGCAGAACCCATGCGCAGGCAGTATGCCGACCCGATCTTCGCCAGGGAAAAGGTCCGGCGGGTAAGAAGATGGCCCGTGGTGACGGCGCTGATGCTGATCATTGTGATCACAGGGCTTGCGCTGGTCAACGGCTTTATCAACCGGCAGGTGCAGCTCATCCGGCAGTCTGTCACCATCCCTTCCCTTTCGGGCGATCTGGAGGGCTTCAGGATCCTGCACATAAGCGACCTGCACGGCGCCGTGTTCGGGCACGGACAGGAGGGCATCGAAAAGGCGCTGCTGTCCGTCCGCTATAACGCCGTGGTGATCACCGGGGACAGCCTGCCTGAAGATGGAAACGACGCCCCGCTGATGGAGCTGATCGCCCTGCTGGACAGGACCGTTCCCGTTTTCCTGGTCGCCGGGGACGAGGATCCCCTGCCCATCCAGTCCGCCCCGCATGAAACCGGGGGCGTCAAGGCTTCCTATATCGAGCGGGCGGAAAGCTTCGGGGCTATTTACCTGGACGCGCCTTATCCCATCACCGTGGGCCGCTCGGTTTTATGGCTGTGCCCGGCGTATGTCTACGATACCGACATCGCCAATGCCCGCCGCTCCATGCAGGACACCCGGCGGAGCCTGCTTTCCGCCCCTGAGGACGCGTCCTCCGCGGCTTCCCTGGCCGCCGTGGACTATTATCTGGACCGCATCGACCGCGCCGAAGCCGCGCTGCTTCAGATGAAAAGCGGCGATTACAAGATCTGCGTGACCCACGCGCCGTATCCGGACGAAGGCCTGGCGGAGCTAAGATACAACGTATCCGAGGGGCTGATCAACAACGCCCGGCCCGTGTCGCTGGTGCTGGCCGGGCATTATAACAACGGGCAGTTCCTTTTGCCCGGGCTGGGCGCGGTCCGCGTGCCCGCCCGGCTCGGGCTGAGCGGGCAGGACGCCTGGTTTTTCCGAAAGCCGCTTTCCGGCCTTGACACCCTGTACGGCATATCCCAGTACATAAGCCCCGGCCTGGGCGCGGCGCAGATCTACGCGCCCTTTTCCGTCCGCTTCCTGAACCCGCCCGCGATCACCCTGATTACCCTGACCAGCAAGCTGGTCTATTGATAAGAGGTCACATCACATGAAAAAAAGGTACATCAACCGCGAAATCAGCTGGATACGCTTCAACGGCCGGTGTCTGGAGGAGGCCGACAACCCGGACAATCCCCTGCTTGAAAAGGGCAAATTCATTTCCATCTGCGAAAGCAATCTGGACGAGTTTTTCATGGTCCGCGTAGGTTCCCTGGAGAGGGAGCTCACCATGGGCAGCGAAAAGACCGATATTTCAGGCATGACGCCCTATGAGCAGCTGACGCAGATCGGCCTGGACGTGCGCCGGCAGATCCAGCGGCAGTACGAGATATTGAACCAGCACTATCTGCCCGATCTAAAAAAGGCCGGCATCTCTTTCCTGCGCATGGACGAACTGAATGAAGAGCAGGCCTCTTTTGCCGCGCGCTATTTTGAAACCGAGGTCGCTCCGCTGTTGACCCCTTACGCCATCGACCCGCGCCGGCCCTTCCCCCTGCTCGGCCCCAAATACCTGCATCTGGCCGTGCTGCTGCCCGCCAGGGCGGCCGGCGGCGCGCTGCGGTTCATGCTTTTGCCGGTGCCCAAAAACCTGAAGCGCTGCGTGGCCCTTCCCCACGCGCAGGGACGGGGCGCGTTCCTGCTGCTGGAGGACCTGATCATCGGATGCGCCGAAAAGGTGCTGGGAGTAAAGCCCGTCGTCGCCCAGCCCTTCCGCCTGACCCGCAACCAGGACTTCTATTACAACGACTCCAACGCTGACACCCTGATCAGCGAAATGAAAAAAAACCTGAAGAAGCGGAAGTTCGGCCAGATCGTGCGGCTTGAGATACCGGACGATTTTGACAACCGCCTGCTTTTGCTCCTCAAAAAATACTTAGGCATGCCCAACCGGGCGATCTACCGCATCCCCGGGCCGCTCAACCCCAGCTATTTCATGAAGGAGATCTCCTCCCTGGAGGGCTGCGACGACCTGCGCTTCCCGCCGTTTTCCGCCCATATCGACGAGGAGCTCGCGCAGGGAAAGGATATTTTCACCCGCATCAGCGAGGGCGACCTGTTTTTCCATCACCCCTACGATTCCTTTGACCCAGTGCTTCAGTTCCTGCAGTCCGCCGCCCGGGACGAGGACGTGCTGGCCATCAAGCAGACCCTTTACCGCGTCAGCGGCAAAAGCCCTGTGGTGGCGGCCCTGGTGGACGCCGCCCAGCACGGAAAGCAGGTCACGGTGCTGGTGGAGATACGCGCCCGCTTTGACGAGGAAAACAACATCAACTGGTGCGAATCCCTGGAAAAGGCCGGCTGCCACGTCATCTACGGCGTACCGAACTATAAATGCCACAGCAAGATCACCCTGGTCATCCGCCGCGAAAACGGGAGCCTGCGCCGCTACGTCCATCTGGGCACCGGCAACTATAACGACGTGACCGCCCGGCTGTACACCGACATGGGACTGCTTACCGCCGACGAGCAGATCGGCGAGGACGCCGGCGCGTTTTTCAACATGGTCACCGGCTACACGGATAATTCCCGTTTGACCAAGCTGATCGCGTCCCCCGATAATATCCGCGACCGGCTGTGCGACCTGATCGACGAGGAAATTGACCGCGCCGAAAAGGGGCTGGTCTCCGGCATCACCGTCAAATGCAACGGCTGCACGGACAAAAAGATGATCAACCGCCTCTGCCGGGCGGCGGACAGGGGCGTGCCCGTCACCATGATCGTGCGCGGGCCGTGCTGCCTGAGCGTCCGAAAGCACCCCAACATCCAGGTGCGCTCCATCGTGGGACGGTTTTTGGAGCACGCCCGGTGCTATCTTTTCGTCAACGAGGGCGACCCCATCATCTACCTTTCCAGCGCGGACCTGATGACCAGAAACCTCGACAAGCGCATCGAGCTCATGTTCCCGGTGGAGAATGAGGCCATACGCCAGCGCATTCAGCGGGACATCCTCTTTGAGATCGAGGACAACACCAAGGCCTGGATCATGCAGGACGACGACTCCTATGTCCGCGCCGAGCCCGCAGAGCCCCGGCACAACGCGCAGGAAGCCAATATTTTTGCGGTTGACATTTCTTATCCCGGCGTCATATAATAGCAGTGCCGGGAAGGAGAAAAAATCCCTGTTTCACCCGTGAAAGAGAGGGCGGCCCGTCGGCTGGAAGGCCGCCCGTCGGGAAGGGGAAGTGCGCTCCGGAGCATGCGCGGAGGAAATGCTGCGCCGCTGACCGCGTTACCGTCCGACTGCCGTCATTAAGTGGATGCAAGCTTCCGCCTGTCTTTTTGATAAGACAGGCGTTTGTATATGTACCGGCCTTTGGCCGGAGCATCCCGTTTTCCTGGGAGGTTTCATGTTCGATCAGATACGGGAAGACATCGATACCGTGCTTTCCCACGACCCCGCGGCCCGCAGCCGCCTGGAAATTTGGCTGTGTTACCCGGGCATCAAGGCCATCCGAAGCCACCGGCGCGCCCACCGCGCCTACGTCCGGGGGTATATCCTGCTGGCTCGTTTCATTTCCCAGCGCGCGCGCAGGCGCACCGGCATCGAGATCCATCCGGGCGCCGTCATCGGCCGGAGACTGTTCATCGACCACGGCAGCGGGGTGGTGATCGGCGAAACGACGGTGATAGGGGACGATGTGACGCTGTATCAGGGCGTCACCCTGGGCGGCACCGGAAAGGACACGGGAAAGCGCCACCCGACCCTGGGCAGCCATGTGACCGTGGGCGCCGGCGCCAAGGTGTTGGGCCCCATCACCCTGGGCGACCACGTCAAGGTGGGCGCCGGCGCCATCGTGCTAAAGGACGTGCCGGATCACTGTACGGTGGTCGGCAATCCCGGGCGGGTGGTCCGCCAGCGCGGCCAGCTGCCCGATATCGACCTGGAGCACGGCAACCTGCCCGACCCCGTGCTGGAAAGGTTCAATCAATTGTCCGCCAGGGTGGCGGAGCTTGAATATAAGCTGAACGCACTGCAGATGTCCCAAACGGAAAAACAGGAGGAATGAGGAATGAAGATCTATAACAGCGCCACCCGCAAAAAGGAAGAGCTCGTGCCCGTTCATCCCGGCGAGATCCGCATGTATTCCTGCGGGCCGACGGTATATGATTATTTCCACATCGGCAACGCCCGTCCCTTCATCATTTTCGACATCCTGCGCCGGTACCTGGAATTCAAGGGCTTCAAGGTGACCTTCGTGCAGAACTTCACCGACATCGACGACAAGATGATCCGCCGGGCCAACCAGGAGGGCATCACCGTCAAGGAGCTGGGCGACCGCTTCATCGACGAATACTTCAAAGACGCCACGGCCCTGGGCATCAGGCCCGCCACCGTCCATCCCCGCGCCACCGAGCACATCGGCGACATCATCGGCCTGATCAGGCGGCTTGAAAAAAAGGGCCTCACCTACACCGTGAATGGGGACGTTTATTTTGACACCCGCGCCTGGCCCGGCTACGGAAAGCTGTCCGGCCAGAATATGGACGACCTGGAGGCCGGCGCCCGCATCGACGTGGACAACGACAAAAAGCATCCGGCCGACTTCGCCCTGTGGAAGGCCGCCAAGCCCGGCGAGCCCTCCTGGAACAGCCCCTGGGGCGAGGGACGGCCCGGCTGGCACATCGAGTGCTCGGCCATGAGCATGAAATACCTGGGCGAAACCATCGACATCCATTCCGGCGGAAAGGACCTGCTTTTCCCCCACCACGAAAACGAGGTGGCCCAGTCCGAGGCCGCCACGGGCAAGCCCTTCGCCCATTACTGGATGCACAACGGCTTCATCAACATCGACAACGAGAAGATGTCCAAATCCAAGGGCAACTTCTTCACCATCCGGGATATCCTGAAGGAATACTCCGCCGAGGACGTGCGCTTTTTCATGCTCAGCGCCCATTACCGCAGCCCTCTCAACTTCTCCCGGGAAATGATCGCCCAGGCCCACGCCTCCCTGACCAGGCTCTATACCGCGCGGGACCAGATGCTGTTCCTCAAAACCAACGCGGAAAACAGGCCGCTGTCCGCTGAGGAGGAGGCGCTGCTTGCGCGCATGAAAGAGCACGCCGCCCGGTTTGAAGCGGCCATGGATGACGACCTGAACACCGCGGACGCGCTGGGCGTTTTGTTCCAGCTGGTGCAGGACGCCAATACGTCGCTTGACGCTTCCTCCTCCCTTTCGGCGGTGGACGGGTGCCTGACGGCGCTTACGAAACTGACTGACATACTGGGACTGTTGATGCAGAAGGCGGAGGAAAAGCTGCCCGACGAGATCCAGGCCCTGGTGGACCAGCGCGCCGAAGCCCGCAAGGCCAGACAGTGGGCGGATTCTGACCGGCTGCGCGACCTGCTCAAGGAAAAGGGCTATATCGTAGAGGATACCGCCCAGGGCCAGAAGGTGCGCAGGCAGGTGGGCTGATGGCCCGACTTTCCAGGGAAGCGGCCTTTTCTCCCGCCCAGGAGCGGGAGCTTAATGAGCTTAAGAAAGAATACGCCGCCTTCATCGCCTTTCAGCGGGAAAAGGACCGGTCCGCCGCGCTGCGCGCCTTAAGGAAGAAGCTGGCAGGAAGGCTGAACAGGCCGGCCCCGCCCGCGCAAAACGGAAAGGCGCTGAGGGCTTCGGGAGCGCTGTGCCTGATCTGCCTGGCGGCCGCGGCGCTTTCCCTGTTGCCCGCGCTTTTCCATGCGCTGCCTTCCCCCGCCGGTCTGTACGAAGCAAGGGAGCTGCCCCCGCCCGTAAGGCTGATGCAGGCCCCGGCGGATGCGGATTTGTCCGGCCCCACCGTCTGCGTCAATAAAGCGCAGATGGAAGAGCTTGTCACCCTGCCCGGCATCGGGCCGGCCATCGCGCAGCGCATACTGGACGAGCGCACCCTAAACGGCCCCTTCTACCGCCCGGAGGACCTGCTGTGCGTCAGGGGCATCGGCGCGCAAACCCTGGAAAAGCTGAAGCCCCTGATCAGCTTTGACCCATGATCGGACAAATAAACCGTCAAATAATGGAACCATCAAAAAAACGGCCCACCATGGGGGCCGTGCGTCGATCATTTCAGGCAGATGCTTCCTCAGTCAGAGGCTCCCGACGCGTCTTCCGCCAGGCAAAGGCCGGTCAGGCCGCTTATCTGGTAGGTGGAAACGGAGGGTTCTCCCTGCCGGCGGGCGGTCAGCAGCCATTCCTGCTGCTGGAGGGCGACGCTCAGCGGCGTCACCCGCCGCGTCCCCTCCGCCTCAAACAGCACATCCTGCTTGTGCGCGACGGCTTTTTTGAGCAGATAGAGCTTCTGCGGCAGGGTCTGCGCGGTTTTTTCGGCTAAAAGACAGGGCTGGCAGGAAGGGCAGAGCATGCCCAGCTTCTCCACCAGTTTACAACATTTTTCAGGGGAAACGGCCTCGTTCAGCACGGCGCTCTCCGCCAGCAGCTCCACATCCGCCCGGGTCATTTCGTGGCGGTAATACCAGCCCCGCCTGTAATACAGCGGATACCCGGCGTTGACCAGGCTTTCGATGTTGTGGCGCAGGCTCTTGCGGTCGACCGTCAGGCCGTAATCCTTTTCCAGCAGCTTCAGCAGCGGCGCCTGCAGCAGCCGGTGATTTTCGTCGGTGTATTTCCTAAGCGTTTCCAGTACCGCGATGATCAGCATTTTCTTGGGTTGGGATGGCATCGAAAAGAAACCTCCTTATCAGCCGGGAATCGTATCGATCTTTACTTTATAATTTATCATACAAAGTATTGAATGTCAATGTGTCTCCCTCCAAAAGCGACTATCCGACCCCCGCGGATTCAGGGCTCCCCCGGTTTCTCTTTTTCTGTAAAATCAGATTATTTATACGCTGAGCACTTTCCCGGACGGCTTCAAAAAAATTTTTCGGCCGGGGCGGCATTTCCGGTAACTTTTTTTCTCATTCATTTTAAATGTCCTATATTTAGGGAGGCTTAGATGACTTCTGTCAAAGACAGGGTCTGGCTCGCGCTGAGCGGGCGGCCCGGCGAATATCAGTCCGGCGAGGAACTGGCGCGCAATATGCAGGTCTCCAGGGCCGCGGTATGGAAAGCCGTCCGGGAGCTCATCCGGGAGGGCAACGCGATCCAGGCCGTTTCCCGCCAGGGGTACAGGCTTGTAAAGCCCGTAAACCAGCTTAGATCCGCTGAGATCCAAGCTTTACTGAAAGCGCAGGGAGAAGAGGATATCGCCGTATGCTGCTATCCCACGATCGATTCCACCAACACGGAGGCCCGGCGCCAGGCGCAGACGTTCTCCACCCCCGCGGTTTTCGCCGCGGAGGAACAGACCGCCGGCCGGGGCCGGCAGGGCCACAGCTTTTATTCCCCGCAGGGCTCCGGGCTGTACATGACCGTGCTGACTCCCCTGTCCCTGCCGCTTAAGGACGCCGCGCTGATGACCCAGGCCATGGCCGTGGCCGCCCTCAGGGCGGTAAAGGAGGCCGGCGGGCCCGAGCTTTCCGTCAAATGGGTAAACGACCTTTTTTATCAGGGCAAAAAAACAGCCGGCATCCTGACGGAGGCGATCTCCGACCTGGAAACCGGCAATGCGGCTGTGCTGATCTGCGGCATAGGGCTGAACCTGACCACCCGGACGTTCCCCGGCGACATCGCGCAGACGGCCGGTTCCCTGGGAGGGCTCGACAAAAACCTGCTCTGTGCGCTGATCACGGCCCGTTTTCTGTCCTTCGCCCGGCAGCTTCCCGACCCTTCTCCCTGGATTACCGAATACCGGGCGCATTCCATGGTGCTGGGAAAGGGCGTGACCTTCACCCAGAACGGCGTCCCCTGCCGCGCTGTGGCTGAGAACATAGACGACCGGGGCGGCCTCATAGTCCGCCTGAAGGACGGGAGCAGACGCACCCTGTCCTCCGGAGAGATCAGTATCGTGCCGGACAGCCTGATCTGACCCTGTTCAGGGATCCGGGCTGTCCGTCACCTGGATGTTTTCCCGGCCAAAGGCGTCCGCCAGCAGCTCCAGGCTCCTGTCCGCGGCAGCCATGGCCTGCTTCTTTTTCCTGTCCTCAGCCATGACCGCTTCAAAACGCGGCGCGTCCGCCCCGCAGGCCGCTAAAAAGCCTTCCACGGCCGCCCGGTTCTTTTCGCTGTTCAGGGTGGTGATATAAAAGGCCTGATCCGCCGGGTATTCCACCCGCCAGGTGTGATCCTCGCATCCGGTGAAGCGGCCTTTGCGGATCATCGTGAGCATCGGCGCTTCGGCGCTTATTTTTTTGACCGTCCGGTTCCATATCTCGCCGTCGCTCGGGTTCACGGGCGCAGGCGGAGGCACCGCGCTTTCTTCTTCCGTTTCGGCGGCCGCGGCGGCCGAAGCCGGGGCTTTTTGAGCGGCGGCGACGCGCACGGCCATCTGCCCGGACGCTATGCGGGACAGCTTGTTTTCAAGCTCGCCGATCCTTTCGAGCAACGCCTGCACGTCCTGTTCCTCGGGCTTTTCGCAGGCGCGCAGCACGCAGACCTCCAGCACCGCGCGGGGGCTTGACGCCCAGCGGGCGTCCGCCTCGGCGCGGAGTATCAGGTCCAGCAGGCGCACCAGCCTTTCCACGGAAAACAGCTGCGCCTGTTCCCTGCAGCGGGAAGCGGTTTCGGCTGAAACGCCGCGCAGCTCGCCCTGCCCGTCCACCCGGGCCATCAAAAGCAGGCGGAAATGCCGATTCAGGTCCTTCAGGAACACGGTCACATCGTTGCCGCGGGCAAAAAGCTCCTCCACCATGCGCAGGGCTTCGGCTTCCTGCCCGTGGGCTACGCAGTCCACAAAGGAAAATAGAAAGCCGCGGTCGGCCGCGCCGAGGATAGCGCGGACGCTTTCCTCCGTCACGTCCTGCCCCAGGCCCAGGCACATGTCCAGCAGGCTCAGCGCGTCGCGCATGCCGCCCTCGGCGGACTGGGCGATCAGCGCGTAGGCTTCGTCCGTCACCTTCGCGCCCTGCGCGGCCACCTTCATCCGCTCGATCAGCTCCTCCTCGGTGAAGCGGCCGAAGTCGAAGCGCTGGCAGCGGGAAAGGATGGTGGCCGGCACCTTCTGCGGGTCCGTCGTCGCCAGAATAAACATCATGTATTCCGGCGGCTCCTCCAGGGTCTTGAGCAGGGCGTTGAAGGCGCTGTTTGAAAGCATATGGACTTCGTCGATGATGTAGACCTTCTTTTTGCCGAACTGGGGCGGATAGTCCACCTGCGCAAGCAGGTCCCTCATCTCCTCCACCCGGCTGTTGGAGGCGGCGTCAAATTCGGCCACGTCCAGGGAAGCGCCGGACAGGATGCTGCGGCAGGCTTCGCATTCCCCGCAGGGATCGCCGTCTTTGGGGGAAAGGCAGTTGACCGCCCGCGCCAGGATCTTGGCGGCGCTGGTTTTGCCTGTGCCCCGGCTGCCGCAGAAAAGATAGGCATGGGCCGCCCGGCCCGTGCGGACCTGGTTGCGCAGGGTCCTGACGATGGCCTTCTGGCCCACCATGTCCGAAAAGGTCTGCGGCCGGAAACGCCGGTATAACGCCTGATACTCTTCCATGCCCTGCCTCCTGGCCTGCCGTTATTTCGCCCTGACGATTTCCTTGAGGATATCCACGACCTGATACATCTCATCGACGGATACGTATTCGTGGCAGCCGTGATAGTTATTGCCGCCGGTGCCCAGATTGGGACAGGGCAGGCCCATGTAGCACAGCCGCGCGCCGTCCGTCCCGCCGCGCACGGGGATATGTTCAGGCGTAAGGCCGACAGCGCGTATGGCCGCCTCCGCCCGCTCTACGGCTTCGGGATGGCTTTCCATGACCTGGCGCATATTGCGGTACTGGTCGCGGATGGAAACCTCCACCGTGCCCCGGCCCTCCGTTTCGTTGATGAAAGCCGCGATCCTTTTGAGCGTTTCCTTCTTCTGTTCAAACTTTTCCTCGTCATGATCCCGGATGATGTAGCGCAGGACCGCCGTTTCCTCTGCCCCGTTCAGGCCGTTCAGATGGAAAAAGCCTTCCCTGCCTTCCGTCGCCTCCGGCACCTCATGCGGGGGCAGAAGGGAATCGAACTTCATCGCGATCTTCAGCGCGTTGCGCATCTTTCCCTTGGCGGAACCCGGATGGACGTTATAGCCGTGCACGGTCACGACGGCCGCCGCGGCGTTGAAGTTTTCCGCCTCGATGCCGGAAGAGACATTGCCGTCCACCGTATAGGCAAAATCCGCCCCGAAGCCCTGAACGTCAAACAGGTCGGCCCCGCGGCCGATCTCCTCGTCCGGCGTGAAGCCGATCTTCACCGTCCCGTGGGGGAATTCGGGGTGGGTCAGCAGGTATTCCGCCAGCGCCATGATCTCGGCCACGCCGGCCTTGTCATCGGCCCCCAGCAGGGTCGTCCCGTCTGTCACGATCAGGCGGTGGCCTACCTGGGAAAGGAGCCTCGGATTGTCCTTTTCCCGCATGACGATGCCTTTTTCCGCGTTCAGCAGGATATCGCCGCCCTGATAGGTGAAAACGCGGGGCCTGATGCCGGCGGAGGGAACGCTGTCCACCACGTCCATATGGGATATGAGTCCGATGACCGGCTGGCCCTCCGTGTTGGCGGGGATTTCTGCGTATACGTAGCAGTGTTCGTCCACCAGGACGTTTAAAGCGCCCATTTCCCTGAGCTGCTTTGAAAGCAGTTTGGCCAGCTCGAACTGATGCTCCGTTGAAGGACAGGTTTCGCTGTTCTCATCGCTGCAGGTATCCAGCGCCACATAGCCCAAAAATCTTTCGACCAGATCCATCTTCAATCCTCCCGTACCACCCTGACGGTGTCGATATGATAATAGTGAAAAGCCTCGATCGCTTCCTGCGTGACCCGTTCCCCGCACATGAGGATCGGCACGGCCGGCGGACAGGACACGCAGGGCGAGGCCAGCACCCGGCCCAGCGCCTGTGAAACCGGCACCTGCAGCGAGGGCGAAAGCATCGCCTCCCGGACAGAAAGCGCCCTTTCCCCCGCGAAGGACATGGGCGGCCCCGGCCTCAGGGCCTTCCCTCGGGGGACGGCCAGCAGGGCGCTCTCCACCTTCGGCAGAAGCTCCGTCTGTTCCGGCGTCAGCATGAGCACGGTATAGTCCGGGTCGGCAAATTCGCACTCGATCCCGCGGTCCCGCAGCTTCTGAGAAAGCTCCTGCCCGGTAAGACCCGCCCTGGAGGCGCAGACGGTCAGCTTCATCGGCTCCTGCCCGAAAAGCTCCCAGCCCTCCCTTTGCAGGCGGGCTTTCACGGCGTCCATCTGGGCGCAGAAGGCCCTGAGCCTGCCCCTGTAGCCGTCAGACAGGTACCGGTTGACTCCGTCCAGCGAGGCCAGGATCAGGTAAGAGGGGCTGGTGGAGCCGAACAGGGCCAGGCAGTCCCGCACGTCTCCCTCGTTCACATCCGTCCCGGCCCCAAAATGCAGCCAAGCGGCGCCCGTCAGCGCCGGCAGCGTCTTATGCGCGGAATCGCAGCATACCTGCGCGCCCAGGTCGAGCGGATGAAGGGATTCGGGCAGGAAGTGCAGATACGCGCCGTGCGCGTTATCCACCAAAAGGGGAACATCGTGCGCACGGCACACTTGCGCGATCGCCCTTATATCCGCCATGCCTCCCAGATAGTCCGGGCTGGTCAGGTACACAGCGAAGGGAGGCTCCTTAAGGCCGTTCAGCGCCTTTTCCACGGTTTGCGCGTCCGGCTGCGCGGTCAGATAGTTTTTTTCCCCGGCGGGCAGCCAGCGCAACTGAACGTCCAGCAGGCACGCGGCGGACAGAAGGGCCTTATGCGCGTTGCGCCCGCACAGCATCACCCGGCTTTTGCCGTCGGCCAGGCCCTGTTTTAGCGCCAGCGCCGTCATGGCGCGTATGCACAGCGAGGAGCCCTCCGCCGAATAGAAGGTCATGCGGCTGCCGAACAGGGAGGAGGCGTTATTTTCGCTCTGCGCGATGATCCCGGACGCCTCGTACAGGCTGTCCGCGCCAAATATCTCCGTCAGATCGAGCGCTTCTGCGCCCAGGGGCCCCTTTCCCTTGTGGCCGGGCATATGGGCCCTGATCGTACCGCTGTCCGCGTACGCCCTGACAAAATCCAGCAGGGGCGTATCCATCAGGCGTTTCCTTCCGTCTGGCGGACGGCTTCCACCATGATGGCGCATTCCATCCGTTTTCTGAACAGGTCGCAGCCGTAGGCGTAGACCCCCTTGACAGAGCCCGTGGAATGCCAGGCGTTGGCCGCGCACCCGCCGGAGCAGTAAAGGCGCGCCCAGCAGCTGCGGCACTCCTCCCGGGCGTAGACGTTGCAGGAGGCGAACTCCTGCTGTACGGCCAGGTTGTCCACCCCATGGCGGATATCGCCCAGCCTGAAGCCCTCCTCGCCCACAAACTGGTGGCAGGGATATAGATCCCCCCACGGGGTCACGGCCATGTATTCCGTGCCGGAGCCGCAGCCCGAGATCCGCTTATAGATGCACGGGCCCCCGGTCAGGTCGATCATGTAATGATAGAAGGTGAAGGGGCGGCCCTCCCGGCGGCGGGCGATCATCAACTGCGCCAGCTCCTCGTACTGTCTGAAAACGATCGGCTTATCCTCTTCGGTCAGCGCCGCCGGGTCCCCCGGGGCGCAGACCACCGGCTCCATGCTGAGCTCGGTGAAGCCCAGGTCCAGCATCACCTGGATGTCCTTGAGAAAGTCCGGGTTGGCATGGGTGAAGGTGCCGCGCATATAATAGCCCTTGCCGCCGCGGGCGGCAACGAGCTTTTGGAATTTGGGCACGATCCTGTCCCAGCTGCCGCGGCCCTGATAATCCACCCTGAGCGCGTCATGGATCTCCTTGCGGCCGTCCAGGCTCAGCACCACGTTGTGGCATTCCCGGTTGCAAAAGTCGATCACTTCGTCGTCAATATTCAGGCCGTTGGTGGTCAGTGTAAAACGGAAATGCTTTCCTGTGTCCTTTTCCAGGGAGCGGGCGTAGGCGACCAGGTCCCTGATCATCGGGAAATTCATCAGCGGCTCGCCGCCAAAAAAGTCCACCTCCAGGTTCCGGCGCGTCCCGGAATGGGCCACCAGGAAATCAAGCGCCTGTTTCCCGGTTTCCAGGCTCATGACGGCCCGCTCGCCGTGATAGCGGCCCTGGCTGGCAAAGCAGTAGGCGCAGTTGAGGTTGCAGGTATGGGCCACATGCAGGCACAGGGCCTTGACGACCCCGCCCGTGCGGGCTTTAAGCTCCCCTGCCATGGGCGCAAAGGTATCCGGTGCAAAAAGCCTGCCGGCTTTTTTGAGCTCCGTCACCTCGTCCACGCAGGCGGCAACCTCCTTTGGGGAGGCTTCCGGCCTTGCGGGATAGCGGGCCGCCACTTCCCGCACGATATCCTCTTTGCTGTGGGATTCGTACAGGGAAATGACGTCGTAGGCGACATCGTCCACCAGATGGACGGACCCGGAGCACGTATCCAGTACGATGTTTTTGCCTCCCAGGCGATACTGATGAATCATACTCGCTCCTTTGATAAAAAAACGCCGCCGGAGAGGCGGCATTGGAACTTTATCGCAATTACTTGCTTTCCTTCTGATTTTCGCACTGCTGATTGGCGATGCCGCAGCTGGTCTTGCAGGCAGACTGGCAGGAAGTCTGGCATTCGCCGCAGCCGCCCTTCTTCGCGCTCTCGCACAGATCGCGGGTGGGCAGGGTCTGAATATGAGACATAAGGATTTCCCCCTTTCTTAAACGCTGGATTGCTCATATAATGTACCATAACGGCGAAAGGATGTCAAGGGCGGAGAAACGCCAAATGGCATTATCGGCAGAAACGCCGGACCGCTTATCATGCTGCCCCTTCCCACCCTTATCCGGCCGCAAAGGGCGAAATTCCGCTTTACGCCGGGGAAAAACTGTGCTATCCTTTTTCAAAGTCCGGTGATTACGCTTAACACGTCAGGAGGGATCCCATGAAGCTCTGGAGCGGACGGTTTTCCAAGGCCACCGATCACGCGGTGGACGACTTTCATTCTTCCATTTCCTTTGACCAAAGGCTTTACCGGGAGGACATCCGGGGCAGCCTGGCCCACGCGGAAATGCTGGCCCGGCAGCGGATCATCTCCCAGGAGGATTTTCTTTCGATACAGGAAGGCCTCCAAAGCATCCTGCGGGACATGGACGAGGGAAAGGTGGATTTTCCCCCGGAAAGCGAAGATATCCACATGCGGGTGGAGGAGCTGCTGACCCAGCGCATCGGGGACGCGGGAAAGCGCCTGCACACCGGCCGCAGCCGCAATGACCAGGTGGCGCTGGACATGCACCTGTACGCCCGCCGCACTGCCGCCGCCACCATGCGGGCCGTACGGGAGCTGTGTGAGCTGCTGCTTAAAAAAGCCAAAGAGCATATAAACGACATCATGCCCGGCTACACCCACCTGCAGCAGGCCCAGCCTATTACCCTGGGCCACTATCTGATGGCCTATTTCCAGATGTTCAGCCGGGATCTGAGGCGTTTTTGGGCGGCCTTTCAGGCGGCGGACGTCTGCGTGCTGGGCAGCGGCGCCCTGGCCGGCACCACCTACCCGCTGGATCGTGACTTCGTGGCCCAAAAGCTCGGCTTCAGCTCCATTTCCATGAACTCGCTGGACGGCGTTTCCGACCGGGATTTTCTGCTGGACTATCTGTCCGCCGCCGCGGTGTGCATGATGCACCTGAGCCGGTTCTGCGAGGAGTGCATCCTCTTCAGCTCCCAGGAGTTCGGATATCTTTCCATGGACGACGCCTATTCCACCGGTTCCAGCATGATGCCCCAAAAGAAAAACCCGGACGTAGCCGAGCTGATCCGGGGCAAAACAGGCCGCGTTTACGGGGACCTGACGGCCCTGCTGACCGTCATGAAGGGCATCCCGCTGGCCTACAACAAGGATATGCAGGAGGACAAGGAAGCCTACTTTGACGCCTCCGACACCGTGATCCACTGCCTTAACATGTTCACCCGGATGCTGGACAAGGCAGTGTACCGCACGGACGTCATGCGCCGCAAGGCCAACCTGGGCTTCACCAACGCCACCGACTGCGCGGACTATCTGGTGCGTAAAGGGCTCCCCTTCCGGGACGCGCACCGCGTCATTGGAGAGCTCGTGGCCTTCAGCCTGTCCGAGGGCAAGGCGCTGGACGAACTGACCCCGGAGGAATTCCGGCGCTTCAGCCCCGCCTTTGAGGAAGACGTATACGAAGCCATTGCCCCCGAAACCTGTGTCCGCGCGCGGGATATCCCGGGCGGGCCCGCCCCCGGTCAGGTGCTGGCCGCCATCAGCCAGGGCGAACAGCTGCTCAATTCCTTCCCCATTCCCGACGAGGAATGACCCCGGCTCCCTTTGAAGGGCTAAACGGGCTCACCGGCGCTGTGCCGCCGGCCGCGTTCTGCCGCTTCACGGACCCTGCAGCGTGCTGACCGCCACGGCCCTTTTCACCGTCCTCGCGGGCCCCGGCAGCGCGCCGCCCACATAGGCCAGCACCAGCCAGAGGCTTACCAGGATCCATACCGAACGGATGACTTTCTTCATCGTCTTTCCCTCCATTTCGTATTTCCCATGATTAAACGGAAGGAAAGGCGGTTTTGCGTCAGAACGGCATCGGGTTTTACACTTGTAACATATCCCTGAAGGATCTGTGCGGCGTCCCTCGAATGACCTGCCAGGGGAACGGAAGACAGACACGGGAAGCGTGGATCATCTATTTTGAAAGGAAGCCTTGAATGAGCACCAGAAAAGAGATCGTGAGCAGCTTTTACGGTCAGTACGACGAAGACGGGCGGACGACAAGATCGCGGCACGGCCAGCTGGAGTACGCAACTACCATGGCCTACATCCACCGCTATGCATCCGGGCATTCGAAGATCCTTGAGATCGGGGCGGGGACCGGCAGATACTCCATCGCGCTTGCCAAAGAAGGCATGGACGTAACCGCGGTGGAGCTGGTCGAAAGCAACCTTGCGCTGCTCAGGGAAAACAGCAAAGGAATAAAGAATATCCGGTCCTTCCAGGGAGACGCCGCGGACCTCAGCAGGTTTGCGGATGATTCCTTTGATGTGACGCTGTCCCTCGGGCCCATGTATCACCTGTATGAAGCCGACGAAATAAACCGCGCCATCGATGAAGCGATCCGGGTGACAAGGTCGGGCGGCGTGATGCTGTTTGCCTTTATTTCCGTATTTGCCATTATGTACGCCAACTATTTTTACGGAAACTGGACAAAGGGACAGGCGGAAAACTTTACGGACTATTATCAGGTAAGGCATTTCAGGGAACAGCTCTTTACGGGATATGACGTGAACGAGTTTGAGAAGCTGTTTGAGAAGAAGCCCGTGGAATGGCTGACAACGGCCGGTGTGGACGGACTGCTGGAGCCAATCGAAAAACGTCCGGACTTTTCCATGACGGACGAGGAATTCGAGGCGCTTGCAAAATGGTATCTGTTTTTTTCAGAAAAACGAGAATTGCTGGGCAGCACGAACCACCTTTTGTATATCTGCCGCAAACGGGCATAGTAAAAGCGGGGCTTTTCCAAGCCCCGCTTTTACTATGCGCCGTCTTACTTCTGAGACAGCACCGCTTCCTTGAGCAATTCCCAGCACTCCCGGTCGCCCGGAGCTTCGTCAGCCAGCGCCACGCCGGCATCCGACAGATAGTCCAGACAGACGGGATCTCCTGCCAGCACGCCGTCGCAGAAGGGAACGATCTGTTTTTCGAAATTATACATGAACAGATCCTTCTCCTCGTCGGTCAGGCTGTCCAGCGCCGTTTCCGTCAGCCGGAGCAGATCGCTCTCGTCCTTTTGACCGAAGCTGTCCTGCTCGCACAGCCGGAGCAGATCGGCCGACAGGGCAGCGGTGCGCAGCATGACACCCGCCGAGCCTATCGGCAGCTCTACCGTTTCCTGGGCCAACAGCAAAAACACGCTGGCCGTCAGCGGCCTGGCCGGCGCGGCCTGAGCCGCCGGCAATACAGCGGCGCTCACGCCCAGCACACAGACCATCAGCAGGGGAAGCCCCCGCGTCCATACGTTCTTTCTCATTTCATCACCCTTCTTCCGGTTGGTTCAACAGCGTCTCCCCGAAGGGAAACGGGAAACCCGGATCAGATGCCATGGTTATTATACCATATTCCGCGCAGAAATGCAATTCCCCCCGTTTTTGCTGATATATCAGATAAATTTGAAAAAGTGAGCACGGCTTTCTCTCAGAATTCGATATCATATTCCAGTATGCGGTGGGCCTCGTCATGAGCTTGAGACTCAACCGTATAATCGCACGCAACCTTCATTGTCTTAAGCATCGCATCAATCTTAGCGGCATCCTTTATCCTGATACCAGAGGAATTGCTCATTTCAATACTGAAATGCTGATGCTGCAAAGGATGCTGAGGATTCATACGCATCTCGATAAGATTGATGATATTGATCTCCTTTTTCAGATAGCGCAATTCCGGCCTGACAGGCGCATGTGCAGGAAAATCCATTTGCGCCAGGATGCTTGTTGTTGATTCATATGAATTGCTAACAGTATGTTTTGCTTCTGTGCCCACCTTTACCCCTGTATTCTTGGCTGAGACAGAAGCATCCACAGCATAGGATGAAACCGACTTGCTGCTGTCTTTATAGATAACAGTAAAGTGCCTTGCACCGAGAGAATGGGCAATACGCTGAAGCTCTGCCACACGCTGCATCTTCATATATGCAAAATACTCATGCAGCGCGATGTAATGGTCTCTGTCGCAAGGGTCAACATAGTACACCGTGTTTTCAAGCTCAGGATAAAACGACAGCCCGAAATCATCAATATGCCCGCGAAAAATAGTAATAACGGACATATCATCCATGACCGTTCTGAAGCCGACAGAACCCCTGCACACATCATTTTCAGCATGGTCTTTATCGATCTCACTCACACGGATCATCTTGGGCATGACAAATTCCGGCGATTCAAATTCTGCCGGAAACAATGGTTTCAGGCGTTCCAGGTCGGCTTTACGTCTGGCTTTTTCCTGAGCTTCCCTAATTCTGTCCGTGACCGTATGAATATCGGAAATGTCCAGTACTCCGTCTCCGTTCTGATCGATGGCCTTTGCGAGGTCTTTTCCGGTTTTGTCAATAAAACTTGAGACTTCTTTTGTTGCGTCCGTGATTCCTTTTGACGCGTCGGCAATCATTTTCCTGAAATCGATACCCAAAGGATCACCCTCTCTGCAGTTATCCGGGGAAGTCGAAGCTTTATGGATTTGATTTCTGCTTTGTATCAGGTCCGCCATTCTGTGGATACAGCCAGCCGTCCGACAGGATGCAGGCGTCCGGGCGGACGTCCCGGGCGTCATGCGGAAGCCGGTCCAACAAAAGCGCCGCATGACACAGGCATACCGAGCGCGCGGGATGCTGGCTAAGGAAAGCGTCGTAATAGCCGCCTCCGTGCCCCAGCCGCCAGCCTTCGCGGTCCACCGCCAGGCAGGGCATGATGACCAGGTCCGCTTGGGCTCCCTCGTCGGGGCCGTCGGGCGGCTCGGGAATGCCGAACGCTCCCGGACGCAGGGCATCCGCGGACGAGACCCGCACCGCCTTCATAAAAGGCCTTTCCCCGCATCTGGGGGCCAGCACCGTCTTCCCTTCCGCCAGCGCGCGTTTCAGAATTTGCGCCGTATCCGGTTCCCGCCCGACGCTTAAGTACAGAAAAACGCTCCGGGCTTCCCTGAACCAGGCTGATGAAAGCAGGAATTCCGTGATCCGTTCGTCGGAAGCGGCCTTTTGAGCCCCGGTCAGACGCTCCAGCCGCGCGCGCGCCTCCCGGCGGCATTCCGCCTTGAGCCGGGAGGTTTCACGCAGCAGCTCCGCTTCCTCCGGGGCGCACGCAGGGGCCGGCGGACGGCCGGGGCCGTCCGTCCATTCCCCTATTCGGGCTGTTATTCCTTTCATCCGCCCCGTCACGGGATCAGCCGGATGACGTTCCAAGAGGCCGCCGGGAGCACGATCGTGTTTTCCTTAAGGTCGGCCGGAACGTCCCTGGGCGCGACGTTGTCAGGATCATCCTCCGTGTTCACGGCCTTCACATCGTCATGATGAAGGACGGAATGCGTCACCTTACTAAAAGCGCCGAACGCGCGCAGGTCCAGCGAAAGCGCGGTATCCTGCGTAAGATCCCGGTTCACGGCGAACACCGTGAGCGAACCGTCTTCGTTCAGCACGGCCGCCGCATCCGCCACGGGAACGTCGGTATGCTGTTTGGTGTCCATTTTGTCGGCGTCCATGCGCGGCATCAGGCTCACGCCGCGGCCGTAAAGGCTGGCCTGCATCAAAGGCCAGAAGATGGTCTGCTTCCAAGCGCCGCCGCCCGGCCTGGTCATGATGGGAGCAATCACGTTCACCAGCTGCGCCATGCAGGCGATCTTCACCCGGTCGGCATTGCGCAGAATGGTGATCAGCATCAGGCCCACCAGCAGCGCATCCTCGAAGTTATAGATATCCTCCAGCAGCGGCAGGGCCGTGCCCCAGGGCTCCCTGCGGTGAAGCTCATTATCCTGCTGGTTGGAATGGTACCACACGTTCCATTCGTCCAGCGACAGGTGCACCTTCTTTTTGCTGTGCTTTTTCCCCTGCACGGAATCGCAGATGCAGGCGACCGTGCGGATGAACTCGTCCAGGTCCATCGACGAGGCCAGGAATTCCTTCGTATCGTTTGAGGGGTTGCCGTAATAACGGTGCAGGGACAGATAATCGATGTCTTCATAGCACTCGTCCAGCACGGTATATTCCCAGTCGCCGAAGGTCGGCATCCAGTTGCTGGAAGATCCGCAGGCCACCAGCTCGATGGAATTATCCGTCCACTTCATCATTTTGGCGGCTTCGCGGGCGGCGCGGGCGTACTCTTTGGCGGTCTTCATGCACATCTGCCAGGGGCCGTCCATTTCATTGCCCAGGCACCAGAGCTTGATATTGAAGGGCTCCTCCGCCCCGTTTTTCCGGCGCAGGTCGCTCCAGTACGAGCCTTTGGGATGGTTTGCATATTCCACAACGTGCTGAGCGTCCGCCGCGCCGCGGGTGCCCAGGTTCACCGAATACATGACGGATGACTCCGCCTTTTTCGCCCAGGAGGCGAACTCGTGCAGCCCCACCTCGTTGGGCTCCGTCGTTTTCCAGGCCAGGTCCAGCCGGCGGGGGCGAAGCTCCCTGGGGCCCACCGAATCCTCCCAGTTGAAGCCTGACACGAAGTTCCCGCCCGGATAACGGATCACCGGCACCTGCAGAGCCTTCACCAACTCCAGCACGTCCTTCCTGAAGCCCTCTTCGTCCGCCTGGGGATGGCCCGGCTCGTAAATGCCCGAATAGACGGCCCGGCCCAGGTGTTCGATAAACGACCCGAACACCCTTTTGTCGACCTGACCCACCTCAAAATCCCTGTCCAGTATCAGCTTTGCTTTGCGCATCGCGGCTTCCTCCGTCTTTTTTGATGATTGATGAATGGATATCGGTCCTTTGCTCTTTGCTGTGTACAGTATACCCTATTCCGCGCCGTTTCGTCAATTGCCAAGTGAAGCGCTCATGCTATGTTCGCCCGTTCGGGACAGGGGCCTGGCGGCCCGGTACTGACTTAATCAGCTTCCCGTCGAGCGGTAATGCCGCATGGCCGCCTGAAAAAGCAAATACATGACCGCAAAGAGAACTATCCCCGCCAGGGGCGTCACATAGGCGGCCCACGCCGGCAGGTTCCACACTGGCTTGCCCAGTATAAAGGCGGCGGGAATATGCATCACCAGCGCGAAGGGCGCGGCCACCGTGAAAAGCACGCGCAGCGGCCGGGGATAGGTATCCACGGGATACTGGCAGGCGCTTCGGCCCCCGTAGGTCAGCGTATTGGCCAGTTCCACGGACTTGACACTGTAGATGCAGAGGATCGCCTCGATCAGGAACAGGCCCAGGATCAGCCAGAAGCTGCAGAAAATGCTTTCCGCCAGCAGCAGGAGCAGCGGGACCGACCAGCTGATCCCGGACAGGACGCTTCCCCTGAAAAGGCTTACCAGCCCCACGGCGATGCAGGCGATCCGCCTGGGATCCGCCGCGGTGCACAGCGCCTGGGTCAGCACGCCCCTGGGACGCACTAAAAGGGTATCCAGCTGCCCGGTGCGCACCATGGAGGGAAAAGCGCCGGTTATGCCCCTGCCAAAGCATTCCGTCAGATAGAACGAAACGGACATCAGCCCGAAAAAGAAGTACAGGTTTCCCGGCGTCCACTGGTTCAGATGGTCGAAACGGCGCACCAGCAGGATCACGGCCAGCAGCTCGCCGCCCTCCATGATCAGCTGGGCGAGGGTCTGCAAAAGAAAGGACGCGGGATACTGCAGCTGGCTTCTGATCAGCATGGCCATGGATTTACAGTAAAGGCGAATGGTGTTCACAGCCTCACCCTCCCTGCAGTACAAGGCGCTTTTGATGGCGCTTCCACAAAACGTACCCCAATGCTGTCAGGACGGCGGTCCAGCCCGCCTGACGAAGGACGATCCACCCGGCCCGGGACAGCGCGTATTCGCCGGTATACAGGCGTATCGGCGCGTCCAGCAGCTGGGCGTAGGGCAGCGCGGTAATGACGGGCTGCCAGCTGTCCGGAAAGAGGGTCAGCGGCAGCACGTTCCCCGCCAGTATCATCATCAGCAGGTTCATCATGGCCTGCATGCCCCGGGGGTCCAGCGTGCGCATGGTGCAGGCCATGGTGATGTTTTCAAGCGCCGAAACGCAGCACAGCCCTATGAGCCACGCGCCCGCGCTGCACAAAAGCGCCGCCGGCGACGAAGGCGGCGCTATGCCCCAGCCCGCCGGCAGCAGCGCGGAGAACAAAAGCATCGGAGCAGCCCTGAGCAGACTGCCCATCAGCTTCTGCGCCAGGATCCTTGCGTAATAAAAGCCGTACAGGCTGACCGGCCGGCACAGGTCATAGGCGATGCCGCCGGTGCGCACCTTGTCCATGAGCTCGGCGTCTGAAGCCAGCAGCATCCTGAAAAAGGCCTGCTGCAGCCAGACGTAGGTGGATATGCTGGAAAAGGGCATGGACTGGGGCCGGCCTTCATACAGAGCGCGGTACAGGGCGATCAGCACCAGGCCGAAAAAAATCTGGCACACGATCCCTCCCACAGCCGCCGCGCGGTATTGGGTCTCCATCCTCCTTCTCAGGCGGAAGACCGCATAGTATGCTTTCATAGATCCATCTCCCGGTACATGGCGGCGATCAGATGATCGATATTCTGCGGCTGAATGGTCATCTCCCGGACGGCGCCCGCCCGCTGAAGCAGCGGCATCATCTCATTCATATCCAGTTGATCCGTCTGACAGGTGATCTGCACGGTCTTTCCCTGGCGGCTCACCCGGGGCCCGTCCGAGAAAACGATCGGCCCGGGGACGTCGTCATAATGCACGGTGATCGTTCTCAGGGTGTCGTACCGGCTCAGAAGCTCGCTGAGCGATCCGTCGTACAGCTTTTGCCCGTGGCCCAGGACCATGACCCTGGAACAGAGCGCGGCGATATCCTCCATATCATGGGTGGTCAGCAGGATGGTCGTGCGATACTCCCTGTTTTCCCACTGGAGAAAATCGCGCAGCGCCAGCTTGGATACCGCGTCCAGTCCGATGGTCGGCTCATCCAGAAAAAGGATCTCCGGCTGATGGAGCAGGGAACCGCAAAGCTCGGCGCGCATCCTTTGCCCCAGGCTCATCTGGCGCAGCGGCGTATGGAGCATATCCTTCAGGCCGAGCGCCTCCGTCAGTTCCGCAAGGCGCTTTTGATACGCATCGTCCGTCAGGCGATACATATCCTTAAGCAGCGCATAGCTGTCCAGGATGGGAACGTCCCACCACAATTGCATCCGCTGGCCGAATACCACGCCGATGCGGCGGACGTGCTGCTTTCTGTCCTTCCAGGGGATACGCCCGCCGACGGTCACCGTGCCTTCATCCGGGGTCAGGATGCCCGAGAGCACCTTGACCGTGGTGGATTTGCCCGCGCCGTTGGGGCCGATGCAGCCCACCAGCCCGCCCCGTTCGATGTCGAATGAAACATTCTGAAGGGCCCGTACCGTTTCCTTCTTTCTCAAAAGAGCGCCCTTTTCCCTCTTGCGGCGGACGCCGAAGGACTTGCACAGCCCTTCCACATGAATATAGCTCATCGGTTTTCCTCTGATAATAAATTGGCGCTGGCGATACAGCGCGTCAAGCCCCCGACGCTTGTCATATTATATCGCCGGCCGGATTCCTGTCAAGACGGCCCTGCAACGCCAAAAAGGATGACCCCCATCGGGAATCATCCCAGGCCGCTTCGGTACGGCCTGAAGCGCTGTGAAAAAAACGTTCCTTCAGTCCTTCGGCAGCCCTGTCACCACTGCAGCTCTCTTCCGAACTTGAGCTTGTATTCCTCCGTCGAAAGCACGGTGGCGCTTTCGTTGAACTGCTTGGCGAACTGGATCGCTGTTTCCCTGTCCGGCGCCGGGGCGATCACCGTACCGTTCTGGCGGACGATCCAGAACTTGTTTGCCTTTTTATCTTCCACCACATAACCGCCGGCCGTTTCCTTCATCTGATTGATATTGAGTTCTTCCATTGGCTTTTTCCTTCCTGACGATTGATTTTCCGATACTGTTGACCGTTTTATCAGGCAAAAGCATAGGAGCCTTTGCATTCATTTATACGCGCCGGGTTACGGCGGCGGAAGCGAAAAAGAATAATAGTGAAGCTTGGCCGGCACAGGCTGCGGCTTTCTCTCAGACACCCTGCTGCCGCGCAGGGGGATTGATTTAACGCGCAGCCGACGCTATAATCAGACAGGCGCACCGGGGATCTGCCGCGCAAATCAGTGCCGGTTTTTCGTTCCCGGGTGCTGCGGAGGAACGACGATGATGATCAGGAAAATGATATTTCTTTTGATCGTGCTGGCGTGCCTGACGGCCTTCTGCACGGCGCCGGCGGCCTTCAGCATCACGTTTGACCCTAACGGCGGCACGGGAACCATGGGGCCCCTGTACGCCCGGGAAGGGGAAAGCGTCTCCCTTCCTCCCTGCGGCTTTGTGCGCGCCGGTTTCAGGTTCACCTGCTGGAGCACGGTGCCGGACGCCGGCAAGATAGCGGCGGTGGGCGAGGCCGTCGTCGGGGAGCACGTGGTGGGAAACGTCTACGAAAGCGAAAGTGAGGTAACGGTCGGTGAGGACCTTAAGCTGTACGCGCAATGGGCGCTGGCCGTAATGACGCCTGACACAGCCGATTTCGTTCTTCCTGCGGGCATCAGAAGGATCGGGAGCGGCGCCTTTGAGGGCGCCGGCGTTGCCGCGGTGTACATCCCGGACGGCTGTACAGAGATCGCCGCGGGCGCGTTCAAAGACTGCCGGGCGCTTGCCAGGGTCCGGATTCCCGCCACAGTGCTGTATATTGACGATACCGCCTTTGACGGCTGCATCAGGCTGGAGGCGATATTCGGGGCCGGCGCGGAAGCTGAGCGCATCGCAAATAAGTATCTGGTCAGTTTTGAGGATGAAACACATGCGGACAGTCCCGCTTAATACATCTTTCCCCCGAGCGGCCCGGCGGACACTTTGCCGCAGCACGGTGTTCCGTGTCTGCGCGGATCTTCCGGGCCCGTCAGCTTTGGCGCATTTGTGGTATCTTTTTGAATAGCTTCTGCCATCCCGTTTTTTTGCGTATCTATAAGTGAAGGGAGCAATAAAGCACCCTGAGAAAGTCAAAACAGTGCCCAATGGGCAGAAAGGAAGTACAAATAAATGAAGACTGCTATAAATGAAATGAACATGGATCTGGAACTCTGCGAACTGGAAAAATCTGTGGCGGCGATTCGTATCAGGCCTTTGAAGAATACGCGGATTACCTGAACACACTTTTCGCCAAATACAATGTCAACGGCATCCTCGAAGTGAAGAAGGTCTGCACCCCCGAGGAACTGGCCCGGATCCACGAACTGTATCATGCGTTCCTGTACGCCCCTGACGTCGTGTAAACCTTATTCCGGACCGGGAGTACGATCACAAAATCTTTGGCACCCCTGCGGCTCAGCGCCGCAGGATTTTTGTTGGGAAATCTTACTTTCCGGAATACCGCTTCAGCAGCCCCGCGAAGGCCTTGCCCTGGCGGGCTTCTCAGTCAGAAATCTGTCAGATTATCATGGGAATGGCTGTTGCACCAACGCTGCAGACCCGGTATATCATTCGTGACGGTGTCCCACACGAAATTAATGTCGACGCTGCCGTAGTTGTGGACATAGAAGTTTCTCGTGTCTTTTACAGCCCGCCAGGGGATTTCCGGATGCCGCTGCCTCAGTTCTTCCGACAGCAATCCGCACAGTTCCCCTATCTGGACAATGCACATGCAGCATGCGTCCTGAACCATCGGATCTGATAGGAAAGACTCTTTGCTTATATCAATTCGCTGCAGATAGTCCGATATCCGCTGACAGTACCGCAAGATACGCCGGACCAATTCCTGATCACGCGGCTTCATACAATCTCACCCCGTCAGTCCGGATTCGCTTCAGGAATTCCACATCATCGCTGCCGAGTGTCACGATATCCACTTCTTTTTGCAGCGCATCCTCCAGATCAAGGCGAAAGGCAGCGAGCTTCCACAGCGAGGTGATTGCTCCACCGTCGATCAGCAAATCCACATCGCTTTCTGCGGTGGCTTCCCCCCGGGCATAGCTGCCAAAGAGCCATACCGCCGCAGCACCATGGCGTCTGGCGATGGGAGTGATTGTCTTGATGATCTCGTCAATGGTATAAACCTTGTCCATGTCACTCAGCCGCCTTTCTGCCCTGCCTGAAGCTTACTTTCGAAATACTTATTCAGCAGCCCCTCAAAGCCCTTGCCGCGATGGACTGTCATGCATTCCATTGATGGCCGCAGTTTTGGCAAATGGCAATCTTTGCGTTGTAGATCGTGGTTTTGCTCTTTGATTTCTTTTTTCCAAACAGCAGCCACAATCCGCCGGTGCATACAATTAAGATTAATCTGCCAAGTCCAAACAAACACCCTTTGTTCTTTGTGTTTGTTACTGCGCCTGTTTGAACCACCTGGAACGTAACATTGTTACTTCCGCATTTGGGACACCTTGCCATAAAAGATACCTGCCTTCTACTATGCTATCTCACCAGACACAGTCTTACTTCCCGAAATACCGCTTCAGCAGTCCGGCAAAGATCCTGCCGCGGCGGGCTTCATCCCAGCTGATTTCAAGCACCATGTTATCTCATTCTGTTTCCTGCAGATATTGCTCCACGTCATGCAGAAAACGTTTTGCGCCTTCGATCAGCCGCTTCGTGTCCTCAACAGAACAGATATAGAAATCTTCGTAATCGCTCCTGTTTCTGATCAGGGAAGCATTGGTGATCAGCGCGCCGTATTCCCGGGACAGGATGCCTGTTTTCAGATAAAGCAGGGAGAAACGGGCAATGACAGCGGAATGCTTCTTTTATTCTTCCCCGTTAAGCGCAAGCAAGGCGCGCATGGAATGAAAGATACAATAATAGGCGCGGTTGTTTGCGGAAGCATAATCTCTCTGTTGATCATCCCGCAGGCTTGCGTT
The DNA here is from genome assembly GCA_902790015.1 of uncultured Eubacteriales bacterium. Lineage (GTDB taxonomy): Bacteria > Bacillota > Clostridia > Christensenellales > Aristaeellaceae > UBA4246. Next base: position 19,023 of record CADAQF010000004.1, on the reverse strand, counting down.
CAGCATCTCTTTTGCTTTGGTCAGCCGGTACTGGGCAAGATCCTTTACACCGCGATCAGACATTGATCCCGACTCCTTCCCGGCGAACGTTGCGGAAGAAGGGGAGGAGTTCCTCATTTTTCTCGAAATAATCGCGATTCTCCACGACCGGCGAGATCAGGACCCCGTGCTTCAGCAGCAGGTCGGCGGCAGCTGCGCCGACCTGCCAGTTCCGCGAGGAAATGACGCTGCGTGGTACATCGACCAGATACATCACGTCAACATCTGAACCTTCCTCAGCGTCATTCCTGGCAAATGAACCGAAGAGCACGACACGGTTCAGCCCTTCCGGGAAAATGAGCCTGATGCGCTCAGTCATTTCCGCGATCAACTGACGGACTTCCTGCTGTGTGCTCATTCCGTTCACCTGCCTTTCATGGAATGGCTGTTTATCTGTTTTTACTTCCCGAAACACCTCTTCAGCAGTCCGGCAAGGAACTTGTCATGCTGCTGTGCTTCATGGAAGGCATATGGCTTTTCGCCGATCATTTGAACAGCTTTCTTACGATCCACACAACCAGACAGGACCCGGCGACAGCAAGAAGGATGCTGGTGACCCAGCCCCCGCCAATGCCAATCAGGTTTCCCAGAAATCCGCCAACGAGACCGCCGACCAGGCCAAGTATCACGTTCCAGAGGATGCTGCCGGAATTGCCCTTCATGAGCTTGTTGGCAGCGAAACCGCACAGACCGCCGATGGCCAATGAAACGATCAGTTGGATCAGCATATCTTTTTCACCCCTTACTTCCCGAAATACCGCTTCAGCAGCCCCGCAAATGCCTTGCCGTGGCGGGCTGTGACATCAGGATTCCCCGCCGACTGGCTGCGATGTATACTGTGCCTGTGCATCAAGAATGCCGTCCGCAATCACCGGACCGATTCCCCGAATGAGCAGGAGGTCTTCTCTTGACAGGGCACGCAGCTGCGCAAGCGTATTTATCCCCGCCTTCAGCAGACAGCGCTTTGAATGGGGACAGGTGATTACCTGATCCAGTTCAGAGTGCGGAAGATCCGCACACTTTTTCCGCCCGGCTCCTTTCATGAGCTGCCTCCTATCATGTCTGCACAGACCAAAAAGGGCGGAATTCCGCCCTCTCTGTTGATGATTACTTCCCGAAATACCTCTTCAGCAGTCCCTCAAAGCCCTTGCCATGACGGGCTTCATCGCGCCCGATTTCATGCACGATGTCGTGGATGGCATCCAGGTTAAGCTGCTTGGCCTTCACGGCCAGGTCCACACGGCCCTGGGTGGCGCCGTATTCGGCGTCGGCGCGCATTTCGAGGTTCTTCTTGGTGGAATCGGTCAGCACCTCGCCCAGCAGCTCGGCGAAATGGGCGGCGTGCCAGGCCTCGTCCATGGCGGCCTTTTCATAGAAGGCGCCGATCTCGGGATAGCCCTCGCGGATGGCGACGCGGCTCATGGCCAGGTACATGCCCACCTCGGAGCACTCGCCGTTGAACATTTCGCGCAGACCGGCCTTGATTTCTTCCGGAGCGTCCTTGGCGGCGCCGACCACATGCTCGGCGGCCCAGGTGCGGCCCTCCAGCACTTCCTCGAATTTGGATGCGGGCGCCTTGCACACCGGGCACTTTTCCGGGGGCTGGTCGCCTTCATACACAAAACCGCAAACCTTGCATACCCACTTTGCCATAATCCTTTTCCTCCTTCTGAACGCTTCGGCCCCTGACGGGGCGGGTGTTTGATTGTTTCAATCAAAGGTATTTTACCATAAAAAACCGGGGCCGGAAAGGGGAGGACCCAAACTTCATTAAAATTTCATTTCTCATTAAGGTGCTCAAACATACAAAAGACGGATTGAAAGAGGCCGGGATCCGGAGTATAATAGGGCATCCTGTTCAGCCTGGAGGAAAACGCCATGCCGGATATCACGATCACTGCCGCGGCCGTCGAAGACGCGGAAGCACTGCTTTCCATCTACGCTCCCTATGTGACGGACACCGCCGTTTCCTTTGAATACGAGGTGCCGTCTTTGACGGATTTCCGGGGCCGGATCAGGGAGACCCTGCGCCGGTACCCCTTTTTTAAGGCGGTGAGGGACGGAGAGATCGTCGGCTACGCCTACCTGGGGGCCTTCAAGGGCCGGACCGCCTATGACTGGTCGGCCGAGTGCAGCGTGTACCTGCGCATGAACGAAAGAGGGCGCGGCATCGGGCGGGCGCTGTATGAGCGCCTGGAGGAGACCGCCCGCCTGCAGGGCATCAGAAACCTGTACGCCTGCATCGCCGTGCCCGAAAAAGAGGACGAGTATCTGACGCTGGACAGCCCCCGCTTCCACGCCCGGATGGGTTTTGCCGAGGTCGGCCGTTTTCCCTGGTGCGCGGCCAAGTTCGGCCGCTGGTACCACATGATCTGGATGGGCAAAGCCATCGCCGGCCACGATGCCCCGCCCGGCCCCTTCATTCCCTTCCCGGAGCTGGAAAAAGGGGAGCAGCCGTAGTTTTACGAAAAACAGTCCATCTCCTCCCTGTGCTTCGGACCGGCAAAAGGCTTGGAACGGGCGTGACGGGCATCGGTCCTTATCCTCTTTGGGGCCGTATATAAAACCCGGGAACGTAATGCTCCCGGGCTTTTGCCGTTCATCTTCCGGTCCCAAAGGAATCCACAGTCAGTCCCACAGCGGCGACGGGTACAGGCCTTCTTTGGCCATGCGCCTGAAGGCCTGCTGTACTAAGGGCTTGTCTTCCGCATAGGTGACGCCGCGCCAGATATCCTCGCTGGGAAGCACGCGCACTTTGGCCCGCCCCTGCTGCATCATGTGGTTGACCGCGAAGGGCAGATAATACTCCGCCTTCAGCGGGTTTTGCACGGCCTCGTTTTGCAGGAAGGACGTAAAGCCCGTCTTCAGCTCCTCCAGGAAATCAGGCGTGAAGCCCCACATATTCATGCTGACCAGGGTATTCGGGGAAAGCTTGCGGTATAGTTCGCCGTCTTCGGTGTACAAAGGGCCGTCGGAGGTGGAGATGATGTGCGTGGTTTCCCGGATGTCCAGGAGGGTCCCGTCTTCGTCCGTCCGGCAGACCCCGCGGGACACGTAGCCGGTGGGGCTCAGGGTGTTCTTCAGGCGGTAGCCCACCATGATATACTGCCCCCGGCCGGATGCTTCCGACAAAAAGCGATAGGCCGCGGCGAACGCGTGCGGGCCGTAATAGTCGTCTGCGTTGATGGCAGCAAAGGGCGCGTCCACATGTTCCGCGCAGCACAGCACGGCGTGGCCGGTGCCCCAGGGCTTGACGCGGCCCTGCGGCGCAGTAAAGCCGGGCGGCAGCATGGCCGTTTCCTGGAAGGCGTAGGTGACGGAAAAATGCCTTTCAGCCTTTTCCCCCACAGCCTTGCGGAAGGCCTCCTCCATTTCGCGCTTGATGAGGAATATGACCCGCTCAAAGCCGGCCCGGCGCGCGTCATAGAGGCTGTAGTCCAGGATGACCTCCCCGCCCGGGCCCATGGGGTCGATCTGCTTCATGCCGCCGTAGCGGCTGCCCATGCCGGCCGCCATAATAATCAGAATGGGTTTCATTTATGTGCTCCTTCCTCCTGCGGTTCAAAGTATACACGTGGCACGCGGGCCGAGATCCCGCATACGATCTCGTAGCCGATGGTATCAAGCATAAGCGCCATGTCGTCCGCCGTAAACGTGAAGGCGCCGCTTTGCCCCAGCAGCACCGCCTCGTCGCCGGGCGCCGCGCCTTCAATAAAGCTTACGTCCGCCATGATCTGATCCATGCAGACGCGGCCCAGTATCGGCGCCTTCTGTCCCCTGATCAGCACAAAGCCCCGCCCGGACAGGGCGCGGCGGAAGCCGTCCGCGTAGCCGACCGGAAGCGTCGCCACCCGCATGGGGCGCTCCGCCCGGAAGGTCCGCCCGTAGCCCACGGTGTCCCCCGGAAGGATGGTCTTGACCATGCTGACCGCGCATTTCCAGGAAAGGGCGGGCCGGATCCCATCGGGCATCTTGTTGCCTGCGTCCGGCTTAAGGCCGTAGAGTATGATGCCCAGCCGGGAAAAAAGGGACAGCTCCTCCGGTTCATACAGGCCGGCGGCGGAATTCAGCTCATGCAGGTAGAGCCCGGTTTGACCCGCCCGGTGAAGCAATTCCAGCACCTTTGCGGCCTTTTGCTGCTGTAAGCCGGTGAAGGCGCGGGTTGCATCATTGTCCGGCGTATCGGCAGCGCACAGGTGGGTAAAAAGACCGGTCACCTGAAGCGGCGGGGGCGTATCCAGCACGGCCCGGGCGGCCGCCTCCGGGGCGTCCGCGTTTAAGCCGATACGGCGCATGCCTGTATCCAGCGCGTAGTGGCAGGCTATCGGGCCCGGCGCCGCTTTGGCCAGGGCCTGCGCGTATTCCTCGTCCAGCAGGGCCTGGGTGATCCCGAAGCGGCACAGAAGGCCCGCCTCGCTGACCGGCGTGTAGCCCAGGATCAGTATTTCGCCGGTGACTCCGGCTTCCCTGATGCGTACTGCCTCCTGCACGTTGGACACCGCGAAGCGCCGGCAGCCCGCCTGCTGCAGGGCCAAAGATACCCGGACGTCCCCGTGGCCGTAGGCGTCTGCCTTGACGACGGCCATCACGTCCTTTTTGACCGGCATGTTTTCCCGGTACAGCCTGTAATTGCTGACGATCTGCCCCAGATCCACCTCAGCCCAGCAGCGCCTGCCGAAGGGCACACTGATTTGTGTCATCCCTCTTCTCCTGTCAAGAGATCATGCGAGTACATTTTTCGTATGAAACGGTAAAAAACGTCCCAGTTTCTTCATTTTTATGCTTGCAATAATCCTATTTGTCCTATATAATATGGCAGTGATCGATCCGCTTTATCTATCCTTCGGGAGGTCTTCACATGCTGTATCAGGTTGCCGCCGCGCTTCGCCTGCCGCAGGATATCGCCATTTTCCGTTCCATCGCTGAATCGATGTCCTTCCCCTGCCAGACATGTCTTCTGTCCCTGCAGGGAGAGGAGATCCGCCGGCATCTTGAAGCGCGGCAGACCGACCTGCTGATACTGGACATGGCGCAGGCCGAGACGGAAAAGCTGACGCTTTTCCTCAGGAAAGCCTTTCCCGCGCTTTGGATGATACTGCTGCACGGCGACCGGAAGCCCCCTGCTTTCCTGCAGGGCCTGTCCAATACCGTGCTGCTTCACCAGCCCGTTACTACCCTGGGCGTATTGAACGCGCTGCATACCGTGCTGAACGGGCTGCGCCAAGACAGCGCTCAGGGCTCGTAGGGCTTTTGCACCCTGGGCGTCTGCTCCATGGTGCGCCAGCGATAGTCATAATTGATGGAATCCGTATGGTCCATCATATACCAGATGAGCTCCTCCCACATGCGGTCCGCCTGAGCAAGGGCGGTTTTTTCCGTTTTTTGGGCAAACTCCGTCCAGAGCCTTCGCGCCCCGGCGGGATCTCCCCCATTCAGGCCAATTGCCGCCTGCTGATTGACCTCTCCGGCCTGCGCGATCCATTCCTCCTCCAGACGGCTGAACAGCGCCCGGACGCCCGCGCCATACATGGCCCGGTCCTGCTCGCACAGGGCGCAGAGGCGCTTGAAGCGGACCGACGCCAGGGCGGGGTCGTAATGCCGGCCCTCCGCGGCGCTCTGATCGCGCGAAAAGGCGGGGTCCAGCTCCGTTACCAGCGCAGACAGGGGAAGATATACCGAATGCTCGGCGTTGGCCAGCGAAAACCACCCCACGGCAGACGCCTCCTCAGGAAGCCCCTCGTACACGCAAAGCACGTGGGATGTGCAGGTGGATTCGGACCCCAGCACCCGCCAGTCCTTCCGTCCCGTTTCCTCCGGGCAGTACGATGTTCCTTCAAAGCGGCTGCGGAAAAGCTCCATGACGTCTTTGGGCCCTATTTTCCCTTCCGGCCTGAACAGCAGGGGGAATTTCCGGTCCGTCCGGTATTCGCCGGCCTGCGTCGGAGCGAAGGCGCAGCGGCCCCACCAGGTGCGGCCGTTGGCAAAGTCCGAAAAGGAGCCCGCGTAAGTGCGGAACAGGTCCATCCTGCCCCGGTCGTCATAGCAGGCTATCCCAGCCCGCATGGGCATGTCAAAAAGGCCCGGCGAACACAGGAACCCTTCCTCCCCCGGCGCATGGCCCTCCAGCATGAATTCGTTGCCGAACACCGCCGCCCGGTCCTCGGGAAGGCGGAGCGCGGCCCAGTTTTTCCGGGTATAGGTTTCCACATACCAGGCTTCCCCGGGGTCCGCCAGGAGGATGATGTTCTGTTCGGCGGATCCGATCTTCTCCATCACGCGGGCGATCAGCTCCACCCCTTCCCGGGCGGTGCGGCAGCAGGAGGCGATCAGGTCGGGGATGACCTCCTCGCACAGGCCGTCGTCCGCCGGAGGATCCATCTGCCGGGCCTGAGGGTTGATCCAGGCGGTCACGGTGCCGGTCACCGCCAGGCCCTTTTCGTTGACGGCGGAGGAGGCGTAGCGGCCCCGCCCGTCAGACGAGACGGCGGGCGTGCAGACGTAGGCGTAGGTGTTTTCGGGCAAAGGCCAGGAAAACCCGTCGATACCCTTCAGAACGCGGCCCGGCTTTCCCCGCACCGCAGGAACTGCCTGTTTACGCATCAGCGTGGTCAGCGGATAGAGGTCCAGCGTCCGGGCGATGATCGTCCCGCCGTCCCGGCTGACCTTCTTTCCCACGTATACCCCGGTGCACGCGCGTGCTCTGCGGGACGCAAAAAGCACCGCGGCCAGCACGGCCAGGCACAGGAACAGCCGCACGCTCATTCCCCCTTTCAGCCGTATTATATGTTCAGATCAGTTCCCTGAGCTGTGCCACAGTATCCCGGAACACGTTCATCGCGCGCTTTACGGGAACAGGGCTTCCCATGTCCACCCCGGCGTACTTGAGCGCCTCGATGGGCGGCACGCTGCTGCCGGCGGACAGGAAACGGATGTGGTCCCTGACCGCCGGCTCCCCTTCCCTGAGGATCCTGTCGGCGATGCAGACGGCGGCGGAAAAGCCCGTGGCGTACTTGTACACATAGAAATCGCGGTAGAAATGCGGGATGCGCATCCATTCCGCGCCGATCTCCTCATCCACCACGGCTTCACGGCCGTAGTAGTGCCGGTTGAGCTCCAGATAGGCCTGCGTCAGCGTTTCCCTGGTCAGCGGCTCGCCCTTTTCAGCCATCTCATGGCTCTTTTTTTCAAACGCGGCAAACATGGTCTGGCGGATGACGGTGGTGCGGAAGGACTCGATCAGATCGCTCAGGAGATACCGGAGCATGGCCTTGTCCGAGCTGTATTTCTGCCTCAGATAGGCATTCAGCAGCACCTCGTTGCAGGTGGAGGCCACCTCCGCCACGAACAGGGAATAGTCCGCCTTGGGATAGGGCTGGCACTTGGTGCTGAAATAGGTATGCAGGGAGTGGCCCATCTCATGGACCAGGGTGGATACGGAATCCAGATTATCCTCATAGTTGAGCAGCATATAGGGATGGACCCCGTACACCCCGCTGGAATACGCGCCGGAGCGCTTTGCCTTGTTTTCGTATACGTCGATCCAGCCTTCCTTATAGGCCCTGCGCATGACGCCCAGGTATTCCTCGCCCATGGGCTTGAGCGCCTCCAGAGAAAGCGCGCAGGCGTCCTCGTAACCCATATGGAAATCCGTGTCCGCAAATATCGGCACATACAGGTCGTACATATGAAGCTCGTCCACATTCAGAAGCTTTTTGCGGACGCGCAGGTATTCGTCCAGCGCGGGCAGGGCGGCATCCACCTCGGAAAGCAGGTTGTCATACACCTCCTGCGGCACCTCGTCGGGGTGCAGGGCGGACGCGAGGGCAGAGGAAAAATGCCTGGCCTGGGACATAAAAACATGCCGCTTGACCGAACCGCCGTACAGCGCGGCGATGGTGCCCCCGAAATCCCGGTAGGTATTGTGCATGCCCAGGAAGGCCGCTTTTCTTACCTCGCGGTCCCGGCTGCGCAGGAGAGAACCGTAGCGGCCGTGGCTCAGCTGCACCTCGCCGCCCTCCCCGTCCGGCACCTGGGGAAAGGGAAGCTCCACGTCCGACAGGACGCGGAACGCTTCGCCCGGGGCGGACAGGCTTTCCTGCGCCTGGGCCAGCAGCTTTTCCTCCGCCGCCGGCAGGGTGTGCGGCCGGTTTCTGAGCAGGGTGCGCAGGAATACGCTGTAATCCGAAAACGCGGGATCCTCTGAAAGGGCCCTGAGCGTCTCCTCCGGCAGGGACAAAAGCTCCGGCTCCATGAAGGAGGATGCGGCGCTCATGCGGGCCGCCAGCCCGCGCACCCGGCTCAAAAGGGCCGTGTACGCGTCGTTTGAACCGTCCTGGTCATGCTTGAGCATGGCGTAGGAAAAGACTTTTTCCAGGCGCTTGGAGATTTCGAAATACTCGACGATCGCTTTTTTCGGATCATCCGCGATATGCCCCTGATACGCGCTTATTTCGGGCAGCAGCGCGCTGAGCGCCCCGATCTCCTTTTCGGCGTCCGCATCGTTCGGAAAAATATCCTCCAGGTGCCACTGATACCGGGGGTCCATCTCGTTCCTTGCCTTCAGCTGCTTTGCCATATGTTCCGCATCCTTTCACCAAAGGCCGCTGCGGCGGCCCGCCGTTGCTTCATCCGATCCGGAGCCGGATCCGAACAGTATTGTCAGCCCGGCGTTTCCTCCCGCCAGGGCGCGTACATTTCTTCAACCGTCAGCGCCTCCCACTGCCCGCTGGTTTGCTGGAACAGCGTTCTTTCTACCGTTTCCGCGTCCCTGAGGCGGACCAGGAAGGTCACCTCCACCTCCGTGCCGAAGGCGGTGTCTTCCACCTGCACGGGAAGGCTTTTGAGCAGATAGCTGACCCTGTCCCACATGGAATAGGGCACCGCCGCCAGCAGCCTTCGGGAGAGCGTCATGCGCGCCAGGCCCGCGCTTGAAAGCGCCAGGGCGCAGCTGTGGGAATACGCGCGCACCAGCCCGCCGGCCCCCAGCAGGATGCCGCCGAAATAGCGGGTGATCACCACGCAGCAGTTGACCACCTGCCGGGCTCTGATGACCTCCATCATAGGGAGCCCCGCCGTGCCGCCGGGCTCCCCGTCGTCGCTGTAGCGGATGACGCCGGCGTTTTCCCCCACCACGTAGGCGTAGCAGTGATGGGTAGCATCCCGGTACAGCTTTTTCCGTTCGTTCAGGAAGCCCAGCGCCTCCTCCTCCGTCCGGACGGGCCGGGCGTCGCAGATGAAGCGGCTTTTCTGTACGATATATTCGTCCGACCCTTCCCTGAAAAGGGTGGTGTATTCCTCCAGCATGGGGCCTTACAGCGCCGTTTTGAGCAGCCGGAGGCCTTCTTTGATCTTGTCCTCCGTGGCCATGGAAAAATTGAGCCTGAGGGTATTTTCATGCCCGCCGCCGGCGTAAAAATGCGTGCCGGGCACATACGCCACGCCCGCGTCCACGGCCCTGGGCAAAAGCTTCAGCGCGTCCATCCCTTCCTGCAGGGCGGCGAAGATGAACAGGCCTCCCTCGGGCCTGGTGACCCAGGTGAAGGCGTCGATATCCTCTATCCCCCTGAGCATCGTTTCCAGCTGGCTCTTGTAGCTTTGGCAGATGGCGGCAATATGGGGCTCCAGTCTGCCGGAGCTTATGTATTCCGCGCAGATGGCCTGATTGAGCAGGGCCGTATGCAGGTCGGACGACTGCTTGGCGATCACGCACTTGCGCAAAAGCCCTTCGTCCGCCGCCAGGAAGCCCACGCGCAGGCCCGGGGAGATGACCTTGGAAAAGCTGCCCAGGAATACCACGAGGCCGGCCTGGTCAAAGGATTTGATGGTGGGAAGTTCCCGGCCAAAATAGCGAAGGTCGTGGTAGGGGTCGTCCTCGGCGACCACCACGCCGTACTGTTCGGCCAGCGCCGCCACCTTTTTGCGCTTTTCCAAGGACATCGTGCGACCGGTGGGGTTCTGGAAGGTGGGGATGGTGTAGATCATTTTGGGGTGTGTCCGCTGGATCTGCTCCTCCAGGTCTTCCATGTTCATGCCGTCCTCGTCGCTCCTGACCGGCACGAGCTCGGCCTGGTACAGCCGCATGCACTGCATGTTGCCCAAAAAAGTCGGGTCTTCCACGATGATGCGGTCGCCGGGGTTGATCAGCGCCGAGCACAGCAGGTTCATCCCCTGGGTGGAGCCGGTGGTGGGCAGCACGCCGTTTTTCGTCATGTCCACGCCGAAATGGCGCTGAAGATAGTCCCGCATCACCTCCAGGAAAGGCGGATAGCCCTCGGTGGCGCCGTACTGCAGGATCCTTTTGCCGTCTTCCTTCAGGACCTTCTGCGCCACCTCGCTCACTTCTTCGTCGGGCAGGGCGCTCATGGAGGGATTGCCGCCGGCGAAGGAGATCATGCCGGGCCGGGCGAGGAGCTTGAAGATCTCGCGGATGGCGCTGCCGGAAAGGCCGTTGAAACGGTCCGCGTACTGGATAGACTGCGCGTTCATAATGATGATCCTCCTTTGGATGATGATGCATGATCGATATCGTTCGTCATGGGGCTCCGCCCAGCAAAAGCGCGTAGGTTTCCTCCCCCACCAGGCCGTCGGCCGTCATGTTCCGGGCCTGCTGGAAAAGGATGACGGCCTCTTTGGTCTGAGGCCCGAACTGGCCGTCCACCTCTCCCTGGTAATAGCCCAGCTCCTTGAGGCGCTGCTGGATTTTTGTAACCAGCTCCCCTTCCCTGCCGGGGCCTATCACCATGCGGGTGGGGGCCGGCGTCATGTTATCGTACTGATAGGATACTTTTTTCGGCACCGCCGAGGGCGTGGGCGTCAGGGAGGCGAGATAGTCCGCCCTGAGCGCCCTGTCCTGTCCGTTCAGGAAAAGCAGCAGCGCCGCAAGCAGAAAGGCCGCCAGCAGTATCACGAACAAAAGCGGGAAATGTCCGGTCCGTCTTCGCATGATGTCATTCGTTCCCCATTTTTTCTATGCCCTTGAGCACTTCCGGCTCGCGGATGTCCCGGACGCTGGTGTACACCATTCTCGTCAGCACCGCGCCGCCCCGGTAAAACAGGCAGATAAAGGGGCAGTCCCGCGCGAATTCCGCCTGGATCTTCATGAGCGTTTCCTGATAGGCGCCCTGGTCGCGGCATTTGCGCAATTCGTCGATCAGGGCGTTCATGGTGTCCGAACGGTAGCGGCCGTAATTGCCGGTATTGGGGCCGTACAGCAAAAACCCCGGGTCCGGCACGGAATCCATCTGGAAGGCGGCCAGGCAGAGGTCGAAATTGCCGGCCTGCAGGCGCTCCTTGGCCAGGGCGAAGGAAATGGTGGTCACGCGCACCTCGATGCCCGCCTTGCTCAATTGATCCCTGATGGCGTTGGCCGTTTCCACGCGGACGGAATTTTCTGCCTCCTCATAGACCCAAAGCCGCAGCGACAGCTTGACCAGCTTGGCGTCCCGAACCATATCGCGGACGCCGTCACCGTCGCTATCCTCCCAGCCGGCCTCTGTCAAAAGCTGATTGGCCAGCTCCAGATTGTAGGTGAAATATTTTTCCCCGTCCGCGGCACTGGGGTCGTAATACATCCAGGTGCCGGCGGGAAAGGGCGTATCCGTCCTGGAAGTCATGCCGTAATAGGCGTTTCCGGCCAGGGCGTCCGGATCCAGCGCGTAGCGGATAGCCTTGCGCACTTTGATATCTTCCAGCTCGTAGGCCTTGAGGTTCAGCAGCAGCACCTCCAGCTGCCGGGTACGGTAGTCCATATTGAGGGCTGACACGCCTCCACGATACTGGGCGGTGGTGACGGAACGGGTGATGATGGCGTCCACCCGGTTATACTCATACGCGCTGGTCAACTCGCGGTTGGTGGCGTAAAAGAAGGCGTTGATCTCCTTGACGTTCGGGGCTTCCCCCCACCAGTAATCGTTCAAGGACAGGTAGAGGAAATTGGCGGGGCTGAACTGCACGGCGCGGTAGGGGCCCGTGCCCACCGGGTAATCCGCCTGGACTTCCTCCTGCTTGAGCACCGGGAAGGTCATGGCGAAAAGGAAGCCGTAATAGGGCCTGGTGGAGGTGATCACCACGGTTTTGGCGTCGTTGGCCACGGCCTTGGAGACCGTGTAGCGCATGGAGGCGTAGACGCCCCTGTTTTCTGCCGTGTCGTCCTTGGCCAGGCGGATGATCTCGTTCACCGTGGCCGCCACGTCGTAGGCATCCATGGGCGTCCCGTCGCTGAAATACGCGTCGTCCCTCAAGTTGAACGTCCAGGTGATGCAGTCGTTGGTTTTCCAGGTGAGCGCCAGGCAGGGCTGGGGCTCGTAATTGTCGTCCAGGGTGATCAGGCTTTCGTACATCAGGCTGTGCAGGGACTGAAAATCCCTTTCCAGCGCGAGCAGGGGGTTGAGCACCTGCGTCTTTACCGAGATCATCCCCACCGAAAAGCTGCTGGAAAGCTCTCCCGCCACTGCGCACAGGGGCGTCAGCAGCATGATCAGCGCAAGGCACAAGGCGCTGCTACTTATAATAGTTTTCCAGGTAGATCGCATAGGAATCCACCACCTTTCCGGCATAGCTGCGCGTATTTTCCATGGGGATCTCGTCGATGGACAGCGTCCTTCCGTCCTTTGAATAGCGGGAAAGCCAGGTGTCCACATTGCCGTGGCCGGCGTGGAAGGCGCAGGCCACCAGCACCGGGTCGCCCCCGTACAGGCCGGACAGATAGTCCACATACCACGCGCCCAGGGCGACGTTCTTTTCGGGGTCAAAAAGCCAGTCCGCGGTATAGCCCTGGTTCGTCCAGCCCAGCTTCCCCGCGATCCAGCTGCCCGTATCCGGCAGCAGCTGCATGAGTCCCCTGGCCCCAACGCTGCTGACGGCGGAAGGATCATAGCTGCTTTCGTTCAGGATGATGGCCGCCAGATAGGCCGGGCGCAGGCCGTAGCGGGCGGCCTCCCTTTCGATCAGGTCCCGGTATTTGACGGTGGTGCGGTACACCCGGCGGTCGTAGGCCGCCTGCGCCTGCGCCAGGGCCCTTTCTTCATCTTCCAGCCGCGCGAAGCTTACCAGATAATAGGAAAGGCCGATCACCACAGCGCACAGCGCCAGCAGCAGCGCCAGACGCTGCGGACGGGTGAACAGCGTTTTTTTCTTTTTCCTGTGGCCCGCCGCCCTTGTGCGGCGGCCGCCCTGGGAAGAGGAAGTCTGCCGCGCGCTCACCTTGGTTCCTCCTCTTTTTTTATGGCAAGCGCCGCCAGCACTTCCTGGTATCTGAGGACGGCCTTCTGCGCGCTTTCCTCCCGGGTGCCCCGGGTGTCGATCACAAAATCGCTGCGCCGCCGTTTGACCAGGGGAGGAAGCTGGCTTCCGATCCGCTGGCGGGCTTCCTTTTCGGTCAGCCCGTCCCGTTCCCTGAGTCTTTTTATCTGAAGCTTCATGGGAAGCCACGCGCACCAGACGGTATCGCAAAGGTCCTCCAGCCCCGCCTCAAACAAAAGCGGCGCGTCCAGTACGCAGGCGGGGGCATTGAGCCCCTCCAGCGCTTCCTTCTCCCGGATGATCCTTTGGAGGATCAGCGGATGGGTAAGCCTGTTCAGGGCGGAAAGCGCCTTTTTATCCGAAAAGACCAGGGCGCCCAGGGCCTTCCGGTCCAGCATGCCGTTTTGCACGAAGCGCGCGCCGAAGGTCTTTTCGATGCCCGGCAGGGCCGGCCCGCCCGGGGCGGTCAGGGCGCGGCTGATCTGATCGGCGTCGATCACCGGGGCGCCTTCCCTTCTGAGAGCGTCCGACAGGTTGCTCTTGCCGCTGGCGATGCTGCCGGTCAGTCCGATCACGTAGGTCATTTCGTTTCGTACCAGCTCTTTCCCGTCTTCACTTCTGCCACCAGCGGCACCGAAAGCTCCGTCACCGACTCCATGACCTCCCGAAGCAGCCGGGCGGCGGCCTGCGCCTGGTCCTGCGGGGCTTCGATCAGCAGCTCGTCGTGCACCTGAAGGATCAGCCTGGCCTCGGGCAGCTCGCTTTGAAGCCTTTCCCACACGCGCACCATGGCCAGCTTGATGATGTCCGCCGCGGTGCCCTGCACGGGCATGTTCATGGCCACCCGCTCTCCAAAGGCGCGGGTGCGGCCCACTTTGAGTTCCGGCAGCGGGCGGCGGCGGCCGAACAGGGTGCGGGCATAGCCCAGCGCGCGGCCTTCCTGCTTGCAGCCCTCCATGAAATCGCGTATGCCCGGGTAGCGGGACAGATACCGTTCGATAAAATCGTGCGCCGTCCAGCGGGATACGCCGATATTGCGGGCCAGGCCGAAATCGCTGATGCCGTACACGATCCCAAAATTGACCGCTTTGGAGGCCGAGCGCATCTCGTGCGTGACCTCAGGCATGGGCACGCCGTATACCTCGGCCGCGGTGCGGGTGTGGATGTCCTGACCCTTCTGAAAAGCGTCGGTCATGGCGGCGTCGCGGCTCATATGCGCAAGCACCCTGAGCTCTATCTGGGAATAGTCCGCATCCACCAGCACGCAGCCCTCCCTGGCGACGAACGCCCGGCGGATCTCCCGGCCCAGGTCCGTTCTCACGGGAATGTTCTGCAGGTTAGGGTCGCTTGAAGAAATGCGGCCCGTTGCCGTTCCCGTCTGGTCAAAATAGGAATGGACGCGGCCGGATGGGTCGATGTTGCGCAGGAGGCCGTCGATATAGGTGCTGTTGAATTTGACATAGGTGCGGTAGTCCAGGATCATGCGGACTGCCGGATGCTCGTCGATCAGCTTTTCCAGGGTTTCGGCGTCGGTCGAGTAGCCGTGCTGGGTTTTCCGGCCGGCGGGAAGGCCCAGCGTTTCAAACAGCACCTTCCCCAGCTGTTGGGTGGAATTCAGGTTGAAGCCGCTGACCCCGGTCGCGCGGTAGATCTCGCTTTTGAGCTCTTCGGCCTTTTTTGTATATTGCGCTCCCAGGTCCCTGAGCACATCGGCGTCCACCTGAAAGCCTGTTTTTTCCATATCGTACAGCACCCGGAACAAAGGAAGCTCAATATCCCGGTAAAGCGCTTCCATGCCCTGCGCCTTCAGCTCCCGGCACTGCTTTTCCTTCAGTTTCAGCACAAACAGCGCGTCTTCCCCGCCCATGTCCCTAAGGGAAAAGGACCGGCCCAAAGGGTTTAAGAGATAGGCGGCCAGCTGCGTATCAAAGGAAACGGGAGGATGCTCATGCCCCAGCCTGTCCAGGGTATGATAAAGACGCTTGGCGTCGTGGGTGACCACGGGCCGGTCCATGAGCTTTTCGCAGGCGTCCAGCGCCTGCTTTGGGGAAAGGCCCTCGGACAAAAGCGTCGTCTGCCCCAAAGAGGCGGTCATTCCGGCGTTTTCGCGGGCCAGGGACAAAAACTCCGTGCCGATATAAAGCGCGGTCTCTCCTTCTTTTGGCAGGGCGCGCACCCATTCGCGGATGCCGTTTTCGTCATTCAGGGAAACGGACGGTCCGGCCGGGGACGAGGCAGCTTCCTCCTCCTCGGGAATGTTTTCCTCCCGGGAAGGCCAGAGCTTTCTGGCCTTTTCGGACACGGTGAAAAGGCCCAGCGCTTTAAGCGCCGGCAGCCCCTGGCCGCCCCTGTCCGTGCGCGCGGCCTCATAATCGACGGTCACGGGCGCCTCAGGGACGATGGTCGCCAGCTCCTTGGAAAAACGGGCCAGCTCCTGATTGTCCCTCAGCTTTTCGCCGATCTTTCCGGTGATCTCGTCCGCGTGGGCCAGCACGTTTTCAAGCGTCCCGTACTGCTGCAGCCATTTGAGGGCTGTCTTTTCCCCCACGCCGGGGACGCCCTTGATGTTGTCGCTGCTGTCCCCCATCAGGCCCTTCAGGTCCGTCACCTGGGCGGGGGTCACGCCGAAAAACTCCCTGACGCCCGCCGGGTCGAACAGGATGGTTTCCGAGATGCCCTTTCTGGTAAACAGCACCGACACCTTGCCGTCCACCAGCTGCAAAGCGTCCCGGTCCCCGGTCAGCAGCATGGTGGCAAGATCCTTCTCCGTGTTGAGACGGGCGACGGTGCCCAAAATATCGTCTGCCTCAAAGCCGGGCACTGCGTATACCGGGATGTGCAGCGCGGGCAGAAGCTCCCGGATCAGTTTGAGCTGCGATATCAGGTCGTCCGGCGTTTTCTGCCGCCCCGCCTTGTATTCCGGGTAGCGCAGATGGCGGAAGGTGGGCGCGTGCTCGTCAAAGGCGACGGCGCAGTACGCGGGCTTTCTTTCCTCGAATACCCTGAACAGCATCATAAGAAACCCGTGCACCGCCGCGGTGGGCGTTCCCTCAAAATCCATCGGCGGCAAAGCGTGATAGGCGCGGTGCATCAGGCTGTTGCCGTCCACCATCAGGAAAAATTCTCCGTCCATGGATGACCTCCGACACCGGCCGGCCCCGGCCGAATAATGAACTGCGTTCCCGAAAAAACGCAATCGTAGTATACCACGGTTTTCCCGCCGCCGCAACGCATCTTTGCAAAGGGTTTACAAACCGCGTTTTTTACTTCCCGCTGTGCTTGACAATCCTTCCATTTCCTTTTATTATAGGGCCGTCGCTCGCCGCGGTGGGTTTTATCCGTCCCGGCGCGGACACGCTTTTTTTCAGCTTATCGGCCCTGCCCGTCATTACAGAGGTTATTGTCTTTATGAAACCCATCATCGGAATCACGCCCTCCCAGGAGCTGTCGGCAGCCCGCCTGCAGCTGAACCGGGATTATCAGGACGCCGTGCTCCGCGCCGGCGCCGTACCCATGATACTGCCGCTTACAGGGGACCAGCAGGTGCTGGACGACGCCCTGGCTCACATGGACGGCGTCCTGTTCACCGGCGGGGCGGACCTGCAGCCCTCCCTGTACGGCGAGGAAGCCACCGCCCTGTGCGGTGAAACGGACGCCCTGCGCGACGAAGAGGAAAAATACCTGATGCTCAAATGCCTGCGTGAGGACGTTCCCTTTTTGGCCGTCTGCCGCGGGTTTGAAATGATGCTGGCCTGCCTGGGCGGCACGCTTTACCAGGATATCGCCGCGCAGCGCCCCGGTTCGGTGCTCCACCCCTGCTACGACCGCCCGGCGGATAAGGTGCACGGGGTCTCCCTGAAGGAAGGTACGCTGCTTAAAGAGATCGTCGGAGAGGCTGAGATCGGCGTCAATTCCCGCCACCACCAGGGCGCCCGGGAGGTGCCCGAAGACGTCGTGATCTCCGCCGTGGCGGAGGACGGCCTGCCCGAGGGCATCGAGCTTACCACCCATCCCTTCGCCGTCGGCGTGCAGTGGCATCCGGAAACGCTTTCCGCCCGGCACGAGGAAGCGCAGCGGCTGTTTGACGCCCTGGTCCGGCAGGCCGAGACGCGCCATATGACCCGCAACCCCGGCGAGGGCTGAAAAGGATGACGCCCGGTATCAAACAAATCGCCCTGGTGGCGGACCTGCACGGCAACCTGCCGGCTACGCTTACGCTGGATCAGGATCTTAAAGCCCGCGGCATCGACGACATCTACTGCCTGGGCGACATCGTGGGAAAGGGCCCTTCCTCCGCGGAGACCTTCGACTGGGCCTTTTCCCGCTGCAAGGTGCTTGTGCAGGGCAACTGGGACAGCGGCATCGGCTTCAAGCAGTTTCCCAACGACGCCTTCTATTACGGGCAATTGGGCCCGGACCGCCTCAAAAAGCTCAGGGAAATGCCGCTGGAACACAGCATGACCCTCAGCGGCCGCAAGATCCGCCTCCTGCACGGAAGGCCCGTCATGCGGGAGCTTCTTCCCCCGAGCGCTCCCCCCGAAAGGCTCAGCCGGCTGTTTGACCCCGACTATCAGGCCGTCGCCTACGCGGACATCCACCGGCAGGGTCTGCGCATGGTGGAAAACCGCGGGCTGCTGATCAACACCGGGGCCGTAGGGAACGGGCTGTCGCTCACGATGGTGCAGTACGCCATCCTGACCGGCAGCGAAACGGACGGGAGCGCTCCCTTCGACGTGACTTTCGTGACCCTTCCCTACGACAGGGATCAGGCGGTCCGGGATACCGAAGCGGTAAACGGCCGGCTTCCCAACTGGGAGCTTTTCCGCCGGGAGCTTCTGACCGGCGAATACAGCCGCAACGGCAACCAGGTCTCCAAAAAATCCTGACAGGAGGCGTGCAGCAAAGCCCATGCCCAGACATATACTGATCGCCGGCGGCTCCCGCGGCATCGGCGCCGCGATGGTGAGAAGGTTTTCCAGACAGGGAGATCTGACAGCGTTCACCTATCTTAAAAGCGAACAGGAGGCGCAGACGCTCGCCCGCGAAACGGGCGCGCTCGCCTATCCCTGCGACAGCCGGGACGAAGCGCAGGTAAAGGATACCTGCCGCCGGGTGCTTTCCCTCTTTCACACCCTGGACGCGCTGGTGGTAAACGCCGGCACGGCTCTTTACCGGGTGCTCGAGGACACTTCCCTGCCCGAATGGGAGGATCAGCTCTCCATACACCTGACGGGCGCTTTTCTTTTCGCCCGGGAAACGCTGCCGGCCCTGCGGGAAAAGCAGGGAGCGGCTGTTTTTGTTTCCTCCGTCTGGGGGCAGACGGGCGGCAGCGCCGAAACCGCCTATTCCGCCGCCAAGGCCGGTCTGATCGGCCTGACCCGGGCGCTGGCCAAGGAGGCGGCGCCCCTTGTCAGAGTCAACTGCATTGCCCCCGGCATGATTCATACGGACATGCTCAGCCGGTTTTCATCGGACGAACAGGAGGACCTGCTCGCTCAAATCCCTCTGGAACGCTTCGGGGAGCCTGCGGAGGTGGCCGCCGCCGCGGCCTTTTTGTGTTCCCCGGACGCCCGCTATATCACCGGACAGGTGCTTGCCGTCAACGGCGGCCAGTACATCTGACCGGCGATTATGTCAAAATTATGAAATCCCATCTTTGACAGTAACCCTCTGAAAAGCGTGACGCAGAGCGGCTTTTCGGAGGGTTATGGATTGCACAATATAAGGCCGATTAAAAAGATTTTT
>CADAQF010000003.1 GCA_902790015.1 uncultured Eubacteriales bacterium | reverse complement strand
TCTGCTTCCCCAAGCAGGCGGAAGATTTCCTCAAGCAGCGCAAGGCCGACCGCGAAAAGGTGGTCAAGTACACCATCGAAGAAGCGTAAGGAGGCAGGATCAATGGAAGGTCGTCTGATTCTGAATATCGGAGAAAACCTCCTGGACTCCGTACTGGGATACGTGGTCGTTTTCATCGGTCTGGGCCTGCTGATGGCCGTGGTCATCCTCGTGGGCAAGGTCATGGTAGCCAAGGCCAAGAAGCCGGCTGAGGTTCCCGCCGCCCAGGCCCCCGTGAAGGCCCCCGCTCCTGCGGCGCCCAAAAAGCTGGCCCCCGGCAGCGCCGGCGATGTAAAGCTCTATGACACGGATCCCCGCGACGCGGCCATGATCATGGCGATCGTCGCCGACAAGCTCCAGAAGCCCCTGAACGAACTTCGGTTCGTATCCATCAAGGAGGTCAAATAACCATGAAATATAAAGTCACCCTGAAGGGAAAAACATACGAAGTCGAAGTCAATCACGGCGAAGCGATGATCCTGGACGAATATGAAGCCTATGCTCCGGCCCCGGCCGCCGCTCCCGCTCCGGCCGCTCCCGCCGCCCCGGCTCCCGCCGCTGCTCCCGCTGCCGCCGCTCCCGTGGCCGTGGCCGGCGAACAGGTAGCTTCCCCGATGCCCGGCACCATCGTCAAGGTCAACGTCAAGGCCGGTCAGGCCGTCAAGAACGGCGACGTGCTGGCCGTGCTGGAAGCCATGAAGATGGAAAACGAGATCATGGCGCCCCACGACCGTCGGCACGAAGGTGGATACCGGAACGCCCCTCATCGTTCTGGGTTAAGGGGGGTAAGCGATGTTAGAATCCCTTGCAAAACTGGTTACGGAATCCGGATTTGCCGGGTTCTTCAGCAACCCGGACGGCTGGCGCAACCTGGTGATGATCATCATCGCGTGCGTGCTGCTGTACCTGGGCATCAAGAAACAGTATGAACCCCTGCTGATGGTCGGTATCGCGATGGGCTGCCTGCTGGCCAACGTATCCTCCGTTTTCATGACGGCGAACGGCACCATGCCGGACGCCCTGTACCATCAGGACCTGTGGGACCGCTTTCTGAACACCGGGAAATTCGCCGCAGAAGAATACAAGATGTATTACCATAATTACGGCTATATTCTCTCGGAGGGCGGTCTGATCGATATCCTGTATATCGGCGTCAAGGCCGGCATCTATCCCTGCCTGATCTTCATGGGCATCGGCGCGATGACGGACTTTGGTCCCCTGATCTCCAACCCCAAGAGCCTGCTGCTGGGCGCGGCCGCCCAGTTCGGCGTGTTCTTCGCCTTCTTTGGCGCGAACCTCCTGGGCTTTGACGCGCAGCAGGCGGCTTCCATCGGCATCATCGGCGGCGCGGACGGCCCGACGGCCATCCTGACCACCACCAAGCTGGCGCCCGAGCTTCTGGGCCCCATCGCCGTGGCGGCCTACAGCTACATGGCCCTGATCCCGATGATCCAGCCCCCGATCATGCGGGCGCTGACCACCGAGAAGGAACGCAGCGTCAAGATGACCCAGCTGCGCGAAGTGAACAAGACCGAGAAGATCCTCTTCCCCATCGTCGTGACGATCTTCGTCGTCCTGCTGCTGCCCTCCACCGCTCCCCTGATCGGCTGCCTGATGTTCGGCAACCTTCTTAAGGAAACCGGCGTGACGGAGCGTCTGTCCGACGTGGCGCAGAACGCCCTGATGAACATCGTCACCCTGTTCCTGGGCATCAGCGTGGGCGCGACCATGGTCGGCTCCCGCTTCCTGACGCTGGACACCATCAAGATCGTCGTCCTGGGCCTGATCGCCTTCTCCTTCAGCACCATCGGCGGTCTGCTGGTGGGCAAGCTCATGTACAGGCTTTCCGGCGGCAAGATCAACCCGCTGATCGGCTCCGCCGGCGTATCCGCCGTCCCGATGGCCGCCCGTGTTTCCCAGAAGGAAGGCCAGAAGGCGAACCCCTCCAACTTCCTGCTGATGCACGCCATGGGCCCCAACGTGGCCGGCGTCATCGGCTCCGCCATCGCGGCCGGTTTCCTGATCAGCATGTTCGGCGGCTGATATACCCGCTGTTCATGACGAAACGGAAAGCGCGCTGCCTGTCTTTTTCAAACTGTTTCATCTGATAAAACACCCGCCTTAGTGACGCTGTTTCCTGTCGCCGAGGCGGGCTGTTTTAAATCAAAAGGGAGGAAGGCTCATGCGCAAGCCCTTCGATATCCAGTCCTACATGACCCACGGCGTGATCCGTGTCGTCACCGACGCCCTGCGCGCCACATCGCGCAACCCCAGGGAATCCGCCTAGATGCGGTCCTTCGCGGCGGCCGCACGGGCGGCTTCCGACAAGCGGCTGGCCGCGGAAAAGCAGGGTGAGCACATCCCGCCCTTCCTCATCGCCAGCATAACGAGTTCGTGCAACCTGCACTGCGCCGGCTGCTATTCCAGAGCCAACCATGCCTGCTCCGACAAGCAGCCCACTGACCAGCTGACCGCAGAAGAATGGGACCGGATCTTTGCCGAATCTGAAGAGCTGGGCATCAGCTTCATCCTGCTGGCCGGCGGCGAGCCGCTGCTCAGGCAGGACGTGATGGAAAAAGCTTCAGCGCATCCCGGCATCCTCTTTCCCATTTTCACCAACGGCACCTTTCTGACGGACAAATACCTGAACCTGATGGACGAACACAGCAACCTCCTGCCCGTGATCAGCATTGAAGGAGACGAACAGACGACGGACAGCCGCCGCGGCCCGGGCATCTACCAGCTGGTCACAAAAACCATGCAGGATATACGGGAGAGAGGGATGATCTTCGGCGCCTCCATCACGGTGACGACAGAAAGCATGAAGGAGGTCTACTCCAATGCCTTCGTCGATCACCTGCACAGCCTGGGCTGCAAGGTGATCATCTATGTGGAGTTCGTGCCCGTAACGGAGGAAAGCGCGCACCTTGCTCCCACGCCCAAAAACCATCCATATATGCGCTGGCAGGTGCGGCGGCTGAGGCTGTTCAAGCGCAGCATGGTTTTCATTTCCTTCCCGGGAGATGAAAAAAGCTCCGGCGGCTGCGTAGCCGCTGGACGCGGCTTTTTCCACATCAACTCCCACGGCGGCGCCGAGCCCTGTCCCTTCTCGCCCTATTCGGACATGAACGTACGCACCTCCTCCATCCGGGAAGCCATGAAATCTCCTCTGTTTCACGCGCTCAACGCCGAAGGGCTGCTCAAGGACGACCATATCGGCGGCTGCACGCTGTACATGAACCGGGAAAGGGTGGAAGAAATAATCGCCGGAGAACGCGGCCACTCTTCCTGATAATATGAATTCCCCCGCTTGATCAGGATAAACCGGGGCCCGCGTAGGGAGACGGCAGGCATGAACTGAACGCCTGAAGGAACATACGCGGGATGCTTTGCGCCGGAAGCGCCTAAAAACAGGCTGAGGCAGGGAAAAGAAATAGAAAAGACCGGGGCGCCGGAAGGAGAAAGCGAATCCTTCCGGCGCCCTTTTTCGATTGGATCAATGGTCAGCTTATTCGGTCTTACAGTTCGTGCACAGCCCGGGCCATCTGACTGACATATTCCCCTATGGGACCGGCGGCATCCCGCCCGTACTGCGCGGCCAGACGAACGATGGCGCTTCCGACGATGGCCCCGTCCGCATATCGGGCCATGGCCGACGCCTGTTCGGGGGTGGAAATGCCGAAGCCTATCGCGCAGGGAATGGAGGACGCCGCCCTGACCTGCGCGATCAGGGACGGGATATCCGTGCTGATGCTGCTGCGCACGCCGGTCACTCCCAAAGAGGATACCACATACAGGAAGCCTTCCGCCTGGCGGGCGATGGTAGCCACGCGTCCTGCTGAGGTAGGAGCGATGAGAGAAATCATGGCGATGCCGTATTTACGGCAAAGCGGAGCGAACTCCTCCTTTTCCTCCAGCGGCACGTCGGGCAGGATGATCCCGTCCATGCCGATTTCGGCGCAGGCGCTTATAAACCTTTCAGCCCCGTAGCTGAAGACCACGTTGGCGTAGGTCATGAAAACCATGGGAACCGTTACGTCCTTTCGCAGATCCCGCACCAGGTCAAATATTTTGTCCGTGGTCGTCCCGGCGGACAGGGCGCGCAGATTGGCCTGCTGTATGACCGGCCCTTCCGCAGTCGGATCAGAAAAAGGGATGCCGAGCTCTATCAGATCGGCCCCGTTTTGAGCCATGCTCCGCACGATGGCGGCGGTGGTTTCAAGGTCCGGATCGCCGCAGGTGATGAAGGGAATAAAGGCCTTTTTTCCCTGAAACGCCGAACGAATGCGTTCTGTCATCTGTGTAAAGCCTCCTTCTGTTCATTCGCTCAGGTCCTCGCCCCGGTAACGGGCGATGGCAGCGCAGTCCTTGTCTCCCCGGCCTGAAATGGTGATGACCATCAGCTGATCCTTCCCCATTTGGGGTGCCAGCTTCATGGCGTGGGCTACGGCGTGAGCGGACTCGATCGCCGGGATGATGCCTTCCATGCGGCTCAGATACTCAAAGGCGTTCACGGCCTCCTCGTCGGTCACAGCCACATATTCGGCCCTCCCCGTATCGTGCAGCATGGCGTGTTCCGGCCCGATGCCCGGGTAATCCAGCCCCGCGGAGATCGAATAGACCGGGGCTATCTGCCCGTACTGATCCTGGCAGAAATAGCTCTTCATACCGTGGAATATGCCCAGGCTTCCTGTCGCGATGGTGGCGGCGGTTTCCGGCGTATCCACGCCGCGGCCGGCGGCCTCGCAGCCGATCAGGCGCACCGAGGCGTCCGGAATAAAGTGGTAGAAGCTGCCAATGGCGTTGCTGCCTCCGCCCACGCAGGCCAGCACGGCGTCAGGCAGGCGGCCTTCCTTTTCCATCAGCTGCGCCTTGATTTCCCGGGAGATGACCGCCTGAAAATCCCTTACGATGGTGGGAAAGGGATGCGGCCCCATCACCGAGCCCAGGCAGTAATGCGTATCCGAAATGCGGGAAGTCCATTCCCTCATGGCCTCCGACACGGCGTCCTTCAGCGTGGCCGTGCCGGTTTTGACGGGGATCACCTGCGCCCCCAGCAGCCGCATGCGGTATACGTTCAGCGCCTGGCGCCGGGTGTCCTCCTCCCCCATGAACACCACGCATTCCATGTCCATCAGGGCGGCGGCCGTGGCCGTGGCCACGCCGTGCTGACCGGCGCCGGTTTCGGCGATCAGGCGGGTCTTCCCCATCTTTTTGGCCAGCAGCGCCTGGCCCAGGACGTTGTTGATCTTATGGGCGCCGGTGTGGTTAAGATCTTCCCTTTTCAGGTAGATCTTCGCCCCGCCCAGATCGCGGGTCATGCGGGCGGCATAATACAGCCTGCTGGGCCGGCCGGCGTAATCGTTGAACAGGTCGGTCAGTTCCCGCTGAAAAGCGGGGTCGTCCTTGAAATGCAGATAGGCTTCTTCCAGCTCGATCACGGCGTTCATCAGCGTTTCCGGGATATACTGCCCGCCGTGTATGCCAAAGCGGCCTTTGGATGTCATCACGATCAACTCCTTGCGTTCAGGATGAACTGTTTCATTTTTACTGGGTCCTTGAAGCCGTCTGTTTCTATGCCGCTGGATACGTCCACGGCATAGGGGCGCAGCAGGGAAACCGCTTCTTTCACATTATCCGGCGAAAGGCCGCCTGCCAGGAAGTATGGCCGGCGAATGCCCCTGATCAGCGACCAGTCAAAGGCCTGCCCGGTGCCTGACCCGCTATCAAGCAGTATATAGTCCGCCGCGCTTTTTTCCGCCGCCAACACGTCCTCCGCGGAAGCTATACGGAAGGCCTGAATGAGCTTTCCTTCAGATATTTCCCGGAAACGGGCGATCCACCCGTCGTCCTCGTGCCCATGCAGCTGGGCCAGGTCGATGATCCCCTCTTTAAGAAGCCCGACCACCTGCGAAACCTCCGCGTCCACGAAAACGCCTACGGCTTTTATTTCGGGCCGCAGCAGGGATTTGAGCTCCGCCGCCTGTTCCCGCGTCACCGCGCGGCGGCTTTTTTGATGGAACACAAAGCCAATGTACTCCGGCATGAGCTCGTTCACAGAAGCGATATCCTGCGGGCGGCTGAGCCCGCACAGCTTGATCTTCGTTTTCATCCGGCTGCCTCCCTGAACGCCGCAAGGGCGGCTTTTCTGTCCGGCGCTGTCATCAGCGCTTCGCCGATCAGGGCAGCGTCAGCCCCGATCTGCGCGAGCGCACGTACGTCCCGCGGTGTTTTCACGCCGCTTTCCGCCACGAACAGCCTGTCCGGCGGTATTTTATCCCGAAGACGCGCCGCGTTGCCCAGGTCCACAGTAAAGTCCCTGAGGTTCCTGTTGTTGACCCCGATCAGGGACGCTCCGCAGGAAACAGCCAGGGCGATCTCCTCTTCGTCGTGCGTTTCGGTCAGCGCGGCCAGACCCATCTGCTCACACAGCGCGAGCCTTCCTGCAAGATCCCGTTCGGTGTGCAGCGCCGCGATCAGCAGCACCGCGTCCGCCCCCATCACCCTGGCCTGATACAGCTGATAATCGTCCACGGTAAAGTCCTTGCGCAGCATGGGCGTCCCGGTGGAAGCGCGGATCTCGCGGAAAATGCCGTCCGAGCCCAGGAACCATTTGGGCTCCGTCAGGCAGGAGATGGCGTCGGCCCCGGCCTGCGTATAATCCCGCGCAATCTGCATATAGGGAAAATCCTCGCTGATGACGCCGCGGGAGGGCGAAGCCTTCTTCACCTCGCAGATGAAGCGGAGTCCCTTTTTTGAAAGGGCTGATATGAACGCTGCTCCCCCGCCCGGGCCCAGCGAAAGGGCCTTTTCGCGCATTTCATCCAGAGGCACCCGGAGGCTGTCTTCCTTCACCCGCTCTCTGGCCGCGTCGGCCAGGCGTGACAGTATCGTATCCATCGTCATACCTCGTGAGAGAAGCGGATCACCTTTTCAAGCGTTTGGAGGGCCGCTCCGCTGTCGATCTGGCGGGCGGCCAGCGCCACGCCCTCGGCCAGGGTGCCGGCCTTATCCGCAATATACAGCGCGGCACCCGCGTTCATAAGCACCGTGTCGCGCCTGGGGCCCTTTTCACCCTCCAGCACGGCGCGGGTGATGGCGGCGTTTTCCTGCGGCGTCCCGCCCACCAGCTGCTCCTTAAGACAGGGCGTCAGGCCGAAGTCCTGAGGATTGATGGTGTATGTTTTATACCATCCTTCCTTCATTTCGCAAACGCGGGTGGGAGCGGAGAGGGAAATCTCGTCCAGCTTGTCCGTGCCGTAGACCACCATGCCCCGTTTCATGCCCAGCTGGCTCAGCACCTGCGCCAGGGGCTCCAGCAGGTATTCGTCGTACACGCCCAGCAGTATTTTCCTGGGCTGGGCCGGGTTGGTCAGCGGTCCCAGGATGTTGAACACGGTCCTGAAGCCCAGCTCCTTGCGGATAGCGCCTACATACTTCATGGAGGTGTGGTAGCGCTGGGCAAAAAAGAAGCAAAAGCAGGCTTCGTCCAGCAGCCGCACGCACTGCTCCGGGTCCAGCTGGATGTTGACGCCCAGCGCTTCCAGACAGTCCGCCGTGCCGCTTTTGGACGAGGCGGCCCTGTTTCCGTGCTTGGCCACCGGCACTCCGGCGGAGGCCGCTACGATGGCGCTGGTGGTGGAAATATTGAAGGAATGAGCGCCGTCCCCGCCCGTGCCCACGATCTCCAGCACCGGCCGGTCGCCCACGTCCACCCGCACCGCGTGGTCCCGCATGGCGGCCGCGCAGCCCGATATTTCGTCGATCGTTTCCGCCCGGGTGCTCTTGGTGGACAGCGCCGCCAGGAAGGCAGCGTTCTGCACCTGCGTGGTCTGGCCGCTCATGATCTCGTTCATCACCTGATATGCTTCGTCGTAGGTCAGATCGCCTTTTTGGGTAATTTTCACAATCGCTTCGTAAATCATGGAAACACCTCCTTAAAAAGTACCGTTGGCCAATGCGGTGAAGTTGGACAGCATCTGCCTGCCGTCCGGGGTCATGATGGATTCGGGATGAAACTGTACGCCGAAAATGGGATACTCCCGGTGCATAACGGCCATCACCTCGCCCGCCCCGTTTCCCGCCGTCCGGGCGGTCACCTGCAGGCAGTCGGGCAGCGTGTCCTCAGCGGCGGCCAGGGAATGATACCTGGCTACAGGGACCTGTTCAGGCAGGCCGCGAAAAAGCGGGCAGTTGGTATCAAGGTTCACCGCGCTCTGCTTGCCGTGCATCAGCTGCTTTGCGTAGGTCACCGTGGCGCCGTAGGCCGCGCAGATCGCCTGGTGGCCGAGACATACGCCCAGCAGCGGGATAGTCTTTCCCAGGGTCAGCGCAGCCTGCATGCAGATACCGGCGTCCTCCGGTCTCCCCGGTCCGGGCGAAAGGATGACGGCCGCGGGCCTCAGGGAGGCGATCTCCTGTACGGTCATGCTGTCGTTCCTGATCACGCGGATATCCGGCTCCAGGGAGCCCACCAGCTGGTACAGGTTATAGGAAAAGCTGTCATAATTATCCACCAGCAGTATCACGTCTCGTCCGCCTCCTTATCCGCCTGCCTGACCGCCTGGATCACCGCGGCCGCCTTATGCAGGCATTCCTCAAATTCCCTGTCCGGCACGGAGTCGGCCACGATGCCCGCGCCGGAACGGACGAACACCTTCCCGTTTTTAAGGTACGCGATGCGGATGGCGATGCAGGTATCCAGATTGCCCGTAAAATCAAGATAGCCGATAGCCCCGCCGTAGATGCCGCGCTTGTTGTTTTCAAGGTCGTTGATCAGCTGGCAGGCCCTTATCTTGGGAGCGCCTGAAAGGGTGCCCGCCGGGAGGATGGCGTTGACCGCGTCCAGCGCGTCCCTGTCCGGCCTGATATCCCCGCGGACGGTGGAACCTATGTGCATGACATGGGAGTACCTTTCCACCGCGTGCAGCTTTTCCACCCGCACGGAGCCGAAACGGCTGATCTTGCCCAGGTCGTTGCGGCCCAGGTCCACCAGCATGTTGTGTTCCGCCAGCTCCTTGGGGTCCGCCAGCAGCTCCAGCTCCAGGGCACGGTCTTCCTCCGGGGTTTTCCCGCGCGGTCTGGTGCCCGCCAGGGGGTAGGTGTAAAGGGCACCGTCCTGCAGCTTCACCAGGGTCTCCGGGGACGCGCCGGCCACCTCCACGTCTGTGCCGGAAAAGTAAAACATATACGGAGACGGGTTCTGGGTGCGAAGTACCCGGTAGGCGTTCAGCAGCCCGCCCTCGTATTCCGCCTCCAGGCGATTGGACAATACTATCTGGAAAATATCCCCCTCATAGATGTGGTAACGGGCCTTTTCCACCATCGCGCAGTACTCTTCGCGGGAAAACAGCAGCTGGAATTCGCCCTTGAGCCGGCCGGGCGCTTCCGTGATCATTGCTCCCCGCGTCACCAGCTCCTTCATCCCGGCCAACGTAATTTCCGCCTGCCTGTATTCCTTCTCCGCGTCGGCCAGGGAAATATTGACGATCAGGATGATCTTCTGCCGGAAATGGTCAAAACAGATCACCTTGTCGAACAGCATCAGATCCACATCCCTGAACTGCTCGCTGTCCTCCGCGTCCAGATGCAGGGTGGGCTCTGCGTATTTCAGGTAATCGTAGGAGAAATATCCCACGAGCCCGCCGGTAAAAGGGGGCAGCCCTTCCACGCGGGGGCTGCGGCGGGACGAAAGCACCTGGCGGATATAGGCATTAGGGTCGTCTGTCCTCACGGTCCTGTCCCCCAGGCGCATCAGCCCGTCCGTGCAGGTGATGACCATGCCCGGGTCAAAGCCCAGAAACGTGTATCTTCCCCAGCGTTCGTGCCCCTCCACCGATTCCAGGATAAAGGTATGGCTGGAAACATTTTTGAGCGCGCGCAGCACCTGTATGGGCGTGCGAACATCGCTGAGCAGCTCGGTATACACGGGGAACTGCTGGTATTCACCCTGGGCCGCGCAGGCAAGCACTTCGTCCAGTCCGGGTCTGATTTCCATAATGTCCCTCCTTTTTGCAAATTAAAATCCCCGGCAGTGCAAACTGCCAGGGACGAATTACGCATAATCCGCGGTGCCACCCTGATTTGCGGCGCGAGCCGCACCCCTTTGCGGGATACCTTCATATCCCCGGGAACTTACGCATCCCCCTTCGTCATGGCATACTCGGCCCTGCGGCCTTTGACCATGCCCTCGGCGGCCCATCATGACGGACTGATCACACACCCGGCTTCCACCGTCCCGGGCTCGCTGCAGGCTCTGGCTCCGTCTGCCTTCCGCTTCATCGGTTTAGCGCAGTATATCCCGAAATTTACCCATTGTCAAGGAACAGGATTGTTTTTATGATGTTTCTCACGCTTCCTGTTCCGCGTTCATTTGGCTTGCGGGAATATGGCGGGGCTGATATAATATATGCAACCCGTCATAAAGGCTGGAGGTGCCGTTTTATGAACTATAAGCTGACGGCCGTCATCGCGCTGATGATCATCTATCTGTATGAGATGCTGATAAGATGGCTGGACTGGCGGTCTGTGAAAAACCCAATCCCGGCGAACGTGAAAGACGTCTATGATCAGGAAACTTATCAGAAATGGCGGAATTATCACGGTGAAAACAGCCGTTTCGGCATCATATCCGGAACGGCGGGCACCGCCGCGGTACTGCTGCTGCTTATCTCGGACGCTTATGCACATTTTGCGGGGCTTTTTCCGGACACGCCGTTCATGCAGATGGCAGGGGTGCTGGTCCTGTCCTCGCTGACGGATATTATCGGCCTGCCTTTTGCATGGTATAAAACCATGGTCATCGAAGAAAAATACGGCTTCAACAAAACCACTCCCAAAACCTTCTGGCTGGATCAGCTGAAAAGCTTCCTGATCGGGCTGGCGCTGATCATCGGCGTAGGATCGCTGCTGATGTGGGCGCATCAGCGGCTGGGCGACTGGATGATCGTCGTATTTGCGGGCATAATGACCCTGGTCGCGCTTTTTATTTCCTTCCTGTATCCCGTATTCAGCAAGGTATTCAACAAGTTCACGCCGCTGGAGGACGGAGAGCTTAAAGCCAGGCTTACCGCGATGCTTGAAAAACACGGATATCATGTGCGGGCCATTCAGGTCATGGACGCGTCCAGAAGGTCCACGAAATCCAACGCCTACTTCACCGGCTTTGGAAAAATGAAAACGATCGTACTGTATGATACGCTTTTAGCTGCCATGACGCCCGATGAGATCATGGCCGTTTTTGCCCACGAGATGGGACATGGGCTGCATAAGGATACGCTCAGGAACCAGGCGCTTTCCTTTGTTCAGATGCTGATTGTCGGCGCTCTTTCCTGGCTGACGCTGAGAACCCCGGATATATTCCCGTGGTTCGGGTTCAGCAAAGTAAACTACGGCTTCGCGCTGCTGCTCATCATGAATGTTGAATTCGCGCTGATTTCTCCGCTGTTCGGGCTGATCGGCAACACCCTGTCACGCAGGGCGGAATACCGCGCCGACGCCCAGGCGGCCCAGGAAGGCTATGCGGAACATCTGATCACGGGGCTTAAAAAGCTGGCCAGGGAAAACTATGCCGACCTGGCTCCGGATCCGCTGATGGTCAAGCTCAACTATTCCCATCCGACACTCAGTCAGCGCATCGACGCCATTCGCCGGGTCAGAAAATGAAGCGCATCGCTTAAAAAAGCTTTTGATACGGCCTGAGGAGGTAACAAATGAATTGTCCCCTGCAGGCGCGCCGCTGCGGCGGATGCACCCGCCTTTCCGTTCCATATGAACAGCAGCTCGCCTTCAAGCAAAAATATACTGCCCGGCTTTTTCCCGGAGCAGACGTTTATCCGATCATAGGCATGGAGACGCCTTATCATTACCGCAACAAGGTGATATCCGCCTTTGCCCACGACAAAAGCGGACTGATTAGCGGCACCTTCGCCTATGGGACGCACTATGTGCTGCCTGTGGAGGAATGCCTGCTTGAAAACGAGGAGGCTGACCGCGTCGTACGCGTCCTGCGCGGGATTCTGAACGCGCGGCATATCAAAGCTTACGACGAAGACCGGCGCAGCGGCCTGATCCGCTTTGTTCAGGTACGCTATGCGATAAAAACCGGTGAAGCCCTGGTCACGGTCGTTACAGCGCAGGAAGCCTTCCCCTGCTCCGACGAAATCGCGCGGGAGCTGATGGAACGCTGCCCCTGCGTAAAGACCGTCGTGCAGAACGTCAACCCGCGCCCCGGGAGCCTGGTACTGGGTACCAGAGAAAAGGTGCTGGCCGGTCCCGGCACGATCAGAGATGAATTCCTGGGCCTTCACGTGATCCTCTCCTCCAGGTCCTTTTATCAGATTAACACCGCGCAGGCGCAGGTTCTTTATCAGAAGGCCCTCGATATGTCCGGCCTGCGGCCGGACGACAGCGCGCTGGACGTATACTGCGGCATCGGCCTGATCGGCCTGCTGGCGTCACGGCAGGTAAAGCGCGTGACCGGCATCGAAATAAACCATTCCGCTATCCAAAACGCCCGGTCCATGGCGAAAATAAACGGCGCCGGCAACGTCTCCTTCCTGCAGGGGGACGCCTCGCTGATGCGGTCCATGAAAGACATTTCTCTCGCCCTGCTGGACCCGCCCCGCTCCGGCCTGGACGCCGCCGCGCTGGATGCCCTGCTGTCCCTCCGTCCGGAAAGGATATGCTATATTTCCTGCAACCCCGTGACCCAAGCCCGGGACCTGAAAGCCCTGTCGTCCGCCGGCTACCGCCTCCATGCCGTCCAGCCCGTGGATATGTTCCCGCATACGGATCATGTGGAGACAGTGGCATCACTGTCTCGACAAAGAATTGCGCCTGACGATGCGTGAATTGATGCTGCGCGTCATGATTTGCCCTGCGGGCATGAATTGCGCTGCGGCGCATAAGACGCCATTCAATTCACCGGGCGAAGCGAGAAATCATGCGCGAAGCGCAAATCATGGCGGAGCTGATTCATTCACGTCGGGACTGTATGCTGCCTGGACCGCCGGTAACAGGATTTCATTTACGCGCCACCTGAACCGAAGGATGCGGACCATCTTAGGCAAATGAAATATGGTTGACAAACTGAAACTCCATGGAGTTAAACATGATACGGGAAGTGAAACGGGAAGATATCCCCATGTGTGTGAGCCTGATACGAAGCAGTTTCATGACAGTCGCGGCCGAATTCGGAATCACAAGGGAAAACGCACCGCGGTTTACTCCATTCGCTGTTTCAGATGACAGGCTGTATCGGCATTTGGATGAAGAACACAGGCCTATGTTTGTTGCCGAAGAGGACTGTGTTTTGTGCGGCTACTACGCTCTCCTGATTCAGGAAAACGGGGAATGCGAATTGAATAATCTTGCCGTTTTACCGCAATACAGACATCGGGGAATTGGCAGGCAGCTGCTTTGGCATTCATTTTCCGTTGCCAAAAACATGGGATGCCACATTATGAATATCGGGATCGTTGAACAGAACACTGTCCTTCGCAGGTGGTATGAACAAAACGGGGCCATTCATACAGGAACCCGGAAGTTCGAATTTTTCCCTTTCACATGCGGTTATCTGAAGCGCGAATTATAGATCCGGATTTTCGATATGTTCCTTCCTGAACATGCTGTCCGGACGGCAGCCCGGGATTTTGGAGGAAATGATGATGATTGAACAGATCAGGGATGCGGATAAAAAGAGAAGCATAGCCAGAAGCATTCTGGAAGCATTGCATGATTGGTTTGAGGTTGATTCGAGCAGAGAAAAGTATATCTCGGACTGCGCTGACTGGCTGTTCATTGCGGCCAAAGAAGGAGAAAAATATACGGGCTTTCTCTGCCTGAAGGAAACGGGCAAAGAGACCGTGGAGCTGGCGGTCATGGGCGTTGTGAAGGAACACCACCGCAAGGGCACAGGAAGAGCGCTGTTCGAAGAGGCGAAAAATGCGGCCGTCAGGGCCGGGTATTCATTCATGCAGGTCAAGACAGTAAAAATGGGCGTTTACGACGATTATGATATCACGAATCATTTCTATCGGTCTTTGGGGTTTAAAGAATTCGAAGTGATGAATGAGCTTTGGGGAGAAGATAATCCTTGTCAGATCTACGTAATGTATCTGGGTTAACGGCAAACGCTTCACCCTGAGGGACGGCGCGGCGGCTGTGAGGAGGACTGTCATGAAAAAGTGGTATCAGGAGGAATATGAGTTCAGCGTAGAAGTTACCGGCTTCCTGCACGGCGACCATACCGAGAGATATTGCCGCAACGGAGAAGAAATCGGCGACAGATACACCTGCACATATGGATGCCCTGTAAACAGGGATGGGTACGGTATCTGTTCAAAGACGATGATGATGCTCTATCCTTTGATGGAAGCCGTGCGCAGCGGAGGCGATCTTGAAAACCTCGGGGGTGACGGTAAATATACAAAAACGATCGTCTGTCCGGACGGATGCGTGATCTTCAGGCTGACCGCTGTCCCCTTGGGAAATGAAAACTTCCATAAGGGGCATTTCTGGGATTATCCGGATCAGACATGAATCGAAATAACGGAGAAGTGGAGCAACATGAAGATCATTGAATACGGGGAAAAAAACCATGAAGTCATTATGCTGCTGCACGGCGGCGGGCTGTCATGGTGGAATTACAGAGCGGAAGCGGAGCTTCTCGGGGATCGTTACCATGTAGTATTGCCGATCCTTGACGGACATGCGGACAGCGATGCGGATTTCGTCAGTATAGAGGAAAATGCGGGCCGGATCATGGCCTTTACAGATCGTTTGTACGGCGGATCCGTCCTGTTGATCGGTGGGCTCTCTCTCGGCGCTCAGGTATTGGCCGAGATGCTGTCGCAGCGCGGGGATATCTGCCGGTATGCCATCATCGAAAGCGCGTCCGTTCTTCCTTCCAGGATAACAAACGCCTTGATCGGTCCGGCCTTTGCGTCTGGCTACAGCCTGATCCGGAAGAAATGGTTTGCCAGAATGCAGTTCCGTTATCTTCGCATTCGTGACGATCTGTTCGGGGATTATTACACAGATACTCCGAAAATCCCGAAAAGCAGCATGATCGCATTTCTGAAGGCAAATACAGGATATACATTGGATCCGGGAATCCAAAAAAGCCGCGCTCAGGTTCGCATCGTAGTCGGTGAAAAAGAACAGAAAAAGATGATCCGCTCTGCAGAGCTGTTGCATGAGGCGCTGCCCGGAAGCCGGCTTGAGAAAAAGACCGGCCTGTATCACGGGGAGTATTCCATCAATCATCCGGAGGTATATGTAAATGACCTTCTGGAAATGATTGAACAATAAAAAGGCTCCCACACAGCCGTCAGCGGCGGCGGGGAGGAGGTTAACCATGAGTTTGAATAATGTGGAATTGATACCTGCGGCAGAGGATGACATGAGAACCATCTGGGAAATGCAGGTGCGAGCATTTTCCGGCCTGCTTTACAAATATCAGGACTATGAAATGAGTCCGGCCGCCGAAAGCTTTGAAAAGGTCATGGCAAGGTACCGGCAGCCGTGGACAAAGTATTATTTCATCGTGGCCGGGGATGAAACTGTCGGGGCACTTCGGGTGGTTGACAAAAAAGACGGGAGCAGAAAAAGAATATCCCCTATGTGGATCATGCCGGAACACAGGAACAAGGGCTACGCGCAGGCGGCCATCACTGCGGCAGAACAAATACACGGTTCCGATCATTGGTGTTTGGACACCATATTGCAGGAAAAAGGAAATCTGCACCTGTACGAGAAAATGGGATACCATCAGACCGGACAGATCGAAAAAATCAATAACCGGATGGATATTGTGTATTACGAAAAGGATTGAACACACGGGGCGATCGCGCCGTTCCGCAACGGCGGCATTAAAGGGCCGAAGCGGCACATGAGGTCCGTACACGTTATAAATGATAACAGGAATCAGGCTTCAGGATCAGATGAACGCCTTTCATCCCATCGCTTCCAGGACGGATTCCTTGAGCGCCCGGGCTTTTGCGGCGCTTTCGCTTTCGGGGCCGAAGTGCTGTTCACTCAGCTCCGGCGAAAGCGTCGCCGCGCCGAGCGCCTCCAGCAGTTTCCCGTTATGCAGGAAGATATGGCCCGCCCTGACCAGACTGGCGGGATAAAGGGTCATCTCATCGGGCAGGATGCCGAGCGCTTCCCGGATCACTGTTTCCGCCTGTTCATACTCCCCGTTTTCCGTCAGCAGGTCCGCATAGCTCTGGAGGACGCACACATAGTTAAAAGAATCCTGCTTTCCCTCCCGCCGCATGGCCGCGACCGAGGCCTGCAGTTCGTCCATCGCCCGCTAAGGTCCGTACACTTTCCCAGAAAATACAGGTAGGAGTTGCGGGTGGAAACCATCGTCTGGGAGTCCTCCGCATAGCCCCGGGCGCGGAGGTTTTCCAGCACCCTGCGCATCAGCGGGAGGGTTTCCTGCCAGCGGCCCAGGTCGGCCAGGCAGTAGGCGGTACGGGTGTCGTTGGCGGCCTCCTTGACGGAGCCGGGCTTGATGAAGGGCCGGGCCTGCGCGAGCGTCTCGAGCGCCTGTTCCGGCTGCTTGTCCAGCATGCGCTGCTTCCCTCCCAGAAAGTTCAGATACATGATCAGCTGGTCCGGGCTGCCGTCGTCAGGGCGGAGCATGGCAAATAGCCGGTCCAGCAGCTCTCGGTTGATCCTGTTGCCTCCGATCTCCAGTACGTTCAGCAGAAGCTCATACCGGGGATGCCGCTGAAGCGTTTCCGCGGGATACTGCGTAAGCGCCTCGGCGGAGGCGGCGTATTCGTCCCCGCTTCCGACCAAAGCCCACAGCATCTTTATCACGTGAAGGTTGATCTCATCGTCGGGCGTATGCGGATGACTGTCCAGCCAGCGCTGATGCAGGCCGGGAAGGTCGTGCTTCTGGATCGAGGGGCCGAAGGTCATGACCTTGCGCTCGATGCCGGTCAGGGCCAGCAGCGCGTCCTCGTTCAGGCGGGTGTCGCAGCGCAAAAGGGCCGCGACGGCCAGCTCGGCGGTGCGGGGAGTGTCCGGCCCGCTGTTGTCGTCCAGCGATTCAGCGCAGCGCCTCCAGTATTCAGGGAACTCGTCCGCGCTGTAGGGCCTGGCGCGCAGGGTCTCCGCGATGACAGGATGCATCAGATATCCCTGCTTTCCGCGCTGCAGCAGGCTTTTTTCGGAAAGCTTCAGCATCCGCTCCGGCGACGTAAGCTCCGTCAGCTCGTCGGGCTTCCAGGCCCTGAGCGGGAACATGGCGATAAAGCGCAGCAGGCGGGTGTCCTTTTTGTCCAGTTCCTCCAGCCGCAGCAGATGGTTCATATAATCCGGCAGGCTCCGCTCCTGCCCGGCCGCGGGCAGGGTCAGCGACGCGAAGCTCTGCTTTGCCAGCCGTTCAGCCAGCTGCTGCTCCGTCCAGTAATTGGTTTTGCACAGCGCTCCCAGCAAAGACAGCGTAAGCGGATGGCCGCCGGTAAAACGGTACAGGGTATCGGCGGATCTGACGGACTGCCTTTCCAGAGGAAGCCCGGCGGATAAGCGCAGCAGGCGTTCCGAAGCGTCCCGGTCGAGCGGTTCCAGATGCAGGACGCTGAAGCCGGGCAGTTCCTCCCGTCTGTCGGTGGCAAGCAGGTCGCACTGCCAGGCTGACAGTTCGTCATAGTTGATGGCGTCCCTCGCCTGGTCCAGCACCAGCAGGGACTGCTCTTCCTCCATTCTGGCCCGAACCGCGGCGAAAAAGGCGTCGTCCTTTTTTTCGTCTGTTTCAGGAAAAGCGACACGGAAGCTTTCCGCCAGGCCGCCTTCCACCTGTACAAAGGCCACTCGTCTGTAGGCGGTCACCAGCGTGAGCGCCTGCCTGACCAGTTCCGTCTTGCCGCTGCCTCCCATGCCGCTTAACAGGAGCCGATGATCCCGCTGCAAGCGGTAGGCGACCGTTTCGGGCGTGACGGACAAAGTGACATATTTTTCCCGCGGCATCGGAGCACAGGCGCTCAGGCTCTCCGCAGCGGTCATTACCTGCCAGTGGGACGAGGAGGAAGCGCGGACAGCCTCCCAGGCCTTGGCCGGATCCGCCTCAAAGCACAGCCGGGCCAGCACCGGATCGTTCATCTGTGCGCCGTAGAAGGAAAACAGGATCAGCCAGGAAAGCCTGTATGCGCACAGAAATACCAGATGATTATAGCTGTTGTCCTTCTGATGGAGGCGAAGGGAGACCAGGAACTCCCTGATCTGCGGGGTGATGAAATAATCCTGCCCGAAACAGGTGTCTTCGAACACGTTGAGGGTCTGAAACAGGGTCTCCGTCTGATATACCAGCCCTCCCAGCATGCCGGACAGGTTGCGCGCCATCGCCTGCACCGGAAGTGTGCGCTCAAATTCTTCCCTAAGGAAGCGGGGCAGGGAGGTGGAGGAAGAACGGTTCATCAGGTCCGACTGGAGGCGCGGGCGCGGCCCGTCCTCCGGGAAGATGCGCCTCAGCGCTTCCTGAGAGACCGCCCCGTTCAGCGCTGCGCGGTAAAACTGAATGAGTCCCCGTTTCTGATCTCCGGGCAGAAAATCGATATCTCCCATCAGCCTCCCGGAAAGGACACGGTAAATGTTCTTCGGTATCAGGATGATCTGCATGCTTGAACCGCCTCGCCGAATAATGGATAAAAGTATTATATAAGCCGATTCACGAAAAAACAACGGCATATGCAAAAGTCGAAGAAAATGAGGAATTTTCTCGCGGGACAGCGGGGCGCCTGTTTTATACAATAAATACATCAACCACGACGATCAGGGAGGAATAATCATGAACAAAAAATGCCTGGCAAGGTTATTGGCGGTGCTGCTGCTGACGGCTGTTATCCATAACAGCATGGCTGATTCTGCAATGCCTAACGGAGACTATTCAGGCAGTGACTACGTAAACACCTATCTGGACTTCGGATGCTCTTTGGAAGGATGGCATTACGACACGCTTACAGAACTGATCACACGGAATCAAAAAGCGCTGGACGGATTGCCGGAGGACACATGGGAGCTGGTTACCCGAAATCAGTCCTATATCCTGATGTTTGCCGAATCCCCTGACGATGGAGATAATGTTTCCATTTCCGTTACCAGAACACCTGGAGCTGCTGATACGGCGAAAGCCTACGGCATGAAGGCCATCGTCGATTCGCTGCTGGGCAACATGAAGAATCAGTATTTACAGATGTGGGGATATAACACATCTGTCCAAACGATGTCTGTCGATATCGGCAGTCAGACGTTTTACGGTTTTGACTGTGAAGCCCGTGATAACGGGTTTTGTCAAAAACAGATCATGATCGCGAAGGATGATTATGTAGTCGCGGTCACTGCGACAGCCGATACGCACGATGATACCCTGCGCATTTTCAGGCATTTTTATCTGCCAAGCGAAGGAAAGGCGGCAGCGGCTTTTGCGTCTGACGCGGCAAATACGGGTGCCTCAGCGGGAGACAAAACGATATATACAGGAAAAAAGCGGGCAGTCACCTTTCAGGTTCCTCCGGCCTGGAAACAGCAAAAGCTCAGCCAGGAATACACCACGCTGGAAACTAAATTTGTAAGCACCCGGGACGGCATCAGTCAGATTCAGTATTCGTGCAAGGATCTCATCGGTGAAAACGGCCTCCCCGATACCATGAGGCCTCTGTTCAGCATGAAGTACTTTACGGAGAAAGAAGCAGCGGATTTTTTTGCCGGAGAATGGAAGAACGTTGAAGTCCAGCGGATACAGATGGAGAACAATACATTCTTTGTGGTTCGCGGAGACTATATCCTTGATGGAACAGCGACATTGATCATCGAAAACGGATATGTCCATATGTGGACCTTATATGAAATGGACAAGACCTGCAAGGCAGACGATGAGCAGGTCCTCTTTTCGGTGACAGAAAGCGCGGTTTTGCCGGCCGAATGAGCAATAAGAGCTGCTTTTTGCAGCTGACGCGGAAAAGTGTCTGAAACCAAGCCCCTTCTGTCGGACCCCGGCTGCCGGGCAAAATGCGGGTCCGGATCCCCGAAGCAAACGGATCGGGTCGGCCCTCCGGCGTTTCCGCCGAAAAAAGACCGACCCGATGCCGCTGTGTTCGGACAAACCGGAATGAATAAATTATCAGGTAGAGATTAAAAGGAAGTGACCGTCAGTATACGCAGATCTCCGCCGCCTGCGCGCCGCCGGTGCGGGAGGAGGAATTCAACGTGAATATCACCTTCACCCAGGCCGCCTCCACGGGGGAAAAATCTATGCGGATGCGGTTGCCGAAAGCGGCGTCAAACTGGTATTTTTCAGGGGGCGTCACCTGCACGAAGTTTTCTCCGTCCGTGCTCACCTGCACGGCGATCTCCTGGATGCGGGGCTCCCAGATGGAGGAAGGGTTCAGGCAGACCGCCACGGTGGATACCGTGAAGCTGCCCTGAAGGTCGATCGTCATTTCCGCCGGCCACCCCTTGCTTTCCCAATAGGTGTCGGTCTTCCCGTCGTTGACGTTGGAAGAAACGTATACGTCGGTATGCGCGCCGGACAGGACGGGCTTCCCCTGCGCGATGTTTTCGGTAT
This sequence comes from uncultured Eubacteriales bacterium, assembly GCA_902790015.1. GTDB lineage: Bacteria > Bacillota > Clostridia > Christensenellales > Aristaeellaceae > UBA4246. The sequence continues at coordinate 172,514 of CADAQF010000003.1, read as the reverse complement.
CGGGCAGCGGTATGTATTCGGCCGTCGGGTCCGGAAAGCAGGGCGGTCTCTGCGCGGCGGTCTGTTCAGGGGCGGTCACGATGGTAAAAATTGTATCCTCCGTTTCGATCACTTCTTCGCAAAGGGCCGGGACGGAAAACAGCGTCAGCGCGCACACGAGCGCAGCCATCAGGCAAAAAGTCCTTTTCATATGCATCCTCCCGTATTATTCGATCGTGATGCCGTCGCAGTAATCGTCCACGGACAGCTTCAGTTCCTTAAGGCTGGTGATGGGCCGGCCCAGGATACTGATGTTCCTGAACGTCACGTTGGTGATGCGGTTATCTTTGCCCACGCCCGAAAGCCGGGACGCGGGCACTTTTCCGTTCAGGGTGTTGATCACGGTCAGGCCGTCTATCAGCACGCTGTCTATGGAGCCGAACTCGTCCCTGACGGTGGACCAGGAAGAATTCTGCAGGGTCATTTCGATAAGCTCCTTGTTGAAGCCGTTATCGCCCTGCATGAAGGCGTTTTCCACCACGATGTTGCGGTATACGATATCGTGCACATAGGCGTCGTCGCTGTTGTGGATGCTGATGACCGGCTTATGGAAATTGTACAGCACGGTGATGTTTTCAAACAGCACATCCCTGATCTCCGGATCAAGGGTAAGGCCCTTGTCCGTCTCATACCCTATTTCCATGGATTGGGCCAGGTCTGTCCATATCTGGATGCCGCGGAAGGTGATGCCTTTGGTGGAGCCCGCGTAATTCTTGATGACCAGGCTGTCGTCCCAGGTGCGGGCGAAGCAGTCGGTCACCGTGTGATCCGTGCAGGACTGGAAGGTGAAGCCGTCGCCGTTCTGGCGGCCCGAGATGATCTTCACATTGTTGATGGTCACCCCGGAGGAGGAAAAGGAATTCAGGTTCCAGCAGTTGGAGTTGGCCAGAATGATGCCGTCCACGGTCACGTCTTTGGCGTGATTCAGGTCAATGGGCACCCGGGCATAGGAACCGGGCTGGTTCCAGGCCGGATAATCGCTGCCGTCGATGATGCCGCGCCCCAGGATGCGGACGTTGCGGGCGCCGGCCACGGAAACGATGCTGTGCAGCACCGCGCCGCCTGAAATATACAAGGTCTGATTGTCCTTGAGGGCAATGGCGTCCATCGTCCATTCGCCGGGACCGATATAGAACACATCCGGGTCGTCGGGGTCAGGAATGTCCTTTTCCAGCGGATTGGCAAAAATATGCAAAGCCTTGTTGACGCTGCCGTTGAAGATCACGGTGTATTGCCCCGGCTGCGTGATGGTGAAGGATACGGCCCCGTCCTGTACGGCCGGGGTGATCCCAAAGGAGCCGGGCAGCACCCCGGCGCTTTCCACCTTCTTTTCAAGCCCCGGCATTTCGACCCTGATGCGCGCCTCCCCCTCAAAGTCGAAATACGTCATGGGCGTATAGGAGGGCAGCGTGTTCGCGTTCCAGATATGCTCGTGGTTGACCATCACGTCGTACACAAAAAGCTCCCGTCCGTTCACGGTCACCCTGGCCGTTTCGGAAGAGGTCATGGTTTTTGGGCCTTCGTAGAGCGTGATCAGCGTCTTGGGCTGCTGCGCCCGGGCGAACGGGACACCCGCGCTCAGCAGACACAGCGCCAGCAGGCAGGCAAGAACGGCTTTGGATTTCATTGGCGTTTCCTCCCTTTTATGTGCGGAAGTTTAGCGTTAAACCGGCTGTTGGCTCCATTATACCGCATTTGGCCGAAATGGCAAGAGAAAAAAGGCGATTATTTTAACAAATTTGTGTTTTTTGGGTTGACAGCTTCCATATCGGAGTGTTATAATGACTTCAACAGATAGGTTTAGCGTTAAACCTACCAATGAAACAACAGGAGGAAAAACGTATGAAAAAGGTTCTGGCTATTGTACTGGCGGCCATGATGCTGCTGGCTGTCGCGGTGCCCGTTCTGGCGGAAGGCGAGGTCTTCCTGTGGGACAACTTTGACGGCAATGACCGCGGGGCCTCCAGCAAACCCGAAACGGCTCCCAACGGCGCCCCCATCTGGTGGGACAACTGGGCCAACCTGCGCTCCAAGAATGAAGACGGCGTGCTCAAGCTGGACTATCGGCCCAAGGCCTATGATCCGGAAGACTACGACACAGAAGAAGAATACTTTGCCGCCGCCGGCGACTGGCTGGCCAACTGGGGCGAAGCCATCGACATGTGGCGCCTGGACGGCATCAGCTACTGCAAGTACCTGAACATCCGCATCAAGGGTGAAGAGGGCGGCGAAGAGAAGAAGATGATCATGGACTGGCATCCCGAAGACAGCAAGTTCTACGCCGCCCGGTTCTCCGACCTGGTGCTGGCGGACGGCAGCCATCCCGTGATCACCACCGAATGGCAGGATCTGGTGATCGACCTGGAAGCCTCCGGTTTCCCGGGCATGACCAACGCTTTCCATCTCCGCGCGTTCGCCAAGTGCATCATCTATCTTGATGAGATCTCCTTCTCCGAAGCGGTGGCTCCCGTGACGGCCAACCCCACCGAGGGCATGACCCTTCCCGAGACCGGCAAGCCCGCCGACCTGCCTATCAAGGATTTCCTGGCTGAGCTGGGCGAATAATCCCACACGCGCATGAGCGGGGGCCTGAGCGGCCTCCGCTTTTTTTCATCTGGCGCTTGCGTTCGGGAAGAAAAAACGGTAAACTGGCTTTGTACTATAAACCCGAAGGCCCCTCAAGTCCCCCATCACTTCATTTCCGGAGAAAAAAGCATGGTCACACTGAAGGATATCGCCGCGGAAGCGGGCGTCAGCATCACCACCGTTTCCAACGTGGTGCACAACAGAAAAAGCCGCGTCTCCCCCGAAACGGTGAAAAAAATATGGGATATCATCAACCGGGAGCATTATGTGCCCAGCATGTCCGCCCGGTCGCTTGCCAATGATCATTCCTCCATCATCGGAGTCATCACCCACATCACGCCCCAAAACATGGGCAGCACCATGAGCGACCCGTTTCTGAGCACCTTTGTGGAAGGCATAGAGAAGCGCACCCGGGAAGAGGGCTATTATCTGATGATACGCGCGGTGGAAAACGCCGATTCCCTGGCCGCCCTCAGCCACAGCTGGCGGCTTTCAGGGCTGATACTGACGGGCCTTTTTCAGAACGCTTTTTTTGAAACGGTACGGGGGCTGGGCGTTCCCTTTGTGCTGATAGACAGCTATGTGGACCAGCCGGACGTTTACCGCATAGGGCTGGAGGATGAAAAGGGCGGCTATATCGCCGCCCGTCATCTGCTGGAAAACGGCCACCGCCGCATCGCCTTCGCCTCGCCCTCCATCCGGCCGGGCGGGGTCATCGATCAGCGTTTCAGAGGATACCGCCGGGCGCTGGAGGAATTCGGCGCCCCCTTCGACCCCTCCCTGGTATTCACCCAGGAAATCTCCGTGGAGGAAGGGAAGCGGCTGGGCCATACGCTGAGCCGCAGAAGTGACATCACCGGCGTTTTCGCCTCCGCCGATATACTGGCGGCGGGCATCATGTCGGGCCTGAGCGAATGCGGTGTGAACGTCCCCCGCGATAAATCCATCGTGGGCTTTGACGATCATTACCTGGCGCAATTGACCATTCCCGGTCTCACCACCGTACACCAGGACGCCGAACAAAAGGGCATACTGGCGACCGACATGGTGCTGGCCCAGCTGCGCGGCGAGGAAGTGGCTGAAAGGAACGTCATTCTTCCCGTATCGCTGATCCAGCGCGGCAGCGTTCGTCCGCCTGCCTGACCGATGCTCCCTCGTGCGTCACGGTGACGATCCACCGCGTACCCCTTGCGGTGAGCGGGAAGCTCAGACGGCTGAGCTGTTTGGGCAGATGGGGGTCCAGCGATATTTCCCCGTTTTTCATGCTGAGTCCCGCAAAGCCCAGCGCCGCTATCATCCACGCCCCGCCGTTGGAGGCTGGATGCGTGCCGCCGATATATATTTCGCCCGCCCACTCCTTGCCGCCGCCCAGTATATCGATGGAGGCTGTTCGCATAAAAAGCTCCCATGCCTGGTCCAGCTTCCCTGTGCGGCAGGCGGTCAGCGCGTACATGCAGGCTGACAGGCTGGAGCCGTGCTCCGTACGCGGCTCATAATAATCCCAATTGGCCGCAATCTCCCCGTCGGTAAAGCTATCAGGGAAAAGCGCCGCCAGCGCGATCACATCCGCCTGCTTGATCACCTGGGTACAGCCGGCCACCCCGTGATCGCCGCCCCAGTACTCCCTGGGGTCCCTGAGTCTTCCCCGCACGGTATCCAAAGAACAATCCTCCAGGTCAAAATACCCGTCAAACTGCTCTGTCACGCCGTTCCGTTTGCGCGGACGGCGTATTTTATTCTTTGCCTCAGAAAGCAAAAGCCAATCCTTTTCAAAATGCGTTTCCTTGATCAGCCGGGTAAACCATTCGGGCCGGTCTTTAAAAATATCCTCCAGCGCCAGGGCGTTTTCCATGCAGTTCAGGATGATGCCGTTGGTGTAGGCGTTATTGGTCACCCGTTCGTGGTATTCGTCCGGGCCGATCACGTCGGCAAAGTCTATCTCCTCCCGGTCCAGGCGGCAGCTGGCGCGGCTTAAGTAAAACCTGGCGCACTCCAGTATGACGCGCGCCCCGCCTTCCTCCAGCAGGAAACGGTCGCCGGTGATCTCCCAATAGGCGTAAAGCGCGTAGGCGATATCCCCGCTGATGTGGATCTGTTTATCCCTGAAATAGGTCCGCACGGGCCGATGGGTGAAAACGTCCACGACGTTGAAATTGGTGCAGCCTTCCCTGCCGCCCTCCTGGCTTTCCCAGGCGTAGAACGCGCCGCGGTAACCGTATTCCGCCGCTTTTTCCAGGGCGCCGGGCAGCGTATCGATGCGGTAGCGCAAAAGAGAGCGGGCCACCTCGGGCTGGGTGTATACGAACATCGGGAAAAAGAACATCTCCGTATCCCAGAAAACGGCGCCCTTATAGGTCTGGCCGGACAACCCTCTGGCCGGAATGGACATATTGTCCGCATGCCGGGGCGCTATGCTGTTCAGATGGTACTGGCTGGCATGAAGGGCCCGGGCGGCTTCTTCGTTTCCGGAAACGCTTACTTCCGAGCGCTGCCAGATCGCTTCCCAGGCAGCCCTGTGCGCGTAAAGGCACGCTTCATAGCCTATTTGGGCCGCGCTCTGGCAAAGCTGCCTCGCGTTCTCCAGCGGTCTGCCCCCGTCAAGTCCCGTATACACCCCTGCAAAGACACAGACCGTCAGCCTTTCCCCCGCCCTGACCGCCCGGCGGATCACCCGGAACACGCCTCCTTCGTCCTGAACAAAGGATACCTCCCCTTCAAAATCCGTCACGGCGCGCTGCGCGACGGCCACAGGGATCCGTTTTTCCCCGGTCACCGCGCTGACTGACAGCGTATCTCCCCGCTCAAATGAATAATCAAACAGATGAGGGCCGTTGATATCCCACACGTCCGTGGAAATCCCCACGGACAGGGCCATTTCCCCGTCTGCGGAAAATAAGACCTCATACCTGTCCGCCAGCAGATGGCAAAAGGCCATCGAAGCGAAGCGCCGGCTTCGCACCAGGGCCGCGCCGAAATCCGTTTCGCGGCTGATCGTCCCGGTGCGGTAATCGATTTCCATGGTATGCTTCAGAGGGGCCGCGCGTCCCGCGTCCAGCGGCTGCCCGTCCAAGGAAAGGCGAATGGACAAACCGTGCGGGGCGTTGACCGGTTCCCGCCATTTGTCCTCAAAACGGTCGTACACCCCCGCCAGGGTGACAGCGGGAAACTGCCCTTTATCCGCTTCCTCCACGGTGCCGCGCAGGCCCATGTAGCCGTTGGCGCACAGAAAGCGGTTCCCGTCCAGGGCCGTGCAGGCGGGATCATATCCGTTTACTGAAAACTTCCATTCATTCATACCGCAGCCTCATTAAAACCGCCCGCGCGCAGGCGGGCGTTATTCTTTACATAACAGTATTACATCACAGGAACGGACAGCGTTTCCTCTGTCAGCGTATAATTGCCGCCATACACCTGTACCGGCAGCGCATCCCCTTTTTCCAGGCGGAACAGCGTGCGCTCCGCCTGCATTTCCACCCCGATCACCCGGCCTCTGTACCGAATGGTAAAGCGAAGCCTCCGCCAGCGCCCCGGCATACGGGGGGCAAAGCGCAGGTTTTCCCCGTCGCTGCGCAGGCCCGCGAAGCCGTACACGATATTGGCCCAGGCCATGGCGATGCTGGTGATGTGAAGTCCTTCTCGGGTATTGCGGTTGTAATTATCCAGATCCAGCCGGGTGGCGTAACCGAAAAAGCTGACCGCTTCGTCCATTTTGCCCAGCTCAGCCGCCAGAACGGAATGAATGGCGGGAGAAAGGGAGGATTCGTGGATGGTGCGGGGCTGGTAGAAATCGTAGTTGATCCGCTTGACCGCACCGGAAAAGGAGGAATTGTACAGATACATCATCATCAGCACGTCGGGCTGCTTGATCATATCGGTGCGGTATATGCGGTCGTATGACCAATGGTCATACAGGGGAAACTCGCTTACCGGAATGGACTGTATATCGGTATGCGGGAGATTGAAAAAGCCGTCGTGCTGCTCAAACAGGCCGTCTTCCCCCTGGGGCAGGTACATTTGATCGGCGATCTGTTCCCACAGGGAAAGCTCCGTTTCCTGAAGGTCCGTTTTTTTAGCCAGCGCCTCATACGCTGTTCTTTGTTCTGTGCGCATGCGCCTGAGGACCTCGGCGGCATAGGCCAGGGTGCGTTTGCCCATATAATTGGTATAGGCATTGTTATCCACCATCATATGAAATTCGTCGGGCCCCATCACGCCGAAAAAGCCGTACTTTCCCGTCCGCTGCCCGCGGGCGGCCCGGCTTGACAGAAAACGGGCGATCTGCAGCAGCATTTCCGCCCCGTACTGCCAGAGGAATGCCTCGTCTCCGGTCACGCGCGTATAATGCCAGATGCCGTAGGCCACAGCTGTGCTGGGCTGAAGCTGAAGGCTCGCATGCTGCCACAGCGGGCAGGCCTCCTGCCCGTTCAGCGTGGCAATCGGATAGCACGCGCCCTTACAGTCGAGCATTTTGGCCCTTTCCAGGGCCATGGGCAGGGTGTTATAGCGAAACAAAAGCAGATTCCGCGCGGCCTGAGGAGCGGTGAACAGGTAAAACGGCAGGCAGCAGGACTCCGTATCCCAGAAAGCGTGCCCGTTATAGGCTTCCCCGGTGAGCCCCTTGGCCCCTATATTGTGCCGCATGCTTCCGCCGTTATAGGTCTGCGCCAGCTGGAAGATGCAAAAGCGGATGCCCTGCTGTTCCGCGGCAACGGCCTGCGCCGTCTGCTTCCCGGAAGGCTCAAGCGTGATATCCGACGTGCGCCAGAATTCCTCCCAGTGCGCCTGCTGCGCCCGCAGCGCTTCGTCCAACGGGGTGCCGGCGCTTTCCCTGAGGGCGCTGATCCCCCTTTCCCAAAGCGTATCGCCCTCGCTCCCGTCAAACAGGATCACCGCCCGCTTGTCCACGGAAACCGGCCTGCCCTTTTCCAGATAAAGCGAAGCCCGCCGCCTGACCGAATAGGGATCCGAAACGGTTTCTCCCTGCTGCGGCAGCGTCACAAGCGCGCCGCAGAATACCTCCTGGCCGGACAGGAGGGTGCGCGCCTGAAGGGCGATCCGGTCATCCCGTGCTTCCCGGCGGGGTTCTCCCCAGAAGCGTTTTCCGCGTCCCTCATGCACCACGTCAAAGGAAAGCCCGGTTTCAACGCAGACCGCTGCGGAAAAGTTGAGCGCCTCCAGCGTGATCCGCTGGTAGGCCCGCTCGCGGCGGGTCATATCCACAAAGCGCAGGAAGGAAAGCCTTAACTCCCTGCCGCCGGATATCTGCCAGACAAAGCTTCTGCTGAGCGTCCCCGCCCTTAAGTCCAGCTCCCGCCTGAAATCACGGAAACGGCAGGCGCCCAGGTCCAGCTTTTCCCCGTCCAGTTCGATGCCGGTCGTCAGCCAGTCCGCAGCGGGGATCATGAAATGCGAATGATCTATGATGCCGCGGTAGGACCTGCCTATGGGCTCGTTATCGTACACGCCGTTTACGTAGCATCCCCTGAGAGAATCCGCGCTGCCGCCCTCGTCGAAGCTGCCCCTGACCCCCATCGTCTCATTGGCCAATGAAAAAACCGATTCGGAGACCCTGGCATGACCGGGGTCGAAGCCTTCCTCGATGATCTTCCACGGATCCACCCTGAAATAAACGTCTGCCACCTTCGCCATGCGAATCCTCCCCCGCGTGATCCGTTTATCCCTTGATACCCACAGAAACCGCGTTCTCTGTCAGCTGCTTTTGGAAAATAAAGAACAGGATGATCGGCGGGATCATGCTGAACACCACCGAGCGCATCATATTGTCTGCGTTCACTGTCTGTTCCGTACTGAATACGAACAGGCGCACCATCACCGTCTGCTTGTCCCCGCCCCGCAGCACCAGATAGGGCAAAAGAAAGTCAGACCACGCCGCGTTGACCGCAAAAATGGAAATGACCGCGCAGATGGGCTTGGACAGCGGCAGCACGATGCGGAAAAACGTCTGCAGCTGACTGCACCCGTCTATTCTGCCGGCTTCGATGATGGACATGGGCAGGGATTCAAAAAACTGAACAAAAAGGATGATGTACATCGCGTTGGCTCCGAAGGAAAGCCAGAGCGGCAGGAAGGAATTGCCCATCCCCAGATTCTGAATGTTCATAAAAAGCGGCACGATGCTGATGGTGGTGGGCATGAGCAGGGAAAACATCACCATCTTTTTGACGACGCCGTAGCCTTTGGGCCTGAGGATGCCTATGCCGTACCCAAGCAGGCCGTTGAACACCAGCGCGCACACCACGCTGCCCACCACGGAAATCAGCGAATTCAGATAGTTTTTGGCGATGCCCAGCTGGTTCCAGGTGGTGGTGAACATGGAGATATCGTATTTTTCCGGCAGCAGCGAAGTGCTGGAAACGAACTCCTTGAGGTCCTTGAAGCCGGCCAGCACCACCCAGATCAGCGGAAATACGGCGACGATCACCAGCAGTACGCAAAGCGCCAGGATCAGGCCGTAGCCCGCTCTGACGGAGGCCGAATGCATATCATAGTCCCGGATGACGCCGGTGCGCTGAATGCTTTTCAAATGCCCTTCCCCCTCTTTGTCAGTCCCAGTCTGATTCCTTGCGGTTGAAGTATGAATAGACCGCCGTCATCAAAAGCAGTATCAGCGTGACGATCACTGCCACGGCGGACGCCTTGCCGTAGTTCATGGAGCCGCCGAAAGCATACTGCCACATCAGCTGCATCAGCGACAGGGAAGCGTTGTCCGGCCCACCCTTGGTGAGCACCATGGGCTCGTACATGATCTGGAACACAGAAATGATCTGCAGGATCAGCAGCGTGCCCGCAAGCTTGCGGACCGCCGGAAGCAGGATATGGATGATGCGCTGCCACACGGTGGCCCCGTCTATGGCTGCCGCTTCATAAAGCTCGGCGCTGACACCGGCCATGCCCGCCATGTAGATGAGGGTCGTGGCTCCAGCGCCCTTCCACGTGGCGATCAGTATGATGATGGGGATCACCCATTCTGCCCGCGTCAGATAGGTTTGTCTGGGAATGCCCAGCCCGCTCAAAAGTATGTTGAGCACGCCTGATTTTTCTCCTGAAAAAAAGGCGGACCACAGAATGATCACCGCCAGGCCCGGCAGCATATTGGGAAGGTAGGCGGCGGTCCTGAAAAAGCCCTTTCCTTTGGTTGTTTCCCCTATCAGGATGGCCATCACGATGGGCAGGAAAAAGCCGATCAGCAGCGACCAGAAGGTATAGGAAAACGTGTTCTGCAGCGCCTGCAGGAAGTCGTCCTTGGTCACCACGCTGATGAAATTGTCCAGTCCCACGAACCGCACCAGCTCCACATTCCTGGTCTTGTACAGGCTCATGCGGATGCTTTCAAACAGCGGCTCCCATACAAAAAAGCACATCAGGATCAGCCCGGGCAGCATGATCAGCCAGGATTTGAACGTTTCCGCCGTCCTGGCGCGGGACGCTTTTGGCTGCGCGCGCATGAAATTACCTCCGTTTATCGGCGTGTAAAGAAAGGCATGCCGGCTGCGGCCTGACCGAACCGGCATGCGCTGTGTTCAAAGGGATCAATAGTCATTGATCTCGTCGTCCAGATACTCCTGGAAGGAATCCTGCGCCTTCTGCAGCGCCTTCACCACATCGGCGCCCTCCCGGGTGATCATGCGCTGAATGACGGCGGTGAGCTCCCGGTACAGCTGCTGGGCAAAGACCGGTTCCTCTGATTTGAGGCTGATGGTGCCCTGCGTGACCGAATCAAAGAAATCGTTGTACAGCCGCATGTCCACGTTGCAGTATTCGTCCACGATAGCCTGCTTGGCGGCGTTGTATTCCTCATCGTTCCAGGCGCTGATGGCGGGCAGCACGGGGGCGCCGCGGTCACGCTTGGCGGCGTAATCGGCCCGCATGCCGGCGATGATATCCTCATCCAGGAAGGGCAGCTTGCCCAGGATGCGCAGGTAGGCCATCAGAGCAACGCCCTGGTCCTTTGTGATATTGGGGGCGAACATATAGCAGGTGCCGCCGGCCAGGGCATAGCGGCCAAAGTCTCCCGCCGGGAAGGGGATCAGCGCAAAATCCTCCACAGGAAGGCCCTTGTTGGCCGTGGGCTGATCCACCGAATCGTCGGCGGCAAAGTTCATGGCCGCTTCGCCGGTTCCAAGCAGCGAATGCGCGCCGGCCCAGTCGGTGGTGGTGGCGTCCGCGTTCAGGATGTCATATTTCCAGCGCAGGTCGCGGATATATTCCATGGCGGCAATGCATTCGGGTGAGGTGAAATTGCACACCCAGCGGCCGTCTTCGTCCTGATATTCCAGCGCGCTTTCCCCCACGCAGCCGAAGTTCCAGGCGATGTTGGTGAAAAGCCACCCGCCGTAGGTCTCGCTGGCAGGGAATACGAGCCCGGCCTTGCCGGTCTTTTCCCGGATGATCTGGCCGTATTCGGCCAGCTCCTGAAGCGTTTTGGGATAAAGGGGCAGCCCGTTTTCATCCATAAGCCCCGCTTCCCTGAACAGGTTCAAATTGATGTGCATGCCCAGCACATAGCCGTCCCGGGGCAGGCCGTAGATGCGGCCGTTTTCATCGGCCAGCATTTCCACATAGGAGGGGCTGAATTTATCCAGCACACCGAAGGCGGCCAGGGCGTCCGTCACGTCCCCCACCAGGTGCTGGCTGATCAGCAGCTGCGGGTCGGTGAAGGGGGGCTGGAATATGCTGGGCGCGGTGCCGCCCTTGGCCATGGGCACATAGTTGCTCAGGGTGTAGGAATAGTAGTCTGGTACCAGCGTCACATTGGGATACTGCCTGGCCATGATGGCCCTGTAATTTTCAAACAGCGCCTTTTCGGCCTCCGGCGCCGTATCCGGCGGCCAGTTTCCCAGGGTGATGGTGCAGCTGAGTCCCTCGTCGATCACGCCCTCGGCCAAAGCCAAAGGCAGTGCCGCCAGCATCAGGCACACGATAAGCAGCCATGAAACCAAATTCTTGAGCCTCTTCATTCCGCAGCCTCCTTCTGATACGTTCGATTCCAGCTATGCTCGACAGGTTTAACGCTAAACTATATACATATTATATTGATCTTTTACCGATTTGTCAATGGTCAAATTAAGAAAAACGGATAATTGGTCCGATTCATGAAGCGCCCCGGCCCCGTATGTATTGTTTGACAGAAAACGCGCTTTGAGATAAAATGGACTGGCAATGTCTGCCCGAAGGGAGGAACGCGCCTTGGCGTCCGGAAAAAGCTGGTTTTTCCGCGGGATCCGCAACGGAGTTCCCATCATGCTGGGTTATCTGGCCGTTTCCTTCGCTTTGGGCATCACGGCCAGGAACGCCGGGCTCAATTGGCTTCAGGCGGGGCTGGCGAGCCTGCTGAACAACGCCTCCGCCGGGGAATACGCCGGCTTCAAGGTGATCGCCGAAAGATCGGGCCTTTGGGAAGCGGCGCTGATGACGCTGATCGCCAACGCCCGGTACCTTTTGATGAGCTGCGCGTTCAGCCAGAAGCTGTCGCCCGAAACGCCGCTTTCCAGGAGGCTCGGCCTCGGCTTCACGGTCACGGACGAAATATTCGGCGTTTCCATGGCAGTGGACGGATTTCTGGACCCGATGTACACCTTCGGCCTTTTTGTGATCGCCACTTCCGGATGGACCAGCGGCACCATATTGGGCGTGCTGGTGGGCAACGTGCTGCCTGCCCGGCTGATCAGCGCCCTGAGCGTGGGGCTTTTCGGCATGTTTCTGGCCGTCATTGTGCCCAAGGCGCGGGAAAACCGCACGGTGCTTTTGCTGGTCATCCTGTCCATGGCGGCCAGCTGGGGCTGCTCGGTGCTGCCGGGCGTCCGTACGCTGTCTTCCGGCATGCGCGTGATACTGCTGACGGTGGTCCTGTCCGCGGGCGCCGCGCTGCTTCGCCCGGTCAAGGAGGAGCAGCATGAATAACATCTATCTGTACATACTGGTCATGGCGGCCGTCACGTTTGCCATACGCGCGCTGCCGCTGACGCTGATCCGCCGCCCGATCAAAAGCCGCTTCCTGCGTTCGTTCCTGTTTTACGTGCCCTATGTGACGCTTGCCGTCATGACCTTCCCGGATATACTGCACACGACCAACAGCGTCTGGTCCGGTCTGCTGGCCCTGGTGGCCGGCATCGCCCTGGCCTGGTCCGGGCAGGGGCTGTTCGTGGTGGCCGTGTCGTCCTGTCTGGCCGTTTTTTTAAGCGAGCTGTTCCTGTAGCGGCATCGGCAGTTCCTGTTTTTTTCCCCACAACCGACCCACATATAAAGGAGTTTTTCATATGATCGTAGCCCTTGAACAGTATATGCAGGATACCGCCGTGCTTAAGGACAAGCTCAGGGAGATCGCCGGCGGCCTTCACCTGGAGGACCTTGAAAAGGAGCTCTCCGAGCTCAAGGAAGAGATGAATGCCGATGGTTTCTGGGACAATCTGGAGCGTTCCACCCATGTGAACCGGCGGATCGCCGCCATCGAAAACAAGATGAACCACTACCAGTCCCTGGTGTCCGGCGTGGACGACCTGGGGGTCATGGTGGAACTGGCCCAGGAAGAAGACGACGAAAGCATGGTGGCCGATATCGGCGCCGAGTACGCGTCCCTCAAGGAAAAGGTGGAAGCGCTGGAGCTTGAAACCCTGATGCGCGGCGACTATGACAACAGCAACGCCATTTTATCCCTTCACGCCGGGGCCGGCGGCACAGAAGCCCAGGACTGGACGCAGATGCTCTACCGCATGTACACACGCTACTGCGAGCATCTGGGCTTCAAGGTGAAGCTTCTGGACTATCTGGAGGGCGACGAGGCCGGCATTAAGGCCGTATCCTTCGAGGTGGACGGGGAAAACGCCTACGGCTATCTGCGCGGCGAAAAGGGCGTTCACCGCCTGGTCCGCATAAGCCCGTTTGATTCCAACGCCCGCCGTCATACCTCCTTTTCCTCCCTGGACGTCGCCCCCATCCTGGAGGACGACGACAACGAGATCGAGATAGACATGAAGGACGTTCGCGTGGACACCTACCATTCCTCCGGCGCCGGCGGCCAGAACGTCAACAAGACCTCCTCCGCCGTCCGTATGACCCACTTTCCCACCGGCATCGTGGTGTCCTGCCAGACCGAGCGCGACCAGACCCAGAACCGCGCGACCTGCCTTCGGATGCTGAAGGCGAAGCTCCTTGAAATCAAGGAGCGCGAAAAGGAACAGCAGATGGCCGATATCAAAGGCGAAATGAAGAAGATCGAGTGGGGCAGCCAGATCCGCTCCTATGTATTCCAGCCCTATACGATGGTCAAGGATCACCGCACCGGCTATGAAACCGGCAATATCGACGACGTGATGAACGGCAACCTGGACGGCTTTACCACCGCCTACCTAAAGATGCAGTAAGGCCATGAAGCACAAGCCTTGGTGGACCGCGCTTTCCGTCCTGTGCGGGCTGTGCGCTTTCGCCTGCATGACCTGCTCGGTGATCTATTCCGCTGTAGTAAGCGAAGAACTCATGTACTCCGGCTTTGTTTCCTGTGCCAATACCGCGCATCTCGGCGTTGATGCCGGTCAGTATGACGATTATGCCCGACTGATCACCCGGTATCTCAAGGGGCAGACCGACGTCTTGCAGATCACGGACGATACAGGCTCCCGCGACGCCTTCAGCGAGAAGGAAAACCTTCATATGCAGGACGTACGGGGGCTTATCCGTTTGCTCCGGCTGATCCGCGTGTCGGCCGGGGCCCTCGCCCTTTTCGGGGCCTTCGCGCTTTTCGTCCATGCCCGAAAGGGTGGAGACGGTACCGCCCTGCTCAAAGGGGCGGCCGCGGGCGCATGCTTATGGCTTGTATGCTGCGCCGTGCTGACCGCCCTGGCGCTGAGCGGTTTCGACAGCTTTTTCATTGGCTTCCACCGGCTGTTTTTCCGAAACGACCTGTGGCTGCTCAATCCGCAGACCGACCTGCTGATCGCCCTGATGCCGACCACATTTTTCATCTGGTACGGCGGCGAGCTTCTCAAAAGGCTGCTGCCGGTCGCGGCCCTGGGCGTCGTAACGGTGCTGGCCGCCATTTTTCTCAGCCGCCTTTCGCAAAAGGAGTCCAAGCCCCAATGACATATCAGGTACAGGTGCGGGCAGCGCTGCCCGCCCTTCGTAAAAAAGACCATCTGCGCATCCTCGCTATGGAGACCTCCTGCGACGAGACCGCCGCCGCCGTGGTGGAGGACGGGCGGGTGATACTGTCCAACGAGGTCTTTTCCCAGATCGACATGCACGCCCTTTTCGGGGGCGTCGTACCCGAGATAGCCTCCCGCGCCCACGTGGAAAAGGTGACGCCCGTGCTTGACGCCGCGCTTCAAAAAGCCGGCATGGCGCTTGAAGAGGTGGACGCGCTGGCCGTCACATACGGCCCGGGGCTCGTGGGAGCGCTGCTTGCCGGCGTAAGCTATATGAAAGGGCTCGCCTTTGTGACCGGCAAGCCCCTGATCCCCGTGCATCATATAGAAGGCCACATCTGCGCCAATTACCTGACCAGCCCGGAGCTTGAGCCGCCTTTCCTGTGTCTGGTGGTCAGCGGCGGGCACAGCCACATCCTGTCCGTGGAGGACTACGGCGTGTACCGGCTTTTAGGATGCACGCAGGACGACGCCGCCGGCGAAGCCTTCGACAAGGCCGCCCGCGTGCTGGACCTGCCGTATCCCGGCGGCCCACGGCTGGACAGGCTGGCCGAGGAGGGAGACCCGGCCGCCCTGCCGCTCCCCCATCCGCATACCGCCGGAAAATACGATTTCAGCTTTTCCGGCCTGAAGACCGCCTTTCTGAACGCCGTCCACCACCAGCAGCAGGTTCACGAACAGATGAAGCCTGCAGATCTCGCAGCGTCCTTCCGTCAGGCCGTGGTGGATATGCTCTGCGAAAAGACCATGCTGGCCCTTTCCGATACCGGCGCAAAAAAGCTGGCGCTGGCCGGGGGCGTTTCCGCCAATTCCCTGCTTCGCCGGCAGATGCAGGCGCTGTGCGACGAAAGAGGCGTACCGCTGTACAAGCCGGCGCTCCCCCTGTGCGGGGACAACGGGGCCATGATCGGCTCCGCCGCGTATTTTCGCCTGATGCGTGGCGAAACGGCCAGCCTTTCGCTGAATGCCCGGCCTTCCCTTTCCCTTTTCCGCTGAAACCGTCCCTGTCCCGGCATCCCATCTCCGCACGAATGATGCTGTAATGGAGGAACCGCCTTGCCGCTTTCAGACGCCATCCGCTTTTTCACACAGGAGACCCGCGTTCTGAGCTGTATGTCTGTCGGCTTCGGAACGGCGGGCCTTTCCCGTTTCGTGCTTGGCGGAACGGCGGATGAAAAGGAAACGCCCATCACCCCGGAGCATATTTTTGACCTGGCCAGCCTGACCAAGCTTTTTACGGGGCTTCTGTTGATGCGCCTTCATGAAAAGCGCCTGGTAGACCTGGACGCGCCCGTCACCCGTTACGCGCCGATGTTTTCATTTTTAGACGATCTGACCGTCCGGCAGACCGCCTGGTTCGAGCGTTCCCTGCAGACGCCCGAGAGGATCGACGCCCAGCCGGACCGCTCTTCCGGCCTGCGGGTCCTTTACAACTGCAGGCCTTCTGAAAACGGCCCCCGCGCCTACAGCGACATCCATGCCATGGTGATCAAGTACGTGCTGGAAGGGGCTTCGGGGCTGTCCTACATGGAGCTTTTGCGCCGGGAAATACTGGAACCGCTGGGCATGAAAAACACCTTCTGCCGTGTTCCCGATGCCCTGCGGGGCCTGTGCGTTTCCACCGACCGGGAACACCGGATAGAAAAGGACCGGTATATCCTGCGCGACGGCATCCTTCCCGGCACCCCGCACGACCCCAAGGCCAGGGTGCTTAACCTTAAGGGAGACGACTGTCCCGGCCATGCCGGCCTTTTTTCAACCGCCCGCGATATGGCGAAGCTCTGCCGGGGGGTGCTTTCCTGCAGGGTGATATCCCCGGCGTCACTCGTGCTGATGGCGGAAAACCATGTAGGCCGCCCTCTCCCCGGGGGAGGATATACGCAGTATCTGGGCTGCCTGTGTTACGTCCGTCACCCGGACCAGTATTACTCCGAAACGCCCACCTTCATGTCTGACAGTGCGATAGGCTTAAGCGGCTTCACCGGGAATCATCTGGCCATCGACCCGGAAAAAGGCATATTTGAGTTTTACCTGGGCAGCCGGGTGATGAACCGCCTGTCCGTGCTGATCCCGCAGGACGGAAAAACGCTGACAGACTACGGCCTGAACAAGGACGGCACCGGCTCTGTGCGCTGGCCGGACGGAAGCCAAGTGCTTTCCTCCGTAGCCTATGTGCACCTGAAGGACGAGCACCTGCACCGCGAAACCGGGCTAGCCCTGCGCGAACTCGCGGCGCTGTAGATATACTTGATCGCCCATCAAAAAACCCGCGCCTGCGCGCGGGCTTTTTGATATATGGCTTTCAGACAGTTCCCTTCAGACCGCCTCTTTGCTGGCGACGGTGAAATGGACGGGCGTGGGGGTGGGCGCAGGAACGGGCGTGGCCGTCGGGGCCGGGGTGGGCGAAGGCGTGGGGGCCGGAGTAGGCGTCACCGGCGGGTGCAAAAGAGCGTCCAGCGTTTCAATAAGCGCCGTGATCGTCTTTTCGCCCACGGTGCCGTCCGAGCGGATGCCGGCGGCCTTCTGGAAGTTCTTGACGGCCGCCACGGACAGGGAACCGTAATACCCGGTCGCGGTGGTGTCCTTAAGGTAGCCGAGCTTTTGCAGAGTCATCTGCACCCAGAACACGTCCGCGCCGTAATTGCCGGACTTGATGGTCCTGGTGAGTTTGGGCGCGTGTTCCGCGTCATAGGTATCCTGCGAAATGACCGTGTTTTCCGCGTTGGACTTGCGATAGCGGGCGAAGGCCACCAGCTCCTTGTCCGTGTTGGAATCGTTATGGATATACACCTTGGTGCCCGCGCCGATATTGTCGTACACCCATTTGGCGTCGGCGGTGTGCAGGCGGATGCAGCCGTGGGAGGCCCGCTTGCCCAGGTTGTTGAAGGTGCTCATGTTGGGCCGATCCGGGTCATAGTTTACGTACATGATGGAATGGAAGGCGATCTCTTCGGTGATCTTGGTCCAGTACATGGCCGTGCCGCCGCCCCAGTTGGGGAAGGTGCACCAGCGCGCCTTGCGGCCGGTCAGGGTAAAGGTGCCGTTGGGGCTTGGGTATTTGGCCCTGCCGGTGGAGCAGATCATGATCCGCACCAGCACGTTGTATTCATGATTTTCGTCATAGGTATAGACCTTGGCCACCTGGTTGGCCACATCCACGTCCATGAAATACTGCTGCGGCGCGGGCGTCGGGCTGGGCCGGGGCGTCTGTCGGGAGGTGACCACGTCCGGGTCGTTAAAAATGGCGTCCCAGGTTTCACGGTCCACCACGCCGGTCACGTTGAGACCATTGTACTGCTGAAAAACCTTGACGGCCTGCTGGGTGTTTTTATAAAAGCCGGTGGTGGTCTTCTTATAGGTGAAAAAGCCCAGCTCCATCAGACGCTCCTGCAGCTTTTTCACGTTCGCTCCGGTGGAGCCGTAGGACAGCTTTTTCTTAAACGGCACGTTCTGGGAAGTGACGGACGGTTCCGGCGTGGCCGTGGGCGCGGGAAGTATCTCCCGGTTCTCCAGGTCGGAATACAGCTGGTCCAGCGTTTCCGCGTCCGCCTTGCCGGATACGGGGATGCCGTAAAGCTGCTGGAAGATCTCCACCGCCTGACGGGTGGTGGAACCGAAAACGCCGTCCGTCTCGCCGGAATAAAGCGAAAGTGCCTTCAACCGTTCCTGCAGCGCGAGCACCTGCCCGCCGCTCATGCCCTCTTCCAGCACCAGATGAATGCCCGAAAAAATGACCTCCTGCGTCTCCACGTCGGCCAGGCCGGTCTCCTCCAGGCCGTAGGCCTGCTGAACGGCCAGTACGGCGGCCTGAGTCTCCTCGTCGTAGGTCCCGGTGACCTCAGAAAGGTACCCTGCCTCTTTCAGCTTTTCCTGCAGCGCCGCAACATCATCCGTCTGATCGCCCGGCTTGAGGGTGCCGAATTCCACCGGCACCGCTTCCTCCGAAAGCGCCGCGCCTGCCAGGCAAGCCAGCAGCATCAGCAACAGAGCCCACACACAGATTTTCCGCATCGAACTGTTCCTCGTTTTTTTATGAATTGAAATATTAATGGGAGCACGGCGATTGTCCCGCCTGCTCCCATTAAAAGCCTTTTCGGGCTTTTTGTCAATTCTTTTTTACGAATTGATGACGAATTATTTACAATTATGTTTCAAATAACAGTTCACTGCGCCGCTGCCGTTTTTCTGAACACCAGCCAGTTATGGGAAAACGGCCACGGCGTGCCGATGATATCCACGGCGTCCCCGTTTTCATTCCTGTACCAGGAATAATTCCAGCCGCTTCCCATGTCGCAATAAAGCGCGTCCCGTACGCCCAGGTTTTCCAGGGCCAGGATAAAATCGTCGTAATGCATCTGCGTGCGGGAATCGATGATGCACGCCCTTCCGTTCAGGATGGCCAGCACGCGGTAGCACCTGAATTCCCTGCTGGTATGGCCGCCCCGCTCGCCGCCGCAGAGTACCACGAACTGCTGATACCCTTCGCCTTTTTTATCCGCCGCGGCTCTGACAGCCTCCTCGGCTTCGTCGACGTTCCAGATGCGCGCGCTTTTTTCGGCCCATGTAAACGCGCCCAGGCGGCTCTGAGGCTCGCCCCGCTCCAGCAGTCCGCCCGACGTGTGCCACCCTACGATATTATCATGGCTGAAGCCCAGCTCGTACGTCCGCTGAAAGGCTGCCGCCACGCACAGCAGGATATCCGGGTCATCCCTGGACGGTCTTTCGCCCGCCACGAAACGGATGTCGTCGTAATCGGTCAGATAGATATACAGGTCGTCCGTTTCGCAGAGGATCACATCCCGGCCGTCCGAATCAAGAAGCCTCTCCGCATCCTCGGCGGACTGCAGGCGGTAATCGGCCGTCTGCGGGTTATGATACTGGCTGGTCAGAATGAACAGGCTCAGACCCAGCATCAGGAATACGGACACTGAAGCCAGCGCCAGCAGCGCGCTCAGTATCCTGACCAGCATTTTTTTTCGCAGTCCCTCATCCGCATGCAGCTGAAATATAAGCCCCGCCAGGGAAATGACCGCGTTGGCCGTCACCGCGTAAAAGGGCCAGTTGAAGCCGTCAAAGATCCTGATGGTAACGATGCTGAAGATGGATAAAAGGGTAGTAAAGAGAAACCACACCGCTTTCCAGGTATGCTTTGTCAACCGTGTCAGCCCCTCTCCACTTCTCTCTGGTCGATCATCAGGATCAGCTCCGCGCAGGCGACCAGGACGAAAATAAAGAATTCGTCCAGGTGCATGGTCCAGATATACAAGATATACATGCTGTCGAAGCGCAGCATGGGCGCTATGATCAGCTGAACGGCCAGAAAGGCCAGTATGAACAGGATGGACACCTGATTGACCGACACCCGGATGGCCTCCTGCCGCCGGGCCGCGTGGATCACAAAATGGTTGACGCACACAAAGGACTGTATGAACAGTATCATCATTTCGCCGGCCAGGAAAATGAAGCCCTGAAGGCCCATGGTGATATAGGTTTCCGAGTCCCGGCTGCCCAGGTTGCCCAGCGCGTACTGGGCCTGGCCGCACAGCATGCAGAAAATCAGCCCCACCGTGGCCGCCTGCATCAAAAACAGCTTATGCTTTTTAAGCGAATAAAAAAGCGTCGCCGTCAGCACCAGCCGCAAGAAAAGCTCATAGCGGACCGCCCAGTCCATCTCGCCGGACCTGGCGCCAAAGAAATACGTGACCGGTATGAGCAGCATGCTGACGGCCGCCGAAACCAAAGCTGTATTGGGAGCCAGAAACATCCGCCTGTATCTGCCGAGCATAGAAAGCCAGTCCTCCTGAAGGATCTCATCATTTTATCAGCGACCATTATCGGTAAAACGCGGGAAGGGGCGCCGCGCGTTTGATTAGCGGGCGCCCGTCCGGTATATGCGTTATTTCAGGTAAGAAATATGGTCGTTCAGCACGCGCTTTGGATCCAGCGCGGTCTTGACCGCGCGCATGACCGAAAGCAGCTGCCCGTCGGTGTTGGCGAAGAAATAGGGCTGCTTGGCGATGCCCACTCCGTGCTCGCCGCTGGTAAGCCCTCCGAGCTCGTAGGCTTTTTGGTACAGGCGCTGCATGACCTCGTGCAGCTCCGTCTTCCACTGCCCGTCCGTGCGCCCTCCCCGTATGATGCACAGATGCACGTTGCCGTCGCCCGCGTGGCCGAAGGCGATCATGCGCATGCCGGTCTCCTGTTCCACCTGATGCACATATTCGATATAGCGGGCAGTCTGATTGATGGGCACCACCAGGTCCACGGGTTCCTGCTCGCTGACCGCTTCCACAGCCTTGACCAGGCACCCTCTGACCTTCCAGATCTCTGCGGCTTCATGGGGATCGGTGAACGGGATATAATCCGCCGCGCCGCAGCTTTCGGCCACGGCCCTGATCCTTTCGGCGTTGGCATGCACCTGCGGCTGATCGCCGTCAAAGGTCAGAAGGATATAGGCTTTGGCGTCCGGACAGGGGAAGGTGACGCCGGTGAACCTTTCCCCCAGCTCCACCACGCTGCGCTCTATGAATTCGATGGCCGTGGGGTTCGCATTTGCCTTGATAATGGCATGCACCGAGCGGATGGCGCTCTCAAGACTGTCAAACGGCACCAGGACGGACAGGGTGGTTTCAGGCTTGGGCACCAGGCGCAGGATGCACTTGGTGATCACGCCCAGCGTGCCCTCGGAGCCTATGAACAATTGCCTGAGCTGCAGGCCGCTGGCGTCCTTGACGTTTTTGGAGCCGCTGGTGATCACGCTGCCGTCCGCCAGCACGGCCTCCAGGCCCCGCACGAAGTCCCGCGTCACGCCGTATTTGACCGCGCGCATGCCGCCGGCGTTGGTGGCTATGTTGCCGCCGATGGTCGCTGTCTTTTCCCCGGGGTCCGGCGGGTACATAAGACCCATGGCCTCCACGTGCGCCTGAAAATCCTGCAGCACCACGCCCGGCTCTACCACGGCGGTGAAGGTCTCTTCATCCACCTCAAGGATATGGTTCATGCGGCTCAGGTCCAGTATGATGCCGCCTCTGAGCGGCACCGTGGAGCCCACCAGGTTGGTGCCGGCTCCGCGCGGGGTGACAGGAATACCGTTTTCCCACGCGTAGCGCATCACGCGGGACACCTCGCCTGTGTTCAGCGCAAAGACCAGCGCGTCCGCGCTGGCCTTGAGCCGCCCCAAAGTATCGGTCAGGTATTTGGCTTCGATATCCTCCCCGGCGATCACCCGATCGGGATCGCCGAGGATTTTTCTGAGCTGCTCAATCATGCGTCCGTCCCTCTCAGTTTTCCCACGTCAGATAGAAGAAGCCGTCAAACAGTTCTTTCACCGCCTGGGTGGTCACGTCGGAGCAGAAGACCTCGGCGATACGCTTGTAGGTGGGATTATCGGCGTCCTGAGCGCGTACGGCGATCAGGCAGACGAAGCGCTCGTCGCTCAGGTCCACCTTTTCCGCGAATATGGCAGAGGCGGGATCGACGCCGTAGCTGGCGGCATAGTTGCCGTTGATGATGGCGGCGTCGGAATCTCCCAGATACTGATAGGTCTGGGCGGCGTTGACCGCCACCAGCTCCAGGTTGGCGCCTTCCTTCTGCACCACGTTCTCGGTGTTGGGCGTGCCTTCGTAGTCGTCATTCAGGTCGATCAGGCCGGCGTCGCGCAGCACCAGCAGGGCGCGGCCCTGGTTGGTGGCGTCGTTGGGCACGACGATGGTCAGCTTCTTGCCCGATGTCACGTCCGCCTGGAGGGCTTCCACGGTCTCGTATTTGCTGGAATACAGGTTCATGGTGATCACAAACGTATCCGCCAGCACCTTAAGGTCGTAGCCGTTGTTGGAGGTGTCGTTGTTGAAATACGCGTGATGCTGGAAGGCGTTTATCTGGATCTCGCCGCCGTTCAGGGCATTGTTGGGGAGGGAAAAATCACTGAACTGCACCAGCTCCACGTTGATGCCTTCCTGCTTGAGCTGATCGATGGCGGGCTGCCAGAGGTCTTCATAGAAAGCGCCGGTCACGCCGAGTTTGATGGTTTCGTCCGCCAGCGACAGCGCGGGCAGAAGAGCCAGGGAAAGCGTAAGCACGAAAGCAAGGACCCTCTTCATGGTTCATTCCTCCTGTTTTTTGTATCATTTGATTTATGCCGCGCCTGCGGCAGGACAGCGATTGTCAATGGGTGGCTTTCCGGGCGATCAGCGTGCCGATGCCCTGTACGACGGATACGATCAGCACCGTGACGATGACGGCCGCCCAGACGATATCCATGCGGTTGTAGTTGTAGCCGTAGGTGATCGCGTAATCTCCCAGGCCGCCGGCGCCGACATAGCCGCTCATCGCCGTAAGGCCCACCAGGTTGATCAGCGTGATCGTCGTGCCCCGGGCGATGGCCGCCGTGCCCTCCTTCAGGTATACCCTGAAAATGATGCCCAAAGGACCCACTCCCATGGACTGGGCGGCCTCCACCAGGCCCTTGTCCACCCCGGCCAGCGCCGCGTCCACCTGCCGGGCGAAAAACGGGGTAGAGCCGACAATCAGCGGCACGATGACGCCCCTGACGCCGATGCGGGTGCCCATGATCAGCTTGGTGAGGTTCATCAAAAGCGCGATCAGGATGACGAAGGGGATGGAGCGGAACAGATTGATCACTTTGTCCAGCACGTGATACACGGGCCTGTTTTCGAGTATCCCGCCTTCGCGCGTGACGGTCAGCGTCACGCCCAGCGCCAGACCCAACACGAACATAAACGCCCCAGACCAGGCCGTCATCTGCAGGGTCTCCACGATGCTTTTGAGAAGCTGCTCGGGTTTTTTCATCACAAAGGGAAAAAGGTTGACCAACAACTCATGCATTGAGCAGTTCCTCCACTTCCACGCCGTTTTCCCGGGCGTAGCTGAGCGCCTCGGCGATTTTTCCGGCGTCTCCTTCGGCCGCCACCATCAGCTGGCCCAGCGAACGGCCGTCGATGATCTCGATGCTGCCCTGCAATATGCTCAGGTTCACCTGATAAAGGCGGGAAATGTCGCTCACCAGGGCGCGGCCGGCGCTGCTGTCCAGAAATTTGAGGTGACAGACCTTCGCGCCGGATTCGATGACCTTGAGCACCGAAGCGTCCTTCATCATCTCCTTAATCGCTCCCCCGGAACCGGCGGATTCCACGAAGCTGCGCGTCACATCCTCGCGGGGATTGGCGAAAATGTCGTACACATCCCCCTGTTCCACGATGCTGCCGGCCTCCATCAGCGCCACGCGCCGGCAAAGCTCCTTGACGACCTGCATCTGGTGGGTGATCACGACGATCGTGATGCCCATTTCGCGGTTCAGCCGTCTGAGCAGGTTCAGGATGGAGGTGGTGGTCTGCGGATCGAGCGCGGAGGTCGCCTCGTCGCACAGAAGCACCTTGGGGTCGCTGGCCAGCGCCCTGGCGATGGCCACCCGCTGCTTCTGCCCGCCCGAAAGCTGGGAAGGATAGGCGTCCGCTTTATCGGACAGTTCCACGAAAGCCAGCAGGTCCAGCGCCTTTTTGCGCATGGCATCCCGGCGCATGCCGGTGTGCTTCAGCGGAAACATCACGTTGTCCAGCACCGTGCGGCTGGCAAAAAGGTTGAACTGCTGGAATATCATCCCCGTTTTGCGCCGCTGGCGGTTGAGTTCCGCCGCGTTAAGCCTGGTCAGTTCCACGCCGTCCACGGTCACCGTGCCGCTGTCCGGCCTTTCCAGCAGGTTCATGCACCGAACCAGCGTGCTCTTGCCCGCCCCGGAAAACCCTACTATGCCGAATATTTCCCCCGTATGGATATCCAGGGAGACGCTGCGGACGGCATGCACGCCGTCCCCGCTGTCCGGAAAGGTTTTTACAACCTCCCTGAGCGAAATCATTACTTCCCGACTGTCTGCCATAGGCCGCGCTTTTCCTCCGTTTTGTTCAAAAAAAGAGCAGCCTCGCGGCTGCCCTGTCAGTTCCGGACCTTTTTCAGGCTCAGCCGCATGACGGAACGGAAGACATGCATCCGCACATCTCCTGCATATGGCGCATCATCCTGCAGTTCTCCGTCATCGGGGCCGCCTCCTCGCTGTTTGATGGAACACCGACATGATACCCCTATCCCGGTTCCCTGTCAAATACGTTGTTTTGATAGGACGTTATCAGTTTAATTGATATCCTTTTTCCCTCTGTAAATGCTTCATTGTATACAGGAACAGGGCTTGATTTTTCCGCCTTTTACGGTATAATAAGGTATGCACTGATCAATATTTTGTGTTCAGATGCGGTGCCTTCACTATATATAGTGTTTTATGGGCCGCTCACAGAAAGAAGAGACAATCATGCGTATCATCAAACGGAATGGTTCGGAGGTCCCCTTCGACCCGGAAAAGATCCTCGTCGCCATCACCAAGGCGAACGGCCAGGCCGCGGAGGAAAACCGCCTGAGCCCGGACATCATCGACGCCATCACCCGCCGCGTCACCGCGCAGTGCGAGGCCCTGGGCCGCGCTCCGGGCGTGGAGGAGGTGCAGGACATGGTGGAGCAGCAGCTCATGCAGAGCGGCTCCTTTGACGTGGCCAAGCGCTACATCACCTACCGCTACACCCGCGCCCTCGCCCGGCACGCCAACACCACGGACAATAAGATCCTCTCCCTGATCGAATGCGTCAACGAGGAAGCCAAGCAGGAAAACTCCAACAAAAACCCGGTCATCAACTCCACCCAGCGGGACTATATGGCCGGCGAGGTCTCCAAGGATCTGACCGAGCGGGTGCTCCTTCCTCAGGACATCGTGGAGGCGCACGAGGCCGGCATCATCCATTTCCACGACATGGACTATTACGCCCAGCACATGCACAACTGCGACCTGGTGAACCTGGAGGACATGCTGCAGCACGAGACCGTCATCACCGGCACGCTGATCGAAAAGCCCCACAGCTTTTCCACCGCCTGCAACATCGCCACGCAGATCATCGCCCAGGTGGCCTCCAACCAGTACGGCGGGCAGTCCATCTCCCTGGCCCATCTGGCGCCGTTTGTGGATATCAGCCGCAAAAAGATCCGCCGGGAGCTTGAACAGGAACTGGACAGCCTCAATCTCCATCTGGACCCCGAAGCGGTGGACAGCCTGGCCAAAGCCCAGCTGCTTTCAGAGATCCAGCGCGGCGTGCAGACCATCCAGTATCAGGTGGTTACGCTTCTGACCACCAACGGGCAGGCCCCCTTCGTGACCGTGTTCATGTACCTGGGCGAGGCCAAAAACGAGCAGGAGAAGGCCGACCTGGCCCTGATCATCGAGGAAACCCTCCGTCAGCGCTACGAGGGGGTCAAGAACGAGCAGGGCGTGTGGGTCACCCCCGCCTTCCCCAAGCTGATCTACGTGCTGGAAGAAGACAACATCCGGGAAGGCACGCCCTATTATTACCTGACGGAGCTGGCCGCCAAATGCACCGCCAAGCGCATGGTGCCCGATTACATCTCCGAAAAGGTCATGAAGGAGCTCAAGGGCGGGGATGTGTATACCTGCATGGGCTGCCGCAGCTTCCTGACGCCGGACCGCTTTACTGACGCCGGCGTGGGCAACATCGCCAACGCCCGCAACTATGAGCCCGGCAAGCACAAGTATTACGGCCGCTTCAACCAGGGCGTTGTCACGGTGAACCTGGTGGATATCGGCCTGTCCGCCCAGGGCGATATGGACCGCTTCTGGCAGATCTTCGATGAGAGGATGGAGCTGTGCCACCGGGCGCTGCGCTGCCGGCATGAGCGCCTGAAGGGCACGCTGTCCGACGTGGCGCCGATTTTGTGGCAGTACGGGGCGCTGGCGCGGCTCAAAAAGGGCGAAACCATCGACCGGCTGCTGTACGACGGCTACAGCACGATCTCCCTGGGCTACGCGGGCCTGTGGGAGTGCGTGAAGGCCCTGAACGGCAAAAAGCTGACCGAGCCCGAAGGGGAAGAGCTGGGGCTCCAGATCATGCGGAAGCTGAACGAATACACCGCCAAATGGAAGAAGGCCGAAAACATCGACTATTCCATCTACGGCACGCCGCTTGAAAGCACCACCTACCGCTTCGCCAAGTGCCTGCAGAAGCGCTTCGGCGTCATCGAGGGCATCACGGACAAAGGCTATATCACCAATTCCTACCATATCCACGTGACCGAGCCCATCAACGCCTTTGACAAGATCCGCACCGAGGCCAAGTTCCAGGCGCTGAGCCCCGGCGGCGCCATCAGCTACGTCGAGGTGCCCAACATGAGCCATAACCTGGACGCCGTCATCCGCGTCATGCAGTTCATCTACGACAATATCCTGTATGCCGAGCTCAACACCAAGAGCGACTACTGCCAGGTGTGCGGCTGGGACGGGGAGATCGAGATCCGTGAAAACAACGGGAAGCTCGTGTGGACCTGCCCGTGCTGCGGCAATACCGATCAGAACAAGATGAACGTGGCCAGGCGCACCTGCGGCTACATCGGCACCCAGTTCTGGAACCAGGGCCGCACGCAGGAAATCAAGGAAAGGGTGCTTCACCTGTAATGATGTACTTCGGCGCCGTCAAGGACTGCGATATCGCCAACGGCCCGGGCGTAAGGGTGAGCCTGTTCGTATCCGGCTGCACCAACCGCTGCCCGGGATGCTTCCAGCCGGAAACCTGGTCGTTCACCTATGGGAAGCCCTTCACGCAGGAGGCCGCCGGGCAGGTGCTCAGTCTCCTTGCGCCCGATTACATCGACGGTCTGACCCTGTTGGGCGGCGACCCCATGGAACCCGCCAACCAGCGCGCACTGCTGCCCTTCCTGCAAAAGGCAAGAACGCTCTTCCCCCGTAAAACCATCTGGGCCTACAGCGGCTTCACCTGGGAGGAACTGACGGCTCCGGGCAGCTACCCCCGCTGCGAGGTGACGGACGACATCCTGTCCCTGCTGGACGTGCTGGTGGACGGCCGCTTCGTGGAAGCGGAAAAAGATATCCGCCTGCGCTTCAGAGGCTCCGCCAACCAGCGGATCATCGACCTGCACAGGACCCGGGAAACGGGCGTGCTGACCCTTTCATCCTACCAGGAAAGGTCAAACGGCTGATTGTAATATATTCAACTCCCTGAGCGGCACCGCTCAGGGTATTTATTTAGGGCAACACCGTACAATATGCCGAATCTGACAGTCTGAGCCTGTCAGATTCGGCATATTGTACGGTGTTGCCTTAGCATATCCTTAGCGCAAAGAGCATGCCGGAATCGAATGATTCATGATATAATACTGATCGAGGGAGTAGCAGCCGCGTAAAATGCGGAGTCCTGCCGTCATCACGGATTCATCCCGGCAGGACTTTCAATTGTGAGACTCATGTCAGCTCAGCTGCGCATGGGTCTTTTCTTGTGAAGAAACCGGTGCAGCATGCTGTATCTGTTTTTTTGCGGAGGAAAAAGGATGAATACCATGGTACTGGCGCTCATTGTTTTCGCAGCGATGTATGTGCTGCTGCTCATTTTCTCGGAAAAGAGGTGGATCATCGCTCTGGCTGCGGCGGCGATCTTCCTGGCGCTGGGGATTCTCCCGGCAGGCAGGGCACTGGACGCCATCAACTGGAATGTGCTTATGATGCTGACAGGCACGATGGTGACCGTGGAACTGTTTGTACAAAGCAAAATGCCCCTGCGCATGGCGGAGGGACTGCTGAGGATCACGCCCAGCGTACAATGGGCCATCGTGGCCCTGAGCCTGTTTTCCGGGCTGATTTCCGCCTTTGTGGATAACGTGGCTACAGTCCTGATGGTGGCTCCCGTGGGTCTGGCTGTGGCAAAGAAGATAAAGACCAATCCTGTGCCGGTGATCATTGCCATCGCCGTATCCAGCAATTTGCAGGGGGCAGCCACCCTGGTGGGCGATACCACGTCCATTTTGCTTGGCGGCTACATGAACATGGGCTTTAACGATTTCTTCTGGTTCAAGGGAAGGCCCGGCATCATCTTCGCCGTGGAAGCAGGCGCTCTGCTTACCGTTCCGGTGCTGTTGTGGCTGTTCCGCAAAGAAAAAGCCCGCGTCGATTCCGGCGGGAAAACAGAAGTAACAGACTATATGCCTACGTTTCTTTTGCTGGGCACCATCCTTCTTTTGATCGTGGCCTCCCAATTTCCCATTAAGCCGGAGCTGACCAACGGGCTTATTTGCTGCGGCCTGGCAATGATCGGTGTTTTGTATGAACTGATCCGCCGGAAAGATGGGAGTGTGATCAAAGATTCTCTGAAAGCCATCGACTGTAAAACGCTGCTGCTCCTTTCCGGGTTGTTTCTGGTAGTCGGGGGCCTGACCCAGGCCGGGGTCATCGACGCCATTGCGGAAACCTTTGTCAGGGTAGGCGGCAATTCTGCGCCGCTCATGTATGTCATGATCGTCGGCGTATCGGTGCTTCTCAGCGCCTTTATTGACAACATCCCCTATGTAGCTACCATGCTGCCGGTGGTAAGCAGCATTGCATCCATGATGGGGACAGAACCGTATCTTTTTGCCTTCGGCTTACTCATCGGAGCCACTCTGGGCGGCAACATCACTCCTATCGGTGCGTCGGCCAATATTGCAGGCATCGGTATCCTTCAAAAAGAGGGTTATAAAGTATCCACCAGGGATTTCACCCGCATCGGCATCCCCTTTACGCTGATTGCCGCCCTCTCCGGTGCAGCAATCATCTGGTTTATCTGGTCGTAAAAAACAAACCCATTTTACAAGCCATGCAAGAGAAAGGATGAACATGAATACTGAAATCAGGTTTATAGCGGCAAACCTGCAAACAGCTTTCAAGAGAAAATAAGGAAGAAATATTTGCTTTTCCATGAAATAACATTTTTTCTGATATATCAATGGTTTTTAAGATATTCTTTTTTCAGTTTTTTTCTGTTCCCCGAAAATGTCCTGAAAGACGCGGTCATCGCCTGGCCGGTATGCTTTTTGGCCCCTTGACGGGAGTACCCTTAGATCATTTATTTGCAGCGGTTCAGCTATCTCCTTATTCGGCAGGCGCAGAAGCGGCAGAGCTGCCGTGATGATCATTTCTTCATTTTTCCTCCAGCCTCCATTTTATCCTTTTTCCCGTCTTTCCGTGAAAAGCCATTAAATTTACAATTCCTTGCAGGAAAAGCGGCGGGACGGGGCGAAATAAGAAAGGTTGAAATTCAGGCGACATGCCTTTTTGACGAGGATCTGCATGAAGCTTTTTTTGCAAAAACGCGCCTCAAAGTGGCTCTGCCTTGCGCTTCTGCTGCTGGCGTTTTCCAGCGTGGCGGAGGAAACACTCCTGCCCGACGCCACCTACGAACTGATGCCGCTTGTAACCCTGCGAGAAGGGGAAACGGTCAGGCTGGCCGCTTCCAGTTCCTATTATTCCGGAGAGCCCATCTATAAAGGGAACACCGGGCTCACGCTTTCGGGCGCGTGCGCGCTGCACAGCGCCTCCGTCGTCATCACCAACCTGACGGGCGCGGTGGTATCCGGCCAGGAGGTCACCGCCGCCAACAACCGGGATATCCGCAGCGCCAGCAACTGGGTCAACTATGTGGCCTGGGGCAAGCTGGCCACCCGCTATCAGGTGGATTTTCAAAGCTTCAACATGGCGCAGTACAGCGCGAATCTTAAAAACCACGGCTTCAGGACCGACGAAAGGCGTCACAACAAACTGGAGACCCTGGCGGAAGCGCTGGACGTATACGGGGGCAGCGCCGGGGTGATCCTCCATTTCAACCAGTCCGGCCAGCAGAACGGGGACGGCCACCGCCATGTGGTGGTGCTGCTGGGGTATATCATGAAAAACAGCGAGGTGACCGACCTGCTGATCAGCGATTCCTCCGTACCCGCCCCCCAGGGCGCTTGCGTGCGGCTGAGCGAGTCCAGCCTTCCGCTGTCCATGCTGGGCAAAAAGGCGCTGGCCAAGGCGGAGGAGGCCGGCGACAACCTGGCCCTGCGCATGATGGATTACATCGTTTCCTACCGCTATATCACAAAGGCGCTGACGGAAGAATGAAAAAAGAAAACGAACCGTCCGGGGCCCAGGTGGATCTGCCGCTGGACGAGTATTATGACGAATACGTAGCCGAATACGGCGAGGAGGGGCTTTGGGACGTACTGCCCGAAGCCTCCGGCGCCATTCCCCAAAGAAAGACGCTTTTCAAGCCCCGGGAGCGGAAGCCCTCGTTTCTGCTGGCGGTGCTGATCAACGCTTTCCGCCTGATGGTGATAGCCGTCCTGGTGCTGGCGCTGGCAGGCGTCGGCGCCGTGGTCGGCGTGGCCCGCGCCTATATGGATACCGCTCCCGACCTGGATCTGACCGTGATCGGCGAACAGGCGCAGACCTCGTTTATCTGCGACGCCGACGGCAACCGCATCACCGATTACAAGGGCACCGAAAACCGCGTCATGGTGTCGATCGACACGATGCCGCTGATACTCCGCAACGCCTTTGTGGCCGTGGAGGACGCCCGGTTCTATACCCACAACGGAGTGGACCTGAAGCGCATCGCCGGCGCTTTTATCAGCAATTTCGTGACCGGCTCCCAGCAGGGCGGTTCCACCATCACCCAGCAGCTGATCAAGAATACCCTGCTTTCCAGCGAACAGAGCTACAAGCGCAAGATCCAGGAAGCCTATCTGGCCATGCAGCTGGAAACACGCTACACCAAGGAGCAGATCCTGGAAAGCTATCTGAACACCATCTATTTAGGCGAAAACTATTACGGCGTCAAGACCGCCGCGGCCGGCTTTTTCGGCAAGGAAAGCCTTTTTGACCTGACCCTTCGGGAGTGCGCGATGCTGGCCGGAGTCACCACCAACCCGTATTACTACAACCCCCGGCGGAACTTCTACCTGCGGGAAAGCGATACGACCGATTACCCCGCCATCACCAACCAGCGCACCGATTACGTGCTCAAATGCATGTACGAAAACCAGTTCATCACCCGCCAGCAGTACGAAGAGGCGCTGGATCCCGCCACGGCGTCCTTGCTCCGGGAGTCTCCCGAAGGAAACGAGATCTACCCCTATACCCACTATGTGGAATACGCCATCCGGGACGTCATCCAGGCCCTCCTTAAAATAAACGGGCTGGAGAACACCTCCCAGAACCGCAACCGCATGGATTCCGAGCTGAGGACCGGCGGCTATCAGGTGAACCTCGCGCTGGATACCGATATCCAGCAGACGGTCGAGGACACCCTGTACAATTATACCGATTACCCCGCCCTCAACGACTCGGCGGACGGCATATACCGCGCCCGCAACGCCGACGGCACCTACGAGGAGATCGTCCAGCCCCAGGCGGCGGCCGTGGTGACCGATTACCGTACCGGCGAGGTGAAGGCCATCGTAGGCTCCCGCACAAAGCCCACCCGCCGCAAGACACTGAACCGCGCGGCGGATATGAACATGCCCGTAGGCTCCTCCATCAAGCCCCTGTCCGTTTATGCCCCGGCGATCGAACTGGGGCACGGCGCCGCCGATATAGTAAACAATATGCCTCTGCCCGTCAACGGCTGGCGCGGCAGCAGCGGGGAGGACACCTGGCCCAAAAACTACGGCGGCAGCTCCTACCGGGGACCCGAGACCCTGCGCGCCGCTCTGACCCGCAGCGACAATACCGCCGCAGCCTATGCGCTGATGAATTTCATCGGGGTCGATCGTTCCTACGATTTCCTGCTCAGGCTGGGCGTATCACCCGAGCATATCAACAAGACGCCGTTCGGGCTGGCGCTGGGTTCCAGCGGCCTGAGCTGCATGGAGATGGCCATGGCCTTCGGCGCCCTGGGAAACGGCGGAGTCTACCGTTCCCCCATCACCTTCAGGCAGCTATTGGACAGCGACGGCCGTCTGCTTTACGACAGCGCGGCCAATCAGACCCAGCGGCAGGTGTTCAAGCCCTCCACCGCCTGGCTGACTGTCGATATGCTCAAGGACGTCGTTTCGTCCGGCACCGGCACCGCCGCCAAAATATCCGGGCAGACGGCCGCCGGCAAGACAGGCACCAACTCAGACCAGCGCGGCGTGTTTTTTGCCGGCCTTACCGGCTGGTACTGCGGCACGGTGTGGATCGGCCATGACAACTATAAGCCTCTCTCCTCCAAGACCACCGGCGGCAACAGCGCCGCCCGGCTGTGGCAGGCCTTCATGAGCCGCGTGCATACGGACAAGGGCCTTAAAAACCGGGATATCCTGCAGGGCACGGCGGAAGACTACGGGCTGGTGAAGGTGACCACCTGCGCCGTTTCCGGCCAGCTGGCCACGGACGCCTGCCTGTCCGACCATATGGGCTACGGCACGCACACCGACTGGTGGCCGGCGGACAGCCTGCCCCGCGTCACCTGCCAGCTGCATGTGCAGCAGGTCATCTGCTCCGAATCCGGCATGCTGGCCGGGCCCTACTGCCCCCATACTGAGACCAGCGGCGTCATCTCCCTGCCCCACGGGCATCCCCTGGAAAAATTCATAGGCACCGAATATCAGGGAGTATTGGAGGATTATCTGGGCGTCACCGTAAGCGGGAGCCGTACCTGCACCTGGCATACCGCCCCGCAGACGCCCGCTCCTTCCGTCACCGAAGATCCCTATGCGTATGAAGGCGGGTGGACGTATCCCGCGCAGATCACCACCGATGATGAACCGCAGGACGGCGAAATGTCCCTGGACGCGCTGAGGGACAGCGCCCAGTCCCTGATCATCAGCGCCACGGGCCGACTGAGTCAGCTGCCCGCAGGAAGCGACAGCTATTATTCCCTCTATACCGCCATACAGAACCTGGTCATGCAGCTGAACGCCAACGCCGGCGCGGACGCTTTGGCCGAGGCCATGTCCTACGTCCAGCAGGCGATGAACGCTTATTGACAGCGTCCGCCCGCATACACGATCAAACAGCCGCCCCGGACCATACGCGTCCCGGGCGGCTGTTTGGCTGTATTGATGACAAAAGGCTCCGCTTCAGCCGCGGTAGTCGTCCACGTCAAATTTCCTTTCCTTAAAGTAGAAATCCCTGTCCGCTTCCGTGATCTCCCTGATAATCCGGCAGGGATCGCCGGCAGCGATCACGCTGTCGGGTATATCTTTGGTGACGACGCTGCCGGCGCCGATGACGGCGTTGTTCCCTATGGTTACGCCCGGCAGGATGATGACGTTGCCGCCGATCCATACGTTGTCGCCGATGGTAACGGGAATGCCGTATTCGTAGCCTGAATTCCGGGAATCCGGATGAACGGGATGTCCTGCTGTATATATGGACACATTCGGGCCGATCTGCGCGTTTTTGCCGATCTGCACCGTGCTCACGTCCAGTATGGTCAGATTAAAATTGGCGAAGAAATTTTCCCCCACTTCGATATTGTAGCCATAATCGCAGTGAAAGGGCGCCTCGATATGAACGCTGTCCCCGGTCTTTCCAAGGATTTCCCGGATCAGCCGGTCCTGTTCCTCTACGGCCTCCGGAGAAAGACGGTTAAACTCGTAGACCCGTTTCTTGTTTTCAAGGCGTTCTTCACTCAGTCCGTCCAGCCAAGGTTTGTAGGGAAGTCCAGCCAGCATTCTTTCCTTTTGATTCATCTTCCTGCCTCCTGTGTGTTTTTGCCTCAGCCGCCGAAGCGGCGGCCGGTTCACTGCTGTCCAAAATCTCTTACGCCCAGCGCCGCGCCGCAGCTTTCGCGGACGATCAGACTGCTTTCGTAGGACTGATTAAAGGAAATGGGCTGGCCCGCGTTGATGGACATGACCAGCTCCGCCACGGCGGAGCGCCCGTGCTCGTAAGGATGCAGGTCCACCGTGGTCAGCGACGGCGTCATGAACGGGGCAAAAAAGGCGTTGTCACAGCCCACCAGCGCGATATCCTCCGGTATCCTGAGCCCCGCCCGGCGCAATTGCCGGGACACGCCCAGCGCCACAGTATCGTTGATGGCGAAAATAGCGGTCGGGTAATCCTTCGCCCGGTGATTGCCCAGCAGGATGCTGGCCCCCAGTTCCCCCGCCGGCGCGTCGCAGCCGGTCAGCATGACATAGGAAGGATCCTCCACGCAGTTCAGCCGCCTGACTTCCTCGTAATAGGCGTTTTCGCGGATCACGCTGAAGCGGGCGCTGCGGTCCCCGCCGACGAAGGCGATCCTGCGGTGGCCCAGCATGGCCAGATGCGCCATGCTTTTGCGGACGCACTGAGAAGGGTCGCTGGAAAGCCTGGCGCATTCGATGCCTTCGATCGGCGGGCCGATGGCCACCAGCGGCATAGCCTGCTGCAGACGCCTGAGGCACGCCCGGGTCGTGTCCTGCGAGGCGGCGCTTTCAACGGCAAACCCGGCCAGCAGCGCCCCGGCGGGCTGTATCTCCAGCAGGTCGTTGGTCACCGTTTCACAGCCCGTGCCCTCCGGGTAGCTGAGCAGCACCGCGCGGTAGCCGCTGCGGGCAGCCTCGGCGGTCGCCCCCTGGCACATGGCGGCGTAATAGGGGCTGGTCTGCGCGGAAAAAACGAATACCAGGCTGCGGCTCCCGCCGATTCTGGCCCCCGTTTTGCCCTGCGTGGGCCGGTATGCGAGCTCCCTTACGGCCTGCTCCACCTTTTGCCGCGCCTCAGGAGAGGCGCTTCCGCCCGAAAGAACGCGGGACACCGTAGCAATGGAAACGCCTGCCCGCTGCGCCACGTCGTGAATGCTCGTCGCCTTATCGCGCACTTTGACCGCCTCTCTTTCTTTACTGTCTTATCATAACACGGCGGCTCGCTGATGACAAGTACCATTCATGTAAATTTACACTGTTTTTCATAATATTTTCATTTTTTCTGCGTAAATCTTCTATTTTGCCTATTGACAATTGTATCAAATGGGATATAATAGGGGATGAAAAGCAAGTAAGGTTTATATCCATTGTAAATTTACATATTACCGGAGCGGACGTCGTTCCGGTAAAAATAAAAAGGAGGAATCCACTCATGAAAAAAACGCTAGCCCTGACTTTGGCGGCCATGCTGCTGATTTCCTGTGTCAGCTTTGCCTCCGCCGAAGCGACCCAGACGCTGACTGTCGTCACGTGGGA
Organism: uncultured Eubacteriales bacterium; assembly: GCA_902790015.1. Taxonomy (GTDB): domain Bacteria; phylum Bacillota; class Clostridia; order Christensenellales; family Aristaeellaceae; genus UBA4246. Next base: position 136,707 of record CADAQF010000003.1, on the reverse strand, counting down.
CGCCACCACTACCCCTTACCTGATCGCTCAGAAGGAAGCCTATGAAGCTTCTCATCCCGGCGTCGTTATTGAGTACGTCGACGTCGCCAGCCAGGATTACCCCATCAAGTCCACCACGATGCTGGAAGGCAACGACACCAGCGACATCTATATGGTCAAGGAACTCGACGACATCATTAAGTGGCAGAGCCAGGGCTTTGCTGAGCCCCTGAACGCCTACGTCGAAAAGACCGGCTATGATCTGTCCGGCTTCGTCGGCACTGAGGTCAACTACAGCGTGGACGGAGAGCTGTACGCCGTGCCATTCCGTTCCGATTTCTGGGTGCTGTATTACAACAAGGACCTGTTTGACAAGGCCGGCCAACCCTATCCCACCAACGACATGACCTGGGACGAATACGCTGACCTGGCGCTCAAGATGACCGGCGACGGCGTTTACGGCACCCACTATCACACCTGGCTGTCCGCCGTGGCCAACTGGACCGTGGCCGACGGCGTCAACACCCTGGCCGACAAGAATTATGACGATCTGCTGTACTTCTACCAGCTGTATCAGAAGCTGGAAGACGCCGGCGCCTGCATGGCCTACGCTGAGCTGAAAGCCTCCGGCCTGCACTACAGCGCGGCTTTCGCCAACGGCAATATTGCCATGATGCCCATGGGTTACTGGTATGTGTCCACTCTGATCAACTATAACAAGGAAGGTACCTGCAACTTCAACTGGGGCATCGCCGCAGTACCGCACGCTGAGGGCGTTAAGGCCGGCTCTTCCTTCGGCAACCTGACCGGCGCCATGATCAACGCCAAGAGTGCCAACAAGGATCTGGCCTGGGACTATATCTCCTGGCTGGGCGGCGAGGAAGGCGCTGCTGCCACCGCTTCCGTGGGCGCCCGTCCCGCTTACGTCTCTGAAACTGTCGCCGCCGCCATGGCCGCTGTGGACGGTTTCCCGACTGACGACACCAGCAAGGGCGCGCTGATTCCCTCCTTCGTCGGGATGGAATGGCCGGTTGCCGAAAAGGTCGCTGACATCAAGACCATCGTCAACGAAGAGCACAGCAACATCATGGCCCGCGAGATCACTCCCGAAGAAGGCATCGAGGAAATGAACGAACGCGTGGCGGAGCTGTTTCAATAAGCACTGAATCCTGCAGCAATCTCACACATAAAGAGGCAGGGAAGGCAGCTTGCCTTCCCTGCTTTTATACTGGTTTTCATCTGATTCATACAACGTCCGCCGGCGTCTTCCGCGCAAGCCGCCTCACCGTATCCCGGAGGTTTTCCCAAGGACGTCTCACCCGGTCCTATAGATCATTTGTCCGTCAGACGCGCATTAATCACAGGACATCAATCAGACAATATCAAAGAAAAGGAAATAACACCTGATGAAAACGGATGAAAAACGCGCCCGGGTCAAAATGGGCAAGCTGGCGCGAAAGAATACACTGATCGCCTATTCTTTCCTGGCGCCCAATTTTCTGGGGTTCGCCATATTTACGCTGGTTCCGGTAATCTGCGCCATCGCCCTGTCATTTTTCGAGTGGAACGGCGGGGATATTTCCCGGCTCAGGTTCGTCGGGCTGGAGAACTACGCCACCATATTCAACGTGAAAAAGATCGCCGAAAAGGGGCTGGGCTATTTCTTTTCCCGTGTCGACCTGGGCATCGCCCTCAAAAACACGGTGACCTACACGCTGATTACCGTGCCGCTGACCATCGTCTGCGCTTTGGCTCTGGCCATGCTGCTGAATAAAATCAGGGGCGCCGTCGTATTCAGGGCCGTCTTTTTCTTCCCCTACGTCGCCTCCATGGTGGCCATCTGCGTATGCTGGTCCTTCATGCTGATGAAGGACGGGCCTGTCAACCAGATCATCATGGCGCTGGGAGGCACTTTCAACAAATCCTGGACGGCGGACAGCACGATGGCCATATGGTCCATCATACTGGTGAGCGTCTGGCGCAATATGGGCTACTATATGGTCATCTATCTGGCCGCCCTGCAGGGCGTTCCCAGGGAGCTTACCGAGGCCGCCACAGTAGACGGCGCCAACAAATGGCAGCAGTTCACCCACGTGACCCTGCCGCAGCTTCGGCCCACCACCTTTTTCGTATCCATCATGATGATCATTTCCTGCTTCAAGATCTATGACGTCGTGGCGATTATGACCGACGGCGGGCCCGGCCGCTCCACCAAGATGCTTGTCACCTACATCTACGATGAAGCTTTCACAAAGATCCGTTACGGACAGGCCAGCGCCATCTCCATGGTGCTGCTGGTAATCGTTTTGGCGATCACCATCATCCAGTTCAGCTCCGAAAAGAAATTCTCCAACGACTGAGGAAAGGAGGAAGACCTCATGGAACAGACGATCCACCAAAAAGCGATCCGGAAGGACAACCCCGTGCTGTCCACCATATTCCGCGTTATCATCTATATCATGCTGCTGGCGTTGGCCGTGTTCACGCTGATTCCCTTTGTCTGGATGATCTCCTCCTCCCTCAAGCTGGACCGGGAGGTATTCGCCTATCCTATGAAATGGATCCCCGAAACCTTCCACTGGGAGAATTACCGGCTGATCTGGCAGAAGGTGCCGCTGCTGACCTATTTCAAAAACACGGCCATCATCGCCGTGGTGGTCACCTTCCTGCAGACACTGACCTCCTCCTTCGCGGCCTACGCCTTTGCAAAGCTTGAATTCAAGGGAAGGGACACCCTGTTCCTGTGCTACATCGCCACCATCGCCGTGCCGTGGCAGGCCTATATGCTGCCGCAGTTTATCATGATGCGCTCCATGGGATTGTACGATACCCTGTGGGCCATGGTGGTGCTGCAGGCCTTCAGCGCCTTCGGCGTATTCCTGATGAGGCAGTTTTACCGCGGCATCCCCACAGAGCTGTGCGAGGCCGCGCGCATCGACGGCCTGAGCGAGTACGGCATCTGGGCGCGCATCATGCTGCCGCTTTCCACCGCCGCCATCGCTACGCTGGTAATATTCACCTTCGTAAGCACCTGGAACGACTATATGGGCCCCATGATCTACCTGACCCGCGACGTCAACAAGACCATCCAGGTGGGCCTTCGCCGCTTTATTCAGGAAAACTCCAGCGACTATCACCTGATTATGGCCGCTTCGCTGTGCTCGCTGCTGCCCGTTTCCGTTATGTTCCTCGCCCTGCAGCGGTACTTTATCGAAGGCATCGCCACCAGCGGACTCAAGGGATGAGGAAGCCCCATGGGAAAAAACATATTCGCTGACTTTCTCGACCGGCATCCGCTGGAGCCGCTGCTGTGCGCCCGGCCCGACTGGGGCATCCCCCCCGCGTACGACCGGGCGGGATGGAAGGGCATCACCCCTACGCACCGGGAAGAGATCCGGTCGCTTGTCCGCAGCTATTCCGCTGTACCTTACCCCATGCGCACGGCCGGAGGGTTTATGGCCTTTGTGCAAAACGGCAGCCGCCAGGCGGATGAACAGCCCTATTTCACCCGCAGGCGGAAGCTGTGCGTTTCCGCACTGGGCTGCTGCGTCGACGAGGGCGCATCCCTTGCGGACGTGGTGGACGGTATCTGGTGCATCTGCGAGGAAACCAGCTGGGTCATCAGCGCGCATAACGTGAATCCCATTCCCGGCGCGCCCGCGGCCGCGTCCTTTCCCCTGCCCGACCCCAGGAAACCATATGTGGATCTTTTTGCCGCCCAGACGGCCATGATACTGAGCCTGGTCAAATACCTGCTCAAGGACCGGCTGGACGGGATAACGCCGCTGATCTGCCAGCGGATCGACGCGGAGATCGAAAGCCGGGTACACCGCCCGTTTGTCACCCGGGACGATTTCTGGTGGATGGGCTTCAGGCGCAGGGATCTTAACAACTGGACGCCCTGGATTCTTTCCAACATCATGCTCAGCGCCTGCCTTTCCCCGATGGAGCCCCTTCCGCTCGCCGCCCTACTGGACCGCGCCTGCCGCATGCTGGACCGGTGGCTGGACTGCGTCCCCGCGGATGGCGGCTGCGACGAGGGCGCCGGATACTGGAATATGGCCGGGGGCGCATTGCTGGACTGTCTGCAGACTTTGGAAACCGTAACAGGCGGGCGCGCGTCCTTCTGGGATCATGAAAAAATCCGGAATATCATGTGCTTTCCGCTCAGCGCCGAGATTGGCGGCGGATGGTTCCTGAATTTCGCAGACTGCGACGCCCGTCCCTTTCTGTCCGGCGAAAGGCTCTGTTACGCCGGGCAGAAGCTGGGCGACTCCCGCCTTACCGATATGGGCGCGAGGTATTTCGGAACGCTTGCCGGTCAGTTAAGCGACGTGCCTCATTTTATCCGCGTGCTCCGTATGCTTTTTAACCCCGTTTTCCCGTCCGGCGGCGGTGTATTAAAGGAAGACGTATGGCTTCCCGACCTGCAGGTGCGCGTGGTGCGGCGCGGCGGGATGACGCTGTGCTGCAAGGGCGGCCACAACGGCGAAAACCACAATCACAACGATGTCGGCTCCTTCATGCTGTACCTGAACGACGCGCCAGAGATCGTGGACGCCGGCAATATGGTGTATACCGCTAAAACGTTCTCTTCCGAACGGTATTCGCTGTGGAACGTGCGGTCGGCCTATCATAATCTTCCCCTGATCGGGGATTGCGAGCAGCTGCCCGGCGCGGAGCGCGCGGCGGAGCAGGTACGCGCGCTTGAAAACGGCCTTGTCCTGCATATGGAAAAGGCATACGGAAAAGAGGCCGGTCTCGTTTCCCTGCGCAGGGAATTGACGCTGAACGAGGACGCGCTTACGGTCAGGGACAGCGTACGGCTTTCAAGGAAAAGCACGGTCACCTGGGTCTTCATGCTGCGGCATCGGCCTTGCTTATCCAGCGGCACAGTGACCGCCGGAGCGATCGCGTTTTCCGTTCCCGGAGGGCTGATCTGTGAAACGGAGGAGATCCCCGTACAGGATGCCCGCATGGCGCGCAGCTTTCCGGGCAGTCTGTGGCGTCTGAAGCTGACGGCCCCCGGATCCCTGTCCCAAGATATGATTTTTACAGTCAGGAGGCATATCCCCCATGCTTGACATCGCAAACAACCCCCTGCGCACCAGGCAGGACATGGTGCGTGCGGCGGTACAGCTTCTGACGCCCCTGGTTTCCTGCCTGACGCCCGAAAAATCCCGCATGATCGTCGGGGAAGGCTCCGCCCATTATTCAGAGGACGTCGCCGGCATGGAGGGCTTTTCCCGGGCGCTGTGGGCGCTGGTGCCTATGCTGATCGGCCGCTGCCCGGAGGCGGAGCCTTTCTGGAAGCACTGGAAGGAAGGCATTATCCACGGCACCGATCCCTCCCACGCCGGCTACTGGGGCCAGATCGGCGATTACGACCAGCGCATGGTGGAAATGGCCGTAATGGGCACAGGCCTGTGCTTTGCAAAAGACCGCTTCTGGGATGAGCTCTGCGAAACGGAACAGGATCATCTTTATCAATGGCTCAATCAGATCAACCTGTACGATATGCCCAAAAACAACTGGCGCTTTTTCCGGGTGCTGGTGAACATCGGCTTTCTGAAGGCCGGGAAGCCCGTGGACAGGGCGCGGCTTAAGGAAGACCTGGACATGATGGAAAGCCACTACACCGCGGACGGATGGTATTTTGATTATCTCACCAAGCGTGATTATTATACGCTGTGGGCCTTTCATTATTACAGCCTCCTCTACGTCCGGGCCATGGAAGACGAGGATCCGGAACGCTGCCACCGCTTCCGGGAGCGTGCCGCTCTGATCGCCCCGCGCTTTGCCTGCTGGTTTGATAAAAGCGGCCGCGCCCTGCCCTACGGCCGCAGCCTCACCTACCGCTTCGCCCAGGCTTCCTTCTGGTCCTCGCTGGCCTTTGGCGGCGTCACCTCCCCTGAAACGGACTGGGGGCAGATCAAGGGGCTGCTGCTGAATAACCTGCGGTACTGGTTCAGAATGCCTGTATTCGACCGCGATGGGGTGCTCACCGTGGGCTACGGCTACCCCAACCTCTGCGCGGCGGAGGGCTACAACGCCCCCGGTTCCCCCTACTGGGCGCTTAAAAGCTTTCTGGTGCTCGCCCTGCCGGACGATCATCCCTTCTGGCAGGCAGAGGAAAAACCCTTTACCCCGCCCCGGGTGTTCCTGGACGAACAGGTCCGCCTGCTTTTGACCCGGGACGAAAAAAACCGCCAGGTGGTGGCCTATACCGCCGGCAACCACGGCTGGGAGCACATGCATGAGGACGAAAAATACGAAAAGTTCGCCTATTCCACGCATTTTGCCTTCTCGGTCACCAAGGAATCCACCACGCTGGTCAAGGGAGCCTACGACTCCATGCTGGCTTTCAAGCGGGCCGGAAAGGATCTGTGGCACGCCCGGAGCGGATGCGACCGCTTTGAGCTTGCCCCGGACCGAATCACCTTTGACTGGCAGCCCATGGAGGGCGTGGCCGTCAGCAGCGTGATAGCGCCCCTGGGCATGTGGCATGTACGCAAGCATGTGATCCGCTGCACGGATGCGCTGGAGGCTGCCGAAGGGGCTTTTTCCGTCCGGAAAGACGGGCCCGGGACGCGCCCCTGCGACCGGATACGGACGTCGCTTTCCGCGGGTTCAGACAATGCTTCCGCCAGCGGCATCTACGGCTCCAGCGCCATTTTCGCGCTGAAAGGCTACGCCCACGGCGAGGTGATACACACCGAACCCAACACGAACCTGCTCGTACCCCGCGCCGTGCTGCCCACGCTCCGCGCCGAAATAATGCCCGGTGAAACCACGCTGCTCTGCGCCGTATGGACGGATACGGGCGATTGCTGCCCTGTAGAGCTTCCTCAGGAGGTGATTGACCTTGCCCGCTCGCTATGAAGAAGCCTTCCGGAAAATTGCCGGAAAATACCGCCACACAGCCGTATTGGCGGCACAGAATAACATGATCCCCTACAAAAGCGAAAAAGGGCGCTGGATTTCCTCCCCCCATGACGGCAACAGCTGGTGGACAGGCGGCTTCTGGCCCGCGCTGATGTGGCAGTTTTACGCCTCAGCGGCCGATCCGTTTTTCATGGAGGAGGCCCGCCGCGCGGAAGGCCTGCTCACCGCCGAGTTCCGCGCCTTCACCCATCTCAACCACGACGTGGGCTTCATGTATCTTCTGTCCGTCGGGGCCGACGCGAAGCTGACCGGAGACCCTCAGGCGCACACGGACACGCTGCACGCGGCCAGCCTGCTGATGGGCAGACTCAACCCCGCCGGGTTTATAAGAGCCTGGAACGGCCCCGACCAGGCGGGCTATGCCATCATCGACTGCATGATGAACCTGTCGCTGCTGTACTGGGCTTCCCGGCAGACCGGCGATCCCCGCTTCGCCCGCGCAGCCGGCCTGCACGCGGACACGGCGCTGAGGGAGTTTATCCGGCCCGACGGCTCCGTCAGCCACATCATCGAATTTGACCCTCAGACAGGCAAACGGCTGCGGGAGCATCCCGGGCAGGGCTATGCCCTGGGCAGCAGCTGGAGCCGCGGGCAGGCCTGGGGCCTGTATGGCTTTACGCTGGCGTGGCTGAACACCGGGGATCCACGCTACCTTTCCGCCGCCCGAAGGATTGCCGATTATTTCTGCGCACATATCCGTCCGGACGGGCTGACGGACTGCGACTTCTGCCAGCCTGAAGATGAAGAGCGCATCGACAACATCGCCGGCGCCATCGCGGCCTGCGGGCTTATGGAGCTTTCGAAAGCGGCCGGCGTTCCCGCCTATGAAGCGTCCGCCCTCAGGCTGGTGGACGGCCTGCTTGACTGCTGCGAATGGTCCGGCGACCGATGCGGGGTCCTGACCCGGTGCACGGCCAGCTATCACGACGACGGCGCTGGCCAGCACACGAACATCGTATACGGGGATTACTTCCTGGTCGAGGCTTTGGCGAAGCTTTCCGGCACCGACCCCATGCTCTGGCTGTGAGGAGGCTCCCATGATCACGATTGCAGTAAAGGACGCCTCCGGGCGGATGCTTGGCGCTGTTTCCCGCGCGGAGGAAGCGGCGCTGTGTATTGACCGGGTGTATCTGCCCGGCGACGTCGTCGAAATAGACGGCGCCCGGCACCTGTTCGCGCAGATGGATCAGGCGCTCAGTCCGGGTGAGATCTATCTGCCGCAGGGTAAAATGACCTGGCCCGTGCCCTGGGGAGAGCACCGTCTGGCCTACCCGCCAGGCGCGTTCGAGGCGGGCAGGCACGTGATCCGCGTCCGTGAAATGACTGCCCGGGAGCTTGCCTCCATCAGAAATATCGCCCTCAATCCGGCGGACCTTCGCGGGAACACCGATTTTTACCCGCACTGCACCGCCAACGTGGAAACGCGGAACGAGGCCTGCTTCTGCGCGCGCAACGTCATTGACGGCATGCGGCTGAACACCTTTCACGGGGAATGGCCTTTCCAAAGCTGGGGCATAGGCGCCCGGGAGGACGCCTGGTGCCGTATCGATTTCGGCAGGGAGATATACGCCGAATCCATGGCGCTGACCCTTCGGGCGGATTTCCCGCACGACGCGTACTGGACCCACGGCTTCGCCGTGCTGTCCGACGGAGCGGAAGTATCCTTCTCCCTGTCCCGCACGGGCGACAGACAGACGGTTTCCCTGGAGGGTCATAGGATCAGCTGGATACGGCTGGAGAGGCTGCAGAAAAGCGACGACCCCTCCGCCTTCCCCGCCCTGTCGGAATGGGAAGTATTTGGCCGAGAGGCGGCGGAAACTGAATGACAGGGCTTTCCGCGGCGGAAAGCCATATTCAACGACAGCAGGAGGTACATCCATGTTGCAAGTCGCAATCGTGGGAACGGGCGGCATCGCCCACGCTCACATGGAAGCCTATCTGCAGCTGAAGGATCGCTGCAGGATCGTTGCACTGGTGGATATCATTCCCGGCAAGGCCCGCCGCTTTATGGAGGAATTCGGCCTGTCCTGCGACACCTATGAAAACCACGAGGACATTCTGCCCCGCCAGGATATCGACCTGGTGGACGTCTGCACGCCTCCTTTCGTACATGCCGCCATCAGCATAAACGCCCTTCGTTCCGGCAAGAACGTGGTCTGCGAAAAACCCATGGCCGCATCCCTTGAAGAATGCGACGCCGTGCTTAAGGCCCGTGACGAGAGCGGCAAGCTCCTTTCCATCATCGCCCAGAACCGCTTCCGCAAGCCCATCAGGGATTTGAAGGCCCTGCTGGACAGCGGTATGGCCGGCCCTGTGCGCCACGCGGAGATCGACAGTTTCTGGTGGCGCGACCACTGCTACTATGACCTGTGGTGGCGCGGCACCTGGGAAAAGGAGGGCGGCGGCTGCACGCTGAACCACGCCGTGCATCACATCGACATGCTGGGCTGGATGATGGGCCTGCCCACCCGGGTCACGAGCGTTTTGGCCAACACGGCCCACGATAACGCTGAGGTGGAGGATCTTTCCGTTTCCGTGATGGAATACCCGGGCGCCCTGGCCACGGTAACCGCCTCGGTGGTTCACCACGGCGAGGATCAGAGACTGGTATTCCAGTGCGAGAAGGCGCGCCTTTCCGCCCCCTATGACGTCTTCTGCTCCCAGCCCATGCCCAACGGCTTCCCGCTGAAGGTATCCGACAAGGCTTTTGAAAAAAAAGCCGACGATTTTCTCGCTTCCCTTCCCCCGCTCCCCTATGAGCATCACGCCGGCCAGCTGGACGACGTGCTGAAAGCCCTGGAAACGGGCGGACAGCCCGCCATCACCGGCGAGGACGGCCGGCGCACGATCGAGCTGATCACCGCCATCTATAAGGCAGGCGCCACTCATCAGCCGGTGACCCTGCCCTTAAAAAAGGATGACCCGTTCTACACCGTGGAGGGCATCCGCGCCCATGTGCCCCATTTCTATGAAAAAACCGCCTCAGTCATGGAACAGGAGGGTGAAATGACCTTCGGCAGCGACCTGAAACGAAAGGAGAAAGCGTAACATGAACAGAAGCGACGGCATGAACTACGCCCCGCGGGGAAAACCCGCTCCGGTGGTCGGGCCGGGCGAATTCGTCTTTTCCGCGGCCCACATCGACCACGGCCACATCTACGGGATGTGCAACGGCCTTACAGAGGCGGGCGCGACGATCAAATATGTATACGACCCGGACCCTGAAAAGGTGAAGCGCTTTCAGGAAGCCTTCCCGCAGGCGAAAGCGGCCGAAAGCCTGGAGCAGGTCCTGGAGGACCGGGAAACGGCCATGGTCGCTTCCTCCAACGTCACCAGCGAGCGCGGGCCGCTGGGCGTCAAGGTGATGAACGCCGGCAAGGATTATTTCGTCGACAAGGCGCCCTTCACCACCATGGGGCAGCTGAACAGCGCCAGGGAAACCATCGCCCGCACGAAGCGCAAATACATGGTCTATTATTCCGAGCGGCTGCACGTGGAAGGCGCCATACTCGCCGGCTACATGATCGACCAGGGCGAGATCGGCCGGGTCATCAGCGTGACCGGCTTCGGCCCCCACCGGCTCGGCGCGGCGGGCCGGCCCAAATGGTTTTTTGAACGCGAAAAATACGGCGGCATCCTGTGCGACATCGGCAGCCACCAGATCGAGCAGTACCTGCATTTCGCTCACGAGGAGGACGCGCAGGTGCAGCTGAGCCGCATAGGCAATTACGCCCATCCCGAATATCCGGAGCTGGAGGATTTCGGAGACTGCTCGATCCTGGGCCAAAACGGAAGCACCAACTATTTCCGGGTGGACTGGTTCAACCCGGACGGGCTGCGCACCTGGGGCGACGGCCGCACGTTCATACTCGGCACCGAGGGCTTCATCGAGATCCGCAAGTATATAAACCTCGCCTCTGATCAGGTGGACGGAAACCACGTGTTCCTCGTAAACGGCAAGGGCGAAAAATATTATAACGCCACCGGCATGACCGGCTATCCCTTCTTCGGGCAATTGATACTGGACTGCCTGAACCGCACCGAGAACGCCATGACCCAGGCCCACGCCCTGAAAGCGGCGGAGCTTTGCCTGCAGGCGCAGGAAAAGGCCGTCCGGGTAGCCGGACAGCCGTGAACAGGAGCATTGCCGTATGTTTAAAGTTGCCATCATAGGCTGCGGCGGCATTGCCGCCGTTCACGCGCAGGTACTCAGGGAGCTTGAACAGACCGAGCTTTCCGCCTGTGCCGATATTATCCCCGAAAGGGCGCAGCGCATGGCATCCGGGCACGGCTGCGCCGCTTACAGCGATTATCTGCTGATGCTGGACGAGTGCAGGCCGGACGCCGTGCATCTGTGCACGCCCCATTATCTGCATCCCGTCATGGTCCGGGAAGCCGCCGAACGCGGAATCGCCGTATTCACGGAAAAGCCCCCCGCCATCGACCGGGAGGGCTGGCAGACTGTGCTGAACGCCGCTCAGAAGGTTCCCGTCGGCATCTGCTTTCAGAACCGGTATCACCCCCATATCAAAGCGTGCCATAACTTCCTTGAGGAAAAAACATACGGAAACCTGCTTGGGCTTCGCGCCTTCGTCACCTGGCGCAGGGACGCGGAATACTATACCTCCACAGACTGGAAGGGCCGCTGGGCCACGGAAGGCGGCGGCGCGCTGATCAACCAGGCCATCCACACTTTGGACCTGCTGACAGGCTTTCTGGGCGCGCCCGATCATGTGGAGGCGACCCTGCGCAACCATCACCTGAGAGGCATCATCCAGGTGGATGATACGGCTGAGATCCTGCTGCGCAGAGGAAACGTCCCCGCCCTGCTGTACGCCTCCAACGCCTACAGCCAGGATGCGCCCGTATGGATAGAGCTTCATCTGGAACAGGCCGTGATCCGCCTGGAGGGAGACCTGATGACCATCCTGCGGGACGGACAGAAGCAGGAAATCGCCTGCACGCAGGATCCCGTGCTCGGAAAAGCGTACTGGGGAGCCGGGCACAAGGCCTGCATCGCGGACTTTTACCGCTGTATTACGGACGGCACGCCCTTCCCCAACCGCCCCGAAGCCTGCAGCGGCACGATGGACACGCTGCTGTCCGTCTATGAACAGGCCGGAAAAAACATATGCTGATACCGCTTTCCGGCTGACTGCCGCATTCCTCTCAATCAAAAAAGGCCCCGGTCCCATCATTCGGATCGGGGTCTTCGCCTGCCGCCATCACATCAGCCGGAGGAAAAAGGGGGCGGCGACGGTCGTCAGTATCCCGCAGATGACCAGCGCCAGGCTGCTCATGGCGGCCTCTGTTTTTCCCATTTCCGCCGCTTTGGCAGTGCCGATGGCGTGAGACGCCGTACCCAGCCCTACGCCCCTGGCAATGGGCGAGGTCACGCGCAGCAGCATGAATACCGTCTCCCCCGTCACGCTGCCCACGATCCCGCTTAAAATGATGCAGGCCACCGTAACAGACGGGATGCCGCCCAATTCCTCCGACAGCGACATTCCGAACGCCGAGGTGATGGATTTGGGCAGGAGGGTCGCGTATATTTCCCTGCTCTGTCCAAGCGCCGCGCACAGCAGGTACGTGGCCAGGAGGCTTACCGCCGCGCCCGCCAGGATCCCCAGGGTGATCGCCTTCCAGTGTTTTTTGAGCAGGGAAAGCTTCTCATAAAGCGGCAGCGCCAGGCAGACCGTGGCCGGCGTCAGCAGGTAGGAAATCGGCTGAGCTCCGCTTTTATAGGCCTCATAGGGCGTTTCGGTCGCAAGCAGCAGGCCGCCCACGCAGAGTACGGCGATCAGGATGGGGTTCAGCACCGCCAGGCGGTATTTTTTCTTGAGCACCAGCCCCAGCGCGTAGAAGGCCACCGTGATCAGGCTGCCGAAATAGAGATTATCGGTCAGAAAGGTCATGCGTCCCCTCCTTTTTTTCCACAGCCTGCACCACAAGCGCGCTCACGCCCATCACCACCGCCGTAAGCGGCAGTATCGCCAGCAAAAGCGCCGGGAGGGACTGCTTCATCCGCTCCCACGACTGCATAAGGCCCACCGTGGCGGGAACGAACATCACCGGCATCAGGGCTGTCAGAGCCTGCGCGGTTTCCACTATGTGCCGGGGCCTAACGACGCCCAGACACAGGCATAAAAGCAGCAGCAAAAGCCCGTACACGCTGCCCGGCACCGGCAGCGGCACCAGCAGGTGAAGGGCTTCCCCCGCAAACGAAAAGGCCAGGATGATCCCGGCCTGGCTCAGGTATTTAAGCATCAGCCCGTCCCTTTCACGGCGCTCGTATCCTTGAAGATCACCGAAATGCCCTCCGGCACCACCGTAACCTGCGCGAAGGGATCGCCCAGCAGGTCTTCCGCCAGCCGAAGCGCCCCGGCAATGCTCTGGGCGGGCAGCAGCTTCATATCCCTAACCCGCGAAGGATCCATGGAGCTTACCAGGATCACCCTGTGGTTTTCAAGCGCACGGGCCAGGATATGCGCCTGCCACTGATCCGTCTTCGTTTCTGCCGGCGGCGTTTTTCTGAACGCCTCAAGCAGGGCGGAAGGGCTTTGCGCGTCCCGCAGCATACGGTAAAAGGCGTCTCCCCCCACGCCGTCGGAGCAGGCTCCCACAGCGATGATCACCCCGCCCGGCAGGCAGGTCTGCGCCGCGGTGCTGATGGATTTGACCATCTGATACACGTTCTGGTCCAAAGGATAACCGTTGTTGGAGGTGATCACGATGGGTGCGGGGATCGTTTCAAAGGTCATGCCCTGCGCCGCAAAGGCAGCCCCTTCCCGGTGAGCCTGATCCGTATCCCCCGCAAAAACGGCGCGGATACGGCCTTTTCCGTCCAGAACTGCGTTCACGATAAAGGAAAGCCCTGTTTTTTGAGCGGCGTACAGCATATCCCGGTGAACGGGGTTTTGGTCCAGCACGCCGGTTCTGGCAAAGGGGCTGTCCATAAAGGCGCTGTTATGGTTATAGTGCACGCAGCTTCTTCCCGCGATACCGGGAAGCACGCTCTTTCTGCCCCCGGAAAAGCCGGCAAAAAAGTGCGGTTCGATGAAGCCCTCCGCCGCCAGCAGATCAGCTTCCGCGGCCAGACGGTTCACCAGCAGCCTGCCCCCGGAGGGAAGTACGCCCAGGTCCGCAAGCTCCCGCTCGTTTTCACAGTCGTGCACTGCGATTTTTTCCGTGGAATAGATCTCTTCGCCGAACTTGGCCTTAAGCTCTTCCCCTGTCGACCCCCGGTGACAGCCGGTCGCCACCAGCAGGGTAACGTCCGCCTGCGGGTTTCCCAGGCGGATCTCCCGGAGCATCGGAGGAAGGAGTACCCTGCTGGGCACCGGACGCGTATGGTCGCTGCAGAGGATCACGACTCTTTTTTTGCCCCGGGCCAGTTCCCGCAGGGGCAAAGAGGCGATGGGACGCGCCAGCGCCTGCTCCACCGCCTCTTTCCCGTCCGGGAGGGTCTTTTCTTCGGGCGCTTCAGCCCGCACCACTCCCGCCAGGCGCCGGGCGGGAATATCCGCCCGGCGCCAGGTTTTTCCGTAAGGAATCCGAATGCACATCGTTTTCCTTTCTGTCAGTTTATTGCTTCCACTTGATCAGGGAAAGATCCCCATCCGCCGCGGCGTGGATGATGGGGGCCATATAGGCGTCCACATCGTCGCCGGTCATGGATACGGGCATATTCTTAAGCTTCATGGACAACTGCGGGTCCTTGGCTGCGCTCAGGATCCGGTCTATATGGGCGTCGGTGAAGCCCTCCAGCTCGCGCAAAGACGCAGGGGCGCCGATGGAACGCTCAAAGGCGATCAGCCCGCGGGCCACCGCCTCGGCGCGGCCTCTCTCGCTCAAGCCGGCCATATCGTCCGTGATGAAGCCGTGCCTGAAGAGCACCGATCCTATGACGCCCAGCTGCTTTTGAATCTTGGGCGCGTAGAACACGGCGTAATAGGGGTTCATCAGTCCGCAGGCAACGCCGTGCGCCGTCAGATCCACCAGGGAGAAGCTGGTCAGGTGACCGCCGCTGGTGCCGCCCGCCATGATCGCATAGCCGCCCAGGTCGGACGCCAGCCCCAGCGCTTCCCTGGCCTCCAGGTTGCCGGGCTGATCCATCGCTTTTTTGGTGTAGCGGATGATCAGCTCCAGCGCCGTCTCAGCCAGATCCTTTTTTAGCTCCCAGGTTTTTTCATCCGCCCCGCAGAATACCTCGAAGGTATGGGAAAAGGCGTCCATCGCTCCCGCCATGGTGACCTGGGGCGGCAGGCTTACGGTCGAAGCGTAGTCAAACAGGCTGGCCGCGGGCACCACAGCGTCGTCCACGATGAGCTTTTTCTGCCCCGCCGCGGGATCGGTCACGTTGGCGTACTTGGTCAGGTGGCTTCCGCTGGAAGAAGCGGTCTGCACCGCGATCAGCGGGATCATACGGCAATTGTATTTTTTAAGCTCCTCCGTCACGATTCCCGTGCCGAAATAGTGGTCTATTTCCGGCGTGGACACGCCTCCCAGCGCAGCCAGGGCTAAGGCCGCCTTGCAGGCGTCCAGGGTGGAGCCGCCGCCGATGGCCACCACCAGATCGGGCCGGTCGTGCAGCAGGTAGCTTTCCAGACGGTAAACGTCCTCCCGCGGGGAATTGGGCCTGGCGCCCGGCACCGCCCCGCCTCTGAGCACGCGGACGCCGTTTGCTAAAAGCATCTCCTTGGCCTTGCGCGCCAGTTCAGCGTGCGACCGGGTGGATACGATCAGGGCGCTGGTCCCAAAGCGGGCAGCAAGCCCGCCCAGCTGGTCCGTCACGCCGATGCCGTAAATATATTCGTTTTTCCTGCAGATGCTGAGCAGCCGCCGCGCCTGATCAAACCATTCCATACTTCCGCCCCTTTTTTATGTCCGTCCCACTGTTTTACAGCTGGCAGACGTTTTCAGGTTTGCCGTTCAGATAAGCCATGGTGTTATTGAAAGCGATGTGCGCCCGGCGGATCATCGACTCGTCCGAAAGGAAGGCCACATGCGGCGTCAGCATGATGTTTTTCGCGTGCAGCAGCGGATAGTCCGAAGGGATCGGCGGTTCCATGTCGTACACGTCGATGGCGGCTCCGGCCAGAACGCCCTCGTTCAGCGCGTCCGCCAGCGCCTTGTTGTCCACGATGGGCCCGCGGGCGCAGTTGATGAAGATGGCGTGGGGCTGCATCCGGCGGATCAGCTCCCGGCTGATGAGGCCCCGGGTGCTGGCGTTGTTGGGCGTGTGCAGGGTCACGATGTCGCTCCTGGCCATCAGTTCATCAAGAGCCACATATTCGATGCCCAGGGCTTTGGCGTTATCGTTGGGATAAACGTCATAGGAAATCACCTTGGCGCCGAACGCCAGGAACAGCTTGGCCACGATCATGCCGATCCGCCCGGTGCCGATCACGCCGACCGTCCGCCCGGCGATCTCCTTGCCGCGCAGGCCCGCGCTGGTTCCGCCATTGCGCACGGCTGCGTCACCCTCGGGCATCTTTCTGAGAAGCCCGATCGTCATGCCAATCACCAGCTCGGCCACCGTCTGGTTGGAATAGTTGGCCGCATTGCACACGGTCACGCCCTTTTTCTTGCAGGCGTCCAGGCCCACATGGTCGATCCCCGTGAAGGCCACGTTCAGGAACTTAAGCTCGTCCGCCGCTTCCACGACCTCCGCCGGATAGGGGTTGTTCGCGATCATCACCACTTCGCAGCCCGCGCTGCGCTTTTTGAGTTCTTCCTTGTCCGTCGTCTTCGTATCATAATATACGAATTCGTGCCCTGCGTTCTTAATAGGCGCGGACAGTTCGTCGATCAGTTCCCTGCTTACTCCCAGCGGCTCCAGCAATGCGATTTTCATGATGTTGTTCTTCCTTTCTTTGCTCTCTTCTTTGTTCCGAACGGGTACTTTTTTATTCTACCGTATCCGCGTGGCTTTGGCAAGCGCTGCGTTTAGTCCAGCCGCCTCAGCGTATCGTCCTTTTCAAAGCCCAGCGCCTGATAATGCTCGCCCCGGGTCTTGATATCGTCCTCCAGCTGCATCCGGGCGAACTGGATCACGTCCTCCGCCCTTTCAAAGGGGATCACCAGCACGCCGTCGTCGTCCGCGCAGATGATGTCACCGGGCTTCACCTGCACGCCGGCGCAGTTGACCGGGATATTGGTGCCGCCGAAAGTCACCCGGGCATAGGCGTGGGTGAAGGTCCGGTGCGTGCAGAATACGTTGGCGTGCTCCAGGTTCGCCTCATAGCTGTCGCGGCAGCCGCCGTCGATCACCGCGCCAGAAATGCCCCGCCGCATGGTGTTCATGGCGATCTCGCTGCCCCAGACGCCGCCCCGCACGCCGTCCATGTCGATGACGACCACCATGTCCCTGGCGGTTTCAGGCGTGATCTCGTCCACAAAGCGGTATATGTCGTTGCAGCCCTTGCCCAGTTCCTCGCGCCATTCGTCCACATTGGCGCAGCACTTGACCGCGTCCTGCTTGCGCAGAAGCTTCACGGTGAAGGCGTAGCCCTTGAACTCCATCCCGGGGCGGATGGGACGCATCTTTTCGTCCATCGTTCCTTTGTCCACCAGGCCCAGCGCGTCCATGGCGTCGGACAGGTCGGAGCAGCGGTACTTCCGGATCTCCCGGATCAGTTCATCCCTGTTCATTCCGTTTCCTCCTTATTCTCTTGGGGCAAGCAGCCTCAGCCCGTTTTCGTCCGTCACCCGGTGCAGCGGCTCGCCCGCCATTTCCAGCAGTACTATTTCCGCCAGGTACAGTACCTCGCAGCCCGGTTCCAGATGCCCGGCGTAGGTGCCGTTCTGGTCGGAACACACGATGTGGAAGTGCGGAATCCCTTCCACCACCAGCCCCTGCACGGCGCACAGCTCCAGCGGGCCTTTCACCGTGGGATACTCCTCCCTGGGCTTTTTGTCCAGCGTGGTCACCCTGTGCCAGGTCATGCTGGACAAAGTCCCGATACAGGATACCACCGCAGCGTCCCTGATGCCCAGCTGCGTGATGGCTTCCTGAACGCCCTCCAGCAGCATATCGCCCCGCTTGAGGGAAACTGTCACCAGACGGCCCGAAACCTGATTGGTCAGCGCAAACATATTCAATACCTCCCGTCTTCGCAGATCGCGCAGTCTCTTTCGACCCGTTCATCCCACATATCCGGGCTTACCACGCCCCTGAGCCGGCTCAGCCTCCTGGGTTTGTACCACCGGGCGGTCTCGTCCGAATACATGAGCCAGCTCTCCTTCGCGCGCTGCAGAAAGTCCCGCGCCCGGGCAATGTCATCCTCCGCTTTTCCCGTCCTGCCCCGTGCCCAGTATACCGCCCCGCAGATCTTATAGGCGTAATAGCGCGCCAGATGGACAGCGCGGCCCAGGTCGGCGCAAAGCTCCCTTTCAGCGCCGCTTTTTCCCTCCGGAAGTGAAATGCCGTCCGCCAGAGCGGCCTC
Organism: uncultured Eubacteriales bacterium; assembly: GCA_902790015.1. Taxonomy (GTDB): domain Bacteria; phylum Bacillota; class Clostridia; order Christensenellales; family Aristaeellaceae; genus UBA4246. The sequence continues at coordinate 118,336 of CADAQF010000003.1, read as the reverse complement.
GCGCAGCATCCTGTCCGCTATGAAAAGGGCGGACGTCTTTCCGTCAGGGCATCCCTGCGCCGTTTCCATGACGGAGGCGATTCCCGTCGCCGGGCAGGCGCCGCAGCGGATGAAGGCGTTCAGGTCGTCAAATACGGTGAGATGATCCTCTTCGTTCAGCCGGCAGCAGGCCTCCGGATACCACTGCAGGTCATAATGACGCCAGTGCACCAGGCTCACCAGGCGCACGGCGGCGGACGCGTGCCGCAGCTTTTCAAGCAGCGCCCCCGGAGGAAGCCCGGGCGCCGCCTTTTTCAGGATCGCTTCCTTTTCTTCCCGGGACAGGCCTTTCTTATATCCCATCCGTCCCATCAGCGCGAAGGAAAAAAAGTGCTTGTCCACAAAATACCTGCGCTGATTTTCCCTGAGCCTGCTCTGGCTTTCAAGCCCCCAGATCACCCCGTCGGAGCCATAATAATATCCGCGCAGGTCCCTTTGGGGAAGGTTCTCCATGAACGTTTCCAGGAATTCGTCGTCCGCCCAGGGGAACATATAAAAATCGTCCTGGCGGAGCGTCAGCCACAGCCCCAGTCCTTCAGGCTTTTTTTGAACCAGCTCGTCCGAAAAGCGGGGCCGCTCCGCCGCCGTCATATGCGCCATGGCGTATTTGCTGCTTATTTCAAGGTTCCCCGTAAAGCCCTGAAAGGCCTTTTCAAGCTGCGAAAGCGTGGTCATGTGCGTGCGGCAGATCAGCGTGATCTCCCGTCCGGGCTGTTCTTTGAGTACCTGTTCTATGCCCCGGCCGTAGGTGTCCCTCACCCAGTAAAGGTCCTGGTTCTCGGTCCATTCTGAACACAGGTTTTCCCCCGCCGTCACGCCGATCCCCGAAAGCGCGGAATACCTGCGCAGAAGGGCGGCGACGCTTGCGCGGATATAATCCTTTGTATTTTCGTCCTCGGCGCGCTCGCTCAAGGTGTAACCGCTGTCCTCCAGGCCGTACAGGTACAGGTTCCATGTGAACAGATATACTTTGATGCACCGGTCCAAAGCCATCCGGAACACCCTGTCCCAGAAGGCCATCTTTTCGTCCATCGTCATTTTGCGGACGCAGACCAGGTTTTCACGCATTTCCTGCGTATAAAACCCAAGCCCTCTGGAGGTTCCGCCCGCCATGGCAGAAGAGACCATCACGTCGTCCAAAGCGGCGTTTTCATATTCCGGCACGCGCACCATGGAAGGAAATGGACACAGGTTCCACATCGTCAGGGTATTATAGCGGTTCAGGGCCATGCGGTCCAGCAGCCCCTGCCAGAAGCTTTCATCCCACATGACGGGGATGTTCTCCTGGGCGCTGTCCCCGCAGTCCGAATAACTGGGGCTGCGGGCATCCAGGGGGACGTTCAGCTTGATGCCCCTGTGCTTGACGCAGGGCCGGTGCAGGCCTTCTTCAAGCCTGTACGCGCCAAATGCTTCAAGGCTGTCCTTTAAGTCCAGCAGGGCGTTCATCGCCGCCTCTTCGCCGCCCGCGCGGATAAAGGGCTCCCCTTCCCGCAGGGAAAACCCGTATTCGTCCGGCTGCAGCTTTTCGTCCCGTGCCAGCGTATACCGGCAGGAAATGCCGAGATCTGCGCAGGCTGCCTTAAGCTTTTCCCGCGCGAAGAGTACCGGCGGGCACTGGTTCAGGGAATCCATCCGATCATCCTTTCACCGCGCCGGCGGTCATGCCCTCGATAAAGTAGCGGTTGAAGAACAGATACACCACCATCATGGGAATCATCGAGATCGCCGTACCGGCCAGCATCAGGTTCCACGAGGAGGCCGCTTCGCCGGAGCTTTTCAGGCTGACTACGCCGACCACCAGCGGCATCCGCTCGGGCTTTGACATGGTGAACACCATGGGCATCATGTAATCGTTCCAGCTGTGCCGGAACTCGAGGATGGCGATGGTGGCGATCAGGGGCTTGAGCAAAGGAAAAATGATGTGGACGAAGGTGCCGAAGAAGGAGCAGCCGTCTATCTTGGCCGCGTCGTCGATCTCGGTCGAAAGGGTGCGGATATACGTCCGGGTGACAAAGAGGTTGGTCACGTTCATGCCCAGCACGCGGATGACGATCACGCCCCAGAGGGATTTATTGATGCCGAACCATTTGGCTATCATGACCGTCGGGTAAAGCGTGAGGCTGCCCAGGGAAACGAACATGGAGGATACCACGACGGAGAAAATCAGGTTTTTGCCCTTGAAGTTTCCCCGCTCGAAGCAGTAGCCGGCCACCGTGCTGGTGATGATGGTGCCGACAACGATGAAAAAGGACATGTAAACGCTGTTCCAGGTGTACCTTTCAAAATTGGCCAGGCTCCAGGCCTGTTTGTAGTTATCCAGCACGAACCGGTGCGGAATGATCGTGCTTCCGGAGGTCAGCAGCTCCTGATTGCTCTTGAAGGAGCCCATGAAGGTATAGAAGATCGGAAAAATAACCAGTATGAAAACAATGCTCAGCACCAGATAGATCAAAACGGCGGAAAGCCGCTTGCGCGCGGTCATTGACATCCTTTCTCCCTCCCTTCTCAATAGACGTCGTTCATCCTGCGGGTGACCTTCATATAAATGAACGACACGCAGGCCAGAAAAATGCCCGTCACCACAGACATGGCGGAAGCGTAGCCTATTTCGACCGACCGGCCGGAATAACCGAAGAAGTATTTGAATACATAGGTCATGATCACCTCGGTCTTTCCGCCCGGCGCGCCGTTGGTGGAGGCCAGCACCAGGTCGGATACCTTGAGCGACCCCACGATAGCCATCAGCACTACCACCTGGGCGATCGGGGCGATCATGGGCAGGGTGATGTTCCAGAATCTTCTCCAGGGCGTCACGCCATCCAGATCGGCGCACTCATAGATCTCCTTGGGGATGGACTGCAGCGCCATCAGGAAGTAGATCATGTTGATGGGGAAATTGTTCCAGATGGAAGCGATGCCCAGCATTTCCAGCGCCGTCCATTTATTGCCCATCCAGTTGATCGGCCGGCCGATCAGCCCGACGGACTGCAGGATGTTGTTCACGATCCCGTCGAAGCTGGCGAACATCAGTGAAAAGATGAGGCCCACGATGGCCGTGGAGGTGATGGCCGGCAAAAAGAGGGTGGTCCTGAAAAAACCGGTGCCCTTGATGCCCTTGTTCAGCAGCACCGCCAGGAACATCGCCAGCGGGATCTCGATGACGAGCTTGCCGGCGGACAGGATCACCGTGTTCAGCATCGCGTCCCAGAAGGCAGGGTCCCTGCTGAAAAGGCGGGCAAAGTTATCAAACCCGATGTAGGTGGCTTTGAAATCATTGGCCTTATACAGGCAGTAGCGGATGATGTACAGTATCGGCCCGTAGGTGAACAGGGCAAAGCCCAGCAGCATGGGAAGCAGCATCAGCACCGCCTGGGTGGAATCCTTTTTTATGGAGAATCCGCCTCTTTTTTTAAGCGCTTTTTCGCTCATGGTCATCCTCCTTTCCTTTTCTTAAAGGTCAGGCTCCGGTTTCCGAAAGGCGGAAGCCTCCGGCCTTCAAAATGGCCCTCAGTTCGCCCGTGGAGATCTTTTTGGGCGAGCAGCCGCCGCGCAGGCTGAGCCCGGCCGCGGTGCCCGCCGCCTGGCCGGTCATCGTGCACAGGGAAATCGCCCTGACGCCGCTTTCCGCCACGTGATCGGCGCTGATGCAGCGGCCAGCCACCAGCAGATTGTCCACGTTCACCGGCAGCAGGCAGCGGTAAGGCACCTCGATATACCTTTGATCGACGATCGGCTCATAGATATGCCCGCGGTAGCCCCCGCCCGACAGTTCCCCGTCCCCCGCCTTGAGCATCATGGGGTCGGGCGTCAGCATATCGTAAAAACGCGGGTATTCCGCGATACAGTCCTCAAAATGCTTCCTGCCCTCCGTGTCTTCGACCGTCAGCCTGTACTCCCCCTTGATCCGCCGGCTGTCCCTGAAGCCTATTTCGGGAGACATGGAGGCGATCTCCGTTTTTTCCATGCCCGGATAATTGTCTTTCATGTAGCGCCAGATATCCAGTATGAAATGGCGGCATTCCTGTTCGCCCCGGGTCAGATCGTCCGGGTCGGTAGGATCGAGCCTGTAGGAGCAGGCATAGTTGACGTAGGACACGACGCCCGCCTGCGTGAGCCTTCCAAACGGCAGGTCCTGCCTGTAGCAGGGAAGGCCCGTTTTGCCCGCGCGGTATTCCTCATTGAATCTGCGGCTGAGCTCCCTGAGGCCGTCGCCGTCCTTCATCAGAAAGGCTGTATCCGCTCCGGCCAGCCTGAGGCTGACGGTGCCAGGCTGGCACAGTCCGTCCCGCTCCCGCCCCTGTTCAAAGGGAACGCCCGCCGCAAAGGCCACATCCCCGTCGCCCGTGCAGTCGATCACGATATCCGCCTGTATGGCCTGCGGCCCCTTTTTGGTCTGTATGACCACGCCTTTGATCAGCCCGTCCGACACGAGCGCCTCGTTTACAAAGCTGTGCAGCTTGAGCTTCACCTTTTCCCTTTTGAGCAGGTCGTCCAGGTAGACCTTCAGGCATTCGCTGTGAAAGCGGTGGGGCGCTCCCGGCCTTACGTCGTCGGACGGATAGGCGCGGTCGTAATCGGCCTCTATTTCGCCTGCGATGCCCTGGGGGCCAAAGCCGGTCCCCTTCATGAAATAATTGCAGGTCTCCACATAGCTGGCAGTCACGTTGCCGCCCAGAAAGCCGCGTTTTTCCAGCAGCATGGTGTCAAAGCCCATGCGGCTTGCGCTCACGGCTGCCCCTATGCCGGCCGGACCGCCGCCCACCACCAGCACCTGTACGGTCTCCTTTACCGGAATGCTTCTGGCCGGAATCGTGATATTCATTCCTGCCCCTCCGTGATCGTTTTCTTAAAATGGCAGGCGCGGAATTGCTCCGCGCCCGCCTGTGTTCAATCGTTCAGTGTGTCAGTCTCTTTCAACCTTGGTGCCTTCCGGCAGCTTGAACAGTTCGATCTGTTCGGCGCCCAGCGCTTCCAGCGCCTTGTTGTAGCGGGCGTCGCAGTCTTCCATGAGGCCCTGGATATCGCTGCCGGCCTGACCGGAAAGGATGTTGATGATCACCTCGCGGTAAGCGGGGCCTTCGATGCTGATCAGGGTATCGGGCATGGCGCTCATAACGAACTTCTGCTCGATGTTGGCGAATTCGGCAAAGCCCTTGGCGTCGGGCTGCTTGGTGGCCATGTCGATGGCTTCCTGACGGATGGGCACATACAGGCCCTGCTCGTACATGGCGGCCGCGCACTCGTCGCTGTAGAAGTATTCATAGACCATCAGGGCCTTTTCGGGATGCTCAAGCGCCTTCTTGCCCATGACCAGCAGCTGCGTGGGCTGCACGAATTCCTTGTACTTGAGGCCTTCCTCGGTGAAGGCGGGTTCCGGCACGACGGCCCATTCGCACTTGGCGGGGAACTGCTCGTTGTAGACGGCTGCGTCAAAGCTGGCGGCGCCCATGATGCCGATGCGGCCTTCGGAGAACTGCGCGCGCACGCCGTCGCCGTCCAGGCCCTCAAAGCCCGGGAACACGGAACCGTCGATCTGGGCCATGCCGTAAACTTCGGTCAGCATGGGGGTCAGGGCGGCAAAGTTGAACTTGCCGGCGTTCCAGTCATAGCCGTAGTGGCCGATGTTGCAGCCGGCGGGCATGGTCAGATAGCTGGACAGCGTCCAGGCGGACTTGAGGGAGAGACCGAAGCCGTAGGCCTTGCCTGCGCTGACTTCGGTGATCTTCTTGGCGTATTCGCGTACCTGCGCCCAGGTCCAGCCGTCATAGGGCACTTCCAGGCCGGCGGCCTTGAACAGGTCCACGTTCACGACGAACTTATAGGTGGTCAGGTTGTAGGGCAGGGTATAGACCTCGCCGTTGAAAATATGATACTGCTTGGCCAGCAGCCCGTCATACTTGGAAACCAGCTCCTCGCTTCCGGGGAACTTGGACAGCGGCACAACATACCCGGCGTCCACGAAGTCCTGCATCCACTTGCTGTCGGCGCGGTACATATCCGGCGCTTCGTCCGTGCGGGCGGCGATCTTGATGGCGTCGGAGTAGTTGTCGCCGTACACGGTGTATTCAACAACTATGCCGTTTTCCTTGCCGACCGTGTTGTTGAATTCCTCCACCTGCTGTACGCGGAGCTCTTTTTCATGCGCGTTGTCGGACCATACATAGATGGTCGTTACATCCTCCGCCGCGGCGCCTGTGAATGAAAACAGGCCGAACAGCAGCGTCAGCGCCAGGAACCAGGAAAATGTCTTTTTCATGGGTCTTCCTCCTATAAAATTGGGTTGATAGGGAAACAGTTCTGTTGTGTGTATTATCGCACCCTTATTTCCTTCCGGCAAGATAAATCTTTCTTCCACCCTGCCGGCTCTTATGCCGGGCGCAGCTTCCCTTTTCCCGCCCTCCGGTTGTATATTTTTTACACCTTGCGGAATTTTCAAAAAAGCGTATAATTAAAATTTAGCAATTGTGTATTATTTTTCCCATCGCCGTAAAGGAGCACCTATGTCGCTGACTATCCTGCTGATGCTTCTTTTTTCCATACTGCTGCTGCTCTGCGGCTGGCGGAACCGCTATTATCTTCTGTTCGCGGCGCTGGCCGCCGCCATGACCGTCGCCATGTTCACGGTGACCGCCGAGGTATCCCGCATCAGCAATTACCTGGTGCCGGCCAATTACCTGGTCCGCCCGCTGGAAACAAAGCTGTACAGGCTGATTCAATCCATCCTGCGCATGCCGCAGTCCCGGCTGACGCTATTGCGCAATATCGGCGTGGTCGCCTATTTCGGGGGGATCGTCTGCTTCGTGCTTTCCTTCAGCAGCAGCGTCCGGCTGGACGTCCGCAGGACCGAAAAGCGCAGCCGTTCCCTGCTTTCCCTGATCCCCCTGATCGGGTTCCCGCTTTTATACTTCCTCTTTTATCATCCGCAGACGGCCTTCACCTTTTTCCGGCTGTATCATTCTTCCGGGCGGGCGCAGTCCGTCGCGGGGCTGCTCGGCGCGCTGGACACAGCCTTTTCCGTCTGCGTGCTCGTGTATCTGATGTGGCCGGTGCTTTTCCTCTGCCTGAACTACCGCAGGCAGAAGATGACCTTTCTGTCCGGCTTCCTGCTCAGGATCGCCGTATCCCTGCTGCTGCTTAATATCGGCTTTTATCTGATGTTTTTCAGCGGCGCTTTCCGTTATTCCATTCAGGACGTGCTGCAGTACGGCTTCTGGCGCTTCACCATGCCGATCCAGGTGCCGGTATTTTTTACCACCCTGCTTCCTTTCGTATCGTTCGTGGTGCTGGTGGCCGTGTTCATCATCCTGCTTCAGCTGCACGACGATTATCTGCTCAGCGTTTTCAAGTTCCGCGGCATACGAAAAAACCTGGACGCGCTGTACGCCAACGTCCGCAACGTCATGCACAGCGAAAAAAACCTCCTGTTCACCATCCGCATCCTGGCCCAGTCTGCCCTGGACGCACCCCGCGAGGAGGACAGAAAGGAAAGCATCGATAAAATAGTCCGCCTGTGCAACGATAATATGGACAATCTTGCCCGCACCCTGAACGACGCCCACAGCATGAACGTAAGCTCCATCAAGAACGACCTGATCAAGGCCGTGGAAGCCGCCGTTTCAGAGCAGCACATTCCTGAAGGGATCACTGTGGAACGGCATTATCCGGCGCAGCCGGCCTGTCTGTGGTTCGATATGTACCATATGACGCACGCCCTGGGTAACATCCTGAGCAATTCCGTGGACGCCCTGCAGGCGGCCGCGCCGTCCTCCCCCACGATCCGCATCACGGTTTATTCCAGCCGCAGCTGGGTCTATCTTTCCATCTGGGACAACGGCTGCGGCATACCGCCCAAGCTGCTTCACAAGGTGGAGCAGCCCTACGTTTCCACCAAAAACAAAAAGAACAGCTGGGGCATAGGGCTTTCCTACGTGTTCAGCGTCGTCCGCGCGCATTACGGCCAGATGCACATCCGCAGCCGGCAGAACGAGTATACGCAGGTGGAGATCCTTTTGCCGGCCTACGCCAGGAGGAGGTAAGCCATGATCAGGATTTTATTGGCTGACGACAACATGGAGATCCGCCACTATTTCCGCAGCGTGCTCGACCACGAGCCCGACTTCGAGGTCATCGGGGAGGCGGAAAGCGGGGCGGAATGCATCCGTCTGGCCCGGCAGCTTTGCCCGGACATCATCCTGATGGACATCCAGATGGAGGATGAGACCGCCGGCATCACCGCCACGCGCATCATCCACCAGGAACTGCCCGACTGCAAGATCATCATCCTGACCATCCATTCGGACGACGAAATGCTTTTCCAGGCCTATTCCAACGGCGCCATGGACTTTATCGTGAAGACCGATTCGATCTCCAAGATCGTCTCCTCCATCGAAAAGGTCAGCCAGAACCAGATGCAGCTCAGAAGCGACGTCGCCTCCAAAATAGTCAATGAATTCCAGCGCATCCAGAACGAAAAGGCAAGCCTCCTGTACACGCTGAACATCCTCACCAAAATGACCAACAGCGAATTTGAGGTGCTGTGCTGCATTTATAACGGCGATTCCTACAAGGAGGTCGCCAAGACGCGCTTCGTCTCCGAAGCCACCATCAAAAGCCAGGTCAACAGCATACTCAAGAAATTCGGCATGCGCCGCATGAAGGACGTCATCCACGTACTGAACCAGGTGGATTTTTCCCAGATCGCCTCGATGATCCAGAAGCACTGATTTTTTCTGTTTGGGTATTGACGAAGGGGCCCGTTTGGGCGTATATATGCAGCCGGCGGGCTTTTGGCCCGTTTGAAAAAAAGCCCTTCATGCGCCAACGCAGGCTTCTGAATCCCAGCAGGCAGGACAAATCGTCCGGAATCGAGAATTCCATGCGAAAAAACACCACGCGGAACATGACGGAAGGGAGCCCCCTGGCCCTGCTCTCCGTATTCGCCCTCCCGCTTTTGATCGGGAATCTGTTTCAGCAATTGTATAACCTGGCAGATTCCATGATCGTGGGCCGGCTCATGGGCGCCAACGCCCTGGCCGCCGTAGGCGCCACGGGCTCCGTTTCGTTTTTGTTTTTCTCGCTGTGCAACGGCATATCCAGCGGCGGCGGCATCGTGACCGCCCGTTTTTTCGGAGCAGGCGACGTGGAAAGCGTCAAGCGCTCCATCGTCAATTCCGCGTATATCATGCTGGTATTGTCGGTGCTGACCGGCGCGGTGTCCTTCGCGCTGGTGCCGACGGCGCTTTCGTGGATGGGCACTCCGGACGAGGTGCTGCCGGACGCGATCGTCTACATGCGCATGACTACCGCCTCCGTGCCCCTGGTAGCCGTGTACAATTACGCCGCTTCCATGCAAAGGGCGCTGGGCGACTCCAGGACGCCTTTGTATTTTCTCGTGCTCTCCTGCCTGCTCAACGTGGGGATGGACCTTTTGTTCATCGGGGTGTTCAAAATGGGCGTGTTCGGCGCGGCGCTGGCCACCACCCTGTCCCAGCTGCTGGCCGGGGCCGGTTCGCTCATGTACGCCTTCCGCCGCAACCCCTATTTCAGCCTGAAAAATAGGCATCTGCCCTTCAACCGCCCGATCGCCATGAGCGCCATCCGTTTAGGCCTGCCCCTGGCCCTTCAGTGGAGCCTTATCGCCGTTTCGACCACGGCGCTTCAGTCCTTCGCCAATTCCTTCGGCCCTTCCGCCATGGCAGCCTATACGGCCACGGGAAGGCTGGAGCAGCTGGTACAGCAGCCCTTCGGTTCCATGAGCATGGCGCTTTCCACCTATACCGGTCAGAACCTGGGCGCCGGCAAGCCGGAAAGGATCCGCGCGGGCCTGCGCGACAGTCTGGCCGCCATGACGGTGCTTTCTCTGCTGATGACGCTTTTCATGCAGCTTTTCGGGGACAACCTGATCGGCCTTTTCGTAAACGAAGCGGAGGTCATTTCCCTGGGCGGCAGGGCGCTTAAGATCACCAGCTGGTTTTACCTCTTTCTGGGCGTCATCTATATGACCCGGGGCGTGCTGAACGGCGCCGGGGACGCCGCGTTTGCGATGATCAACGGCGGAGTGGAGATCATCGGCCGCCTCGGCCTGCCCCCGCTCATCACCGCCGTTTCAAGCGCGGGCGTCTGGGCCATCTGGTTCACTGCCGGCATCACCTGGGCGCTGTCCGGCCTGTCGTGCCTGGCCCGGTATTTTGCCTGGATGAAAAAGCCCGCGCTTCGAAGCGGCACTTGAACGCCTTTTGCGCAGGGACGCTGTCCCGGACTGGATGTATCCGTATTATTTCCAACCTGGCGGCGTCCTTTTTCGCGTGCGCCGGTGTCTGCCCCCGGGGAGAGCGGAACGGGGAACGCGCCTCCCGCCGGAAGACCTGCGCTCGCTGACATCCGGAATCCGGAACATCGTTTCTTTCTCGCTTGCCAACAAAGGGTTATTATGCTATAATGCCATTGATGAATACTACTGCTTCCGGCAAGTGATTTTGATAGCCAGGTTTCCGCTGAGCGCATCATTTTTCCCGTGATTTTTATACCGGCGGCATGTGACCGGTATGAAAAAATACAAGAAAAGAGGTCGTTTACATGAAAAAGGTATTGACTTTGGCGCTGTGCGCGATGCTGGTGCTGGCCGCCGTTCCGGCCGCTTTCGCCGTCAATGAGGACGTCGAGGGCAAGATCGGCATCTACTCTTCCATGTATCCCTTCGTCATCGACATGATGGATGAGGCGATCAAGAAGGAATTCCCCAACCTGGAGCCTGCTTTTGACGGCAGCTTCTTCTTCTACGGCGGCACCTCCTCGCTGATCACCAAGGTGTACGGCGAAATGGAGACCGGCGTGCTGGGCTGCGACATGATGCTGGTGGCCGAGCCCGCCTTCTCCCTGGAGCTCAAGGAAGCCGGGTATCTTGAGCCCATCCAGGTCGAAGGCGCCGAGACCCTGCTGCGCTTCCCCTATGACAAGGAAGGCTACTGGTATCCCGTGCGCGTGTGCAACATGGTGCTGGCCTACAACCCCGAAAAGGTGGACGAGTGGGCCGCCAAGGGCGTGACCATCCCCAAGACCTTCAAGGATTTCGCCTTTGACACCAACCTCAAGGGCCTGATCTCCATGGGCAACCCCATGTCCTCCGGCACCACGCTGGCCGCCGTCGCCTCCCTGATTCAGGACAACCATTACGGCCAGGAATACCTGGACGGTCTGGCCGCCAACCAGGTCATGATCGAGTCCGGCTCCACGGCGCTGACCAAGCTGCAGACCGGCGAATGCGCCGCCATCATGATCCTGGAGGAATCCGTACTGAAGGTGCTCAAGGAAGCTGAGGACGCCGGCGCGCCCATCACCAACCTGGCCTGCATCTACCCCGAGGACGGCGTCATCCTGATTCCCTCCACCGTGATGACCGTGGCGGAAGCCCGTTCCGCCAACGCCAACATCGAGGCCTGCGAAGCGCTGGAAAACTGGCTGCTGAGCGAGGAAGCCCAGAAGCTGATCCTGCAGGGCTACATGCACTCCGTGTTCGCGAGCATGACCGATATCCCCTATCATTCCATCGACACCAACGAGCTGATCAAAAAGGATCTGGGTGTCGACTGGGAGAACACCTACAAAAACCGCGAGGCCATCAACACCGCCTGGACGGTCAAGGTGACCACCAAATAATCTGTTTACTTAAAGCTTCCGGAGGGGAGGCCGTCCTCGGCTTCCCCTCCTTGTTTAAGAAACGGCTCATGAGAGGTGTTTCACATGGCAAACGTTTCCGCGCAGCGCGAAGTGCTCAAACCGGACAGAGGCCCGCTGATCACCAAAGCGGTCCTTCTGCTGGTTTTCGTGATCGGCCTGGGGGTGATCGCGGCAGGCGTCAGGGGGCTCAATGCCTTTGAACAGTCCGGCTTCAGCTCGGAAGGAGCGTATGAAACCATATTCAGCCTGGGCCGCCAGGTCGACAGCGACTGGCAGAAGCTGCTTTCCCCGTCCCTTTCGAAGATGGAGGCCACGCAGAAGGCCCGCCTGGACGAAATCGCGGATACTCTCCTTCACGCCTCCTGGGAGGAGCAGAAGGCCGGCTCCTCTCAGGAACTGGACGCTCTGCTGAGCGCGCATCCCGATCAGAAGACCGACCTGGTGTGGCGTCTGTTGTACATCGGCTACAAAGCGGGCGGCCCCAAAATCGGCGCGGGCACCCGCAAGAGCCTGCTGGCGGAAGTTGCCGAAAAACCTGACGATTCGAGGCTCGGCCTTTTGAACTGCGCCTTGGACGAAAACCTTCCCCTGTCGGAGGCTTCAGAAAAAGCCGCGGGGACGCTCTCCGGGCAGGAACGCCAGGCCATGCTGGTGCAGGCCTTTTTCACCAGCTTTTACGACCAGTGCGCGGTGGAAAACGACCGCGTAAGCGACCTGAAACGCGCCGTGGTCGACAATAAGGAAATGAGCCTGACCGCCTACCGGATGATCGTCCTGAACGAGGTCACCTGGCTGTGGAAGCTCATTTTGTCCAACGCCCGCACGGTCATCCTGATCGGCGTCATCATCGCCCTGGACGCGCTGCTGCTCTGCTTTCTGATGATGGGCGAAAAAACCTGGATCATCGACTTCAAATGGATCATCATCCTTCTCATCGTGGACTTTTTGCTGCTGTTCCAGATGATGCCGCTAGTCTACATGGTGGTCAAGGCCTTTTTCCCGGAAAGCTCCTTCTCGCTGGATACCTTCAACCGCCTCTTCAACGACGTCACCGGTCTTAACCAGACCGCCATCATAAACACCGCCATCGCCGCCCTGGCCACCATGGTGCTGGGAACGCTGCTGGCCTTCCCGCTGGCCTGGCTGGTCGGCCGCACCAACCTGTACGGGCGCAGGTTTTTCCGCTCCCTTTTTGTGCTGACCTACATGGTGCCCCCGTACGTGGGCGCCATGGCGTGGCTGCGCCTGGCCAACCCCAACGTGGGCACCATCAACCAGTGGCTGCGCGCCCTGTTTTCCCTGAGCGACGCGCCGGGGCCCCTGAACGTCTATTCCCTGCCCGGACTGATCTGGGTGCTGACGACCTTCTATTACCCTTACGCCTTCATCACCATCTCCAGGGCGATGGAAAAAATGGATCCCTCCCTGGAGGAAGCCTCCCGCATTTCGGGCGCGTCTCCTGTAAAGACCCTCTTCACCGTCACCCTGCCCATGACCACCCCCTCCCTGATCGCGGGGGCCCTGCTGGTGTTCGTCAGCGCCGCTTCCTGCTACGGCATCCCCTCCATCATAGGCAGCCCCGGGCGCGTGCACACCGTCACCACCCGGATCGTGGAATATGTGGCCCTGGGCCAGCAGCGCCTCAACGACGCCACCGGCATGGCCGTGCTGCTGATGGTATCCGCCCTGGTGATCCTCTTTATATCGGACGTGGTGCTGGCCAGAAAGCAGTACATCACCGTGTCCGGCAAGTCCGTCCGCCCCGCCATCGTGGATCTGCGCAAATGGCGCGTACCGCTGACGGTGCTGGTGTCCCTGTTCGCAGTCATCGTCATCCTGATCCCCTTTGCGACCATTTTCACCACCTCTTTTAAGGTGGACGTCGGCAAGAGCATGCTGGCCCGGGACAATTTTACCCTGACCAACTGGCAGACGGTTTTTGACCGCACGGAAACGATCAACTGCCTTAAAAACTCCCTCGTCTTCGGGGCGGTCACCGCCACGGTGGGCATCGCCGTGGCCTGTGTGATGAGCTACCTCCTGCAGCGCACCCGCGTGCGCGGGCGGACCATCCCGAACTTCCTGATCACCCTGGGCTCGGGCACGCCGTCCGTCGTCATCGCTTTGGGCCTCATCATGACCATGAAGGGCACCTTCGGCGTAAACATCTACAACACTGCCTATATCATCATCGTCGCCTACCTGATCAAATACATGATGATGGGCATGCGCACGGTGGTCTCCGCCATGAGCCAGATCCATGTGTCCCTGGAGGAATGCAGCCAGATTTCCGGGGCCACGTGGCTGAGGACGATGTTCAAAATCACCGGCCGGCTCATTTTCCCCTCCATCGCCGCGGGCTGGTTCCTGATCTTCATTCCAAGCTTCTATGAGCTCTCCATGACCACCCTGCTTTACTCCAACACCACCAAGACCATCGGCTTTCAGCTCTACGAATACTGGACCTTCACCAGCCAGCCGCAGAGCTGCGCCCTGGCCTTCGGCATCCTGCTGATCGTCATCATCCTCAACTTCATCCTGAACCGCCTGACCAAGGGCGAATTCTCCATCTGAGAAAGGACCGGGAAACATGGCAAGCGTTACCATCAAAAATGTCACCAAGGCCTTCGGCGACAACGTCGTGCTCAGGGACTTCAGCGAGACCTTTCAGGAAGGGGAGTTCGTCACCCTGCTCGGCCCCTCCGGCTGCGGAAAAACCACCATGCTGCGCATCATCGCCGGATTCGAAAAGCCCACCTCGGGCGAGGTGTATATCAACGCCCTGCAGGTGTCCGGCGGAAAAACGTTCGTTCCCCCCGAAAAGCGGAACATCGGCATGGTATTTCAGTCCTACGCGGTATGGCCGCACATGAACGTGTACGACAACGTGGCCTATCCGCTGAACATCAAAAAGATTCCCCGGGCAGAGATCAGGACGCACGTGGAACGGGTGCTGGAGATCGTGCACCTGAGCCAGTACGCCCAGCGCCTTCCCTCCCAGCTGTCCGGCGGCCAGCAGCAGCGCGTCGCCCTGGCCCGCGCCCTGGTGGCGGAGCCTGAGCTCCTGCTGTTGGACGAGCCGCTTTCAAACCTCGATGCCAAGCTGCGCGAAAGCATGCGCTTTGAGATCAAGGAGATCCAGCAGTCCCTGGGCATCACCGTCGTGTACGTGACGCACGACCAGACCGAGGCCATGGCCATGTCCGACCGCATCATCCTGATCAACCAGGGCTGTATCCAGCAGGTCGGCACCCCGGCGGACATCTATAACCGCCCCGCCAACCAGTTCGTGGCGGACTTCCTGGGGAAGGTCGATTTCGCCAAGGGTGTGGCAGACAGCGCCTTCATCACCCTGACCGGAACGGATCAGCGCATCCCCTACAAGGGCGACCGGCGCGGCAGGGTGGACGTCGCCGTGCGCCCCGAGCGGATCACCCTGTCGCTGACGGAGGGCGACCTCAAGGGAACCCTTGAAAGCCAGTACTATCTGGGCGATGTGAACGACTGCCGCGTCCGCGTGGGCCAGGCCCTGTTCCGCGTGATCGCCCCGCCGGAGACCCACGACCGGATGAAAAACGGAGACACCGTTTTTCTGACCTTCCGGGAAAAGATGGTCTTTGACGACGACGGCTCCCTGGACGAACAGCTCACCATCAAAACCTGACGGGAAGGACGGCTTTATCATGCGCCAGATCACGACCAGCGTACAGATCATCATGCGCCAGCACTGCAACGGCGCCAAGAACGACCGGCTTTTCGGCGGCCAGCTGATGGCGTGGATCGACGTAGTGGGAGCGGTGGCGGCCCGCCGCTACGCCCACAAAGAGGTGACCACCGCCTGCGTGGACCAGCTTGATTTTATCGGCCCCGCTTATCTGAACGACATGCTCGTGCAGGAAGCCTTCGTCACCTGGACGGGCCGCACGAGCATGGAGGTCCGGGTGGACAGCTATGTGGAGCAGCTGGGCGGCTCCCGGGCGCTGGTAAACCGCGCCTACGCCGTCTATGTCGCGCTGGACGAAAACGACCGTCCCGCCGAGATCCCGCCCTATATTCCAGAAACTGAAGAGGAAACCGCCGAACACCGGGCGGCCCTTGCCCGCCGCAGGCTCCGTCTGAGCCGCTGACGCTTTCCGCCTTTTGCCGCCGGTCTGAACTGAACAGGCCGGTGTCTTTTTTTTGTCCGCTTTGCGCTCTGTACTTAAAATGCATAATCTGATACAATAGGATCAGAAACGGAGGAGATTTTCCATGTATCAGGAAAAGGACCTGGAAGCCCTCAACCGGGAAATCAAGATAACCCGGCTCAAGGCCTATATACCCGCCGCGCTGCTGATCGCCGGGGGTATCGCGGCGTTCATCCTGCGCAGCAAATATGTGACGATCGCCCTGTTTATACTGGGCGGCATCCTGTTCATCTTTTCGGCCGATATGCTGGTTTCCCCGCTCAAGGCCTACCGGCGGCATCTGCGCAACGCCCTTTCCTCCGACCAGAAGGAATATACCGGCGTACTCAAGCAGATGGGAGACAATGCAGTGGAGCGCGAAGGCGTCATGTACTATCCGCTGTGCCTGAACGTAGGCGACCCGGACGAGGAGGAGGACGACCGGCTTCTGTACTATGACGCCAATATCCCCCGCCCCGCCTGGCAGCTGGGGGACCATCTGTATATCCGCAGCAGCGCCCGCTATGTATCGGACTGGAAAAAGCTGTAAGGAGGTGCCGATATGCCGGAAAACGAAACCGTGCTGGTCTGCGTGACAGATCAGGTCAGCTGCGACAGGCTGATCCGCCGCGGCAGGGAATTGGCTGAAAAACGGCAGTGCCCGCTGCGGGTGCTGCACGTGCGCACCAGGGAATCCACCATGCTCGGAAACCCCGATATCAGTTCCGCCCTCAACCAGCTCTACAGCCTTGCCCGCGAGACCGACGCCGAAATGGAGATCATTTCCTCCCAGGCCGTGGAGGACACCATCGCCGACTATGCCCTGCAGCACCGCGCCTCCCTCATCGTCCTGGGCGAGACCCCGCGGGACAGGCTGCCCGAAATGAAGGAGCGTCTTCTCCCCCGTCTGCCCGGCGTTCAGTTTGACGTTTCCTGACCGTCCCGCGCGCAGCGCTGCCCCTTCTCTTCCGCACGGCTAAGGCGCATCTCACGGGATGCGCTTTTTCACAGCTTCCGCGCGTTGGCAGGCGCCGGCATCCAAATAAAATGCTTGCCAAAGTAGCGCCGATGGTGTAATATATTCATTGGCGTTTTTTGCACAAAACGCCGCGCAGTGAAAGGATCAGATCCGATCCCGTCCACATACCATACCGTTTTAGAATTTGGAGGTTGTCCCGAACATGGCCAGCACGGTCGAAAAAGTATCCAGCAATCAGGTCAAACTGACCTTTGAAGTTCCCGCGGCGGAATTTGACGCCGCACTCCAGAAGGCGTATCTCAGGATGCGCGGCCGTGTGCAGGTGCCCGGCTTCCGCAAAGGCCACGCTCCCCGCAAGGTGATCGAGACCATGTACGGCGAGAGCGTTTTCCATGAGGACGCTTTTAATCTCCTGTTCCCGGACGTTTACGAGGCCGCCGTGGAAGAGCACGGCCTTTTCCCCGTCGACCAGCCCGACGTCGATTCCATCGACCAGATGGCCGCCGGTCAGGATCTTAAGTTCACTGTCAAGGTGTTCGTCAAGCCCGAGGTGGAGCTGGGCGAATACAAGGGCCTGAAGCAGGTCAAATACGTCCATCAGGTGACGGAGGACGACATCAACTCCCGCATCGACCGCGACGTGGAAAAGGCCACCACCCTGCAGGATGTGACCGACCGTCCGGTTGAAAAGGGCGACACCGTGAACCTGGATTACGCCGGCAGCGTGGACGGCGTGGCCTTTGAGGGCGGCACCGCCCAGGGCCAGACCCTGGAAATCGGCAGCGGCACCTTCATTCCCGGCTTTGAAGACCAGATGGTCGGCATGGCCATCGGCGAAGAGAAGGACCTGAACGTCACCTTCCCCGATCCTTATCAGTCTGAGGAGCTGGCCGGCAAGGCGGCTGTCTTCCACGTCAAGGTGAACTCCATTCAGGCCAAGGTCAAGCCCGAGCTGGACGACGATTTCGCCGCCGACGTTTCCGATTACACGACCTTCGCCGAATATAAGGAAGCCATCAAAAAGGAACTGACCGACAACGCCGAAAAGAACGCCGACGTCGAGATGGAGAACGCCCTGATCCAGCAGGTGGTCGACGCCTCTGACTGCGACATTCCCCAGGCCATGATCGACGACGAGATCAACATGATGAAGCGCCAGCTCCGCATGAACATGATGTACCAGGGCCTCAAATATGAGGATTACCTCAAGTACACCGGCCAGACCGAGGAGCAGGTGAGCGACATGTACCGCCCCGAGGCTTCCAACCGCGTCAAGATGCAGCTGGTGCTCGAGGCCGTCATCGCCAAGGAAAACCCCGAGCTGACCGATGAAGAGGTCAACAAGGAAATCGAAGAGGAAGCCTCCCGCCGCGGCCAGTCCGCCGAGGACTTCAAGGCCGCCCTGAACGACCGCACGACCGAGGCGCTGCGCCAGAACGCCAAGCTGCGCAAGGTGGTCGATATGATCAAGGCCGCCGCCCAGATCGAAGTGAAGGACGCCTCCGAGCGGGTGGACGCTTCCCAGGTCGCCTCCGATATGATGAAGGTCATCGAGGACGAGGAAGCCAAGGAAGAAGCCTCTGAAGAAGAGAACAAGTGATCCGCCGGCGGCATCCCGCCGGACTTACAGCCGGGCGTCCCTTAAGGAGTATGCCCGGCTTTTTTACAAAAGAGAGGTGAAGCCGAATGTCTACCATTCCCTATGTCATTGAGGAAACCGGCCGCGGCGAGCGCGGGTTCGACATCTATTCCCGTCTGCTGCGCGACCGTATCGTTTTCCTGGGCAGCGCGATCGACGATAACGTGGCGAACGTCGTGGTGGCCCAGCTTTTGTTCCTGGAGCGCGAAAACCCGGACGCCGATATCAGCCTGTACATCAACAGCCCCGGCGGCTCCGTCACGGCCGGTATGGCCATCTACGACACCATGAATTACGTCAAATGCCCGGTGCGCACCGTGTGCATCGGCCTGGCCGCGTCCATGGGCGCCTTCCTGCTGATGGCCGGGGAAAAGGGCAAGCGGCTCGCCCTGCCCAACAGCGAGGTCATGATCCATCAGCCCTCCGGCGGCGCTTCCGGCCAGGCTACCGACGTCCGCATCCACGCCGAATGGCTGCTCAAGACCAAGCAGAAGATGAACCGCCTGATGGCCGACATGACCGGCAAGCCTTTGGAGATCCTGGAACAGGACGTGGAGCGCGATCACTTCATGAGCGCCCAGGAAGCCCTGGCCTACGGCATCATCGACGAGATCTATCAGCCTCAGCCCAAGAACGTCACGAGGTAAGGAGAACCATGGCGAAAAACGACGATATCTCCCAGCGCAAGCCCCGCTGCTCCTTCTGCGGCAAGACGCAGGACCAGGTCCGGCGCCTGATCGCGGGGCCCAACGCCTTCATCTGCGATGAGTGCATCACTCTCTGTCAGGAAATCATGTCCGACGATCTGGACATGCCCGACGCCCCTAAGCTTGACAAGATCCCCTCCCCCGCCGAGATGAAGGCCGTGCTGGACGATTACGTGATCGGTCAGGAAAAGGCGAAGCGCTCGCTGTGCGTGGCGGTATACAACCATTATAAGCGGATCTCCGCCGGTAAAAAGAGCGAGGATATCGAGCTTCAGAAGTCCAACGTCCTGATGGTCGGCCCCACCGGCTGCGGAAAGACCTATTTGGCCCAGTCTCTCGCCCGCATACTGAACGTGCCGTTCGCCATCGCCGACGCCACCACCCTGACCGAGGCCGGCTATGTCGGCGAGGATGTGGAAAACATCCTCCTGCGCCTCATCCAGGCCGCCAACGGGGACGTGCAGGCCGCGCAGCGCGGCATCGTCTATATCGACGAGATCGACAAGATCGCCAAGAAGAGCGAGAACGTCTCCATCACCCGCGATGTCAGCGGCGAGGGCGTGCAGCAGGCGCTCCTCAAAATACTGGAGGGAACGGTGGCCAACGTGCCCCCGCAGGGCGGCCGCAAGCACCCCCAGCAGGAATTCATCAAGATCGACACCACCAACATCCTCTTCATCTGCGGCGGCGCCTTTGACGGCCTGACCCAGATCATCGAACGCCGCATCGGCAAAAAGGCCATGGGTTTCGGCGCCAAAATCGAAAGCACCGTTTCAAAGGACGCAGCCCTGATCCTGCACGAAATGCGGCCGGAGGATCTGATGAAGTTCGGCCTGATCCCCGAGTTCGTGGGCCGTCTTCCCGTCACCGTATCCCTGGACCCGCTGGACGAGGAGGCCCTGATCCGCATCCTGACCGAGCCCAAGAACGCCCTGGTCAAGCAGTACCAGAAGCTGATGGCCCTGGACGGGGTGGAGCTTTCCTTTGAACAGGACGCGCTGGCCGCCATCGCCCAGAAGGCGCTCCGTCTGCGTTCCGGCGCCCGCGGCTTGAGGGCCATCATCGAGGAGGCCCTGCTGGACACCATGTTCGACCTGCCTTCCCGCCGGGAGGTCAACCGCTGCCTCATCACCCGCGAGGTGATCGAGCAGGGTTCGCTCCCGACCCTGTCGCTGGGCGAACGCCATATGCCTGCCCCCGCCGTCAAAAAGAAGCTGCCCCGCGCTCAAAGCGCCTCCGCCGGCTGATTTTCGTCTTTCAAGCGCCGCCCGTACGGGCGGCGCGTTTTTGTCCGCAGGCCGCTTCCCCTGTCCGTTCCGATTCCCCCTGTCTCCTCCGAAATCCCTTAAGAACGCCGATCATGGCAAATTTCTGTCATCGGTTGACAAGCGCCTTGTTTTGTGTATAATGATATTTGTGCGCAAAGGGGTCTTTTTTTGAAAGTACGCTTTTCAGAGCACAAATGTATTAAAAAGGGGTGTCTCTCATATGGCCAAATTGGACCTGTCCAAGTACGGGATCTCCGACGTCAAGGAGATCATCTATAATCCTTCCTACGAAACCCTCTTCAAGGATGAAATGGATCCTTCCCTGACCGGCTTTGACAAAGGCCAGCTCAGCGAGCTGGGCGCCGTCAACGTCATGACCGGCATCTACACCGGCCGCTCCCCCAAGGACAAATACATCGTCATGGACGAAAACTCCAAGGACACCGTCTGGTGGACCTCGGAAGCCTACAAGAACGACAACCATCCCATGACCGCCGAAGCCTGGGCTCAGGTCCGCGATCAGGCCAAGAAGCAGCTCTCCGGCAAGAAGCTGTATGTGGTTGACGCCTTCTGCGGCGCCAACAAGGACACCCGTATGGCCGTCCGCTTCATCATGGAGGTCGCCTGGCAGGCCCACTTCGTCCGGAATATGTTCATCAAGCCCACCGAGGAAGAGCTGGCTTCCTTCGAGCCGGACTTCATGGTGTACACCGCCTCCAAGGCCAAGTGCACCAACTATAAGGAACTGGGCCTGAACAGCGAAACCGTGGTTGCCTTCAACGTCACCTCCCGTGAGCAGGTGATCCTGAACACCTGGTACGGCGGCGAAATGAAGAAGGGTATGTTCTCCATGATGAACTACTACCTGCCCCTCAAGGGCATTGCTTCTATGCACTGCTCCGCCAACACGCTTCTTCGGCCTCTCCGGCACCGGCAAGACCACCCTGTCCACCGACCCCAAGCGCCTGCTGATCGGCGACGACGAGCACGGCTGGGACGACAACGGCGTCTTCAACTTCGAAGGCGGCTGCTACGCAAAGGTCATCAACCTGGACAAGGATTCCGAGCCCGATATCTACAACGCCATCCGCCGCGACGCCCTGCTCGAGAACGTGACGCTGGACGAAAACGGCAAGATCGACTTTGCCGATAAGTCCGTCACCGAGAACACCCGCGTCTCCTACCCCATCGAGCACATTGAAAACATCGTCAAGAAGGTCAGACCCATTTCCGCCGGCCCGGACGCCAAGAACGTCATCTTCCTGTCCGCCGACGCCTTCGGCGTGCTGCCCCCCGTGTCCGTCCTGACCCCGGAACAGACCAAGTACTACTTCCTGTCCGGCTTCACCGCCAAGCTGGCCGGCACCGAGCGCGGCATCACTGAGCCCACGCCGACCTTCTCCGCCTGCTTCGGCCAGGCCTTCCTGGAGCTCCATCCCACCAAATACGCCGAAGAACTGGTCAAGAAGATGCAGAAGAGCGGCGCCAAGGCCTACCTGGTCAACACCGGCTGGAACGGCACCGGCAAGCGTATCTCCATCAAGGATACCCGCGGCATCATCGACGCCATCCTGAACGGCGACATTCTGAACGCTCCCACCAAGAAGATCCCCTACTTCAACTTTGAAGTGCCCACCGCCCTGCCCGGCGTCGATCCCAAGATCCTCGACCCGCGGGACACCTATGCCGATCCTTCTGTGTGGGAAGAGAAGGCGAAGGACCTCTCCCAGCGCTTCATCAAGAACTTCGTCAAGTACGAAGGCAACGAAGCCGGCAAGGCTCTCGTCCCCGCCGGCCCGCAGCTGTAAGAGACAATATACTTCCAAAGCCAAGCCCCCGGCCTTCGGCCGGGGGCTTGCCATTTGGAAAGACAGGTTATCAGTTCGCAGTTCATCAGTTTACCAGCACCGCCATCACGGCCGTTCCGTTCTGCACGTCTTCAGCACATTCCGGAGCAATGGCCACCTTCACAATCGAATCATAAACTTCGAGCACCTCGAGGGGTTCCCAGGAGACCACCTCTCCGTCCAACAGACCGACCACAACCTCTACAACTGATTCAGCCACTACACCAGGAATGATCATACCAAGAATAATATCCCCGTCAGCTTCCTCGAAGCCGGATACGGTGAATTCCGCCAAAGCAATCAAAGAATATTTGACGGGATCATCCACAACCGATCCGAAGGCTTCATCCATGCCGACTGCTTCTATGTCATCCCGTAGCTGGTGAATCAATTCGGAATCCGGATCGAGATTACAAATAACGGATAACGGAGCAGTTTTATTAACTCTGAAACTCGGCCAGTATTCATCCAAAACCTCCATTTTCCCCGTCTCCGTTTCCTCCATCCAAGGCGCCGGATGACCGCAGTTGCCGCAGTAATTGCCCCTGTTCCCTGTCCTGCCGCAGCCTGGCGTAGGGCAGTCCCACGGGGCATGCTCGGAAAAAGCTGCCGCTGATGGCAGCAGCATGCTTAATACCAGCAGAAAAGCTATTCCTTTGGCCGTCCGCGCAGAATTATTCATTTGCCGTCCCTCCAGAAGCAATTTGTGATATATATGCCCATTCAGATATCGTTCGTTCTACTGCACATGCAAAACTGCATTTTCCAAAGGGAACAGGTCCAGTCGCCCCTCTGTTACTGAATGATCGTCAGGCGGCCGCCCTGAGGTTCGGCCCCGATGTAGCTGTTGAGCTGCTCCCGGATGTAGTTTACCACGGCTTCATCCAGCGGGATAGTTGTGTCAAAGAAGCTGCCCTCGGAGTAGGCGCGGAAGAGAAGTTGTTGGTCACGACGATGTAGGTCTTCTCAGCGTCGAAGGGCTCGCCGTTGATGGACTGGATCGTGACGCGCTGGATGGACTTGGGCGCGTAGTAAGTGGATTCCTTGCCGTTCAGCACGTACAGGTCGCCCTGATCATAGGCCTTGGTGGTGTCCAGAGTCCAGACGATGCCGCTGGTCTGCGGGAAGCCGCCGACGGGGTCGGGTGTGCAGAAGGTGGACGCTTCCAGCGCCTCCAGAAGCTCAGCGCCGGTCACGCGGATGACGGTCACGGTGTTGCCGAAAGGCAGCACGGTGTTCACGTCCTTCACGGTGACGTCGCCGGCCGCGATGGGGGCGCGGATGCCGCCGCCGTTGGTGATGCCCACAACGCTGCTGAGTTCTTCAACGCTGATACTGCCCGCGGTCACGACGGTCCAGACCATGGCGTCGGTGATCAAATCGCCCAGGTTAGTTTCTTCTGTACGATTTCCCGGGACGCGATTGCCGTTAAAGAAAACGGCGCTGTAGGCAAACGGAGTATTATAGGTCTTGTCGGTCTCGTCGATGATCTCATGTGCATTCTGGAGGTCAGCTTCGCTCGCCTCGGCGGCGGAGGGATCAGGGGTCTCCATCCACGGCGCCGGATGGCCGCAGTTTCCGCAGTAATTGCCCTTGTTTCCCGTCCTGCCGCAACCCGGCGCCGGGCAGTCCCACGGAGCATGCCCTCCTATCGCTGTAGGCGTCGATTCAGCCGTTGGCACGGCGGTCGGAGTAGGGTCAGGCGTGGACGAAGGTCTCAGCGCCCCGCACTTCGGGCATAAATCCCCCAGCGATACCGGCACCCTCGCCCCGCATTCCGGACATACCCAGTTATCCTCCGCCAGCGCGGTCATGCACACGCCCAGAAGCAATGTCAAAGCGCATACGAAACAGATCACTTTTTTCATAGCAGCCCCCTGTTTTTCCATGAAGGCGCGGATCGCCCCACCGGAAGAATACTATTGGTTCAGAACAGACCCAAAGCCTTCCGTCACGCCCCCGGCATCACTGCGACCCCTGTCGCAGACAGTCCAGGAAGCTGCGGACGGAGCGTTCGGGCAGGGACAGGGTCATCTCCGGTTCGGCGATATCTCCCAGGTAATGGGCGTCGGACGAGTGGAGCACCAGCTTCCCCTCCTGCGGGGTATGCGGGCAGGGCAGGGCGCGCCAGACCTCCACCGTCGTGTAGTCGAGCCCCTGCGGCATGAAGCCCAGGTTCACCAGCAGGCCGTTGGAGCCGCGGTTGATATGCGCCGGCACGGGAACGCCGCCGTATTCGCGCACCAGCCCTGTCAGCCTTTCAAGCGGCAGGTCGGTCGCGCCGATCAGCAGGGCGTCCTCCTCCCGGATCAGCTGGTCGTCCTCGTCCAGCACGAGCTGGTTGCCGAAGAAAGAGGGCTTGTTTTTCTTTTTGGGCAGATGCTCCCGGATGAAATCCCCGAACGCCACCGCCGTGGGAACGTCCGGAAAATAGCCCAGCAGATGCACTTCCTCGGAGGTGGTGATCTCCATCCCCGGAATAAAAAGCAGCCCAAAAGCCTCCGCCGCCTTTTGCATAGCGGGGAGGTTGCCGGCGGCGTTATGGTCCGTCAGGGCTATCATCTGCAGGCCCTTCAAAGCGGCCATTCCGCAGATATTGGCCGGCGTCATATCGTCGCTGCCGCAGGGAGACAGGCAGGAATGAATATGCAGGTCGTATAAGAGCGTTTCCATTATTATTGCGCCCGGCCGGGAACGCCCGCCCCCGCCAGCCTGCCGCAGATCTCATACGCGGTCAGAGGGGACGAGAGCACCGCCATGCCCTCGGAAAGCGCCTTGTCCAGTGCTTCTCCTTCCATTTTGACGTTTTCGGGCAGCACGATGCAGGCCATATCCGCCAGCACCGCCACGGCCACCACGTTCATGTGCGTCTGCACGGTCACCCAGGCCATACCCTCGTCCCCGTGGGCCATGACCCAGCTGAGCAGGTCGCAGGTATAGCCGCAGGTCACTTCCTTATCGTCCGGCACGGCCGTCAGAAAAGCGGCCTCGGTCAGGGCAGCCAGTTCGCTTACTTTCACAGCGCATATCCTCCTTGTCCCGGGAGTGCTCCCCGGGCTTATTTGCGGGTCATCTGGGCCAGGTTCACCATTTCCTCGGCCATCGCCTTGAGCTTGTTTTTCATCAGGTGGATGCAGTCCATCTCCGTCGCGTAGCCGCGGACGATGTCCTCCGCGAAGGTCTTGCAGGTGGGAGAGCCGCAGGAGCCGCAGTCATAGCCCGGAAGGGTCTCCAGGATCTCCTTCATGCGGTTCATCTTCTGCATGGCAGCCACCAGGTTGTCGTCCAGCTGCATGGCCTGGTTGGGCTCAAAAGGAACGTCGTTGCGCATCTGGTACTTGGTCAGCATCGAGATAGGCACCGCCTGGTCCGGATGGACCTTGGGCATGCCGGCCACCAGCTTGCGCAGGGTGGCCTTGGCGACGTAGTTGTTTTCAAAGGTCAGCGCGCCGCCCACGCAGCCGCCCACGCAGGCGTTGCCCTCCAGGTATTCCAGGTCGTTCAGCTTATAGTTTTCGACCTCCTCCAGCACGCGGATGACGTCCGAAATGCCGTCCACCGAAAGGCTCGATTCCGGACAGACGGCGTTGGCTTCGCCGTTTGAGGAGGCCCAGGCCACGCCGTAGGAGGTGGAAGGCTCAAAGTCCGGGTCGGCCTGCATTTTTTCCACATGGGGCAGCAGCATCCCATATATTTCCATGATGGAGACCGCGCCGTCCAGCGCGGACTTCTTCTGCCCCAGCGGCGCGCGGATCACGGTCATCTTGGCCGGGCAGGGGGTGATGAAGAAGCAGCCCACTTCATCCGGACGGCAGTTGTGCTTTTTGCAGAATTCCGCCCGGGCGATGGAGGCGGCCACCTCCATGGGCTGACGGATGTCGATCACGTGATCCAGCAGTTCCGGGAAACGGACCTGGATCAGCCGCACGACCGCCGGACAGGCCGAAGATATGACCGGCCGCGGGATCAGATCGTCCCGCAGGCGCTCGCGGATAGCCCGGGTGACGACGTCCGCCCCCCGCGACACCTCGAACACGTCGTAGAAGCCGATCTTTTTGAGCGCCTCCAGCACATATTCCGGCCGCTTCAGGCCGCGGAACTGGCCGTAGAGGGAGGGCGCGGGCAGGGCGATCGAATATTTGAAACGGTGAATGTCCGCCAGGGCGTCCGTCACGGCCACCTTGGCGTGGTAATCGCAGATGCGGATACACTCACCGCAGTCTATACACAAGGAATCCAGTATGTGAGCCCGGCCTCCGCGCACACGGATGGCCTCCGTGGGGCAGTGCTCCAGGCAGTTGGTGCAGCCGCGGCATCGTTCCTTGTCCAGATATACAGAATGATAGCGACGAACATTTTCCATGTCCTGAATCCGCCTTTCATGATGATCAGGCCAGCCTGAAGCCCATCCTGATCACCGTACCTTTTCCGACCTCGCTCTGAATGTCAAACTCGTCGGCGTTGCGCTTCATGTTGGGCAACCCCATGCCCGCGCCGAAGCCCAGGGACCGGGCTTCCTCGTTGGCTGTGGACCAGCCCTCCCGCATCGCCAGGGAAAGGTCCGGTATGCCGGGGCCCACGTCCTCGGACACGAGCTCCACCCGGTCGGGAAACACATTCAGGTCCAGATGGCCGCCCTGGGAATGGATCACCAGGTTGAGTTCCACCTCGTAGGAAGCGACGGCCACCCGGCGCAGCACGTCCCCGCCCACGCCGAGCATCTTGAGCTTTTTCTTGATATCGGCGCTGGCATGGCCGGCGGAGGTATAATCCGCCGAGGCGACCGGATATACTTCATGAATCAGGGCCTCCATCAGGCGCCCTCCTTTCCTTCCTTGTCCCATTCCAGCGGAACGGGAACGCCGCGCAGGCCCTTTTCATAGAGCATGCCGCAGGCACTGAAGGCCGTGGCCTTCGTGGTGATGACCACCAGGCCCTGCTCCTCCGCGCTTTCAAGGATATCGTCGGAAGGCACCTTGCCCCGGGCGAAAACAAGACATTTAAGGTCCAGCATCTCGCTGGTGCGGATGACGTGCGGGTTGGTCAGCCCCGTAATCAGCACCGTTTTTTCATCCACGAAGGCCAGCACGTCGCTCATCAGGTCGGAGCAGCAGGCCGTATACACCGGCGTGTCCAGCTTGTCTTCCCCCAGCAGTACCCGCGCTTTCAGGATATCCACCATATCCCCGATCGTCATAATATGCACCTCATCAATCCGTTTCGTTTAAAAACACAGGCAGTCATGTGACAATTGGTCTTTATCAATCCAATTGATTATATATCAGAAAATGCCGCGTGTCAAACAGAGCCGCGGCGGCATTTGTCCCCTCTATTATTGCTGCTTTTTAGCGACGCGCCTTCCGCTGGACGTGATCGCCCGCTGCGGGCATACCAGCACGCACAGCTGGCAGCCGACGCATTTGCGGCCGTCCAGCACCGGCCTGCGCTCCGCGTTCAGACGGATGGCCTGATGGCCGCCGTCAGCGCAGGAAATGGCGCAGCGGCCACAGCCTATGCACCTGTCGCGGTGGAATTTGGGATACACTACCGTATCCCGTTCCAGCACGTCCGTCGTGGCGCTGATGGATCCCAGCGCCAGTCCCACGGCTTCCTTCACGCTGCCAATGCCTTTTTCTGCCAGGTACAGGTTAAGCCCGGCCTTCAGGTCTTCTATGATGCGGTAACCGTACTGCATGACGGCGGTCGTCACCTGGATACTGCCGGCGCCCAGCAGGATAAACTCCACCGCGTCCGACCAGTTTTCCACGCCGCCCATGCCGCTGATATGTTTGCCTTTAAGCAGCGGGTTATTGCCCAGCTCCGCCATAAAACGCAGGGCGATGGGCTTGACGGCATTCCCGCTGTAGCCGCCCACGGCGGACTGGCCGTGGACCGCGGGGGCGGACACATAGGTATGGGGAGAAACGCCTATGACGCTCTTGATGGTATTGATCGCCGCGATACCGTCGGCGCCGGCGCGCACAGCCGCTTCCGCAGCGGGGCTCATATTCGCCACATTGGGCGTGAGCTTGGCCAGCAGGGGTATTTTTGTTCCGCGGCGCGCCGCGGCGGTAAAGCGTTCCACCAGCTCGGGCACCTGGCCTATATCGGAGCCCAGTCCCCCTTCCATCATATTGGGGCAGGAGAAATTGAGTTCCACCCCGTCCGCGCCGTTTTCCTCGCACATCCGGGCCAGGTCCTCCCATTCCTGTTCGTTTTGACCCATGATGGAGGCGAGGATGAACTTGGAGGGATAGTTTTTCTTGAGGCGGCGGAAGATGTCCATGTTTTCCTGAGCGCTGTGGTCTGAAAGCTGCTCGATATTCTTGAAGCCTATGATGCTGCCGTCCGCCCCGTCGATGGCGGAAAACCGGGGCGAGGCCTCGTGTATATCCAGAGAACAGACGGTCTTGAAGCACGCGCCTCCCCAGCCCGCCTCAAAAGCGCGGGCACACATGTCATAGGTGCTTGCCACCACCGAAGAGGAGAGCAGAAACGGGTTTTCAAGGGGAACGCCGCACAGATCGGTCCACAGGCGTTCCTCGTCCTGCGGCAGGGGCACTTCCATCTGCGGCGCGACCTCGGCGCGCAGCCGCTTAATGAGCTTCCGAATCGGCACTTCGCCCGGGCGCACACAGCCCGCCTCGCAGTTTCCCGGGCAGTTCAGGCAAGGATCCTGCGCAGGAAGCCTTCCCGCGGCGCCCTTCTCGTTGTCAAACCAGATGCTGCGCAAAAGAGACGACGGCGCCAGCTTCCCGCAGGCCGCGTCGCACGGCGCGTCCTGGCACAGCGCGCATTTCAGCATGTCGGAGCGATAGAGTGTTCTTTCAAACATCTTTTGTTCCTCGCTTTCGTGGTAGTTTTTGTGAGCATCGCACAATACGTTACCTGAAGGCCGCGTACCGGTCCACCGCCGCTTCGCGCTCGTAATATAGCCTGTCGTCGGCCAGCAATCGCCACTGTCCGTCCCGGAAGGACACGATGTTCACGGCGCAGTTGTAGGGCACATGGCCGTGCCAGAAATCGGCCGGGTCGTCATAAAGAAAATTGAGCATGGAACGCAGAGCGACTCCGTGGGTGACCAGCAGACAGGTTTCCTCTTCCTTTCCTTCCCGGGCCAGCTCGCGCAGAAAATCCTGCGTCCTCTGACAGACATCGGTCACCTTTTCCCCGCCGGGAAAGCCCGGGAAACGGAAGGGATCGGTAAAGAAAAGACGCATCATCTCCTGATCGACCTCGCCGAACCGGGGGCTTATGCGTCTGCCCTCCCATTCCCCCATGTGGATCTCCCTGATCCTGTCCTCCGTTTCGATCGGCACGGATACGTTGCCGCTTTCCTCAAGGACTGTCTGCGCCGTCTGATACGCGCGGCGCAGGGGGCTGGTGATGCAGCGGCCGAAGCGTACTCCCTGAAGCCCGCGGCCCGTGACCTTCGCCAGCGCTGTCCCGTTTTCATTGAGCGGGTCGTCGATCCAGCCCTGGAGACGGCCTTCGACGTTGGAGCGGGTTTCCCCGTGACGGACGATGTAGAAGAGCATTGGACCGCCTGCTTCCTTTATGTTAATAGATGATCCCTGTCCCGGGATAATCCTGGACAGGGATCATTATATCACATATTTTTTCAGATGTATATTTCTTCGTTGCTGACACGGTAGCAGCGTTCCCACACGCGGAAGGCCTCTTCGTATTCCCCGACCCTGCCGGGATCGGGGCGATAGACCTTGGTGACCTTGACGCATTTGGATACAGCGTCCGGGCAGTCCTTATACAGGCCGGCGCCGATGCCTGCACACATGGCGGCGCCCAGAGCGCCCAGTTCGGTCACTTCCATCAGTTCCACGGGCTTGTTGAGGACATCGGCGAACATCTGGCACCACATGGGGCTCTTGGAGACGCCGCCGCAGAGGCGGACATGCCTGACCTCGCCGGAAAGCTCCTGATTCATGGCCATGATATCCTTCATCTCAAAGCAGATGCCTTCCAGGATAGCCTCCGCGATATCCGCCTTGCTGGTGCCCAGGCTGATCCCGAAGAATGACCCTCTGGCCTTTTCGTTCTTTTTGCGGGTGTGGGAGCCCTGGATGCAGGTCAGCGCCGTGACGCCGTTGGCGCCCGGGCGGGAATGAGAGGCCGTGGCGGTGATCAGGTCGTAGGGATCCACGCCCAGGAGCTTAGACGTGGCCGTTTCCATGCTGCACAGGGCGTCACGGAACCAGCGGAAGGCGGAAGCGCCGGTATTGGTCATGATGTAGTTCTGCCAGTTGCCGAAGCCCGGGTTGGTACGGACGGTGATGCGGCCGTTGGGGTCCAGCTTATCCTTGTCCGTGACAAAGATGGATACGCCGGCTGTGCCCATGATGAGGATCTGCGTGCCGACCTCGCTGGCGCCGCCGCCCAGGGCGCAGCTGTTGGCGTCCAGATTGCCCATGCAGACTTTGCAGGTGGTGGGCAGGCCCGTTTCCCGGGAAACCTGTTCGGTCACATGACCCAGCACCGTGCCGGGAGCATGGCAGACCGTCGGCAGCATATCCCTCGTGACGCCGTACACTTTCATCAGCCGCTCGTCCCATTCGTTATCGGCCATACGGGCCATGGAAAGGAAATTGGTGCAGCCCTCGTCGATATAGTAGCCGTCCGCCCCGTACTGGCGCAGGAACCAGTCCTGATGGGAGCAGATGCGGCGCACGCGGCTCCATTTTTCCGGCTCGTTCTTCTGCAGCCAGCGCAGCACCGGAATGTTGTAGGTGCCGAACTGCATGCCGGAGAGCCGGCGGTATTCCTCCGCGTCCACTTCTTTGGAAAGCTCGGGAAGCATTTCCACATAGCGCAGGTCCTGCCAGCCGATGGTGTGATCGAAAACAGGCTTTTCGTTTTCGTCCAGCAGCACCATGGTGATGCCCTGGTTGGAATGGCTGATGCCCGCGATCTCCGCAGGATCCACGTTGGATTTTACCACGGTTTCCCGGATGCATTCAAAAACGGCGGTACGGATCTCTCCGATATCCTGCTCCACCCAGCCCGGATGCGGATAATAGGAGGGATATTCCCGCGCGGTGGAAGCAAGCTGCTTCCCGGTCTCGTCGAAAAGAATGGCTTTGCAGCCGGTGGTTCCCTCGTCCACGCCCATCAGATACTTCATTTTCTGTCCTCCTTCTTTGCTGTCAGGGTTTCTTTTTATGGTTCTGCCTGTATTCCAGCACCGCTTCGGCGATTTCGACGTCCGCGGGGCGCTGGATATGGATCTTGTTCAGCCCGTCGTCCCTGGAAAAATAGATGGGCTCGCCCAGCGCCAGGAACAAAGTCGGCATATAGGCGGCCTCCCCTGTCTCGATCCCTTCGTCATAGGCCCTGTGATACATAGCGTCCAGCTTGGCAAAGGAAGCGGTCCAGGGCATATTGACGGTGCGGTTTTTTTCCTTGAAGTTGATCTTCCGGGAGGAAATGCCGTCCTCGGTTTCAGCGTTATTGTATACGCAGGGCATGCACGCGAAGGCGCTGCCGTATTTTTCGGCCACGGCAAAGGAATCCGCCAGTATTTCCTCGCTGACGAAAAGGCTGGAGCTCATATTGACGGTAAGCATATCGTCCGGCGCGCAGACGCCCTCCAGATTGAAAATGCCGTTGCGGGTGGACTCCTGGCAACTGGCGCCGCCCGCGCAGACCCAGCGCAGCTTGGTGATGCCGTTGTCCTTCGCCAGTTCCCACACATAATCGATGTATTCCGGCACGCAAACGACCTCCAGCGCGTCGATCAGCGGGGAACGCTGGTATATTTCCATGGCATACAGGATCATAGGCCTGCCCAGCAGTTCCACAAACTGCTTGGGCTTGCCGGCGCCCAGGCGTTTTCCTACCCCGCCTGCGAGCAGAATGGCTATGCGCATAATGTATTCCTCCTGTCTTTCGGTCCTGTCACCCTCTGCTTTTAAGAAGGGCGTTCAGGATCGCGATATCCTCCTGCCTGACCGCTTTGATGTTGTTGTGGTTCCCTTCTATCAGGTGCAGATCGTACCCCAGATGGTACATCAGCATCGAGCAGCAGGTTTCGTCCATCTGATGGCCGGTTGAAACGGCCTTGTCATACGCCTCCTTAAGCACCCGGTAATCGTAGGCCTCCGGAGACTGCAGCGCGTAAAGCTTTTCCCGGCTGATGTACTTTTTTTCGCTGCCATCCACCAGAAACTGGACATGATCGTCCATCGGCTCGCACACCACCCCGGCCCCCTGATAGGCATGCAGGAGCTTTGAAATGATCTCTTCCGTTATCAGCGGCCGGGTGGATTCCTGAAAGACTATCGTGTCCCCATCTTTGCAGTCCAGCGCCAGCATGCCCTGCATGGCTGAAAGGGCGCCCGTCTCCCCGGCGGGGATGATGCCTCTCAGCTTGTCGATACGGTACTGCCTGGCGTAATCCGAAACGATGGTATCCCAGCCCTTCAGGCACACCACGTAGATATCGTCGATGGAAGGATGCCGCTGATACGGCTCCAGCGTATAGATGATGACAGGCTTTCCCAGTATGTTGATGAACTGGTTGGGAATGTTCTGCAGGTTGCGCGTGGACCGGCCTCCGGCGAGGACGACGGCGATGGTCCTTGGGGCCTGCGCTCCGATTTCTTTGGCTTCGACAGGCCAGTTTCCGGGCGCTTGCGGCGGAACGCCGGTTTTTAAATACGCTTCCGTCGTGTTCATCACAGCGGCGAACTTTTTAATTTTTTTAGCGGGAACGGAGTTTTCCCCCGCTTCTATTTTGGCAATGGTCGAGCGGGACTTGTAGCCCATGGCGTCCGCCAGCTCCTGCTGCGACAGGCCAAGTTCCAGTCTGCGATTTTTTATGTTTTCCGCGAGTGACATTTGCGTTAACCCCCGATGATGCTGCTGGTTCCATTATACCAACAAACTTCAAAAAAATCAACAATTAGTGATTATCGGGTGATTAAAAAGAGGATGGTTCGTTTTCCGGGTCGCCCCCTTCTGTATGTCAGTCAGTCTGTCAGGGTCAATCGTCCTTTTCCCAGTCGCGCGTATAGGCGACTGCCTTCTTCCAGCGTCTGAGCTTTTTCTGCTGCTCCTCGGCCGAAATCTGCGGGGTGAAGGTCCTGTCGACGGAGATGTTGGCCAGCAGGTCTTCCTGGCTCTTCCAGTAGCCCACGGCAAGGCCCGCGAGATAGGCGGCGCCGGTCGCGGTGGTCTCCACACAGGAGGGACGGTTCACCGCCGTCTGGATGATATCCGCCTGCATCTGCATCAGCAGATTGTTGGCGGACGCGCCGCCGTCCACGTTCAGCGCGGCCAGTCTGATCCCGGAATCCGCCTCCATGGCCGTCAATACGTCGGAGGTCTGGAACGCCAGCGATTCCAGCGCGGCGCGGATGATATGGTATTTGTTCACCCCGCGGGACAGGCCGACGATCGCGCCTCTGGCGTACGGGTCCCAGTACGGCGCGCCCAGGCCCGTGAACGCGGGAACCACGTAGCAGCCGTTTGTATCCTTCACCTTTTCGGCGTAGTACTCGGAATCCATGGCCGAATCGATAAACTTCAGCTGATCGCGCAGCCACTGTATGACCGAGCCGGCGACGAAGATGGAGCCTTCCAGGGCATACTCGACCCTGCCGCCAATCCCCCAGGCGATGGTCGTCACCAGACCGTTGTTGGAGAACACAGGCTTGTCGCCGGTATTCATCAGCAGGAAGCAGCCTGTGCCGTAGGTGTTCTTGGCCTGGCCGGGCTTAAAGCAGGTCTGGCCGAACAGGGCGGCCTGCTGGTCTCCGGCGGCGCCGGCAATGGTGATGCTGCCCCCGAACAGATCGGGCGTCGTTTCCCCGTACACGCAGCTGGAGGGCTTGACCTCGGGCAGCATGGACGCGGGGATCTCAAGCTCCTTCAGGATATCCTCGTCCCATTTCAGGTCCACGATGTTGAACAGCATCGTGCGGGACGCGTTGGAATAGTCCGTCACATGGACCTTGCCGTCCGTGAGCTTCCAGATCAGCCAGGTTTCCACGGTGCCGAAAAGCAGCCTGCCCGCTTCCGCCTTTTTTCTCGCGCCGGGCACGTTCTGCAGCAGCCAGCGGATCTTGGTGGCGGAAAAATAGGGGTCTATCACCAGGCCGGTCTTGGCCCTGAACTGATCGGTCAGTCCCTTCTTAACCAGGGTCTCACAGTAATCGGCGGTCCTTCTGTCCTGCCAGACGATCGCGTGATGGATGGGCTCGCCGGTTTCCTTATCCCATACGATGGTCGTTTCACGCTGGTTGGTGATGCCGATGGCTGCAATATCGTCCGCCTTGGCGCCGATTTTATTGAGCGCCTCCGAGGCGACGGAATACTGCGTCAGCCAGATTTCCTCCGCGTCATGCTCCACCCAGCCCGAGTGAGGAAAATACTGGGTGAACTCCTTCTGCGCGACAGAGCAGATCTCGCCCTTCTGGTTAAAGAGGATGCATCTGTTGGATGTTGTGCCCGCATCAAGGGCCATGACATATTTGGCCACCGTAAACACCTCCGTCGGTTAAGCCTGCTTGTAGAACGTCCCGTTGACCGTCATATAGGCTTCGCTCCATACCTGGAAAGCCTGTTCATAGATCTTGTGCTTTTCCGGGTCGGGCGTATAGATCTTCGCGAGCCTTACGCACTTGTCGATCGCCTCGGCGCAGTCCCTGAACACGCCTCCGGCGATCCCGGCGAACATGCCCGCGCCCAGCGCCCCGAGCTCGGGAGACTCGGTGACCTCGATGGGCTTGCCGAACACGTCGGCAAACATCTGGCACCAGTAGGGGCTCTTGATCACGCCGCCGCACAGGCGCACCTTATTGATGGTCGTGTACTCCTCGTTCATCCGGATGATATCGTACATCTCGTAGGTGATGCCTTCCATGATAGCCTGCGCCAGGTCGGCCTTCGTGGTACCCAGGGAGATGCCGAAGAAGGTGCCGCGGGCATTGCCGTTCTTTCTTCTGCCGTGCGCGCCCTGCAGGCAGGTCATCGCGGTGACGCCGTTGGCGCCCGGTTTGGAGTTTTTGGCTATCGTGGTCATTATATCATAGGGATCGGTATTCATCAAGTGGCTGGCCGCCACTTCAAAAGAGCACATCTCGTCGCGGAACCAGCGGAAGGAAGAGGCCGCCGTATAGATCAGGATATACTGCTGGTAATTGTCAAAACCGGGATTGGTGCGGAAGGTGATTCTCTTCTGAGGATCCCTGATGGGTTCGTCGCAGACCAGCAGCGACACGCCGGCGGTGCCGACGATCAGGGTTTCCGTGCCGCCTTCCTTCGCTCCGCAGCCCATTTTGCTGCAGTTCACGTCATGTCCGCCCACACCGATGTTGCAGCCCACGGGAAGGCCGGTCTCAAAGGCGACTTCCTCGGTGACATGGCCCACCACATCGCCCGGCTTATGGATGATCTTGGGCAGAAGACTCCTGTCGATGCCGTTGGCGGCGATCAGCCGGTCGTCCCATTCGCGGGTGTCGACGTTCATCATGCCCAGGACGGCCCCTTCGCTTTCGTCGATGAAGAACCCCGGCGCGCCGAATTTCTTCAGCAGGAAGGTCTGATGCCCGCACACGCAGGCCACGTTGGCCCACCCTTCGGGATCATGCTTTTTGACCCAGTCGATCTGGGGGATGTTGTAAAAGCCGTAGGAATAGCCGGCGAGTTTGAAGAATTCGTCCTCGCTCATAACGCCGGCGAGGCGCTTTCTCGCTTCGGGCAGCACCTCGTTATAGCGCATATCCTGCCAGCCGATGGCCCGCTTCAGCGCGGAATTGCCGTCCTTGTCCAGCATCAGCAGGGCGCCCTGGTTGGAAAAGCTGACGCCGACGATATCTTCTCTTTTTACGCCGGACTTGCGGATGGCTTCGCGGCAGGAATCGTATACGCCCCGGATGATCTCCTCCAGGTCCTGCTCCACGTAGCCGGGCTTGGGATAATAAGACGGATACTCCCTGGAAGCGCTGGCAAGCAGTTTTCCGTTTTCGTCAAAGACACAGGTTTTGCAGCTGGTGGTCCCTTCATCGACGCCCACAATATACTTCATCCGTTTGTCCTCCTCAGCAGCAGTCGTTTCTGTTTTTCCTGATCAGACGGACCGCGTCCGTATTGCCCCTGCGCAGCTCGTCTATCAGCAGGAAGCCCTCGATCATATCTACGTCATCCAGCGTCACGATCTTGAGCTTGTTTCTTTCCGACTCCTTGGAGAAGAAAAGCTTCTGCCCCAGATCGACCATCAGGGTGGTGGTATAGGCGGCGTTGCTTTCCAGGATCCCCATCTCGTCGCCCTTATGGTAGGCCCACAAAAGCGTTTTCAGCGGGTACGTCCAGGGGAAGTTCAGGGTGACGTGGTTTTCCTTGTATACGATGTCGTTTCCCCAGTAGCCGTCCTTAAGCTCGGTGAGATTATAGATGGACATGCCGCCGGCCACCGCGCCGCCGTAGGTATTGCACACGCGGAGGGAATCCTGAATGATCTCCTCCTCGGTCAGCGGGCAGAGGCTCGACACGATGACGATGACGTCGTCCTCTTTGATCTTGCCCTCGAGATTGAAGATGCCGTTCCTGATCGACTCCTGCGCAGAAGCGCCCCCAACAGTGACCCACCTGAGCTTTGTAAGCCCGTATTTTTCGGGATAGGAACGGATTTCCTCATCCCATCCCTCCACGGTGACCACTTCGACGGCGTCGATGCAGTCAAATTTTTCGTAGGTCTCCAGTGTATGCACGATGACGGGCTTTCCCAGCACGGGAATAAACTGCTTGGGGATCGGCGCTCCGGTCCTTCTTCCGACACCCCCGGCGAGCATGACCGCTACGTTCATTCTTCTTCCTCCCCATAATAGCTGCTGCACAGCAGGTCGTAGGATTTGCTCCAGCGCCTGAAGGATTTTCTGTAGGCGCTGAAGGTGTCCGCGTCCGGAATGTATTCCTTTTTGACGTGCGCGCCGCGCGCGACGGCGTTGTCGCAGTCGGTGTACACGCCGGAGCCGATGCCCGCGTACATCGCCGCCCCCAGGCAGCCCAGCTCATCGGACTCCATGAGGACGACGGGCTTTTCGCAGATATCCGCGAACATCTGGCACCACAGGTCGCTCTTGGTGACGCCGCCGCACAGGACGATCCTGTCGATGCTGCCTCCGACCTCCTCCTGCATCAGCATGATGTCATACATCTCAAAGCAGATGCCTTCCAGGATGGCGTGGGCCAGATCGGCCTTGGTCGTTCCGAGGCTTACGCCCAGGAACGTACCCCGGGCAAAGTCGTTGCTGCGTCGCACATGGGCTCCCTGCAGACAGGTCAGCGCCGTGACGCCGTTGGCGCCGGGCTTTGAATGGGCGGCGATGGCGGTGATCAGGTTGTACGGGTCCGTCTCCATCAGTTTTCCCATGGCGACCTCCATGCCGCACATGTTGTCCCTGAACCAGCGGAAAGAGGACGCAGCCGTGTTGGTCATGGCGGAAAGCTGATAGTTGGGCATGCCGTGGTTGGTCCGGATGGTCACCTTCATGGTCGGATCCTTATAGGCCTTGTCGCAGATCAGCACCGCCGTGCCGGCCGTGCCTACGACCATGACCTCGACGCCGGGCCTGGTCCCGCCCACCGCCAGGGTGCAGCAATTGGTGTCAAGCGCTCCGACACACACCTTGCAGCCGATGGGCAGCCCGGTCTGAGCGGATACGTCCTCGCTGACAGTTCCGACGATTTTTCCCGCTTCGTGGACGATCGTCGGCAGCTGCTCGTACCGCACGTTGTAAACCTTCAGGACCTCCGGGTCCCAGTCGCCGGTTTCAACGTTCAGCATGCACATCAGATTGGCTGAAGCCTCGTCGATGAAATATCCGTCCGCTCCGAGTTTTTTGAGAAAATAGTCCTGATGGGAGCAGATGCGGTCGATCTTTTCCCAGGTCTGCGGCTCAAAGCGCTTGAGCCAGTTGAGGACGGACGTATTGTACGCGCCCAGGGTCATGCCCGTGCGGCTGTAATATTCCTCCTGGGTCATTTTCTGCTGAACCTCGGCCAGGACCTCGGCGTTGCGCGCATCCTGCCAGCCGATGGTATGATCCCTGAGCACTTTTCCGTCCTTGTCCAGCAGCACCATGGTGATGCCCTGGTTGGAATAGCCCACGGCCGATATTTCGGCAGGGTTTACGCCGGACTTTGAAATGGTCTCCTTGCAGGAATCAAACACCGCCGTACGGATCTCTTCTATGTCCTG
Source organism: uncultured Eubacteriales bacterium (assembly GCA_902790015.1). GTDB lineage: Bacteria > Bacillota > Clostridia > Christensenellales > Aristaeellaceae > UBA4246. Next base: position 79,799 of record CADAQF010000003.1, on the reverse strand, counting down.
CTCCACCCAGCCGGGATGGGGATAATAGGACGGGTACTCCCTGTAGCTGCTGGAAACGAGCGTGCCGTTTTCATCGAACAGGCAAACCTTGCAGCCTGTGGTCCCCTCATCGATGCCAACCAAATACTTCATTTTTCAACCCTCGCTTCAAAGTCCTCGTTGATGGAGCCCGCCGTTCCCGCTTCCCTTGCTTTTTCGAGCATGATATAGCCGGTCAGCAGATCGTAATCGTCCTTGGTCGTGAGCTTCATACGGTTTTTCTGAGAGCCCGCTGAATAATACAGCCGTTTGCCCAGGCCTATGAAAAGATTGGTCATATAGGACGCGCCGTCTGTATAGACGTCCTTTTCATAAGCCCAGTGATAGGCCTCCCTCAGTTCCTTGAAGGTGCATGTCCAGGGCATATTAAGGGCGATCAGGTCTTCCTTTAAAAGCATCTCGTCGGTGGAGGTGCCGTCGCATTTCCTGCACATATTGAAGATGCAGGGATCGGCGGAAAAAGCGTTGCCGTATTTGCGGCAGGTCGCAAGGGCACTGGAGATCACCTTTTCGTCCACCAGGGGGCTCACGCTCATGTGATAGAGCAGCATGTCCTCATCCCGGCATATCCCTTCCAGGGCAAAGATTCCGTTTCTGGTCGAGGCCTGGCAGGTGTCCCCGCCCGGCGTGACCCATTTAAGCTTGCTGATCCCGTACTTTTTGCCGATGTTCCATACTTCGTCGATATAATCGGCCACCGACACGACCTCAATGGCGTCGATTTCCGGGTGCTTTTCAAATACTTCCAGCGTATACGCGATGACCGGTTTGCCGTAGATGGTCAGGAACTGCTTGGGAACGGGCGCCCCCATGCGCTTGCCTGAGCCGCCGGCCAGGATCACAGCAATGTTCACCTGGTTTCCTCCTGAGCTTTGGGCAGAAGTTTGGAAACAACCTTGTCAAAGAAGAACGTGCCGGCCACGGCGCCGCAGGCGGGAGCAAAGAAATAGAGGATCCACACGCCGTCGGCAAAGCACTGGGAAACGTCGTAGCCGTTGAGCAGACCGTAAACAAAGCCGGAAATGCGGGGCCCGAAGTCGCGCGCCATATTCAGAGCGGTGCCGGTATAGCCGCCGGTAAAGGCGACCACAAAGAGGATGTAAAGCGCGATGGCAAAAGGGAAAAGCGCGTTGCCCGGCTTGTTGATGATCCGCTTGTCGATGCAGGCGCAGATGACCACCAGCATCATGGCCGTGCCGAAGAACTCCAGCCACACGCCGGACCAGATGTCGCTGGTGTGGCAGAAGAAAAGGTTCACGGGATTGCCCGCTTCGGATGATGCGAACTCGCGCAGCTCATTCCAGAACATCAGATAGATGCACCCGGAGCCCAGCGCCCAGCCGCCCACCTGCGCCAGGCAGAACGGGAGCAGTTCCTTCTTGTCCTGACGTCCGGAAAGGACCATGGCCAGCGTGACGCCCGGATTGAACTGCGCGCCGCTGATGGGGTTGAATACGATGATGACAAAGGCAATGATCAGGCCGAACAGCATGGAAAACTGATACAGGTCCGAAATATAGTGATGCACGCTGAGCGGCACCACCAGGCCCAGTCCCATGAAGCCCAGGATGAAGGAAGCGAGAAATTCCGAAAGAACTCTTTTTTTCAGCGTAAGCATGACAATACCTCCTGATAATCACATGCGGCCCCTATTTTAGTGATTATTGAGGTGATTGTCAAGCGATTTGATGATTTTTGAGTGATTTTTTACGCTTTTTCCAGAAACAGACGGGGCTGTTGCACTGAAATCAGCGCAGCAGCCCATGGTTTATCAACAAAAAAGAGTAGTTGTGCAGCAGGATAAGCTGGAAATCGGACATTTCTCCAGGAGGTTCGGAGGGCTCCGCCCTCTGAATCAAATTCGCAGCGGCGGCATGTACGTCGCGAGGACGATTTTTGCACAGCAGAGCTTGCCCTGCGGGAGCAAAAATCGATTCCTATCGCCTTTTCCGCCCGCAAAATCCCGCAGGATTTTGAGGACAAGGCGCAAAACCTTTTTCGATTGAAATGGATGTCTATCCATTTCAATCGGGGGTTGTGCAACAACCCCTACGGGCAGCGGCCTTAAAGATCACTTATTCCTGCTCTCCAGCCAGCGCCGGTGCAGTTCCTCGCGATGAGCCGCGATGTATTCGGGATAGGGGGTTTCTGTGTCAAACACGGAGGTGCCGTGCTCGGAGGACTGTTTGACGGGCTTCATATAGTCCCCGTAGGCGTTTTTGAGATATCCGTCATAGTCGGCAGGGCCCGGATACTGGCGGCCTTCAAAGGGATAATCGGCAATGCCCGAAAAGACCTCCGAATCCCACAGGAAGCGCGGGTTATCGAACGTGAAATTGATCAGTCCGGTCCTGGCTGTCTTTTTCCCGGCGCCGCGGCGGCAGATGCGGTTGATCTTGTCAAAGATGCTTTTTCCCGACAGCAGGCCCAGCTTTTTGAGCGGGATCAGCGCGTAATACATGACCTTCTTGGCCGCGGAAAGGCCCTCGGTGCCCACATGGCCGTCGATGCGCCCGACAAAAAGCAGGAGCTTGGCCTGAAGGCGGAGGGATGCGAGCTCCTTTTTGAGCGCCGCGGGATCATCCGGCACGGCGTCCAGCGGGAAAATATCCAGGAATATCCCATGGTTCATGTCATACACGGCGTCCTTGTAGGGGATGAAGGTAGTGTCGGACTTGCGGAGCTTGATGATGCTCTTGAAATAGCCCTTGTCCGTCGCGGGCGTCTGGAGGAAATACGGGGCCTTGAAGGTATCCGCCGGAAGGGCCAGCAGCTTGTCGTAATCCTCCCTTAAAAGGCCTACGTCCAGGTCGTCGTCCCAGGGGATGAAGCCTTTGTGCCTTACCGCGCCCAAAAGGCTTCCGCCCAGGAGCATATAATGAAGCCCGTTTTTGCGGCATACTTCGTCAAAGGTATCCAGCAATTGGAGCAACTGGTCAAAAAGCTTTCTTCTTTCTTCGGTTTCCATGATTCAGCTCAGCCTCATTTCCTTAATTTTAGCATCCGCAAAGCAATATCCAGCACGGATCTGAACGACTCCCTGTATAAAGCCAGGGACGTGAGCAGGCAGATCACGCCGCTGCCCGCCACGATGGCCAGGCCGCTGAGCGCCCACTGGCCCCAGCCCTGCGCGGCGTATTCCGATACAAAGCCATTGAAAAGCAGGTACGAGGCCGCGATATTGAACCCGATCCACAGGACGAGCTTTACATATACCAGGGGGCTTCGTTTTACCAGCCGCCGGGAAACGTAGAGGGCGTACTGCACGGTGCGGAATACATTGGCCAGCAGCGTGCCCACGGCCGTGCCGACGATGCCTATGAAATTGACCAGTATGACGGAGCTGATCAGATTGATGGCCGCCTCTGCGTAGGCGCCCTTCTTGGTTTCCTTGTAGTGGCCCGCCGCCTGCACGACGGCCACGTACGGGGATCGCAGGCAGAAAAACGCGTAGGCCAGGGTGATCACCAGCGCGTACATGGGAAGAACGTATTCTATGTCCTTCACGCCCTTGGTGTACAGGGTCACAAACGGCAGTATGATCAATATGGTGGCGGAAAAGATCACCGATATGAACGCGCCGATGACATATTCAAAATTGCCCAGGTTCTTTTTGACCTTGTCCGACTCTTCCTTGGCGAACATGCTGCCGAACACCGGCTCCGCGCCGGTGGTGAATATGTTCAGCACGCGCTGCAGCCCGCTTACCACGAAATGGTAGACCGAATAGACGGAAACCACCTTGATGTCGCAGAAAAGGGTCAGCACCAGCACATCCGTGTTTTCATGCACGATATTGGCGATGGAATGCCCCATGACGTCCCAGCGCCGGGACAGGGCGGAATTGTCCGGCGGGACGGTGCGGTCGATCCCGTACATTTTGATGACGAGCTTGTTCAGCACGATGGGATTCAGCACAAAGAGCACGGCCGTGACGAGCTTGACGATCTGGATGCTCTGGCCGAGGTTGATCAGCACGCAGGATATCACCGTGTTCAGGATGACCGTGACCGTCTGTATGATATTGGCAATATACAGCCGCTGGTCGGCCTGCAGAAGCGTTTTGTACGTGATGCCGTAAAAATACTGGGCGAACGTGCCGATGCCGATGGCGAACACCAGCAGCGCCACATTCAGGAATCCGTAAGCGCTGTTGAGCAGCAGCGGATAGAGCACCACCAGCGCCATGATATAGGCCAGGATGATCAGGCCGATCTTGCGCATATAGATTTCCGTGGCCCGGATGATGGAGCTGGTTTCCCGCCTGTCGCCTGCGGCCAGGGACTTATACAGCGATACGCGCGTGGCGCCGGCGACCCCCAGGCGCAGTATGGAGACGAAGCTCAGAAACTGCGTGATGGAGCCGATGATGCCGTTATACTCCGACCCGAAGGTGGAGATGATCAGCTTGGGCAGCACCAGGTTGCTGGCGAAGAGGACGACCTCGTACACCAGCAGCCAGATCATATTGAACTTGGCCCGTTTGATGCGTGATTTTTCCAAATGACAGCGCCTCCGCCCCTCCGGCCTGTAAGACCGGTGCTTTACTTATTCAGAACCCTCAGGGAATACTCCTTACTGATCCGCTCACAGACAGCTTCCGAGGAGTGTCCGCTCTCGTGATAGCCGTAAAAGGCCCTGATCTTGCGGCAGCTCTCCGTGTAAACCTCCTGCGGCTTAAGCAGCAGCTCCTCCAGCTGCTCCTGGTTTTCGGCGACCAGGTAGCCGCTTTCGTCCAGATTGATGCGCAGGGACCGGCTGTTTTTCTCATACTCCTCCCGGTCGAACATGGCCAGGATCACCGGTTTGTCCCGGACGGCGAAATCCCCAGCGCTGGAGGAGTAATCCGTGATCAGGATATCGGATATCAGCAGCAGGTCCGCCATGTCGGGATAGGATGAAACGTCGATGAAGCGCCCGTTTTCCGGGTACTGAAGGCCGCGGGAGGCCGGATGGGCGCGAAGCAGCACCACGGTATCGTCCTTCCCCAGCACCTCCGCCACGCGGAACAGGTCGACGTTCACGTTCTGTTTGCTGGCCAGGCGGTCCCTGAAGGTGGGCGCGTACAGCACGACCTTTTTATCCATCGGGATGTGAAGTGATTCCCGCACGCGCCGTTTTTCCTCAGGATCGTCCCGCACCAGGACATCGTTGCGGGGCATGCCCACCTTCAGGATCTCACCGGGATAACGGAAAGCAGAGCGGTAGCCTTCCTCCCCTGAATCGGAGGCGGCCACGCACAGGTCCGTGATGTATTCGTCCATCAGCGGGATCGGGCGTTTTTTGTCCTGCCAGAGGTCGTAGAGATATTTCTTGATCGCCCGGTCGCCGTGCCAGGTCTGCACGATGAACTGGTTTTTGCGCCGCACGACGTTTGAGATCATGCCCTCGTTGGTGACAAAGGCAAAGGCAGTCGCAAACTCGCGGTAATAAGCCATGCTTTTGCGGTCCACCTGGCGGACGTAGCCCGGCACCAGGGGAGACTTGCCTTTTTCCGCCTGAAAGGCCCAGACAAGCTCAAAATCCGGATACATTTCGTGCATCCTTTCGGAAACAGCGCGGGGGCTGTCCGAATACTGCTTTCCGTTGAAGCTTTCAAACAGCACCTTTTTCTGCACCGGATGAAAAAGACTGTAGACCCTCATATACTGGCGGGTCATGAAAAAACGGGCTTTCTGACGGAGTATCCTGGTGTTCATGTGTTTTTATGCTCCTTGTTCCAGGCTGCGCGGCCGTTATCCGATATTTTGCGGGCGGGAACGCCGGCTATCGCGATGCCGGGTTCCGTAAAGGATTTGTTCACCACGGCGCCGGCCCCTATGGCGATGCCGTCGGCTATCTCCACCCCTCCCAGCACCGTGGCACCCACGCCGATGACGATGTCGCTGCCAAGTCTGGGGGCGTCTGCCGTATGCCCGTGGGCCACGATGGCGGTGTTCATATGGACGGAGCAGTTTTCGCCTGCGCGGGCGTTGGCGTTGGTCAGGATGGGCCCTACGTGCATGATATGGAGGCCCTTGCCGAAAACGTTGGGAAAAATGTGGATGGCGTATTTGTTGGACAGGCGGTTGAGCAGTGCCCGGCTGACCGCGTAGGGGATCTTTTTGCCTGTGTTCAGATAGTACTCTGTTTTGCGCAGCCGCTTCTGATAGTGCCAGAGCACCTCCGGCTCAAAGCCTGCCAGCCGCCTCAGCACTATGCGCAATCCTCCGCCTTTGACGTGCAGGCCCTTTTTTTCCGCCGTAAGCCAGGCTTTGAGCGTCTGCCGGTCGCAAATCCGGTCCATAAGCCGTATCCTCCAGATAAAGTTCAGTAATGACGGTGAATGTCACGCCCTCGCGCCCGGAAGCGTGATCCAGGAACCGAAAAGACGGTCATAGCTTTCCGGCTCGAAGCGCTTCATGCCGGAGGCCGGGAAAAAGGTGATTTCGCCGAAGTACAGCTTTCCGCCGACGATGTAAAAATCGGTCCGCACGAAGGGGATGCCTTCGGACAGCACCCGGGACAGCCGCAGCATCTCGTCAAGCTGCTCAGGCTTGGGGATGGGTTCCCTGCTGAACGGCGTATGGGGACGGTGAACGTCCATATGCTCCCAGGAATCGGTGAAGAAATCCTCCGTCATGCCGGATGAACTGAAGCGGTCCCGGCAGACCAGTATCGCCCTGGGCACGCCGTTAAAGCAGTGCACCTTGAAATCCTGCAGCTCGCCGGTTTCGTCCTCCATGTACTTTTCAGCCAGCACGCGGGGCTTTACGGCCTTGTAGGGCCATTCCCGGTTGTGAAGATAATAATCGTTCTGCAGGCATTTGGTGATCTTGCTCCCGGCAGCCTCCCGGTCCAGCTGCGATTTGTCCCTGCATATCACCAGGCCCCCGGAATCGTGTGTGCACTTGAGGACGAACTGGTCGGGCAGGCTGTCAAAATCGATATCGGAAAAGCGGTCCCATACGCCGTAGGTGGGAATGATGTATTCGGGGCCCAGACGCTCGGCCACGTACTTTTTGGCCAGGTCCTTGTCCACCATCTGCGTATAGAGGGGGTTGCGGTCATACAACTTCATCCACTGAAGCTTTTCATTGAAGGTCTCCGGATGTTCCCAGTTGATCTTCCTGCCCGTCAGCGTTCTGAACTTGAAGGAAAGAAACGCCTTGTCGGACACCATGGGCATATACCCGTGCTCGCACAGGGCGATAAAAAGCATCCTGGGGTTTTTGAGATAATCCGATTTGTTCATCAGGCGTTCCTCTCCTCCGGGGTGCCCTGGTCAAAAATGGCTTCCATCCAGCGCCGGCAGACGTTCTCGTACTGAAACTGCTGCACATACTCAAGGGCGGCAGTCGCCCGGGAATCCGCCTCCGCGGGGCGGGTAAGGGCGTCGATGACGGCCTGCTCCAGCTGGTCCTGATTTCCTACCTCCACAAGCCACCCCCGCTCGCCACTGCCGCCCGCCAGACTGCGGCCGGCCCCGGAGGGAAAGTCCGTCGTGATGGAAGGAATGCCGTTGGACATGGCTTCCACCAGCGTGTTGGGAAAGCCTTCATAATTGGACGGCATCACATAAAGCGCCGCTTTCTGATTGACCGCCAGGGCATTTTGCACCAGCCCGCGCAGGCGGATCCTGTCCTGCAGGCCCAGGCCGTCGATCTCCCCCTGCAGCTGCTCCTTAAGGGGCCCCACGCCGTAGATATCTACGGTAAAACGGGAAAGCTCCGGCGCCCGTTTATATACTTTGTCCATGGCCCGGATCAGCATGGAAAAGTTTTTCTGCGCGCTCAGGCGCCCAACGGCGATGATGCGGTCTTCCCGCGGTTTGCCGATGCTGTTTTCCCCGGCTACGGCAGCCGGGTCCACCGGGTTGGGCAGCACGATGTGCCTGCAGGGGATGTGCTTTTCAAGGTCCCTGGCAACCGCCTCGGTCTGGCAGACGACGAGCTTGACGACATGATAGTATCTTTTCCTGAAATTCCGGGTGGCGAAGCCGTAGGTGCTGAAATCGTTGCGGATGGAGGTGATGAAAGGAATATGCTGATGGATGGCGTTGATGCCGAATATGATCTCGGCCGTTTTAAGGAACGCCACCACGGCGTCCGGCTTTTCCCGTTTGAGCAGCCTTCTTACGTACATATAGCGCCGCATTTCCAGTACCGGAGACATGAGCTTTTTATACAGCTTTTCCTGCCGGCGGAACTGAATATCCGCCTTGATCACGCGGATGTTTGTATCCAGGGGATAAAAGGAGGAGTCCCTGTCGTAATTGAACCAGATCGTCTCCACTCCGTGGGAGGCCGCGTAGTTGGCCAGCTGGGACATCACCCTTTCCGCCCCGCCGGCGGTATTGGAGGGGATGGCGAACAAAAGCTTTTTGGGCATCAGGCCAGTACCCCCTTTCGCTTGACCGATGTTCTGAGCGGCACCGGCTCATCCTTAAGCAGAACGATTTTTTGGGAAATGACGAACAGCAGGATATAATAGATCTGCATATAGGACGTATAGAAAGAAACGAAACCGTATTCGTTCAGCAGGGATATAAGCATCACCAGCGCGCCGAACAGCGCCCATTGGGACTTTTTCCTTGCCTTGAACAGCCGCACCAGCACGGCGAAACGGGGGAAATAATAGATGATAAAACCGATAATCCCGAAGTCCGCCAGCATCTCGGTAAAATTATTGTGAGAATATGCCACGTGGGAGTAATTGATCTTGCGCATGTAGGTGGTAAAACCATGAATGCCCGCGCCCAGGATCGGGTGCTGAGCGAAAAGCGCGATCGCCTCCCGGCGGTAAAAGGCGCGTTCCGTGAGGCTGACGTCGGTGCCCTCCTCCGCGTTGCGGAAGGGAGAGTAGTTGTTCAGCATGTTGATCATGCGCTGTTCCAGGTCCTGGAAAACATTGTACCTGCGCAAAAGCAATACGACCGCGACGACAGCTACAATGGAAATGCCGATATTGCGCAGGAGCTTATAATTCCGTTCGCTGAGTATGTAATACATTAAAACGCCCAGCACCAGGATGAGCAGGCCCTTGCGGGAACTGGACAGCAGGGCGATGGCGGAAAACAGCAGCATCAGCCATAGATAAGGCTTTGTGCCCAGCAGCCTGTTTTTCAGCATGAAAAACAGGAACACCGCGGCAAAAGCGTACTGCATGGAGATATTGTTTTTACTGGTATCAATGTTTCGGCCAAAGCGCGAGGTGCCCCAGTAGGAAAGAGGCGTCATGAGTATGATGTACAGCGCATATACCGCTTCTGTCAAAGCGATCAGCTTGATCATCTGGATAATGTCTTCCTTGTCCCTGATGTAGCAGGAAATAAAGACAGCCAGATAAAAGATCTGAAACAGGTTGACCAGCAGGATGCGGACGGTGCCCATATTGGTATATGCCCGGTCCACCCAGACCAGGCTTATGACGGAAAACAGAAACAGGAGCAGACATGAGCCCGCCATCATCCCCAGCTTCATTTTTTTGATCTGCGGGAAGGATAACACCGCGAAAACGATAAACGCCATCAGACTGGGGGTATTGCCGAAATGCATGCCCAGCAGGTATATCGCAAAACCGTATATGGACATCGTCCGTTTATTCAGGGAAAGACGCATGCTGTTTCCTTTCCGTCAGTCAGTTCGGGATTTCACGGGGCAAAAACAGGGAATTCACAGAGTGCCCTGAAGCAGTCCCTCATACAGGGGCACGTATTCATTCAGCCGCCTCCCCGCCTCAAAGGCACCGGCGGCCCTGCGGCACGCTGTTTCAAGCGCGGGGTCCGGGCTTCCGTCCGGGCGGCGGGAGGAGGCAAGCAGGTCATTCAGGGCCTGCGTCACCTGATCCAGGTCCGCACGGGAGGATGTGAGCTTGTTCACCACCGCTCCGATGGGCCGGTCCGCCAGCGTCTGGCCTATGCGGATCGATTCCGGGCTGCCGCCGGTGTCGTAGGTCAGCACCGGGGTGCCGCAGGCCAGGGCCTCCACGTTGGTGGAGGGAAAATTGTCCTCGTAGGTCGGGTTGATAAAGACGTCTGCCGCGGAATAAAGCGCCGCCAGCTCCCCGGCATTCGCCGTGCGCCCGATGCCTTTGACCGCAGGCGGAAGGGCCCTGATCTGTTCCGCGGTCAGCCCCACGGCGGCGAACTGCACGCCGTCAGACAGCTTTTCGGACAGACTCACAATATCCCTGAGGCCCTTTCTTTCCGTCCACTCGCTGGCAACGCCCAGGACCAGGGGCCGTTCGTCCAGCCCGTACTTTTGACGGACTTCACGCTTCTGCGCGTCGTCCGAAGGGGTAAATACGTTCAGGTCGATCCCGTTATAGATGACCTTGACCGGGTAGTCTCTGAGATAGGACTGCCGGACATAGCCGGCCAGCCATTCACAGGGCGTCACGATCACGCCGCTGAGCCCTGTAAAAAGCTCTTTTTTCCGGGACCAGTTAAAACGGGAGGCGTCCAGGAAGGCGGAAGCGGGATAGGTGCTTTTCTGCGGGCAGTCATGGCAGCCTGTCTTCCAGCGCTCACAGCCTACCATGTCAAAGAAGGCGCAGTGGCCGGTCATGGCCCAGCAGTCGTGAAGCGTCCACACCAGGGGGATGCGGCGGGCCTTCAGATAGTCAAACAGCATCCCGATATGCAAATAATAACCGTGGATGTTGTGCAGGTGGACGACGTCGGGCCCGATCTCGTCCAGCCTTTTCAGAAGCCTTCTGGTGGCCCGGGCGGAAGCGAAGCCCGTCCTATCGGTAAGCCGGGTATATACGCCGTGAAGCCTAACGCCCAGCTCGTCTTTGATCACTATTTCATGATCGTCCCGGGCGTCCCGCCCGCGGGCCCAGACGACGTAGGAATCTTCCCCCCGTTCTGTCAAAAGCCGGTGAATGCCCATCATCACGGCGCCGGTCGCCTTATAGGGGAAGGTATTGACCTGTACGATCTTCAATCCGTTTTCCTCCCCCGGCAGGACAGTATGGCCTCCCTGTATTTGCGGACGGACACATCCTTGGTCAGGTTTTTCATCAGATAGTCGTGGCCGCGGTCGGCCATCGCCCTAAGTTCCTCCGTGCCGGCGAGGCTGATCATCCGGCGGAGGTTTTCCTCCACCCGGTCATAGTCTCCCGGCTCGCAGCACAGGCCGCTTTGCGTTTCCTCCAGGATGATGCGGATCTCGGTCCCCTCCTCCAGCACGCCCAGAACGGGCTTGCCGGCGCCCCAGATGCCGTAGGCCTTGGAGGGACAGGACACGCCCTTGATGCCCTTGGCGTTCACGCACCAATGAATGTCCCCGGCGTTGAGGCTGTAGATCAGGTCCTCCTTGGGCTGGTAGGGGATAAAGACCACATTATCAAGCTTTTCCGCCCGCTGATATGCCTTCAGCTTTTCAAGTACGGCACCGTCGCCTACAAAGGCGAAAACGACCTCCCGGCCGTCCGGCGTCCGGGCGTCCCTGAACCGCGCAATCACCTTCATCAGGTTCTCCAGGTCGTAATAAAGACCTATATTGCCGCTGTACATGACGACGAATTTGCCTGAAAGCCCGTACTTTGCCCTGAAGGCCAGCACTCTGGGATGATCTTCCGGCAGCGGATAGACGGCTTTTTCGTCGATCCAGTTGTTGATCATCTCGATGCGGGGCAGCTTTTCTCCTGAAAAGCGCCTGTGAAGGGTCTCCACCAGGTCGCGGCCGACGGTGACCACCAGATCGCTTTTCCTGCAGGTGCGCTTCTCCAGCTTCATCATAAGCCCGATCACGGCCCTGCTGCCGGAATAATTGGTCGCTATGATCTGCTCGGGATTCATGTCCTGGATCTGATAGATCAGCGGAGCGCGCTTCTTTTTACTGCCGTACACGCCCAGCATCCCGCCCAGCACAGGCGGCTGGGAGATGGTGAAGACGTAGTCAAAATCCCCCAGCATCCGGGTGGCCTTACGCGCTCCCAGGAAATAGGCCAGGATGTTTTTGACCCGGCTCAGCTTATCGGTTTTCGAAAATGAGGGCACGCGCACGCGCAGCACATGGACGCCGTTGATCTCCTCCCGGTGAAACCTCTGCGCGCGGTATTTTTCCTCCACCGTGCCTGTATAGGAGGGCACTACGCAGATGACGGTGATGTCAAAGGCGTCCAGCAGGCCTTCGGCCAGCTCCTTGAGGATCTGGCCGGTGGACGCGGTGTCCGGGATATAGTAGTGCGCGTATATCAGAAGCTTTTTCTTCACTTGCCTGCCCTCCTGCCTGCCCGGGGCCCAGGGATTTTGAGCGCCCGGAGATGATTATTTACAGGGGTCTGTGTCGATGTCGTCGTGCGTGGTTTTGCTTTCCCCCGCGTCTGCTGCTTCATTCAGGTCGTGCTTGATCTGGCTGGTGGAGATTTCCGGCGTGCGGGGCAGATAGACCACCTCCACACCTTCCTCTTTCAGGAAATCGAACTTGCCCTTCCAGTCGTCCCCCATGACAAAGGTGTCGACATGGTATTCGTGCATGTCCCGGCGCTTCTGATCCCAGGATTCCTCGGGGATCACCAGGTCCACGTAGCGGATGGATTCCACGAGGGCTTTGCGCTGCTCGTAGGTGAAATAGCACTTTTTATGCTTTTCGTTCCAGTTGAACTCGTCGGATGAGATCACAACGATCAGGTAATCCCCCAGGGCCTTCGCCCGGCGGAGGAGGTTGATATGGCCGTAGTGCAGCAGATCAAAGGTACCGTAGGTAATAACGCGTTTCATTTGAATGGACATCTCCTTGCAAAATTTTTTAGACTTCGCCGGATGTTGTTCCGCTGTCAGTCTCTCCTGAACAGATCCCTGGTGTATACCTTATCTTCCACATCGTCCAGCACGCTTTCATAGCGGTTAGCGATGATGGCGTCCGAGCCGCGCTTGAACTTCTCCAGGTCGTTCACGACGAGGCTTCCGAAGAAGGTCGTCCCGTCGGTCAGCGTGGGCTCATAGACGATGACCGTGGCTCCCTTGGCCTTGAGCCTTTTCATGACGCCCTGGATGCTCGACTGGCGGAAATTGTCCGAGTTGCTCTTCATCGTCAGGCGGTAAACACCGATGGTGATGGGCCGCTCCTTTTCGGCGTTCCACATGCTGGAAGCCGTGTAATAGCCGGCGCGGCCGAGCACCCGGTCGGCGATAAAGTCCTTTCTGGTCCTGTTGCTTTCAACGATGGCCTGGATCAGGTTTTCGGGCACGTCCGCGTAGTTGGCGAGCAGCTGCTTGGTATCCTTGGGCAGGCAGTAGCCGCCGTAGCCGAAGGAGGGGTTGTTGTAGTGGCTGCCTATGCGCGGGTCAAGACACACGCCGTCTATGATGTCCCTGGTGTTCAGGCCCTTCATTTCGGCGTAGGTATCCAGCTCGTTGAAATAGGAAACGCGGAGCGCCAGGTAGGTGTTGGCGAACAGCTTGACGGCCTCCGCCTCGGTGAAGCCCATGAACAATATATCCACGTTTTCCTTTTCGGCGCCCTCCGCCAGCAGGCCCGCAAAACGCTCCGCCGCCGGGCGGGAAGCTTCATCGCAGCCGACGATGATGCGGCTGGGATAAAGATTATCGTACAGGGCCTTGCTTTCCCTCAGGAATTCGGGGCTGAAAAGGATGCGGTCCGTCCCCTTTTTGCGCCGGATCGCTTCGGTGTAGCCCACGGGGATCGTGCTCTTGATGACGAGATAGCCGTGATCATTGACGCTCAGCGCCAGGTCGATCACTGCCTCCACGGCGGAACAGTCGAAGAAATTCTTCTGCGGGTCGTAATTGGTGGGGGCGGCGATGACGATAAAGTCGGCCTCCCGGTAGGCGGAAGCGCCGTCGATGGTCGCTGTGAGGCGAAGCTCCTTTTCCGCAAGAAACCGTTCGATGTACTCGTCCTGTATGGGGCTTTCACGGCGGTTGATCTTTTCGACCTTTTCAGGGACGATGTCGACGGCCGTCACCTCGTGATGCCGGGAAAGGAGCACGGCCAGGGAAAGGCCCACATAGCCGGTTCCCGCTACTGCTATTTTCATATCGATTCTCCAAACAGTCTTCTTGCCTCCGTATAGGAAGCGATATCGCCGATGTCATAGCGCGGGCCGGGCATGGTCCAGGCGTGCATGGCGGTTTTCCCCGAAAGCCATGCGGCGAAGGAGCCCGGAGCGTCGTACCCGCAGCCCTCGGCCAGGGCCTCCGGGATGCGGCGGACATCCTCTGCGCGGTAGTAATAAAAGGGCGGCACTGCCAGATGGCCCCTGGGGGCCATCGGCTTTTCTTCATAGGAAGTGATCAGTCCGTCCTCCCGGACGGTGATGACGGCGGTCTTCTGAAGCTTTTTAAGGTCGTGCTCCTCGTGGCACATCACGCACGAGGTGCCCTTTTCCCGGGCGTAGGAAACAAAGTTGGACAGCGGGAAGGTCAGCAGATTGTCCCCGGCGATCACCAGCACGTCATCCGAAGCGCCGGTTTTCGTAAGGGCAAACTCGATATCCCGGACCGCGCCCAGGCGGTGGGCGTTGTCCGTGCTGCCGTCGTCCAGGACGGTCACGTTTTTGCCCCGGGCCCATGCTTCAAAGTGGGAAAGGAAGCGATGGTTGCTGATCACCACCACGTCCATTTCAAGCCCGTCCAGCGCCCGGTCCAGTATCGTGCGCCCGGCCACCGGCAAAAGGGGCTTGGGGAAATTCTCCGTCAGGGGATAAAGCCGGGTAGCGTAGCCCGCGGCCAGCACGAAGCACTTCATACCTTCACCCCGTTGGCGCTCTGGCAGAAATACACGCCGAACTTTCCTTCAAGCTCGGGGAAGCTCTTCAGGTACTTTTCCGTGATATGCGCGCAGATCTCTTCCTCCTTCTCAGGATCGACCAGGGCCATGCAGCAGCCCTTGAAGCCCGCGCCGGAAAAGCGTCCTCCGAAAATGCCGTCCGTCTCCGTCATGATCTCGTACAGGCGGATCAGCTCCGGGCAGCCGCATTCGTAGTTTTCCACGCTGCTTCTGCCGCTTTCAAACACCAGCCGCCCGTATTCCGCCAGGTCCCCCCGCTGCCAGACGATGGCGCCGGCCTTGGCGCGGGTGTATTCCGAATAGAAATGATCCGCCCGCTTCCTGAAGGGAACCGGCAGCTTTTCCCGGTGCTCCAGATAAATGTCCATCGGCACGTCGCGCAGGCGCGTGTCCGCGTATTTTCCGTAGTCCACCCCGGCGAAGGCCAGAAGGCTGTAGGCGGCTGATTTGCATTCGTCAATGCGGAGATTGTACTTGCTGTTGGCCAGGCTTCTTTCAAGGCCCGAAAAAAAGATGCCGAAATGATACGCGGGCATATCCGGATGGGTGGGGATCAGCTCATAGCTGTCGTCCCGGCAGTCCAGATAGAGCATATGATCCTTTTGGCTCAGCACCTCGCAGGCCTGGTCGAGCTTGCCGCAGTTGACGCCGACATACTCGTTCTCGGCCTTCTTGGCCATCATGATAAGCTCCCAGTCGTCCAGGTGTATTTCGTTCACCCGGCACAGCGCCTTCAAAAAGCAGATGATCACCGCCGCGGAGGAGGAAAGCCCGCCGATGGGCAGCGTACCCTCGATCACCCCGCACAGCCCATAGCGCAGAAGATGCTTTTCATTCAGCATCTTGGCCGCGCCGCGCAAATGATCCGCCCAGTCCCCCACCTTTTCATCCGGGATCTCCCGGATGTGGAACTGCGCACGCTTGGGAAAATTGAGGCTCATCAGCTCGATGACGCCGTTCATCTTCCGGCCGTAGGCTATGTAGATGCCCTTGTCGATGGCAAAGCCGTTGATGCGGCCGAACTGGTGATCGATATGGGCGCCCAGGGTGCAGATGCGGTAGGGGCAGAAGGCCACCTCATCCGGGGCGCGTTCATAGGTTTCAAAGAATACTTCTTCGCAGCGCAATGGATCTACCTCTCTTTGGCTGTATTATTTTTGAAAAGGCTCTCTGCCGGAACGGGGCCACAGGATGTCGCACACGCGTTCGCTTGCCCTGTGATCATTCATGGGATTGAACAGCCTCGTGATTTCCCGGCGCTTTTCGTCCCAGCCCGCGTTGATCTCATCCATATGATCCAGATAGCGGATCAGCGCGTCGTAATCCGGGATCAGCTCTCCGGGCATATAATCCCGGGGAGGGTCAAAGCAGAAGCCGCGGTTCCCGCCGAATTCCTCCAGGTCGTCGCACACGAAGGCGATAGGCTTATCCGTCACCAGAAAATCGATGAATACGGAGGAATAATCGGTCATAAGGACATCGCAGCCGGACAGGAACTCGTAAAGCTGTACCGCGGCCGCAGAAAGATCGGCGTTGTGTATCACGCGGATGTGACGGCTGGTAGGCAGGGTCATCCGGCACAGGACATCCATCGGATGGGGCTTGATCAGCAGCAGGATATTCCGCTGCTTAAGTGCTGCGTCCAGTTCGTCAAAATGCGCTGAAAGCAGGGTGCTTACGCCGAAGCTGTTTTCCGGGCCGTCCACCCGGATATCGCCGACGACCGACCTGCGGTAGGTCGGCAGCCAGATCAACACCTTTGAAAAAAAGGAAGCGTCCGGCACCATCTTGGAAAAGCCTTTCCCATTGTCCGCAAAAAAGTCATTGCAGGGCTGGCCGGTCAGGAAAACCTTTTCCCTGGGAATGCCGAAAACCTTCATCATGATGTCCTGATAAAGCACAGAGGTGGCCTCTGTGCAGTCCGCCTCGTCCTGCGAACCGGATGTATGGGCGTCGTTTTCAAGCAGCCGGCCGACGCGCTTAAAGGGCATGCCGTGCCAGACCTTTGCGTCTATCTGACCCCGGGGCGAACGGACGGAGGGGAAATAGCCGTGCGTGGTGACCAGGTATTTCGCCTGAAGAAAACGGAGGATGCCGTTCGGGGATTTTTTGTCCACGGTCAGGTGAGAGCTGACGCCGGTTCGGGCACTGAGGATCCGGACGGCTTCCGCTTCGCTCAGGTCCGTCAGCGCCCAGATGAGCGCGTATTTTTCCCTCAGGTCCGGCCGCTCCCTGAGGATATACTCGTATACCGCCAGGGCGTTGCCGTTAAGGTCCGGAAAGCTGTTGAAGAGGATCACGTCTTTTTTAGGCCACAGGCCGTTCAGGACAGAAAGGACTTTTTCCTTTCCCACTGCGCATCACTCCGTTTCCCGTGTTGATTCTTGAAATCCCGGCTCCCGGGATATTCAGGGCAAAGCCTCAGCCGTAATAGGCTTTGTACCATTCGGCAAACCGCCTCAGGCCTTCCCGGATGCCGGTTTTCGGGGTGAAGCCGAAATCTCGCTCCAGGGCCGAACTGTCGGCAAAGGTGACGGGAACGTCTCCCGGCTGCATGGGCACCAGCCTGCTGTGGGCCGCAAAGTCATAATCCGCGGGAAGGATCCCGGCGCGCACCAGCTCTTCCTGAAGAACGGTCACAAAGTCAAGCAGGTTTTCAGGCTGCCCGCCGCCTATGTTGTACAGCCTGTACGGCGGCACCGGCAGGCCGTCTTCGCCGGTCTTCCTTTCGGGTGCGCTTTGAAGCACCCGCACGATGCCTTCCACAATGTCGTCCACATAGGTGAAATCCCTTTGGCAGTGGCCGTAATTGAAGATGCTGACGGATTCCCCCCGGCGCAGGCGGTCGGTGGCGCTAAAGTAAAACATGTCCGGTCTTCCCGCCGGGCCATACACCGTAAAAAACCTGAGGCCCGTGCAGGGGATACTGTACAGCTTGGCGTAGGCGTGGGCCATCAGTTCGTTGCTCTTCTTCGTGGCCGCGTACAGGGAAACAGGATTGTCCACCTTATCGTCCGTGGAAAAAGGCACCTTTTTATTGCCGCCGTAGACGGACGAGGAGGAGGCGTACACCAGATGCTCCACAGGAAAGCGGCGGCAGCATTCCAGTATGCGGAAAAAGCCCTGTATATTGGACTCGATATATACATCCGGATGGTCTATGGAATAGCGGACGCCGGCCTGCGCGGCCAGGTTCACCGCTGCGGAAAAACGGTACTGTTCAAAAAGGCTTTCCATCAGCTGCTGATCGGCTATGGACCCCCGGACGAACGTGAAGGAACCGTTCAGCCGGTTCAATTGTTCCAGCCGGTAGGTTTTAAGCGCGGGGTCATAATAATCGTTCAGATTGTCCACCCCGACGACCCGGATCCCCGGCACATCCTCAATCAGCCTTTTCACCAGGTGCGCCCCGATGAAGCCGGCTGTCCCTGTGACCAGAACCGTCTTATTGTTGAGCGCAACGTTCCTTTCCAGCATAAAGCCACCTTTGTCTTCTTTAATGAGGCGCGCCGTCCTTTTCCTTGGCCGGCAGAAAAACACCTTTTCAAAGCCCCTCTGATCATTGGGGCCTTATTTCATTATAAACTGCTTCAGGCCTTTTCGCAAGTATAATTGCACAAATAACATAATCAGGAATGAAACTACGGGAAATATAGGATATTTACGGGTCCCGTCTTCAGCAAACGGCTGTTTTGTGTAAAATACGGTTGAAAACAGATCATTTATTTGATATAATCAGGACAAGGTGATGTCAGACGCACTCACTGACATCATTCCTGTACCATTATTTAGGAGGGAGAGCCTATGAAAAAATCATTCGCTCTTATGCTGAGCCTGTGCATGCTTCTGTCCTGCACGGCAGTCGTCTCAGCCGAAGGCGCCTTCACGCCCGGCATCTATGTGGGTACCGGCACCGGCTACGCCGGCCCCGGCAGCGTGACCGTCACCCTGACGGTGGACGAAAACACGATCACCGCCGCCGAGGTTTCCGGCGATCTGGAGCAGCCCTTCGGCGTGCCGAACTATCCTGCCTTCGCCGAAGCCCTGTCCGGCCGTTCTGACGCCGGGATCGACGCCATCGCGGGCGCTACCATGACCAGCGCCGGCGTCATCGAAGCGGCTGAAAACGCGCTGGCCCAGGCCCGCGGCGAAGCGAAGGGGGAAGACGCTCCCCTGGCCTTCACGCCCGGCACCTATACGGCGACCGCCGCCGGCTACAACGGCGATTCCACCTTCGCCGTGACCTTCTCCGATACCGCGCTGACCGCGGTGGAAATCGTCTCCTCCACGGAAACCGAGCACGTGGGCGACGTGGCCTTTGACATCATGATCCCCGATATGCTCAAGGCCAACGGCTCCGGCGTGGACGGCGTGTCCGGCGCCACCTTCTCCGCCCGCGCACTGCGCAACGCGGTGAACGACGCTGCCCAGCAGGCCGGCTGCACCAACCTGGACGCCTTCAAGGCCGCCAAGGCCGAGCATTCCCCCGAAGCCCCCATCGACCTGACCTATGACGTGGTCATCGTCGGCGCGGGCGGCGCCGGCATCTCCGCCGCCGCGCAGGCCGCGCAGGACGGCAACACCGTGCTGGTGATCGAAAAGAACGCCGAAATGGGCGGCAACACCCTCGTTTCCGGCGGCCAGTTCCAGTCCGTGATGCCCTACCTGGTGTGGGATCCGGCCGATCCGGATGCCACCACCGGCGTCTACGCCTATAACGGCGAAACCTATGACAAGGTCAAGTCCGTGCAGGGCTGCATCAACGAGCTCAAAATGATCCTCAACTGGAGTGAGGAGCCCTTTGACACCGAATACTACAAGACCCACGAGTTTGTGGCCGGCGACGCCATGGAGCTTTCCAAGCACGGCGTGCACGCCGAATATCTGCCCGTGCTGAAATCTCTTAAGGCCGAGATCCAGGCCTACCTCGACTGGGCGCAGCCCCAGCTGGACGCCGGCGTGCCCGAAGGCCAGCTGACGCTGTTCTCCACGCTGAACCTGCATATCTTTCAGACTTACTACGGCGGCCTGCGCCTGAGCGCCGACGGCTCTGAATGGATGTACGGCAATGTGGACCTGGTCAGGCAGTTCATCGAAGGCGGCCAGGGCCTCAAGGAATGGCTGGAAAGCCAGGGTGCTACCTTCGTTGAGAACACTCAGCCCACCCTGATCGGCGCGCTGTGGTATCGCGAAAACGAGTTCATCGGCTCCACCATCGACCTGAACGGCGACGGCAAGCCTGAAATGGGCCGCTGGGGTTCCTACTTTGCCGCTCCCTACAACACCCTGATCAACGCCAACGAATCCAATAAGGTGATGCTGCGCACCACCGCTACCGATCTGATCGTCGAAAACGGCCGGGTGACCGGCGTCAAGGCGGTTCGGTTCGACGGCACCGAGGTCATCGCGCACGCCAACAAGGGCGTCATCCTGGCTACCGGCGGCTACGCTGCCAACATCCAGGAAGTCGTGGACAAGAACGTGTACTGGTCCACCGAATACCTCTCCACCGCCACCAAGACCACCAACCGTTCCTCCCTGCAGGGCGACGGCATCCGCATGGCGCAGGCCGTCGGCGCTGACGTGACCGGCCTGGGCTTCACCCAGCTGATGCCTATTTCCTGGGTGGATAACGGCAACCTCGCCTTCGGCGGCGGCAACTATGCCTGCTGGATCAATCCGACCACCGGCCATCGCTTCGTGGACGAAGGCTCCGAGCGCGACGTGCTGTCGCTGGCCGAGTTCCGCAACGGCATCGAAGTGAACGGCACCAAGGGCGTGTTCCTCGAATTCTATAACGACGAAGAGCATATCCCCGGTCCGCCCATCGCCCAGCTCCTGCCCGAGGATTACGAGGGCCGCTACTATCACGTGAAGGGCAATCTGGAAGAAATCACCGCCCTGTTCGCCAAGCTGCCCGGCGTCACCGCCGACCCGCAGACCGTGCTGGACACCATCAAGGCCTATGATATGGCTGTGATGGGCCAGGGCGAATATCCGGACGTGGGCAAGGCCATCGCCTCCCGCTGCGTGGGCAACGTGCAGAAGGACGAAAACGGCCACTACCTGCCCGAAACCTACGACCTGGAGAACACCCTGCTGACCGTACGCCTGATGGCGCCTTCCACCCACCACACCATGGGCGGCGTGAAGGTCGACACCCAGCGCCACGTGCTGGACGCCGAAGGCAACCCGATCCCCGGCCTGTACGCGGCCGGCGAGGTCACCGGCGGCATCCACGGCGGCAACCGCCTGGGCGGCAACGCGATCGTCGAGATCTTCG
Source organism: uncultured Eubacteriales bacterium (assembly GCA_902790015.1). Taxonomy (GTDB): domain Bacteria; phylum Bacillota; class Clostridia; order Christensenellales; family Aristaeellaceae; genus UBA4246. The sequence goes on along the minus strand of CADAQF010000003.1, from coordinate 58,736 downwards.
TTTCCGGCCGCACCGCCGCGCAGGCTGTCATGGCTGACAACCAGTGATCTCCGATCCTTTCAAGCACTCCCACGGGACGCCGGAAAACCGGCGTCCCCTTATTTATTCTGTGCTGCGAAGGCCGTAATACTGCGCAAATGCGCTCATTTTTACGCTTATTTATTTTTCTGAACGGCTTGACAACCGCCCCGCTTTCTTCTATACTATCCAATGTAAAGATTCCTGGGATGTTCGCCAGTTTCCTGTTGTTCCCCACATTTCATATTACGGGATCCGGGTCGGATTTTGGTTCGGATGTCATGCCCCCTTGCGTTTCGGCGCTTGCCAGGGGACGGCAGAAGGCCACGCAGGATCCCGGCCTGCTTGTACATAGCGGGTGAAATATACAGGAGGCAGCGGCATCTTGGGGCTTAAAGGACGGCTTTGAAAAAAGCCGTTTTTTTATCCCTTGCGTGCCGCATGCAAATGTGCTATGATATAGAAAACTGTTTGTCATTTCAATGAAAGAAAGAAGGGCTGCCCGCATGAAGAATACGGCCCGGCTGACGGCGCTGCTGATCTGTATCCTGACGATATGCTGCTCCTCCGCCCAGGCGGACCGCGATTACCTGATCGCAGACAGCAACACCCGCCGGCTCACCTGGAGCGAGCTGGAAAAATGGGATTATGAGTCCCTGGGTTACATTTTCAACGAGATCTTCGCCCGCCACGGCTACGTCTTCAACGAAGGCGGCCAATACGACATGTGGTTTTCAAGCCACAGCTGGTACCATCCTAATGCCAGCGACGACAACGGGAAATATGTGATGCCCTATGTCACGCAGCTGGAATGGGACAATTATCACCTGATCAAGAACGTCAGAGCCTATTACCTGAGCATCGGTGAGCCCAGGCACAACCCCAACAAGCTGTGCTACGCAAACTTTCCCCCGTCCGGCAATTGGACGCTGACCGGGTTTTCCCCCGTCTCCCGAAAGCCCTCCAACCTGCGCCTGCCCGTCTATTCAGCCCCCGGCAAAAGCTCCTGGCGCGGCGCCAACGGAAAGGCGCTGGTCAACACCAGTGGCGGCGTCTGGGCGGCCGGCTGGGAAAACGGCTTCCTGCTGGTCTTCTATGAGACCAACAGCGGCGGCATCCGCGTAGGCTACGTAAGCCGTCAGGACGGCGCGGGGCAATTGGGCTGCGACCAGTCTCTCCGGTTCAGTTACGTGAAAGCCAGTCTTCAGACCTCCTGCCAGCTGACGGACGACCCGCTGCTTTTAAGCTCCGTCATCACCCGGCTTTCCGCGGGCGCCCAGGTCACTTATCTTTCCACGATGTTCACCGGCCGGGGCGACGCGTGGGACTATGTGGAAACCACTGCCGCCGGGCAGACGGTGCGCGGTTTTATCTCCTCCGGTCTGTTGGATTTAAGCGTAGATACCGAGGACGCCGGCTTCGGCTTCAGCGGCTGAGCCGCTTTCATCGGCGCTTCATAAAGCAACCTCTCATCATCATCTAGGTTCAAGGAGTACCCAATGTCAAGCATTCAGGCAGGGAACTGCGTATTTGAGCCCCTGGAAAACGGTACGCTGTCCCTTTCGGAATATCACGGGGCCGGAGGCGAATTCCGCCTTCCCTCCCTGGTCGACCGTATCCCCGTATCCGAGATCGATGCGGACGCCTTTAACCACGGCGGGGCGATCACCTCGTTTTCCGTCAGCGATGACCATCCCTTCTTCTCCGCCCGGGACGGTATTCTGTACACCAAGGACGGTACGGCCCTGGTGCGCTATCCCTTCGGGCGCAGGGAGGAAAGCTGCACCGTGCCCGAAGGCGTGACGGACCTTCGCCATTACGCGTTCGCTGAAGCCCGCAGCCTCAAAAGCGTGCTGCTGCCCGCGTCGCTGGAGGGCATGGGTTCTCACGCTTTCACCCACTGTGAAGCGCTGGAACTGGTCCGCCTGTCCGACCGGCTGTGCCGCATGGGCCGTTCCATTTTCCGGGGCTGCGTGTCGCTGACGGATATCGATATTTCCCCGGATCATCCCGTTTTCCGAATGGACGGCCCCTATTTTGTGAACCTGGCCGAGCGGTCGCTCATTCTATGTTTGCCCGCACTGGCCCAAGCCCAAATGAGCGCGCCGGAAAACCTCCGCCAGGTGGATGAGTTCGCGTTCTATCACTGCGACAGGCTGGAAAGCATCCGTCTGCACCACGGCCTGCGCTCCATCGGCCGCTACGCCTTCTATCACCTCAGCAACCTCCGCGAATGCGTATTGCCCTCTACGCTGCGCAGCATCGGCAGCCGTGCCTTTTCGGGTTGCTCGTCGCTTAAGGAGCTTGAGATCCCCGACAATGTGACGAGCATCGAATACAAGGCCTTCAACAACTGCGACAAGCTGACCCTTTTAGTCAATATACATTCCTACGCGGACCGGTACTGCAGGCAGTTCAATTTCCCGTGCAGGCATCCGTTCCATTGGCCGTGGCAGAAATAAAACGGCTCACTCTTTGTCAAAGGCGGTGAATCATGCGGACTCAAAAGGAAGCGGCTGTATCCTCGTACCGGCTTTTATCCGACGGCCGGGCCGAGCTTACCCGCTATCAGGGCGGACGGGACGCCGAGATCCCCGCATTCTGGCAGGATGCTCCTGTCGTGTCCGTCGGCCCGCGCGCCTTTGCCGGCGCGGACATATATGCCGTATCCCTGCCCGACACCGTTGAGTCAATCGGCGCGGAAGCGTTCTGCGGGTGCACGGCGCTTACCGCCTTTCACATTTCCCGGGCGCTTACATCCATCGGTGCGGACGCTTTTCTTCGCTGCAGCGCGCTCAGGGCCTTTTCCGCCCCGGACGATCACCCGGTTTTCAGGACCTCCGACGGCGTCCTGTACGACAGACGGCGGCGTACGCTGATCGCCTATCCCCCCGGCAGAACCGCGGAAGAAGCTGAGATACCTCTGGGCGTCACCGCCATCGCGGAAGACGCGTTTGCCTGGTGCGCGGGCGTCCGTTCCGTCGTTTTTCCCCGGGGGCTCACCGAGATACGCAGCGGCGCGTTCTCAATGTGTTTGTCCCTGGAAAGGGCCGAATTTCCCCAGGAGCTGACCGTATTGGGCGACGAAGCATTCTCAGGCTGCGGAACGCTTAAGGAAGCCTCGCTGCCCGGCTCCGTTCAGTCGATCGGCTCGGCGGCTTTTTCGGGGTGCGAGGCGCTTGCAAGCGTCGTTTTGCCCAACATACTGCGCCGCGTGGAAAACGAAACCTTCAAAGGCTGCGTCCACCTGACGGAAATCACGCTTCCGGAAAGCGTCGCCTTTATCGGCGACGATGCCTTCAGGGGCTGCGAAAGGCTGGGCTCCGTCAACCTTCCGATGGAGCTTGAATGGCTGGGCGACGGCGCTTTCCGTTCCTGCGCCTCCCTGACATGCCTGGAAGTGCCCGACGCGGTCACGCACGTAGGCGCGTACGCTTTTGCCGGCTGTCCGCGTCTGACCGTGAAAGCGGCTGCTTCTTCTCCCGCGGCCGAAGCCGCCCGCCGCGACAGGGCGCGCTTTCGCCCGGCCGCAGGCGGTCTTTTCGGCCGCAGAGCGCGCGGGTGACACAGTTCACACTATCCCTTGATCAACGTCTGCCGGTTTCCCCGGCAGACTTTTTCGAAAGGTGCATTCATGCGGGTATGCGGCATCATCGCGGAGTACGACCCTTTTCACAAGGGCCACGCCTATCATTTGGCGCGGGCGCGGGAAATAAGCGGGGCAGACTATGTGGTCTGCGTCCTGAGCACAGCCTTCACCCAGCGCGGGACCCCTTCCTTTTTTTCTACCGCCGACCGCGCCAAAATGGCTGTGCAGGGCGGAGCGGACGCTGTTTTTTCCCTTCCGGTCGCCTTTTCCGTCATGGAGGCCGACCGCTTTGCCCGGGGCGGCGTCGGCGTGCTCAAGGGCCTTGGAACGGTCACGCATCTGGCATTCGGGTGCGAGGACGCTTCGTCCTTTTCCCTGCTTGAGGCCTGCGCCGACGCCCTGGAGAGCCCGGACGAAGCCCTGGAAGCCCTTTACCTGGAGGCCCTATCCCAGGGCGAATCCCCCGCCCGGGCGCGCGCGTCCGCGCTGGAAAAGACCCTTTCGCTCCCGCCCGGGCTGCTCAAAAAGCCCAACAACGTATTGGCCCTGTGCTATCTGCACCAGTTAAGAAGGCAGCATGCTCCCTTTACGCCCGTGCCCGTACAGCGGCTGGGACAGCGGGACGATCAGGAAACCGACGGCTTTCTCTCCTCTTCGGTGCTTCGCCGTATGATACAGGACGGGGAGGCCGAAAAAGCCTTCGCCCATCTCCCCTGCCCCGATGCAGCCCGGGAAGCGCTCAGGGAAGGCCGCTTCTGTTTGCCGGACGCCCTGGACCAGGCCGCGCTGTATGCCCTGCTCACCGCTGAATCCCTTTGTGCCTATTCCAGTCTCCAGGACGGTCTGCCGGACAGGGTGGCCAAATATCTTCCCGCAGCCGCTTCATTGGATGCGCTTGTGGGCTTCTGCTCATCCAGGCGCTACACCCGCTCGGGCATCCGCCGCTTTGCCGCCCAGGCACTTTTGCGTCTGCCCCGCGAAGGGCTTTTGGATCTGCCCGGCTATACCAGGCTTTTGGCCTTCCGGGAGGAGGCGCGGCCGCTGCTGGCCGCCGTCAAGCAAAACGCCTCCATTCCGGTCGTCGCCAAGGCAGCCGACCACGCGGAATTATTATCGGATGACATCCGCGCGGAGGATATCAGGAACCTGGGCTGCAAATGCCGCACCCCCCTGCTCAGGCAAAGCCCGTATCATTTCAGGAGGAATCAGCCATGAGAACCGTAGACGTATCCGAAATCAGCCAGGCGGTGCGCCGGATGTACCTGGAGATGAACGTGGCCGTGCTGCCCGACGTAAGGGGGGCCGTCGAAAAGGCCCTGGCGGACGAGGCTTCCCCCGCCGCCCGCTACGCTCTTTCCCAGATCAGGGACAATTACGATGTTTCCGCACGGACGGGCCTGCCGCTTTGTCAGGACACGGGGATGGCCGTACTGTTCATCACCGCCGGGCAGGACGTACATTTTGCCGGAGGGGACCTTTATCAGGCCGTTCAGCAGGGCGTGCGGGACGCCTACCGGGATGGATATTTCAGAAAATCCATCGTTTCCGAGCCCCTCTTTGATCGAAAAAACACCGGCGACAACTGCCCGGCTGTGATCCATCTGTCCCTGTGTCCGGGTGAAAAGGTGCACATCCTCGCCATGGCCAAGGGCTTCGGCAGCGAAAACATGAGCCGGGTGTTCATGCTTGCGCCGGCGGCCGGGGAAGAAGGCGTGCTCAACGCCATCGTTTCCGCCGTGCGGGATGCCGGGCCCAATCCCTGCCCGCCGGTCATCGTCGGCGTAGGCATCGGCGGCAATTTTGAAACCGCGCCCCTTCTGGCCAAGAAGGCCACGGCACGGCCCCTCGGGGTTCATCACCGGGATGAGCGCTATGCCGCCCTTGAAAAAAAGGCGCTCGACCGGATCAACGCTTTGGGGATCGGGGCGTCGGGAATCGGCGGCCTCACCACGGCCCTGTGGGTCAGCGCCGAATACGCCCCCACTCATATCGCCGGCATGCCGGTGGCCGTCTGCATCTGCTGCCACGCTTCCCGTCACGGCGAAGTCACCCTGTAAGGAGGCATTATGATACAGTCCATCACCCTTCCCATGACCCCTGAAGTCCGCCTGAATCTAAAGGCGGGCGACCTGGTGAAGCTCAGCGGCGTCCTCTACACCGCCCGCGACGCCGCCCATAAAAGACTGATCGAGCTGCTTAAAAAGGGCATGGAGCTGCCCATGCCCATCCGGGATCAGGTGATCTATTACGTCGGTCCGTCCCCCGCGCCGGCCGGCCGGATCATCGGCTCCGCCGGCCCCACCTCCAGCTACCGAATGGACAGCTATGCCCCGGCGCTTTTGGACCTGGGTCTCAGCGGCATGATCGGCAAGGGCCTGAGAAGCCCCGAGGTGGTCGAAGCCATGAAAAGAAACGGCGCCGTTTACTTTGGCGCCGTAGGCGGCGCCGCCGCTCTGATCGCCCAAACCATAACGCAGGCGCAGGTCATCGCCTTTGAAGACCTGGGAACGGAAGCTGTCCGCCGGCTGACGGTCAGGGATTTTCCCGCCGTCGTGCTGATCGATTCCAGAGGAAACAGCCTGTACGAAACAGGACCTGCGCAATACGGGGCCCACGCATGAATGCGTGAGCCCTGAGAAAGGGACTGGCAACCAGGGCCTGCCGGCCCGTTCGGCACTGAAAATGATCCACCGGATCATTTTCCGGGCGTGCCTCACCCCATCCCAACCATCCCCTGCGGCTTTTCCTGTCGGGCTGCGCCCTCCCGGGCGGAAAAGCCGAAAGGTATGTTTTCCTACGGAAAACCCTTTCCAGGGCCTGCCGGCCCGTTCGTCGGTGAAAACAGTCCACCGGACTGTTTTCCGGGCCCTCCTCACCCCAACGGCAAAGCCGCCGGGATACGATTACACACGAGGGTGTTCCCCCTCGTGCTCCCCTCGCCGAGTTCTTTCCGTCTCTTCATCCCACGCCCTACGGGTGCCTGCGGCATCCGCCGAGTAAATCGGCGGACTTTGGGATTCCGTGACGGAAAGAACAGATATTCGTCTCATCTACTCAGCTGTACCGTTGTTTTCAATCCGCTCACCTATTATTTATTCTTGCGTTTGCCCTGCTGCGCTTTATGCCCTTTTTCTCCCGCAGAAAAAATCCACGAGGTCGCACTGTCGTTTTTACAATTATTGCGGCCCTCCGCAAAGAGGAATTCCCGCATCCGGGGAGAATAGTATATTTGGGCCGGATCCAGCATCAGCCGGCCCGAGGAGGAACCGCTTCACATGAAATGTCCGCAATGCGGCGCCTGGAACCGCGCCTCCCTGCCCCGCTGCTTTCAGTGCGGCGCCGCGCTTGTGCCTGAAGACAAGCCGTCCGGGCAGGGCTGGCAAAAGGAAATGGGCACGGGCCGCCAGGAAAAAATATATTACGACGTCGATGAAAAGGGCAACATCGAGGAAACGCCGGACAGCGGGGACACCCTGGCCCTGGAAATGGAATCCCTGCGCGTGCGCAGGCAGCGCGGCGAGGAGCATCAGCGGCGGCTGAGAGCGGCCGAGACCATGCCCTACGCCAGGCTCACCAACCGCACCGGCCGCGGCCGGCAGAACACCACCCGCCGCCGCTACATCATCACCGACCCGGAAGAGGTCCATACCGGCGACACGGGAGAACTGCCCCACGTAACCGCCGCGCGCAACGTCCAGGTGATCGATTATGACGATTATCACGGCGACCAGTGGGATACCCAGGGCGCCTACGCGGACGGCCGGTACGTCCATTCCGTTTACCAGGACGACACGCCCAGCCGGCCCTTTCATCCTGCGCGCAAGGCCCGCTTCGGCCGGCTGATCCGGTCGCTTTTGCTGTTTGTCGTGCTGGCGGGCGGGGCGCTGGGCGCCTGCTACTATTTTAAGATTCCCCCGTTTTCCTCGGCGGAAAGCACGAGCCTGCAGGAAGCCGCCGTCATCTCCCCTTCCATCTATGAAGATCTTCCCGCGCACATCATTAAGATCCCGGCGGAGGACGGCCAGCAGATCTACATCAAGGAGCTGCATATGCCCGGCATCGCCGTCGGCGGCTATGTCACCTATGAAATACCGGACTACAAATGGTATGAGGACATCACCGACCTGAACGACCCCGTCTTTCACGTCACGATGACGCCGCTTCTGACCCTGGCCAGCGGCGAAAGACGGGCGATGCCGGCGCTTCATTTCGATATAGACGTGCCGCTTTCCCCCATCACCCTGGTTTCCCCCGACGTCACCTACGTCGAGGTCAACAGCCGCCCCAAATATCAGATCCAGTTCCGGGTGGAGAGGGGCAGCACGGTGACGATCAACGGCGAAAACTATTCGGACCTCGTCAGCTCCCAGGACGGCCTGATCTCCTACAACGCCACCGTACAGCCCATCGGCAACAACGACATCGTCATCGAATGCCAGACCAAATATTACCGCAAGAACACCCTCGTCATGACCCTGTACCGCGAGCCTCAGGATATCCTTCTGGAGTTCGATTCCAAAATAAGCGACAGCTATAACGGCGGCGTGGAAGGCAAGATGGACAACGAGATGGACGTCTCCTGCACCACCCTGAACAAGGCCACCATCCGCGTGCTGTCCGAGCATAAAAACCTGGATACGTCCAAGCTGCTTTCCACGGGCAAATTCTCCTTCACCGCCGTATTCACCAAGATCGGCACCAACACCATCACCATCGAGGCCTCCTATCCCGGCAAAAAGACCACCACCGTCAACTTTGACGTATACCATGTGCCCTCCGCCAGAAACTACACCTCCGCCGCCTGGCCGATGGACGCCTATAACTACACCCAGTTCCTGGACACGCTGAATACCCGCGTCAAGAACATGACCATCTACGTCTGCAAGGGCACGATCACGGAGATCCTTTCCGATTCTCCCCAGCGCGCGCTGATGGAAACAGGCACGGAGACCGTGTCCCGGCTGGTGCTGCTGGACAATATGTCCAGCGACACCTGGGAGGTGGGCGACAGCCTGCGCGTCTACGGCGACGCCTTCGGCGCGTACAACGGCTGTCCCTGGCTGGTGGGGAGATATACCTACTCTTACAAGCCATAACGAGCGGCAGGCCGATCTGTCTTTCCGGGGGAGCGTTCATGTACTTCGGCACCTTCTATCTGGATCAGGAAAAGGATATCCCCGTTGTGCTTTTTTCGGACAGCGGGGTCCTTTCCTATGTGCTTCGCACGCCCAACCATAAAAGCGGCAACCTGATCACCAATCTGGCCCGGCTGTGCGGCCTGCCGCTGAGCGTCGACGAGGAGACCGGGCTTAAAGTCATCCGGGGAGAGGTGCCCTGCTATCTGGACGCGGACGACCGGGAGGTCTATATCCTCAGGCTGGGCGACACCAAGGTCGCCAACATTTATCCCGACGGCACGATGGAGCGCAAGGCCACCCTGCCCGCCATCGCCAAAACGCTCATGAGCCAGACCAAGGATTACCGCCTGAGCGAACGGCAGACCCTGGTCAAAAGCTATATCCTGAAGGAATGCAAGTTCCACAGCGACCTGCATACCCACATGAACGCTAACCTCCCGCCGGATCTTCTGATCGCTTTGGGGATCTTCCACCAGATCCGGTATCCGCTGTACTATATCAAAAAACTCTCCCTGCGGCTGACGCCCGCTCAGGAAAGGGTGCTTTCGCAGCGGCGCGCGCAGACCGCCCTCCGCTTTGCCGATTCTCCCCTGACCGGAAAATACCTGGAGCGCCGCATCGACGATAACACCTTCATCAACTTTGCCCGTCTGATGCTGGCGGACCCTGAAAATGCCTCCTGTAACCTCCCCCGCATCCGCGCGTCGCTGGCCATCCCCAAGGACGGGCAGGCCGTTTTCACCAACCTTGAAAAGGTGTATCTGTACCGCTACGTCTTCACCAAGGGGATAGCGGCGGACGATCCTTTGCCCGGGGCCGATTATTCCGCGCTGCCCGACCCGGACATCCGGGCGGCCCTTCGCCAAATGGAAAAGGACCGGCGGCATCCGGTGTTCGCGCAGAACACGCTGTTTGAAAACAAGCTGCTCTGGATCGCGAGGAACCTGGCCCGCTTCGGCGTCTATTACGCGGAAATATCGGATACCTCCCTGCTCAAGCCCGATCAGGCGCCCGGCATACTCGCAAGCCTTCATCGGGTGCTGCCCGCCGTGCAGGAGGAAACGGGGGTTCTGCTGCGGTTTCTTGGGGCTTTCAGGCGCATACCGCTGACCATCATCCGCGACCGGCCCTCTGGGGCGGACCTGATTTCACAGCTTAAATGCTTTTACGCGGCCGCTTCTGATCCTTATGTGGCCGGCTGCGATATCATCGGGGAAGAGCTTAACGACATCCGGGAGCTCAGGCCGCTGCTTACGGCGCTCACGCGCATGTCGCTTGATATCCCCGGTTTTGTCATGCGCGTTCACGCGGGAGAAAACGACGGCCTGCGCAGCAACGTGCGCTGCAGCGTGCAGTGCATCCTGTCCGCCCTGAAATCCGGAGAGAAGCCGCCTCTCATCCGCGTAGGCCACGGCCTTTACACCGAAAACCTCCGCTCAGAAAAAGGCAGGCAGCTGCTCGATGCGCTGAAGACCTCGGGCGCGGTGCTCGAATTCCAGATCACCAGCAACGTGCGCCTGAACAACCTGAGCGAAATGGGCCGCCATCCCCTGCGGGAATACCTGGCCGCCGGGATCCCCTGCGTACAGGGCACGGACGGCGCCGGCATCTACGGCACCAATTCCATCGACGAGCAACTGTCCCTGGAGCGGATGCTTCACCTGTCCCATGAGGAAATGATCAAGATGCGCCGCACGGAGGACCGCATCCTCGAAGCGCAAATGAACTTCTTCCGGCAAAAGGAAAAGCTGTTCGCCGCGTCCCTGGAGCAGGCCGGCGGGCTTTCCGCCCTGTTTGAGCGCAGGCTTGCAAATTGCCCGGAGCAAGGAATTCCTTCGTCCCCTCTGCCGGTCCTTTCCGACAGCGCGCAGAGTTTAAGCGCCCGCATCCAGCCCCTTCCTTCAGACGGGCTTCCCGTCGTCGTAGCCGGCGGGAGCTTCGGCAGCATCCGGCAAAAGCCCGCCCTGCGCCGTGATATCCTGACGCTTCTGGACCGGATCATCGAAACGGCAGACCCGGAAAAGGTCTTTTTCGTGATCGGCGACAGGTTCGCGGGCTATGAAAAATATCTGGCCGACCGGGCGAAGGGGCGGTTCCGCGTATTCGCGTTCGTTCCCGCCTGCCTGTCTCCGGACGCGCTGCGGCGTGTCCGAAAGAATGCCGGCGTTTCAGTCCGCGTATCCATAGAGACGCCGCGGCTGGGGCTTTATAAAAGCCTCGCCTACGAGATCTTCAAGCGCCGTTTCTCCCTTTTATTGGCCCTGGACGGAAGCTCCGCCTGCGCCAACCTCATCCAGGAGGCCAAAAACTCCCGGTACAAAACCGCCATTTTCGCCGACGCACGCTGCGGCGCGATCCGCCGCAAGGCCGATTCCCTGGAGGGCTATGTGCATCTGTTCCGCCGGGGTGAGGAGCTTTTTCCGCAGCTAAAGGAAGCGCTTCATAAAGATGCATGGTAAATCCGGCAGCTTTTTCTCCCGGGACGGCTATAAAAACATAGAAAGAACAATTATTTGTTTTTGATCGTTCTTGTATAATATCATTGACATATCAATTATTTCTGACATTTTTTCAATTTATATTCTGTATTTCGTTCTGTATTTCATTCTCCTTTCTGTTCTGCTACAATAACCCTGCTGTTCATTGAAACAGTGAAGGGAGAGATGAAAGTGGAACTTTCCAAAGCCTTGATCGTCGTCGCCATCGTGGCGTATTTGTCCGTGATGCTGCTCATCGGCGTGTACTTCAGCCGCAAGGGCAGCAAATCCTCCAGCGACTTTTATATCGGCGGCCGCTCGCTGGGCCCCATCGTCACCGCCATGAGCGCGGAAGCCTCCGATATGAGCAGCTATCTGCTGATGGGGCTGCCCGGCCTGGCCTACCTGACAGGCATGGCGGAGGTCGGATGGACGGTCATCGGTCTGGCCATAGGCACCTATCTCAATTTCCTGTTCGTGGCCAGGAGGCTGCGCCGCTATTCCGCCAGGATCGGCGCTTTCACCATTCCGGAATTCTTCTCCAAGCGCTACGGGGAAAAGAAGCATATCCTTTCCCTGATCGCGGCGCTGATCATCCTGGTGTTCTTCATCCCCTACACCGCGTCCGGCTTTAAGGCAGTCGGCACGCTGTTCAACAGCCTGTTCGGCATGGATTACCACGCCGCCATGATTGCCGGCGCCATCGTCATCATTTCCTACACCGTGCTGGGCGGCTTCCTGGCCGTGTCCACCACCGACCTGCTGCAGAGCATTTTCATGACCATCGCGCTGGCCGTGATCGTCATTTTCGGCATCGGACAGGCGGGCGGGTTATCCCAGGTGATGGAGAACGCCCGCGCGCTGCCCGGCTACCTGAACCTGACGCAGGGCTATGACCCGGCGACCGGCCAGGCCGGCTCCTTCGGTTTCCTGAGCGTCATTTCCACGCTGGCCTGGGGCCTGGGCTACTTCGGCATGCCGCACATCCTGCTTCGCTTCATGGCCATCCGCAACGAGAAGGAACTGGCCGTATCCCGCAGGATCGCCTCCGTCTGGGTCGTTTTGTCCATGGCGGTGGCCGTGTTCATCGGCGTCATCGGCTACAGCGTGTCCGTCGCCGGCAAGATTCCTTTCCTGCAGACCAGCGCAGATTCTGAAACCGTCATCGTTCAGATGGCCAATCTGATGAGCACTCACGGCCCGGTGCTGGCGCTCGTTGCCGGCGTCATTCTGGCGGGCATTCTGGCTGCCACCATGTCCACGGCCGACTCCCAGCTGCTGGCAGCCTCCTCCAGCGTTTCCCAGGACCTGCTGACCGACTTCATGGGCATCCAGCTGGATGAAAGAAAAACCATGCTGGCCGCCCGCGGCACGGTCGTCGTCATCGCGCTGATCGCCCTGGTTCTGGCCTGGAACCCGGAAAGCTCCGTATTCCGCGTCGTTTCCTTCGCGTGGGCAGGCTTTGGCGCCACGTTCGGTCCTTCCATGCTGATAGCGCTTTTCTGGAAGCGCTCCAACCGCCAGGGCGCCATCGCCGGCATGGTCGCCGGCGGCCTGATGATCTTCTGCTGGAAGTACCTCATTGCCCCCATGGGCGGCGTATTCGCCATCTATGAGCTGCTGCCCGCCTTCCTGGTGACGCTGGTCGTCAACGTGGCGGTAAGTCTCATGACCGCTCCCCCCTCCCGGGAAATCACCGACATTTTTGACCAGGTTGCTTCAGGCAAATAAGCGCTGTCTGTCCTCCGCCGGCTTTTCGACTTATGAAAGCCGGCTTTTTGTATGATCCGGAATGAAAACATACATCTGTTGACATTTTTGGCGTTTTGCATTAAAATACAGACAGTCAAGACAGCGCTGATAAGGGAGGATGCTTGTTATGACGAAAAGAATAATCACCATCAGCCGCCAGTTCGGAGCGGGCGGCCGCACTTTGGGCAAATTGCTGTCCGATAAGCTTCAGGTGCCTTTTTATGATTCCGAGATCATCGAGCACGCCGTGGCCGAAACGGGCTTTTCCCCCGAATTCGTTCGGGAAGCGGGCGAATATGCCTCCACCACGCACAGCTTCCTGTTCAATCTAGCCCTGTCCCACAGCGTTTCCGCGGGCCCCGGCGAAATGTCCAATTACGACAAGATCTACGTGGCGCAGGCCCGGATCATCCGGGATCTGGCCGAAAAATCCCCCTGCGTGATCGTGGGACGGTGCGCGGATTATATCCTGCGCGAAAGGGACGACGTTTTCAGTGTTTTCATCCACGCGGACGACGCCTTCCGCGCCAAACACGTGCTGGAAATCTACGGCGAGGTCGAGGGCAAAACCATCGAGGAGCGCCTGGAGGAAAAGGACAAAAAGCGTTCCCTGTATTACCGGCACTATACCGACCGGGAATGGGGAGACCTGCAAAATTATGACCTGACCTTCAATTCCGCCAAGATACCCGTCGAAATGGCCTGCGAGTGGATCGCCCAGGCCGTAAGCGGCTGATCAGCATGCGTGGGTTCGGCAAAAAGCTTTCATCCTGCCGTGTTCCGCTCCTGTCCTGTTTTACCATACTGGCGGTTCTGACCGTGATGGCCATGTTCACCGGGAACTGGTGCTGGAAGGAAAACGGCTATCCCACCTACGCCCTGCAGGCCAACGCCTGGCTGCAGGGCCGTTTGGATTTGGGGCAGGATTATCCCTGGCTGGAGCTGGCCATCTTTGAGGGCAAATATTATGTGAGCTTTCCCCCGTTCCCTTCCTACGTGCTGCTGCCCTTCGCTTTGCTGTTCGGCCGGAACACGCCGGACGGCATCATTTCCCTGCTGTTCACGCTGGCGGGCGTATGGGCTGCGGCCAGGCTGGCGCAGGGCATCTGCAGGGACTCCCGGCAAGCGTTTTTCTGGACGATGTTCCTCTTTCTGGGAACAGGTTATCTGTTCATCAGCCTGACTCCCGCGGTATGGTTTTTTGCGCAGGTCCTGTGCTTCAGCCTCTCGCTGCTTTGTTTATACCATGCAAGCCTTGGGCAGGGAGGCAGGAGCCTTCTCTGCTGGGCCTGCGCGGTGGGCTGCCGGCCCATGGCGCTGATCTTCCTGCCCGTACCGGCGGTGATCCTGTATCACCGCATGAGGCGTCAGGAGCCTTCGTCTTCCCTGCTTCATCTGCTGCGCCGCAGATGGTACTGGCTCCTGGGGCCGGCGCTGCTGGGCGGAAGCTACATGGCGCTCAACTGGGCCCGGTTTGGGAATCCCCTGGAATTCGGCCACACCTACCTGCCCGAGTTCATGCGGGCGCCGGAGGGGCAGTTCAGCTTTTCCTACTTTTTGAACAATTTTCCCCTGCTGTTCCGTTTGCCCTCCCTGCAGGCGGATGGAAAGCTATCGTTTCCGACCTTCGATACGGCCCTTTTCTTTCTGGTCGACCCGTTCAGTCTTCCTGTCATCGCAGCCTTTCTGTATGCCCTCTTCCGCGGGCGGAAAGCCCGGAAGGTTCAGGCGGCAGGGTTATCCGTGCTGGCGATGGCCTATATTTTCATCCTCTGTTCCCACAGGACGCTGGGCGGCTGGCAGTTCGGCAACCGCTATTTCAAGGACATCATGCCCTGGATGTTTTTCGGTCTTCTCTGCCTGATGCCAGGGAAACCCTGGTTTCAGCTTCCCTCCCGGGTGCTGATGTTCTTCGGCTTTTCGCTGAACCTGTTGGGCACCGTGGCCGTGTTCAACGGCTGGATCTGAGCCGGGATGCGCTGCCGGCGCGACACCTTCTTCTTTATCTTTGCCGGAACAGCCTGCTGTCAGGGAAAAGCCTTGCCGCTTTTCCCTGTTTTTTGTTTGCGTCAGTTTTCTTCAAACAGGAAATGTGCTTCTTGGAACGGGAAATATACTTCCCGCTTGACATGCGAACGAGCGGTCGCTATAATGGATGCGAACGAGCGGTCGCTTTTTGAATCCCGGAGGAACTTTATGGCAAAAGAGACAAAGGAACGCATCCTTTCCGCTGCGCTGGTGATGTTTTCCGAAAAAGGCTATGCCGGCACCAATCTGCGCGAGCTGGCTGCGTCGCTGGGCATGGGAAAATCTTCCATGTACCGGCATTTTGAAAGCAAGGAAGAAATCTGGAACGCCCTGCTGGATGAGCTTATCGCCTATTACGAAGCCCGTTTTGGCTCCGCCGGGCGTCTTCCGCCCGTGCCTGATTCGCTGGAAGGTCTTATTGCCCTGACTAAGCGCATGGTGGACTTCACGGTCCACGACGAAAAGGTCATCATGACGAGAAAGCTGCTTTCGATAGAGCAGTTCCGGGATGATCGCGCACGCGGGCTGGCGACCAAACATTTTCTGACCGGGTTGACGGATATGTTCGCCCCGATCTTTTCCGGCATGATGGACAGGGGGCTTCTGCGGCGGGACGATCCGGCCATGCTCGCCTTCGCCTACACCGCGCCGATCTCCGCGCTGGTCCGACAGTGCGACCGGGAGCCGGAGAAAACCGAAGAAGCGATGCAGCAGGTGGAGGCTTTCAGCCGGCATTTTGTCAAAACGTACGGAAAAACCGGCGCGTAAAGCGCGCATCGGGAATCGTCCGCCGCGGCGCGTCACGCTGCCGGTATTTTGGGAAGGTGACCGAAAAGGGCGCAGGCGGCAAGGCTTTCCTGCGTTCCCCCGTCAAAGGACGCGAAAAGATGCGAGGTCCTCAAATGCTGCCGCGGGAAAGGAAATAAGCAATATGGACGACATCAGAACCGAGCGGCTGATCATCACCCGGTTCACGCAGGATATGGCCCGGGCCGTTCATCAGAACTCTCTGGATGATGACAACCGACGTTTCGTTCCGGACGAGGTGTTCGAAACGGTGGAGGATGCCGCAAAAACCGTTGCTTTCCTGATGTTCCGGTACGATACGGAGGGTGGGCCTTTTGTATGCCCCGTTCTGTTAAGCGACGGCAGCAGCGCAGGCTACGTTCAGCTGGCGCAGGCGCAGGACGGGTGGGAGATCGGCTACCATATAGCCGGGCAGTACACAGGCCGGGGCTACGCCACAGAGGCCGTTCGCGCCTTCCTGCCGGCGATCGCCCGGCAAAAAGGCCTCACTGAGATCCTCGGCATCAGCCTCAGGGAAAACGCCGCGTCCGTCCGGGTCATGGAAAAATGCGGCTTTCAGCCGGTGTTTGCGGGAAGAGGACCGTATCAGGGCCAGGAACGGGACATCGTCAAAATGGTATGGCGAAACGATCCCGCCTCGAGCTGTACGGATATCAGTGCCGGGACCGTCGGCCGCCGGGCGGAGGAAGGCTGAGGCCGCTCTACGCAGCGTAGGTTGCCTTCAAAGGATCCTTTATGATAGATTTTCCCCGGAAGGAGGCGAAAGCCATGAACAACTATGTAACCGGCGCCGCGGTCAGAAGCCTGCGGGAAGCCAAACGGATGACGCAGGAGGATCTGGCGTCACGCATCCACGTCAGCGCCAAGGCCGTGAGCAAGTGGGAGACCAGCAAGGGCTTTCCCGACGTGAGTCTGCTGGAGCCGCTGGCGGAAGCTTTGGGGATATCGGTGATCGAGCTGTTGTCAGGCTGCGCGGTCCGCAACCTGAACCGGGCGGCCAACATGCTCCGCGGGAAACTTTATGTCTGCCCGGTCTGCGGGAACGTCATCCGGGCGGCGGGGGACGCGGTGGTCAGCTGCTGCGGGATCACGCTGCCCCCGCTGGAAGCGGAAGAGCCCGACCAAGAGCACCAGATCCTGATGGAGCCCGTGGAGGACGAGTACTTTGTTTCAGTCCCCCATCCCATGGAGAAAGAGCACTATATATCCTTCCTGATGGCGGTCAGCGACCAGGGATACCAGTTTGTAAAGCTGTACCCGGAGGGAAACGCTGAAGCCCGGTTCAAGATGAGCCGCGTGAAAGCGGTGTACGCTTACTGCAACCGGCACGGCCTTTTCTGCGTGAAAGCAGGCGGCAGAAAGGAGAAGGAAGCAAAATGACGCAGCGTGTCATCGGCGGGATCCTGCTGGCCATCATCGGCGCCCTGCTGCTCATTTTTCCAAAGGCTCTTTGGAGGCTGACCGAACGCTGGAAATCAAAAGGCGCCTCAGAACCCAGCCGGACTTTTCTGTGGATAGTCAGGATCGTCGGCGCCGCTTTGCTGACCGCCGGCATGCTCGTAGCTGCCGGAATCCTTAAATAGGGGAAGCTTATGACGAAAACAGACGTGTATCTGTACGGCCAGATTCTGGGGACCCATTCCTTCCTTCTGGAGGACGGTTTCCTCAGGCCGGATCAGTATTCGGAGATCAGCGGGCATTTCTTCCTGCCCGGAGGCGAAACGGGAACAGCGGCCACGGTGCTCGCTTCCCTGGGCGTATCCGTCCGGATGGACGGTACGAAGATCGGCCCCGGCGCCGCGCCGATGCTCAGGCGGTTCTACGAAAACAAAACGGTTGATCTGTCCTCCCTTTCTTTCGACGAACAACAGGAGGACGTGATCGACTATGTGGTCATCGCAGGGCTGACCCGTTCCCCCATGGGCCGGTTCCGGCACCTGCACGAAAGCACTGTTCCCTACTGGAACCCTCCCCGAGAAGCGGACATCCTGAACTGCCATGCGGCGGCCATCGACCCGTTTTTCGGGGAAGACAGCGAACGGGCGGCAAAGCTGTGCGTGAAGCACGGCGTCCCCTACGTGACCATCGACTGCCGTCACGACAGGTATCTTCACCAGCATGCCGCGGTGAACGTGGTTTCAAAGGAATGCCTGGAAAACGATTATCCCTGCCGGACCGCGGACGAAGTAATGCCCCTGCTTCAGGAAACGGCGGACGGGCTGGTGATCATCACGTCCGGCGGAGGCGATATGCTGTATGCCAGGAGATCCCGGCCTGTCAGGCGGATGAAGCCTTTCCCCGTGACCGTAAAGAGCACTCTGGGAGCCGGGGACACCTTCAAGGCCGGCTGCGTATACGGCCTGCTCAAAGGCTTTGACGACGACCGGCTGGTGCGCTTTGCCAGCGCCTGCGCGGGCATCGCCATATCCCGTTTTCCGCTGCCGCTTTATCCGCCCAGGCTGGAGGAAGTACAGCGATTGATCCTGGAAGGAGGGAAAGCCACATGATCAGGCTGGAAACGCCCCGTCTGATCCTGCGGGAATTCGTGCAGGAGGATCATGAAGCGCTTTTTGAGATCCTGTCCGACCCGGAAACCATGAAGCACTACCCCAGGCCGTATGACGCGGCAGGCGTTCAGCGCTGGCTGGACTGGAGCTTCGCCGGGTATCGGGATTTCGGCTTTGCCCTGTGGGCGGCGGTTTTTAAGGAAACGGGCCAGCTCATCGGCGACTGCGGCATCACCATGCAGCCCATCGGCGGCTGGATACGTCCCGAGATCGGCTACCATATCCACATGGCATACTGGCGCCAGGGGCTGGGCAGCGAAGCGGCGCGGGCCGTGAGGGACTGGGCGTTTACGCATTCGCCCTTTCAGACCCTGTATTCCTATATGGCCGGCTCCAACGAAGCCTCACGGGCCACCGCCCGGGCGAACGGTATGCGTTTCATCCGGGAATACGCGGACGAAAAGAACGGAACCACCGCAGTATACGCTGTCACCCGGGCTGAATGGGAAGCGCTGAACAACGGCAACACGAAAGACGATCTGTGAACAGGAAGCCGGCAGAAAAGAATCATCAGAGGATCATCAGATGACAGTGAACACTTTTTTCAGGAAAGCCCGGGCAGATGAAACGGACACGATCCTTTCGCTGTACCGGTCCGTCATCGGTACGCCTTTCTGTACCTGGAACGACGAGTACCCGGGCCTTACGGAGATAACGCACGATCTTGAGACCGGCAGCCTCTTTGTGCTGGAAACAGAGGGCCGGATCGTAGGCTCCATATCCATCGTCCCCGAAAATGAGCTTGACGGGCTGAACGGATGGAGCTCTGTAAGCAACGCCGGCGAGTTTGCCCGGGTCGTCGTTCATCCGGCGTTTCAGGGACGGCATCTGGCGCGGCTCCTCGTATCACGCGTCCTGGAGGAAATGAAAGGGCGCGGTTTTAAAAGCGTGCACATTGCCGTGGTAAAGGAGAATACTCCGGCGCTCAAAACATACCTGAATCTGGGCTTCAGACTCGTCGGTGAGGCAGCCATGTGGGGGCATGCTTTCCATCTGTGTGAACTGCCCCTGTGAAAAGGATGAGGAAGGAGAAACCCGAAAATGAACGAATACATCGCTTACTGCGGCCTGGACTGTGAGACCTGCGACGCGCGGATCGCGACCGTGAACGACGATGCCGCGCTGCGGCAAAAAACCGCCCTGCTCTGGTCAGAGCTAAACGGCGTGGAGATCACGCCGGAGATGATCAATTGCGCCGGCTGTCGGATCGATGTGGCGAAGACGCCTTACTGCGAAGCCATCTGCCCCGTCCGGCAGTGCGCGCTGGAAAGAAAGGTTGAAACCTGCGGCGCCTGCGCCCAAGTGAAGACCTGCGAAAAGGCGGGAATGATCCTGAAAAACAACGAGGAAGCGAAAAAAAGGCTGGGACTTTGAGGCGGCGGATCCGTGTTTTGCCCTGAGCGTCTGAGACTGCAAAGGAGTTTAAGCATGAATTACAAAGTGATCGACAAGGAGACCTATTACCGTAAAGGCGTCTTTCAACATTTCACCAAGGACTGCAGATGCTCCGTCTCCATGACCGCCCGCATCGACGTGACCGCCCTGGCAGAATACTCCCGCAGGAGCGGAACGAAGTTCTATATCAACTTTCTGTATATCCTGGCCCGGACACTTAACAGCAGGGAGGACTACCGGATGGGCTATCTCTGGCAGACGGACGAGCTGATCTGCTGGGACGTGATCCACCCCACCCAGTACGTTTTCCACGAGGATACGGAAACGTGCACGCCCGTGTACACGGAATACCGGGAGGACTACGACTGGTTCTGCCGGCACGCGCTGGCGGATGTGGAAAAAGCGAAACAGACGCGCGAATACGGACTGGACGGGAAAAACCATCCCAACTGGTTTGACGCCTCCTATATCTCCTGGCTGTCCTATGATGCCATGCACCTCGAGCTGCCGGACGGCAGCCTGTATTTCAACCCCATCGTCAACTGGGGCCGGTACCGGGAGGAAAACGGCAGACTGATGATGCCCGTCACCGTGCGGCTCAACCACGCCGTGGCGGACGGCTACCTGGTGGCCCATGTATTCCGGCTGCTGGAAAAGGAAACAGAGGCCTTTCTCCTGGCCCGTTCATCGCCTGCGTAACCTGTTTTCAGGAAAAGCTTCACCGTCGTTTTACGCCCGGGCGCGGGCGCACGCAAAAGACCTCCGTGTCCATATGCCGTATATCCCTGTTCCTTCAGTACGAAAAAGCGCGGTCAGCCGTCCGCGCTCCTTTTTTATGTCCTGCTCTGTGCGCTATAAAAATGGCGCTTGCGCGCAGGCTAAGGTAAATGTATAATAAATACAGCTTTCAATTGATCCGTCGTCACATTCCAGGGAGGTCAAAAACATGAAAAAATGGACAGCTGTTTTACTTGCGGCGCTTGTCTTTTGCGCGTGGGCTTCGGCGGAGGAAGCCGCCCCGCTTCGCTATGAGTTTGAAACCGGCGTCATGCAGGGCCATGCGCAGGCGCGCTCCGCGGGGACGCTGGGCTGGGCCGAAGGCCTGACCGCCGAGGGAGACAGCGTGACGGTTTCCGTATCCGTAGACCAGGACGGGTTTTACGACCTGACCTTCTGCCAGGCCAGCTCCGGCGGCCACAAGGAAAACTACGTCCTTGTGGACGGGCAGAACGTCGGCGTGACCATCGCCGAAAGCGGGGCCTTTCAGGAGCATACGCTTCCCCGCGTCAGCCTGTCCGCCGGGACCCACGAGGTGACCGTTTCCTCTTACTGGGGGTATGTAAAGCTGGATTATCTGCTGGTCTCCCCTTCTGAAGAACTGGCGGACAGTCTGTATGACGTTTCCCCGGTGCTTTCCAATCCCGCGCCCTCTGCGCAGGCGCAGGCGCTGATGGACTGGATGTGTGACATTTACGGCGAAAAAATGATCTCCGGTCAGTATCTGGACGAATACCAGTACGGGCAGGAGCTGAAGGCCGTGGCCTCTGTCACGGACGGGCTGTACCCGGCGATGGTGGGGCTCGACATGATGAACTATTCCCCCTCCGCCGTCAGCCTGGGCAGCTGGCCCACGTCCGTGGACCAGGCCATCGGTTACTGGAAGCAGGGCCACATCCTGACCATGTGCTGGCATTGGATCGCCCCGGAAAAATACATCGACACCACCGGCAACAACTGGTGGGGCGGCTACCGTACCGAAAACACCACGCTCAGCCTGGCCAAAGCGATGAACGGGGAAGACCCGGAGGCGTATGACCTGCTGATCCGGGATATGGACGCCATCGCCGCCCAGCTGACCAAACTCCGGGACGCCGGCGTTCCCGTTTTGTGGCGGCCCCTGCACGAGGCCAGCGGCGGGTGGTTCTGGTGGGGCGCCTCGGGCCCGGAGGCCTATATCAAGCTGTACCGCCTGATGTACGAGCGTTTTACCGAAGTGCACGGGCTCAATAACCTGATCTGGGTATGGAACGGGCAGAGTGCCGACTGGTATCCCGGAGACGACGTGGTCGACGTGATCGGCGAGGATATTTACCCTGGTCATCACGCGCACGATTCCCAGGGCGCCGCCTTCCTGCGCTGCCAGAACTATACAAAAGCCAAAAAACTCATCATGCTTTCCGAATGCGGGTGCGTTCCCTCCCCCGCCAAATGCGAAAAGGACGGCATCATGTGGAGCGCCTGGGCCGTGTGGTGCTATGAGTTTGTTTTGGCGGACGGCAAGTACAGCGAGGATTATACCACCGCGGAGCGGATGAAGCTGTTCTACAGCCAGGACTGCGTGGTGACCCTTAACAATGTGCCCGCCCTGGGCCGCGGCGGCGAAGAAGCGGCCCCCGCTTCGGATGATGGGGAGCCCTCTGACGCTTCCGCCGCGCTGTCCTGGCCGTTTACGGACGGCATTCTGACCGGAAGCGCCGTCCTTGCAGGAGGAGCCGTGGAGATCCGCGGCAACGAAGAAACCGACTCCGTCACCCTCACCGTGTCCGTGCCCCGGGACGGGGAATACGGCCTTGCCATCGTCCAGGCAGGCATCGGCGGCTATAAGGAAAACTATCTTTCCGTCGACGGAGAAAAGCTTGGAAACACCGTGGTTCAGGATCAGGCGGAGGAAGCCTGCGATTTCGGCCCCGTTTTCCTTTCCGCCGGGGAGCATAAGATCACCGTCACCGCCTTCTGGGGCTGGGTGAGGCTCAGGACCCTGACCCTGACCCCGCTGGACGCTCCCGCCTCTCTCCCGCGCTATGAGTTTGAGCAGGGCGAGCTGATGGGCCAGGTGCGGGTAGTGTCCATCGGGGCGGATCAGTATGTGGAGCTTTCCTCCAACGACGAGACGGACGGGGTTTGTGTCACCGTGACCGTGCCGCAGGACGGGTATTACGACCTGACCGTCGTTCAGGCCGGCATCGGCGGCTATAAGGAAAACTACCTGGCCGTGGACGGCGAGCGGATCGAAAACACTGTCGTACAGGGAACCGACCGGGAGGAATGCGTGACGCCCCATGTATGGCTTGCCGCCGGCGAACACACTGTCACCGTCACCTGCTTCTGGGGCTGGGCCAACCTGGACGCCCTGATCGTAAGCCCTTCCGCGGCGCAGGAATGAAAGACGTCCCTGCGGCGTCCTGACGCGATCCTCTTTCATCCTCCCCGTCCTCCAGGGCGGACGCATAACGCCTTCGCCTCATTCAAACTGCGAACGGTACAGCCGGTAGTAGAACCCTTCCTTTTGCATCAGTTCCTCATGGGTGCCCTGCTCCACCACGTCCCCCTGGTTGAGCACCAGGATCAGATCGGCGTTCTGCACGGTGGATAGGCGGTGGGCGATCACAAAGCAGGTGCGTCCCTGCATCAGCTCCCGCATCGCCCGCTGCACCTCCCGTTCGGTGCCGGTATCCACGTTGGAAGTGGCCTCGTCCAGTATCAGCATGCTGGTGTCATACAGCATGGCGCGGGCAATGGTCAAAAGCTGCTTCTGCCCTTTGGAGATATTGCCGCCGTCCTCGCTGATGACGGTCTGGTATCCCTGCGGCAGTCGCATGATAAACGGATGAATATGCGCGGCTTTGGCGGCGGCAACGACCTCCTCCATGGCCGCGTTTTCCTTGCTGTAGGCTATGTTTTCAAATATCGTCCCCTCAAACACCCAGGTATCCTGCAGCACCATGGAATAAGCGCTTCGCAGGCTTTTGCGGGTAAGGTCCCTTACGTCCTTTCCGTCCACGGATACCGCGCCGCCGTTCACGTCGTAAAAGCGCATCAGCAGGTTGATGATGGTGGTCTTGCCCGCCCCGGTCGGGCCCACGATGGCCACCGTCTGCCCGGGCCTGGCGCGCAGGCTCAGGCCGTTCAGGATGATCCTGTCCTCCGTATAGCCGAAGGATACGTCTGAAAGCTTCACGTCCCCCTGAACATCCGTAAGCTGCAGCGCTCCGGCCCTGTCCGTCAGCTCCTCCGGCTCGTCCAGCAGGGCAAACACCCTTTCAGCTGCGGAGAGAGCGGAATAAAGCTCGTTGATGATATTGGCGATCTCGTTGATGGGCCCTGAAAACTTCCTTGAATACAGCACAAACGAGGAGATCTGCCCCAGGGAGATCGCCCCGGCCATATACAGCAGGGAGCCCGCTATGGCGATCAGCGACAGCCCCATATTATTGATAGATCCGATGGTGGGGCCGATGGTGACGCCCCGGCTGTCCGCCTCGTAATAGGCGTCGGCCGTATTCCGGTTGACTTTGTCAAACCTCTCGTCCACCCCGTTTTCATAGGCGTAGGATAAAATGGTCTTTTGTCCCGACAGCATTTCCTCCACGAAGCCGTTCATCGCCCCGTAGTTTTTCGAGCGCCTGCGGAAAAGAGGCTGGGTGATCTTGCGCATCCTGGCGGTATAAAGCACCGCCGCCGGCACCGTGACCAGCGCCACCAGCGCCAGGGGCAGCGAGATCCACAGCATCATGCCGATGGAGCCCAGCACCGTCACCAGGCTGGTCATGATCGCCGTGATGTCCGAGGAAAGGCAGGTGCCGATCACGTCCAGGTCATAGGACACGCGGCTGATGATATCACCGGCCTGGTTGCGGTCAAAATATCCCACAGGCAAACGCATCAGCTTGTCAAACACATCCTGCCGCATGCCCTTGATCGCCCGCTTGCTGACCTTCGTCATCATGATATTGATGGTGACCGTCAGCAGGGATGAACAGACGTAAAACAAAAGCATCCTCAGCGCGTAATAGCTCACCCGGTCAAACCGCACTTTTCCAGCGCCCGCCGCCGCCTCGTTGATCGCCGATCCGGCCAGGCTCGGCCCCAGCAGGGACAGTATGTTGCTGATCAGGCACAGCGAAAGGATGACCAGCAGCTGCCTTCTGAAGCCTCGCAGATACGCCACGACCCGCTTGAACGCCCCGCGGGCGTCCCTGGGCTTATGCATGATGGTATCTCTGCGGGCCATGTCACTCGCCTCCCATCTGCACCCGGTGGATCTCCCGGTAAACCGGGCAGTCCCTGAGCAGCTGCTCATGGGTGCCGTGGCCGATGACCCGGCCTTCGTCCATTACCAGGATGTCGTCCAGGTTCATGATGGACGAAACGCGCTGCGCCACCACCACCATGGTGGTGTCCGCGTGGCGCTCGCGGATGGCCCGGCGCAGGGAAGCGTCCGTCCGGTAATCCAGGGCGCTGGAGGAATCGTCCAGTATCAGTATCTCCGGGTCGGCAGCCAGGGCACGGGCGATCAGCAGGCGCTGGCGCTGCCCGCCGCTGAAGTTGGCACCGTGGATGGAGGCCTGATGGTCAAACCCGTCCTCGTATCCGTTCACAAAGTCCGCCGCCATGGCGTCCTCCGCCGCGGCCTCCAGGTCTTCCTCCGTCACATCACGGCCAAAGACGATGTTTTCCCTGATCGTATCGGCAAACAGCACGTCCGTCTGCAGCACCACTCCGAAACGGCGGTGCAGGTCGTCCTTGTCATAGGTCCTTACGTCCTTCCCGTCCACAAAAACGTGGCCCTCCTGGGGGTCGTAAAACCGCATCAGCAGGTTGATGATGGACGTCTTCCCGCTGCCGGTGGCGCCGATGATCCCAAGAGACCCCCCTTTAGGCACGGAAAAGTCCACGTCGATCAGCGCCTTCTGGCGGACGGAGCCGGCAAACTGCCCTGCGTCCGCCTCCTTTTCGTCCTGATCCGCCTCATAGTTGAAGCTGACGTGGTCGAATATGAGGAACCCTTCCCGCCCGGGCTTCGCCGCCTCGCTTTCATCGATGGGCGCCAGCTGGTCGGGCTTGCCGATGACGGAGGCGATGCGCTTGGCCGACGCGTTGGCGCGGGACATCATCATGAATATGCGGTTGAGGCCCATGACTCCCATCAGTATCATATTGAAATAGGTCAGGAACGCCAGTATCACGCCCGGCTGCGTGACCCCCGCGTTGACGCGCCGGGCCCCGATCAGCACGATCAGCGTAAGCCCGGTGTTCAGCATCAGGGTCACGACCGGGCCGGGCAGCGCCATGATGATGCTGGCGCGGATATCCCGCCTGGCCGCCGTTTCGTTGACGGAGGCAAAGCGGGCTTTTTCGTGTTCCTCCCGGGAAAGCGCCTTGACCACCCGGATCCCGGTGATATTCTCCCGCATCACGCGGACGATGGCGTCCATTCCCTGCTGCACGGAATCATACAGGGGGATGCCCTTGCGGGAAATGAAGATGACCAGTGCGATCATGACCGGCGCCATCACGCACAGGATGGCGGCGAGCCCCGTGTCCATGCTGAGCGTCACCGCTATGCCTCCTATCAGCATGAACGGCGCGCGCACTCCCAGAGTCTGGCTGGACTGGATGAAGCCCTGCACGTTATACGAATCCGACGTCATGCGCGAGATGATGGAAGGCAGGCCGAACTGATCGATCTGGCTGCCGGACAGGTTAAGAGAGGTGTGAAACAGATCCCGCCGGACGGCAAAGGCGCTGTTTTTCGCCGTGCGCACCGAAAGCCGGTTGGCCGCCACGTTGGAAAAGCGCACCGCCACGGCCAGCAGAACCATCACCCCGCCCCATAAAAAAACCTGCCCTTTCTGCCCGGTCGGCGCCACAGTGTCTATCAGGTATTCCAGGACGTAGGGGATCATCAGCTCCATCAGCGTGGCAGCGAGCTTTACGGACATGCTTCCCAGCATGATCAGGCGGTAAGGCCTTACGTATTTCCAAATCAGTCGCATCCGTGTGTACTCTTTCCTTCCCAAAAACTGTCCCGTTTGGGATTGTACGGCAAAAACAGGCAAATGTCAAAGCGCGCAGGGCGCCTCCGGCAAGTTTTATTCTTGCCGGATTGTCCGGCGCTCAGGATTTGTGGTATAATCATCGTTACCTTGCATTCCGGCAAAGACCGATTCCCTTCAAGGAGCAATCAGATGACAGACGAAAAACGTCCTTTTCCCACCCACATGCTGGTGCGCGGCGCCCGGGTGCATAACCTGAAAAATATCGACGTGGACGTTCCGCTTCACCGGATCGTCGGAATCGCCGGCGTTTCGGGCTCCGGCAAATCCTCCCTGGCGCTGGGCGTTTTGTACGCGGAAGGTTCCAGGCGCTATCTTGAGTCCCTGTCTACCTATACCAGGCGGCGCATGACGCAGGCCGCCCGCGCCCAGGTGGACGAGGTGCTGTACGTGCCGCCGGCCCTGGCGCTCCATCAGCGTCCGGGCGTGCCGGGCATCCGCTCCACCTTCGGCACCGGCACGGAGCTTTTGAACAGCCTGCGCCTGATGTTTTCCCGTCTGGCCTCGCACCGCTGCCCAAACGGCCACTATCTGGCTCCCAGCCTGCGCGTGGCGGCCGGGCAGGACCTCGTCTGTCCCGAATGCGGGGAGCATTTTTTCGCTCCCGGCGCGGAGGAGCTGTCCTTCAATTCCACCGGCAGCTGCCGTTCATGCGACGGCACCGGCATCGTGCGTACCGTGGACGAAAGCACCCTCGTGCCGGACGATTCCCTTTCCATCGACGAGGGCGCCGTGGCCCCGTG
This sequence comes from uncultured Eubacteriales bacterium, assembly GCA_902790015.1. Lineage (GTDB taxonomy): Bacteria > Bacillota > Clostridia > Christensenellales > Aristaeellaceae > UBA4246. The sequence continues at coordinate 31,386 of CADAQF010000003.1, read as the reverse complement.
GCAGACGCTGATGTGGTCGCTGATGAAGGACATAGCCCGGGACAAGCTGGGCGTTCGCACCGACGTTCCCTTCCGCGACCTGACGCCCCGGGAAAAGGAACTGGTGCTGCACGGCCCGGCCGACAAGCACCACCTGCTTTACCAAAACGACAAGACCGGCACCCTGGCCGAGATGGATTTCACCTACTATAACGCCGTCTATACCGTGGAAAACGCCCTGTCCCACGTCAAGGACGAAAAGGGCATGAAGCGGGTGGAAAAGTTCCTCAGGCTGACCCCTTGCCCGGCATGCTCCGGCACGCGGCTTTCGGAAAACGCCCGCGCGCCCCGCATCCGGGAAAAAAGCCTGGCGGACGTCTGCACCCTGACGCTGACCGACCTGATCCAATGGGTGCGGGACGTGCCCGCTTCCCTGCCCGAAGAGATGCGGCCCATGGCGCAGAGCATCTGCGAGGCCTTCCTGCACACGGCCAAACGGCTCATGGACCTGGGGCTTGGGTATCTGACCCTGGACCGGGAGGCCTCCACCCTGTCCACCGGAGAAAGGCAGCGGATGCAATTGGCCCGCGCCGTCCGCAACCGCACCACCGGCGCCATGTACGTGCTGGACGAGCCCACCATAGGCCTGCACCCGGCCAACGTGGAGGGCGTCGCCGGCGTCATGGAGGATCTGCGGGCGGACGGAAACACCGTGATCCTGGTGGACCACGATACGGACATCCTCCGCCGCGCCGACTGGCTGATCGAAATGGGCCCCGGCGCCGGCGCAGACGGCGGGCAGGTGATCGCCCGGGGTACCGTGAAAGAAATCGGCGAAAGCCCCGTTTCCCTGATCGGCGGCTATCTGACCGGAAAGAAAACCATCCGGGAAAGGCCGGCCGTCGAAAGAGAGGCCATGTTTGAAAAGGGCTGCCTGTATCTTTCCACCGGCCCCATCCATACCGTGAAGCCGCTGGAGGTCCGCTTTCCCGTAGGCAGGCTGATCGCCGTGACCGGCGTCTCCGGCTCAGGGAAAACCACCCTGGTGCTGGAAAGCCTGATCCCCGCGCTTGAAAAAAAGCTCGCGGGCGAAAAGCTTCCCGCCCATATCCGGACCATCGAAGCGGAGGGCATCGGGCGGGTGCGGCTGATCGACGCCACCCCCATCGGCATCAACGTGCGCTCCACCGTGGCCACCTACGCGGACATTCACGATGAACTCCGCAAGGTGTACGCCAGGTGCCCCGACGCCCGCAGCCGCAAGGTAAAGGCCGGAGATTTTTCCTATAATACCGGTTCCCTGCGCTGCCCGCTCTGCGACGGCACCGGCGTCATCAGCCTGGATGTGCAGTTCCTTCCCGACGTGGACATTCCCTGCCCGGACTGCCGGGGCGCCCGCTACAAAAAGGACGCCTGGCTGATCAGGCGGACCCCCAAAAACGGCGGGCGGACCCTTTCCCTGCCCGAGCTGATGGATCTGAGCGTCAAAGAAGCTGTCGCCGCGTGCGATGACCTGCCCCTGGTCAGGCGCCGCCTTCAGGTGCTGGACAGCCTGGGGCTTGGGTATCTCACCCTGGGCGAGGAGACGCCCAGCCTTTCGGGCGGCGAGGCCCAGCGGCTTAAACTGGCCAGCGAAATGGGGAGGGGGCAGGAGGACACCGTATTCGTGTTCGACGAACCGACCATCGGGCTGCATCCGGCCGACGTTCAAACCCTGCTGCGGGTCTTCCGCAAGCTTACCCAAAGCGGCGCCACGGTCATCGTCATCGAACATGACCGGGACGTGATCACCAACGCCGACTGGGTGATCGATATGGGCCCCGGAGGCGGCGCGGCCGGCGGGCGGATCGTGGCCCAGGGCACGCCGGAAGAAATCGCGCAGTGTCCGGACAGCCTGACGGGAAAATACCTGAACACTGCCTCCTCCCTCAGCTGAAGCAAGCTCCGCAAACAATCCGGCAGAATTGTGTCCGCTTCCGATAAGTCCCAAATTTTTTTCAAATAGGGCTTGCCAAGCGCACGGAAATGTAATATACTATGCACCGTAGAGTTTAGCACTCACCTCGAATGAGTGCTAACAACACACAAGGAGGACAGATCATGAAAATCAAGCCTTTGTTTGACCGTGTGGTCATCAAAAATGTAGAAACCGAAGAAGTCACCAAGGGCGGCATCGTCCTGCCCGGCTCCGCCAAGGAAAAGCCCCAGATGGCCGAAGTGCTGGCCGTGGGCCCCGGCGGCATGGTGGACGGCAAGGAGGTCACCATGCAGGTAAAGGTCGGCCAGAAGGTTATTTACAGCAAGTACGCCGGCACCGAGGTCAAGCTGGAAGATAAGGAATATATCCTGGTTCGCCAGAGCGACATTCTCGCGGTGGTTGAATAATCCGCTTTATCACTTCATGTAATTATCGGAGGAGATTATTATGGCAAAGCAAATCAAATACGGCGAGGACGCCCGCCGCGCGCTGCAGTCCGGTATCGACCAGCTGGCCAATACCGTTAAGATCACCCTTGGTCCCAAGGGCCGCAACGTCGTCCTGGACAAGAAGTACGGCGCTCCCCTCATCACCAACGACGGTGTGACCATCGCCAAGGAGATCGAGCTGAAGGATCCCTATGAAAACATGGGTGCCCAGCTGATCAAGGAAGTCGCCACCAAGACCAACGACGTCGCCGGCGACGGCACCACCACCGCCACGCTTCTGGCCCAGGCCATCGTCCGCGAGGGCCTGCGCAACCTGGCCGCCGGCGCCAACCCCATGGTCCTGAAGAAGGGCATTGAGGGCGCGACCGACGCCGCCGTGGAAGCCCTGAAGGAAATCTCCCAGCCCATCACCGGCAAGCAGGCCATCGCGCAGGTCGCCTCCATTTCCGCCGGCGATCAGGAGATCGGCCAGCTGATCTCCGACGCCATGGAAAAGGTCGGCAACGACGGCGTTATCACCGTTGAAGAAAGCAAGACCATGAAGACCGAGCTCAACACCGTGGAAGGCATGCAGTTCGACCGCGGCTACGCCTCCGCCTACATGGTGACCGATTCCGACAAGATGGTCGCCGAGCTGGACAACCCCATGATCCTGATCACCGACAAAAAGATCAGCAACATCCAGGAGATCCTGCCCGTGCTCGAGCAGGTCGTGCAGGCCGGCCGCAAGATGCTGATCATCGCCGAGGACGTCGAGGGCGAAGCCCTGGCCACCCTGGTGCTCAACAAGCTGCGCGGCACCTTCACCTGCGTCGCCGTCAAGGCCCCCGGCTTTGGCGACCGCCGCAAGGAAATGCTGCAGGATATCGCCATTCTGACCGGCGGCACCGTCATCAGCACCGAGCTTGGCATCGAGCTTAAGGACGCCAAGATGGAGATGCTGGGCACCGCCCGCCAGGTCAAGGTGGACAAGGAAAACACCACCATCGTCGAGGGCGCCGGTTCCTCCGAGGAAATCAAGGCCCGCATCCAGCAGATCAAGGCCCAGATCGCCGATACCAAGAGCGATTATGACCGTGAAAAGCTCCAGGAGCGCCTGGCCAAGCTGGCCGGCGGCGTAGCCGTCATCCATGTCGGCGCCGCCACCGAAATCGAAATGAAGGAACGCAAGCTCCGCATCGAGGATGCTCTGGCCGCGACCCGCGCCGCTGTGGAAGAGGGCATCGTGCCCGGCGGCGGCGTAGCCCTGCTGAACGTCATGAACAAGGTCCAGCACGAGCAGGCCAAGTACCAGGGCGACGCCAAGACCGGTGTGCAGATCGTTCTGCGCGCCATGGAAGAGCCCATGCGTCAGATCGCCCTGAACGCCGGCATCGACGGCTCCGTCATCATCGACAACATCCGCCGCAGCCGCAAGCAGGGCTATGGCTACGACGCGCTGAAAGGCGAGTATGTCGACATGATCGAGCGCGGCATCATCGACCCGACCAAGGTCACCCGCAGCGCCCTTCAGAATGCCGCCTCCGTGGCCGCCATGGTGCTGACCACCGAGAGCCTCGTGACCGACATCCCCGAGCCCCCGGCCCCCGCTCCCGCCCCCAACCCCGACATGGGCGGCATGTATTGATCCCGCACCGAGCACAATTGTTCGCCCGGCGTCCGAAACGGACGCCGGGTTTTTGAGTCCGGATGAACCATTTTAAAACGAGGACATCATGCTTTTGAAGCTATCCGACGATCTTGATCCCGCAAAGATCGTTTCCAGCGGCCAGTGCTTCCGCGCCAGGTACCTGCCCGACGGTTCCTTCCGCTTCATTACCGGCCGGCACGTTCTTTACCTGTGTCCGGAAGGGCCGGGACGCTTTCTCCTGTCCTGCGACGAAGATACCTTCCAAAGCGTCTGGAAGCCGTATTTTGATCTTTGCCGTTCCTACGCAGATATACGCCGTTCCCTGCGCGGCAAAAACAGCTGGGTCGACAACGCTGTGGACTATGGCGCCGGGCTCAGGCTGCTCAGACAGGATCCGTGGGAGACCCTGGTCTCCTTCATCATATCCCAGCGCAAGTCCATCCCCGCCATCGCCGGCGCGGTGGAAAAGCTCGCTGCGCGGTTCGGAGAACCGCTCACGACGGACCGGGAGACCCTTTTTGCCTTCCCCACGCCCGAAGCCCTGGCGCGTGCGGACGAAAAGGCCCTTTCCGCCTGCGGCCTGGGCTACCGGGTGCCCTACGTGCAGGACGCCGCCCGGAAGGTCTTAGATGGTTCGCTTCCGCTGGACGGAGCCGCCGCTCTTGCGGATGAGGAATTGCTGAACCTGCTCAAAACCGTATACGGCGTGGGTGACAAGGTCGCGTCCTGCGTATCCCTTTTCGCGTTCTCCCGCACCGCCTGCGTACCGGTGGATGTGTGGATCGGCAGGGCCCTTCGCGATCATATGGGCGGCATGGACGCTTTTGCCGTTTTCGGCGCGTATGCGGGTATCGTACAGCAGTATGTGTTCTATTATCAGGCCCACGGAAACAGATAACCGCTTTATACGGCTGTTTCCTTTTTCCCCCGGAAAACCGGCTTCGTGATCGGCAGTCCGCTCCTGCCGCTTTTTTCTGTGCAGTCAGACGAATTAATATATTTGTAATAATTTCTTAACGGAATCGTTATTGAGCGAGCATCGAGCGTATGGTATTTATAGTGTACATAGTCTTCCGTATGAATCTTTGGTTTTCTCCGTTCCCGAGGAGGTTTTCCATATGAAAAAATGGCTGAGTGTACTGCTGAGCGCTGTGCTGTCGCTGTACGCCGTATGCGGCCCCGCATCAGCGGCTGTGCCGACCTTCACCGTCGGCCCGGACGGCCGGGTGTATGTCATCAGGAACACCGCCACCCCCGCCCCGACGCAGGCGCCCACCCAGGCGCCGACCGAGGCTCCCGCCGCGACGGACGCGCCGGCTGACCCGTCGGCCCCCGCCGCCGACCAGCCGACCGAAGCGCCCGCCGAGCAGGCTCCTGCCGCCCCGGCCGCTGAAGTCGTGGGTCTGGCGAAGGCCAACGGCATAGCGCCCCTTTATACCGACAAGGCCATGCGCAAGCCCGCCGGCCTGCTGACCGCCAACGCCGTCGTGCTGGTGATCGACAAAGCCGACATTGTGGCCCACGTCCTGTTCGCCATAGACGGCCAGCTGGCCGAGGGCTACATGGACGAAAGCACCCTGAAGCTGCTGAACGAAAACGAGGCGGCCTCCTACCGCGCGAATCTCAGCAGCAAGGCTGTCTATTCCGCCAAATACGGCGTGAGCCTGATGCCTGTTACCTTCATGGGCGTGGGCAAGGTGGACACCTTCAAGGGCGATCCTACCCCCGCCCCGACGCCCGTGCCTACCCCGGTGCCCACCGAGGCCCCCACGCCCGAACCTACTGAAGCGCCCGCGGAAGAGCCGACCGAAGAGCCCGCCGCCGACCCCACTGAGGAGCCTGCGGAAGCGCCCGCTGAGGAACCCGGCGAGGATCCGTTTGCCGACGCTCCAGCCGACCCGGACGAGGTGGTCGCCGGCACGCCTTCCTATGACCCGGCTGAAGCCCCTGCCCGCGACGGCACCGACGAAAGCCTGGAGGACCCCGAAGGCCCCGACCCGGTCGAACTGTTTGACGCTCCGCTGGAGATCGTGCTGCATCCCTCCAATTGGGTAGTTGCTCAGGAAGGTGACGACGTCGTGTTCGCCATCAGCGCCAACGGCGTGAAGGCTTTCCAGTGGCAGTACAGCAAAGACGGCGACACCTGGAAGGACCTGGCCAACGGCAAATACTGGCGCGGCAACAAGTCGAAGATCCTGACCTTCGCCGCCGCCAAGGCGTATGACGACCTGCAGTACCGTGTGAAGATGACCAACGCGGAAGGCGAAGTCCTTTACTCCAAAGCCGTCACCTATTCCTACGGCACGGTGGAGCCCTTTGACATCGTCACCCAGCCTGCTGACGCGCATGTGGCGCTGGACGCGGAGGCCACCTTCAAGGTGGTAGCCCACAGCGCGCTGTCCTACCAGTGGCAGTACAGCAAGGACGGCGGAAACACCTGGGGCAACCTGAAAAACGGCTCCTACTGGCGCGGCAACAAGACCGATACGCTGACCTTCGTGGCCGCCAGCCGCTACGACCAGTATCTCTTCCGCTGCAAGGTGACGGGCGCGACCGAATCCAAGGTTTCCTCCGGCGGCAGGCTGATCATCGATGAGATCATTTCCAGGCAGCCTGTGGACTGCATTGCAACAGACGGCAATACCGTCACCTTTTCTGCCGCCGTGAGCGCAGAAGGCGCGGCGCTTCAGTGGCAGTACAGCAAGGACGACGGCGCTGCCTGGGGCAACCTGACCAACGGATCCTTCTGGAAGGGCAACAAGGCCGAGACCCTGACCTTCACCGCCGCTGAGAAGTACGCGGGCTATAAGTTCCGCCTGCGTGTGATCATCGGCAGCAACACCATTTACAGCGACGCCGCCTCTCTGGTGATCCTGAAAAATACTTTGCCCAGCATTGTCGTGCAGCCGGAAGACTGTTCGGTCAGGAGCGGCGAAACAGCCATCTTTTCCCTGATGGTCGCCTGGGCAAATACCTGTCAGTGGCAGTATTCGTCCGACGGGGAGACCTGGAAGAATCTGACGAACGCGTCTTTCTGGGTCGGCCTTACGACCGCAACGCTGACCTTCACCGCCTCTGAAAAATACACGGCCTACCAGTACCGCTGCCAGGTGAGCAACAAGGCGGGTACGGTATACAGTGTCCCGGTCCGTCTGATCATAGAACCGGCGGACGATCCCGCTTCCGATTTCGAATGGTCCGTGCTAAGCGATGGAACGGTCCGCATAGACCGGTATATCGGCCCGGGCACATCTGAAGATATGGTGATCCCTGACACGATTGACGGAAAAAGGGTCACACGCATCGGAGCAGCCGCTTTTGAGGACCGCGCCGATCTTACCGGCGGCCTGGTGATTCCTGACGGCATCACGGGCATCGAAAGCCACGCTTTTGCTAACTGCAGCGGCTTTACGGGGAACCTGAGCATTCCATTTGGTGTGACCGACATAGGCGAAAACGCTTTCTTTCACTGCAGCGGCTTTACAGGCAGTCTGACCATACCCGGCAGCGTCACGGTCATTGAGCAGGCCGCTTTTTCCATGTGCTTTGGCTTTACGGGCAGTCTGACCATTTCAGACGGCGTGCAAAGCATTGAAATGTATGCTTTCTCTCAATGTACGGGCTTTTCCGGCAGCCTGACCATCGCGCAGAGCGTCACGGGCATTGGAGACTATGCCTTCTTTGAATGCGGCGGTTTTTCCGGCGGTTTATCCCTTCCCGCCAGCGTCAGGAACATCGGGGAAGGCGCTTTCACGAGATGCAGCGGCTTCACGGGAAGCCTGACCATTCCCGGCAGCGTAAACGCCATTGGCGTAAATGCTTTTTCCGGCTGCAGCGGCTTTACGGGAAGCCTGACCATTTCAGACGGCGTGGCGTATATCGGAAGAGCAGCGTTCGACGGGTGCGGCGGCTTTGCGGGGAGTCTTTCCCTCCCCGGCTCCGCAATAAGCATCGGGGCGTTTGCTTTCCATGGGTGCAGCGGTTTTTCCGGTACCCTGACGATTCCGGACAGCCTCAAGACCATTGAACAATGTGTTTTCTATGGTTGCAGCGGTTTTACTGGCACCCTGACGATTCCCGAAAACGTCGGAAGCATCGGCAGCTCCGCTTTCGCTTACTGCAGCGGCTTCACGGGCAGTCTGACCCTTTCGGGCAGGCTTACGGTTATCAATGAGTATGCTTTTTGGGGCTGCAGCGGCTTTACAGGCAATTTAGTCATTCCTTCCAGCGTTTCGAGCATAGGGAAATACGCTTTTACCGGCATGACCGGCATCGCAAGGGCATACATACCCCAGTCGGTCAGGAGCATTGGGACGATGGGCGTTGGCTTTGATACTTCCGGCCATGTTCCCGAAGGATTCCTGATTCTGTGTTATTCCGGTTCTGCGGCCGAATCATACGCTGTTGACAATGCTATTCCCTATCAGCTTATCGCTCCGCTTTCGATCAGCGTCTTCCAGAGCTGGTATGAATTTGAAAACCCTAAGCCCATGCGGCTGACAGCGACGGTCAACGGCGGAGTATATCCGCTTTCAGTCCGGTTTTCGGTGATTCAAAGCGGCGCTGCCGTCTTGACGACGGAATGGTCCGTCCAGAAATGGGCTTATGTACCTGCGGTGGACGGCGAATTCTTCATAAAAGGCGAGGTCAGGGACGCCATGGGCAATTACGCCGTTTCAGAGACGATTCCCGGCGCGGCCTATCAGGCGCCGATCGCGAGCGAAAGCGCCCGGAATAAAGCGATCAACGCTTTCCTTGAGCTCACCCAAAGCGCTCCTGTACCCGACTCGCTGAACGGTTATTTCTTCAACAGCACGCTGCCCAAGCATCAGTGGCTCCTGAACGCGCTTTCCGACGTTTTCCACGTCGATCTGTCCGTGTTCATGACGCCGCTGAACAAACAGGCCTTCCTGTTTGAGCTGGCCTTCAAGGCGGCCTGCAACGGCAGAGCCATCACAATAGCCAAATTGGACAGCATGCCTGATGAGGTCAAGGCGCTGCTGAAAGCCAATTCACTGAACGACGACGCATACCTGCACGCCATCGCCATGATGGGCAATGTTCCCGGGGGTATCATTACAGACCGCACTGACGCAGTCAAAAGCATCCTGAACCAATTCAAGGAAGGAAGCATAGGGTCAGGCGAGATTCCGGGGCGGCTGAGAAGCATAGGCATTCCCGAATCAATGGTGGACGGCTTATCTGAATCGATTAAAATGATGGGCATTCTGTCTGTCATCAATCAGGTTCAAAGCTACGGTTCGTTCGCCATCAACAGCTATATCAGCGCGCTGAACCGCGTATTCATGCTGCTGGCGATGAATGAGGCCGTTTTAAATCATATGGCCACCCTCTATCTGGATTCGGAAGATGAAACGGTCATGGCGGTTGGGCTGGCGCTCAAGCAGATTATCAATGCGAACACGCTGGAAAAGAAAGTGCAATGGGTGGCTGGAGAATCCATAGCCCTCAGCGTGCTGGACAAACTGGCCGGCATGTTCTCTTTGACGGATTCTTCTCCTCTTTTCAAATTCGTTTTTGCCGGAACGGACCTCGTTCTGAACACCGCCGATTACTCCAAATACATGAATGAACTGATGTGGGCCAGCGAAACCCTGACGAAAGCCTATCAGTCATTCATATATCAAAGGGATACGTTCATTGAAAGCCCGACCGATTATGCATTCCGGCTGTTAGTGTACCGTTACTGCAATTATCTGAACGTAGCGGCGTCCGTTGAGGAAGCCTATACCAACGTCTGCGGCGTAGGCGTCCAGAATTCCGATTTTGTCCGGTTCGTGCGGCAATTGCTGAATAAGAATGATTTTGTGCAGAATCTGGAAAATCAAAGCCGTCAAAAAGCGCAGGAGCTGCGCAACCTTGCCGAAATGCTTAACCAGGCGCTTGACCCCCTGAGCATCGGGGATTACGGTGCGCTGCTCACGCACCTGGAGCGCTGCAAACCCATTCAGGAACGCGTTTCCACCTATGAGACAGAGCCTGACACTTCTTCGGTCGGCTGAATGACACGGCACGTACCCCCGACAGATCGTGAATGATCCGCTTAACTGTCCCCCGGCTTTGAATAATCCTCCTTTTGCATAACCGCCGTTCGGCCTGATCAGGCCAATATTGACAGCACAAAACAGCCTTTCCTTCCGGAATCCCCATTCCGGCGGAAAGGCTGTTTTTGCTTATTTGGTTGTCCAATGCCGGCGTTCGGCGGCCGCTCATGCGTCCAGGCCCGCGCCTGCCGCCGCCAGCCCTTTGGAAAACCGGTGATACACGTAAAACGACACGGCGACGGTACAGATATCCGCCGCGATCTGCGTCCAGACGATGCCGTACATGCCGAACAGGGCGTTGAACAGGAACAGCATCGGGATATTGAAGACCGCCCAGCGCAGCACGGCCAGGAAAAGGGCCCTGGCGCCTTCCCCCACCGCCTGGAACAAATGAGCCAGGTGGAAGCACATGAACATGAACGGCGTAGCCAGGCAGCGCACCCGCAGGAAAGCGGCCCCGATGCGCACGGTCTCCTCGTCCGCGATGAACAGGCGGATGATCTGCGGGGCGAACAGCTCGTACATAACGATGCTCACCGCCGCCACGGCCAGGCCCATCCACCGGGAAATGCGCACGGTGTCCCGCATGCGGACGTGATTGCCGGAGGAATAGTTATACCCTGCCAGCGGCGTCATGGCCTGGCACAGGCCTACGCCCGTATTCAGCGGCAGGCGCTCGGCCTTGAGCACGATCCCTATGGCGGCCAGGGGGATATCGCCGTAGCCCGAGGCCAGCCGGTCGATCACGATAAAGTCCAGGTCGAACAGCAGTGTGGCAATGGCCGAGGGAAGCCCGACCGCGAAAATGGAGCGGATGTTCTTTTTTTCGGGTAACCCCGCTTTGGGCGACAGGGTCAGCACCGTGTCCCGCCCCTTGGTGCTGAGCAGGAACCCGTAATACGCGCACACGGCCACGTTGGACAGCATGGTGGCGATGCCGGCCGCCGCCGTCTCCATCCCCCGGGGAAACAGCACGAACATGAACAGCGGATCCAGTACGATATTGAGAAGCCCGCCCATGGATACGCCGAAGCCCGCTTCCCGGGCAAAGCCCACAGAGCGGAAAAGGTTGGACATCGTCAGCGACACCACCGTGGGCACGCCGCCCAGCACGATCACGCAGAAGGCGTACTGGCGGGCGTAGTCCATCGTGTCCCCGCTGGCCCCGAGCGCGCGCAGCAGCGGCCCCATGAAAGCCGCGGTCAGCGCAGAAAAAAGCACGGCCAGCCCCAGCGACAGGTAAAAGCTCAGCGCGGACACCCTGCCCGCCTGTTCCTTCTGCCCCGCGCCCAAAAGCCTGCTGATCAGCGATCCTCCGCCCACCCCGGCGATGTTTGCCAGCGATATGCAGATATTTGTACACCGGCAGTATCAGCGACGCCCCGCCCACCATCAGCGGGTTGTTGGCGCGGCCTATGAAAAAGGTGTCCGCCAGGCTGTAAATGAGCACCACCAGCTGGCCAATGATGGTGGGCACAGCCAGCGTCATCAGCGCTTCGGGGACCGGCACACGCTCAAAGAGCGCGGTGCGGTCAGCATTTTTTTGTTTCATGGATGTGCGGCCGTTTTATTTCCCGACCTTTTCGCCGTTTACCACGACCACGTTGATGGGCTCCACCCTGACGTCCGCCCATACCTGTTCCTGTATATAGGGTTCGGTCTTTAGATAGGCGTCCAGTTCCTCCCGGCTCTCAAAGTTGAAAACCATCACGGAGCCCTTGGGCTTGCCGTTTTCGTCCAGCATGCCGCCGGCGCAGACGACCTTTTTGCCCAGGGCGCTCATGTTTTCCAGGTGGCGCGGGCGTACGGCCATGCGCCTGTCCAGCATGTTTTCCCCGTCATAAGCTGTTACCACAAACTGCATTTTGCTTAACCTCCATAGATGAATGTAGTGATTTGTCCGCACCTTACTTCAGGCGGATTTCAGTGTCCAGCTGACCGCGCAAAGAAAAAGAGGCGGTTCGGTCGTCCGCATGCAGGGTGTAATCCCCCTTGAAGCCGGAAAACGTCAGGAAGCCGTCGGCGTCCGCCGTGAGGGTCTCGTGGGTTTCCCACGCGCCGTGGATCAGAGCGCGCAGCTTTTCATAGACCGGCTTGACGCTGCCGTCCTGACGGATCACGCCGGAAGGCGCGCCCAGCCAGCATCCGTCCGTGAAGTCCCAGGCGGTGATGGCCTGAACCAGCGGATGGGCAAACAGCGTCTCATACATTTCGGCCGCCTGTGCCGCCTGACGTTCCTCCCCCTGCGGGGTGGAGGGCCAGGAAGTGACCTGCCAGTCGTTGAGGTCCACGATGTGGGCGGGCATCAGGTCGCCCGATATGAGCGTGTTTTCAGTAAAGTGAATGGGCAGGCCGAAGCGGGAAAAGCGCGCAAGCACGTCGTTGAGCTTTTCCAGCCCCCAGTAGCCCTGGTGCTGGTGACTCTGGATACCTATGGCGCCGATAGGCACCCCGGCCTCCAGCAGGCCTTCCAGCAGGATCTCGTAGGAGGCGCTGGTGTTGAAGTCGTTGATCAGAAGCACGGCGCCCGGATTGGATTCCCTGGCCGCGGCGAAGACCTCCTTTACCAGGCGGATTCTCCCCAAGTCCCTGCAGATGCGGGTAACAGCGTTGTCGTACTTGTCAAAGACCGGCATGATCACCACCTCGTTGATCACGTCCCACATGTCCACGACCCCCTTAAAGGCCGTGACCTCCCTGCGGACGCGCTCCAGCTGGCGGCGGAGGATCTCCCGGTTGTCATACTGCAAAAGCCAGGGAGCGCAGACGGTGTGCCAGCACAGCGGGTGGCCCTTGGTTTTGACGCCCCGCTCCTGCAGCCACCTGGCGGCGGCCATCGTTTCCCGGAAGGCCGTTTTGCCCTCTTCCGGCTCATAGCGCCCCCAGTAAAACGGCAGCGTCCCGTAGTTGAACAGGCCCAGCCATTTGTTCATCCGGTCCTCCAGCGCGGCACGGCGGGCATCGTCCTTCTCCCCTGCCATCGCCACCGCGTCAAAGGCGCCGCAGCCGAAAAGAAACGCGTGCGTTACCTGGTCTGCCTGTACTTTCCTGCCAGATGCAGGCGATCCGTCCGGGTTAAGCAGTCGGATGCGCGCGCGGGCTTTTCTGTGCTCATAGGACGGCATGGTGGAAACCTCCTTGCATGCTGTTTTTTTCACGTTCATTCTAAATCCGTAACAGGCCCTGTGTCAATCACGGGCTTATTCAAAATGTGTCGTTTATGCCGCTTCTTCCTTCACCTGCGCTGTATACAGCTGATAGTAAAGCCCTTTCTTCCGCATCAGTTCCTCGTGGCTTCCCATCTCCGCGATGCCCTTGTCGCTGATGTAGAGGATCCGGTCGCAGTTTTTGATGGTGGACAGGCGGTGGGCCACGATAATGCTGGTGCGGCCCTTCAGCATCTCCCGGATGCCCTCCTGAAGCAGCTTTTCGGTCTGCGTGTCGATGGAGGAGGTCGCCTCGTCCAGTATCAGGATGGCTGGGTCGGACAGGATGGTCCTGGCGAAGGCCACCAGCTGCTTTTCACCCTGGGACAGGTTGCCTCCCCGTTCCTTGATCTCCGTCAGATAGCCCTTGGGCAGCCTGCGGATGAACTCGTCCGCCCGCACCTTTTTGGCTGCCTCGCGCACCTCTTTGTCGGTGGCGTCCAGCCGTCCGTAGCGGATGTTGTCCATCAGCGTCCCGGAGAATATAAAGCTGTCCTGCAGCATGATGCCAAGCTGGGAACGCAGGGACTTTAGGGTCACCTGACTTATATCGTGCTTTTTGCCGTCCTTGTCTGTCAGCAGGATCCTGCCCCCGTTCAGGTTGTAAAACCGGCACAGCATGTTGATCACCGTGCTCTTTCCGGCGCCCGTCGGGCCGACCAGCGCGATGCTCTCCCCCGCGCGGACGTGCAGGTCCATGTGTTCCAGGACGTTGATCCCCTCCTCGTACGCGAAGGTGACGTCCTCATAGTTTACCTCCCCGCTGATTTCGGGCAGCGTCTCAGCGTCCGGCGCGTCGTCCACGGTCACCGGCTCGTCCATGGTCTCGAAAATGCGCTCCAGGTAGGCGATGTTGTTGACAAAGGAATTGTAGATGTTGGCCAGGTTGGTGATGGGCTGCCAGAAGCGGCTGACATAGCCGATCATGGCGATCAGTACGCCGAAGGAGACCATCCTGCCTCCTCCAAGCCAGTATACGCCGGCAATATACACGAACGTCAGCACAAGCTGGGTCATGGTTTCAGAAGAAAGCCACACCGTGTTGCTGATTTTGACCGCCTTAAGCCACGCCTGACGGCAGGCGCCCGCCAGGCGTTCCATGATGGAAATGTTGACCTCCTGCCGGTCAAACAGTTGGCTCACCCTGACCCCGTCGATGGATTCGGCCAGGTAGGCGTTATAGTTGCTGTTCTTGTTGCTCTGGTTCTGCCAGGCCCTGCGCTGCCGGGGCTTGATCAGCACGATGACGCCTATAAATATCGGCAGGCCGGACAGCACCACCAGCGCCAGCGTCGCGTCTGTGGAGAACATGAATACGATGATGAATATCAGCGTGATGAACTCCAGGATCATGTTGATCAGGCCGTTGGACAGGATGTCCGACACGGAGTTTACGTAGTTGATGACCCTGACCAGTATCTTGCCCGCCGGCCGGCTGTCGTAATAGCTGAAGGGAAGCTTTTGCAGATGGGCAAACAGGTCGCTGCGGATGTCGTGGATGATCTCCTGGCTCACGTGCGCCATCAGCCGGGAACGGACGGTGTTGAAGACGATCCCCAAAGCGATGATGCCGACGAACAGAAGCGCCATCCGGCCGATCATGCCGGTATCCCTGTTGGGCACTGCTTCGTCCAGCACCCACTGGTTGATCTTGGGAATGAACAGGGACGCCACGCTGGCCATGGCGCTCATCAGCATGGCCAGCAGCATCCTGAAGCGGTGGCGGGAAATGTATTTCCAGGCGCGCCTGAGGTGCCTGAGCTGAAAAGGCGATTCCAGCCTCTCGTCCACGTCGAATTTATTTCTCGCCATGCTGTTCCGCCTCCTCCATGTTCAGGCCGTACTGCAGGCAGTAGGTCTGCCAGTAATAGCCTTTTTTTGCAAGCAGCTCCCGATGCGTGCCCTGTTCGGTGATGCGCCCGTCCTGCACCACCAGGATCAGGTCCGCGTCCCGCATCGAGGAAATGCGCTGGGCGATGATGAACTTGGTGCACGAATAGGGAAGCTCCCTGAGCTCATGCTGAATGTACTGCTCCGTCTCGCTGTCCACGGCCGAGGTGGTGTCGTCCATCACCAGGATGCCGGGCCTGACGGCCAGGGCGCGGGCCAGGGCGATTCGCTGCCTTTGCCCGCCCGAAAGGCCCACGCCTCTTTCCCCGATGATGGTATCGTACCCTTCGGGGAGCTTTTCGATAAACTCCGCCGCATCGGCCCGCCGGGCGAAATCCCTGACCTCGTCCAGCGTCAGCTCCTGATTGCCGAAGGCCACGTTGCCCTCCACGGTGTCTGAAAATAGGAACACATCCTGGGTGGCGGTGCCGATGCCGCCCCTGAGCTGGGACAGCTTCCACAGCCGCACGTCACATCCGTCCACCCTGACTTCTCCTTCCGTCGCGTCGTAAAAGCGCGCCAGCAGATGGATCAGCGTGGTTTTACCCCCGCCGGTCGGCCCCATCACCGCCACCGTCTGCCCCGGCTTGACCGAGAAGGTGATATCCTTGAGGATCTCGTGATTGTCGATGGCAAAGGACACGTGATCAAAGTCGATGGCGCCCTGCATCACCGGATGGTCCTGAGCCTCCTTGCTGTCCGTGATATCGGCCTTGAAATACTGCAGTTCCATCACCTTGGCCGCCGACGTGGAAAAGCGCTGCAGGTCGTTGATCAGGTTGCCCAGCTCCCGCATGGGGTTGGAGACCGCCCAGCTCAGCGAGGTGAACACGGCCAGCTGTCCGGGGGTCAGCTCACCGTTGATGATAAAAAGTCCGCCCACGAACACCGTCACCAGCTGAATGGCGTTCACCAGTATCTCGATCATGGGAAAGAAGGTGAGCCAAACCTTGTTGATGTTCAGGTGCGCCTGCATGAAAGCGGCGTTTTTCTCCTCGAAGCGCTCCCGTTCATAGTCCTCCCGGGCAAAGGCCTTCACCACCCGGTTGCCGGCGATGTTTTCCTGCGCGGCGGTGTTCATTTCCGCCAGCTTTTCGCGCATGGTCACAAACCGGGGCCTCACGTGCCTGGACATGATCTTGGAGATCACCAGCAGCACCGGCGTGATGACGATCAGCATCAGCGTAAGCTTTGCGTTCACCGTCATCAGAAACGCCGTGGAAAACAGGAACGTGCACGCCGCGTCGATGATGCGGTAATCGATATAGCTCAGAAAATGCCTGCACCAATCCAGGTCGCCGCTCATGCGGGTCATGAGGTCACCCGTGCGGTGCTGGTCAAACAGCCGTATATCGCTGTACTGCAGCCGCGAAAACAGGCGCTTTCTCAGGTTGAAAATGACGTTCTGGGAATCCGATTCCAGAAAAATGACCATCATGTACCTGAGTCCCTCGCGCCCCAGCTTCACCGTAAGCATCACGGCCAGCAGTCCTAAAAGCGGGTCCGGGTTGCCCGCGATGATGACCTCGTCCACGATGCGGCTGGATATGGCCGGGTTCACCAGCAAAAGCACGCAGGTGAACACGCATACGCACAGGGCGATGATGTGACGGCGGCGGAAGGGCGGGTCCATATTCTGCCACAGCCAGGCAATTTGTTTGCGCATCCTTTGTTTCTCCTTCACGTTCCTTCCCGAAAAAAGCGCGGCACAGTTGCCGCGCCAAGGGGATATTTTATCATTGTCTTTCTTGATTTTCTGCTGAAAATAGGTTATTATTGCCGTAAAGTACTGATTTTTCAACACAAGGAGGAAAAAATGTCAGAGGCGCCCGTACGGACCGTGCACGGCACGGACGGCGTTCACGCTGAAACCCGTCTTAGGGACCCGGGCTTCGTCATGTCCGGCCATCACTGTCACAGCTGCTATGAGCTGATCTACGTCCACAGCGGGGAATGCCGTTTCCTGATCAACGACCGGATAAGCGACCTGCGCGAAGGGGATTTCATGCTGATCCCCCCGATGGTGCTGCATTATACCCGGTATGTGTTCGGGCCCTGCGTGCGGACGGTCATGCTCTTCAGAAGGGAGGATGTGTCAGAGGAGGTGCTCAGGCGCATGCCCCGCTCGGAAAGGTTTTTTTCGGAAACCTCCGTTTTCCAGGCCCCTTCTCAGGCCCGGGATCAGATCACACAGTATATCGCCCGCCTGACCGCCGAGGACGGCACGGCCGACCTCTTTTCTGCTCCGCTGCGCAAATGCTTCCTGCAGGCGCTTCTGCTCACCTGCGCCAGGCTCTGCGTGTTCCGCCCCGGAACGGTCGGCGATATACAGACCACCGACCAGCAGATCATGAACGCCGCCCGCTTCATCAGCGAAAACTACATGCGCCCCCTTTCCACCCAGGAGGTCGCCCAGGCGGTGGGCTTTTCCCCCAATTATCTCAGCCGCAGGTTCCGCCAAAGCGCAGGCATCGGCCTGCACGAATACATCGTCTTCGTCCGCCTGCATCACGCCGCCCAGGAGCTGATCGCAACCTTCGATTCCATCACCGACATCGCCCTTCGATGCGGCTTTTCCGACAGCAATTACTTCAAGGATTCCTTCAAGAAAAAATACGGCGTCACGCCCCGGGAATACCGGAAAATGTCGTGACGCAGACTGTATTTCATTTCGTCATGCATGAATGAGTCGGAACCGAAAAGGATGATAAATCCGTGTCCGGAAATAGATCCGTAAAACCTGTTTTTTCCATGTGCGTTCAGTCTTCCTTTATCATCCGGACGAACAACAGGGACGGCTCCGTCCATTCTGCACCGATCACCCGGATCGGTGTTGCCCACGAACAAGGTGATCGCTGCCTGCCGGTCATCAGCAGGTCCGGCACGAAAATGACCAGGCAGAATGTACTGCGCACGGGGGTTTTAAGCGCCCATCCCGTAAGTCGGGATTATGCTCCCGCTGATGGACAATTTCGGCGCCTGACACGCGCGGGGCGGAATTTATGAACGGGCTCAGTTACGAAGTCAGCCGCGGAGAAGTGCCGGACGTCCCGATGCCTGAAAAAAACCGCCGGGTAAACGAATGCGAAGTGAAAAAGGCCGCGGAAGCAGGAGATTTCGCGGCCTTTTTCTGCCCTGTCAGGAATATACAGATGGACGAGCGTCTGACATGCCCGGATACGTTTGACGTCGGTCTGACCGTCCCCGGCCCGGTGATATATCCGGAAAACGCCACGGTCCGGGAAAGCCGCTGGGGAAGACCGGCTATTTCTGCGAACAGGAGGCTTATCACGAACGGCCGCTCCGGGCCTTTTCTTCAGCGATATCCATAAGCTCGCGCTCCCCCTCTATTTCGACTGGGTAAGGATAAGAAGAAGCTGTCTGTTCAAATTTTTTTCGCACACCGGCTGCCTTTTCCAAATCCCCGTCGCGCAGCAGGGCAAGGGCGTATTCCGTGCGCAGGACAGAGGGATAGGCCCTATAGGCTTTCATGATCTTTTTCTGTTCTTTTGAAAGCAGGCGCTCCACGGCCTCCGGGCTGTTTTGCCTGATCAGCCGGACAAATATCCTGTCGCAGTTCATCATGGCCCGGTGAAGGCCAACGATGCCGTTCTGCTTGGACAACATACCGGCCATCAGCCGATCCGCCTGCTCAAACCTGTGCGCGTCCATCTCCCTGCTGCAGGCCAGCGCTCCGACAACGGCAATGATGCTGTTTTTCATTGCCTCATCAGACGGCAGCATAAACCACTCATCGGGCATTTCGCGCAGCCTTGCGCCTTTGCTCGTCATTTCGTTGGCCTTCATCTGGATCCAGAAAGCCCGAAGCGCTTCGGGGCTGCGGGACGCATCAAGCGCGTTTTTTCCATCATTATTGACAAGACCCACGCCCAGCGGAAAACCGTTTACAAACGCATACGAAAGCCCAATGACCGCAGACAATAACAAGGCCGGCCGCCCGAACGAACCCGCCGGACACAGCAAAGCCAGCACCGCAAAAAGCGGGACAGAGACTGTATTCAGGATCACCCCGCCATAATTATACAGCATCACCGGCATTTTGCCGTCAGTAAGGTCTGGCGGGTTCATCAGGCACTGCCCCCCGGTACCGGAAAGCGACATCCTTCTGAACCTGATCCCGCTGTTTTCCTTGATCCACATCAGATTGAAAATGCGAAATGAATTGAACCGGTATCCGGTCGCCATGCCGAACAACAGATGACCCGCTTCGTGGATAACGATCTGCACGATGATCGCTCCGTACATGCACATGAACAGCAGCATAAAGCGCAGCATCCGAACGTGCGTCTGTTCGCCTGACGTGTAAATCCGTTCCAGATGAAGCATGATCACCGCGCCGCAGGCGGCCCCTGCCAGCATATACGCAGTGAATACGGCCCAGGGAAAGGAGGAGTAGTTTTTCTTTTTTCGACGCTGCTCAGACATTGCGCTGCTCCTTAAGCTTAAGAATTCAGGCCTGCCGTGCCCTTTGGCATTCGCCCTTCAGCGCAGCCTGCCGCCGTAATAAAAGGTGAGTATCCGCTGAAACAGCTTTTTGGGCAAAAGCCTGTGCAGCAGCACCGCCAGCTTCTGGTCGGGGCTGGCGATCAGCAGCCGGGCCGGCAGGCGTTTTTTCTGAACTGCTCGGGTGATGATCCTGCCCAGCCGGTCCGGGTCGCTGCCGTTGGTCTCGTCATGGTCTATTTTAGCAATGGTTTTTTGGTAATCCGCGTAATAGGGGCTTTCGGGATCGTCCGTCTGCGCGCGCCGGCGGTATTTGGACGAGCCGCTCCGGTGATCCCCGGGTTCCACCACGCAGACGGATATATGAAACGGGGATACCTCCATCCTGAGCGCCTCCGAAAAGCCCTCCACCGCGTGTTTGCTGGCCGTGTAAGCGCCCTGGTAGGGCACGGCCAGCAGGCCGTTGACGGACGAAAACAGAACGATCTTTCCCCCGCCTCTTTCCCGCATCAGGGGAAGGACCCGCTGGATCATACGCACCTGGCCTACAAAGTTGGTCTCCATCACCTGATGGATCTCCTCCATCGTATAATCCTCGCACGCCCCAAGCGTCAGCACCCCCGCGCAGCAGCACAGCACATCCGGCGGGCCAAAGAGCGCCAGGGCCTTTTTCGTGAATTCATCCGCCGAACGGTCGTCCGTCACGTCCAGAAAAAGGCGGTACCCGTTTTCCGCCTCCCCCTCCTTGTCCCGGTAGGACCGGGCCCCGGCAATTACCCTGAGGCCGCCCTGTTTCATCTGCAGGGACGTATGATATCCAAGCCCGCTGGACGCTCCCGTCACCCAAACCACCATTTTCCTCACCCCGTCAATAAGCTGCTTTCAGTATAGAAGAAAATATGGTATAATGCAAGCGCGGATTCCCGGAGGAATCACGTTCTTGTCAGAAAGGATGATCTTGAACATGGCAGCTTGTACCCTGTATCCCGGCAAGGAAAAGCGGGTGCTGGACGGGCATCCCTGGGTGTTCCGCAGCGATATCCGCCATACGGACGAAGATGCCGTCCCGGGCGGCGTCGTCCGCGTCTGCGCATCCAATGGCCGTTTCCTGGGCCAGGCCTTCTATAACCCCCAGTCCCAGATCACCCTGCGCCTGCTGACCCGCTCAAAGGCCCCGGTGGACAGGGCTTTCATTCAGTCCCGCGTTTTCCGGGCGGTAGAATACCGCCGCCGGTTTGCGGACCTTAAAAGCTGCCGGCTGATCTATTCAGAAAGCGACGGCCTGCCCGGCCTGATCGTGGACGCCTTCGGCGAGGTGCTGTGCCTGCAGTCCCTCTGTCTTGGGATCGACCGCTTCAAGGACGATATCCTGGACGCGCTGGAAGAAGCCCTCCATCCCGCCGCCATCTATGAGCGCAGCGACGCCCCTGTGCGCCCTTTGGAGGGCCTGCCCATGCAGGCCGGCCTGCTGCGGGGCGAAATGCCCGGACAGATCCTGATGACGGAAAACGGCATCCGCTTCCTGGTGGACGTGCAGCAGGGCCAAAAGACCGGCTACTTCCTCGACCAGAAGGAAAACCGCGCCGCCATCGCCCCGTTCGTAAAGGACAAAACCGTTCTGGACTGCTTCACCCACACCGGCGCTTTCGCCCTGCACGCGGCGCATTACGGCGCCAAGCGGGTCACGGCCGTGGATATTTCCGATTACGCCTGCGAATGCGCCCGGAAAAACGCCGCGCTTAACGGCTTTGATCAGATCGACTTTGTCTGTGCCAACGCCTTTGACTATCTCAAGGAGCAGTCCGTTCTGGGCACCAAATTCGACGTGGTCATCCTGGACCCGCCCGCCTTCACCAAATCCCGCGCCACGGTGGACGCCGCTTCCCGGGGCTACAAGGAAATAAACCTGCGGGGCATCAAGCTGGTAAAAGAGGGCGGGTATCTGGTCACCTGCTCGTGCTCCCAGCACATGAGCCCGGAGGCCTTCCTCAACGTCGTCCGCGACGCCGCGAAGGACTGCCATATCCGCCTGATGCAGGTGGAATACCGCACCCAGGGCCGCGACCACCCGATCCTCCCCGGGGTGCCCGAGACCCAGTACCTTAAATGCGGCATCTTCCGCTGCGATTCCTGGTAAATACTTAAATACGCCGGCAGGGCCTTTTTCCCCGCCGGCGTCTGACTTTATACTTTATACGCTTCTGGAGGCAGGTCATATTTTCAGCAGCACCGGCTCTCCTCTGGAGCTGATCAGCCCCTCTTCCACCATGACGGGCTTCCCGTCCAGCAGGTTTTCGCAGCTGCCCTCCGGCAGGGATACAGGCAGCAGCCCGTCCTTTCCCTTGAGGCTGAAAAAGCCCAGCAGGCGCTTTTCCCCCTGCGCATACGAAAGGCTTATCCAGTCGTTGGGCAGGGCCTTGAGGTCATACGCTCCTTCGGGCGGCACCAGTTCCTTTTTGATGCTGGCCAGGTGTCCGATATAATCCGCCAGCGGGGCTTGCCCCCCGAGGGCTATGGGGTCTGCGTCGAACAGGCCGGGGCGGTGGGCCGGCCCGAATTCCTGCCCGTCGTAGATCAGCGCCGCGCCCTTCTGAAGGAACATGAACGCGAGCCAGTTTTTCCGGGCCTTTTCATCGGGGATCAGGAACGCCGCCCTGGGCCGGTCGTGGTTTTCCAGATAGCGCAGCTTGACGTAGTCCGCGGGATAGATGCCCTCCTGCCTGAGCAGGGCGGATACATATGCTTCCAACGGCTGTTCCCCCTTCAGGTACCTGAGAAAATCGCCGTAAACATCGTAATCGTAGCAGATGTCGAACGCCTCGTACATTTCCGCGTCGCTGTGGCACAGGACGCCCTGCTGCCTGTTATAGCGCACGAATTCCGTCTCCACCGACTCCGCCAGCCATATGCAGCCGGGGCGCACCTTTTCAACGGCTGCCCTGGCCTCCTTCCAGAACTGAACGGGCACCATCGGCGCCACGTCGCAGCGGAAGCCGTCCACTATGGCCGCCCACTGGCACAGGGTGTCGATCAGCTCATCCCACAGGGGCCTTTGGTCAAAGTCCAGGTCGATGACGTCCGACCAGTCCCCCACGTGGTTGCCAAAGGACCCGTCCGGCTTATGATAGAACCATTCCGGATGCTTCCCAACCAGGACGGAATCCGGCGAGGTATGGTGATACACCACGTCGATCATCAGCTTCATGCCGTTCTGATGCACGGCGTCGGCCAGGCGGACAAAGTCCTCCATCGTGCCATATTCGGGGTTGACCGCCCGGTAATCGCTGATGGCGTAGGGCGATCCCAGCGTCCCCTTCCTTTTTTCCTTCCCTATGGGATGGATGGGCAAAAGCCACAGTATGTCCGCCCCCAGGGAGCGGATGCGGGGCACATCCTCCCGCACGGCCTCAAAGCTCCCTCCGTGATTGCGAACAAACACGCAATAGATCGTACTGTTTCTCAGGTGCATACGTTCGCTCCTTCGCGCCGCTTCAGATTTAAGCGGCTTTGATTGTTTGATTGATTATAGCATCTCCGTCGGCCGATGTACAGTTACAATTCATCTATGATCATAGAGACCCCAAGCTGGTATTCTGTTCCCGCAATCCCCTGAGTCCGCCGATTCATTCAGCGGATTCGCCTCAGGCGAACCCGTAGGGCGACGGGGTTGAGGGGACAGAATACCGTGGCGAGGGGGTGAGGAGGGCCCGGAAAACGATCCTGTGGATCGTTTTCACCGACGAACGGGCCGGTAGGCCCTGGAGAGGGGGAACACCCTCGTTTATGATCCGCACCGGCGGCATGTACGCCGGGAGGACGAAATCGCGCCAGCGATTTCGTCCTTGCAGCTTTTCCGCCCGGGGGACGGAAGCGGCCGCGCCCAGTGGGCGATGAAGGCCGGTGAAGTCCCGGTGAGCATGGTGTTTTCAGCGTCAGAGACGCTGAAAATACCATAGCGAACCGTGGGTTACTCCGGATAACGCAGGAAAAGCCGGAAAAGCCGCAGGGGGTTCTGAGCGCCCGGAAAATGGTCCGGTGGACCATTTTCAGCGAAGAACGGGCCGGCAGGCCCTGGAACGGTTGGGAAGGGGATGCAATCCCCGTCCCAGTTACTATTCAGCCAAAGGATGAATAGTAACGATGTACATGAAAACAGAATAAAAACTTGCCTTTGGGCATTCCCTTTGCGCAAAGGTGTGGTATAATCTTTTACGGTTTCGCGAGAAACACGAACTTATCGTAAAGGAACACCCTTTTAATGAAGCTCAGGCGGTCTGTTCTGATGGTTCTGGCGGCGATGCTTCTGGCCGCCGCCCCTTTGGCTGAGGCCGGGGATTTTCCGCTCAAAAACGGCTCCCGGGGCGCGCAGGTCATGGCGCTTAAAGAGCGCATGTATACCCTCGGCTATTTTCACTCCACCAAATTCAGCACCGTTTACAACGACACCACGGCCGAAAGGGTGCGCCAGCTGCAAAAGCAAAACGGCCTGTCCGAAACCGGCGAGGTGGACGAAGCCCTCTGGGAGCTGATCTTTTCGGACGAATGCCTTGCCTTTGGGGAAACGGCCGTTTCAGCCCCCGAACCGCTTCCCGGGGCGTCCGCCGCTCCTTTGGTCCCGCCCCTTTCACGCGCGGACCCGGAAGCCCCCATCCCCCTTTCAGGCGCCCCCGAAAGGGACGAAAAAGGCTTCCTGACCGACCCGGAGAAGGAATACGTCACAGCCGATCAGGAAAACGGCCTGTGGGTCTATCTGTCGGTTACGCTGCAGGTCGTCATCATCCGCCGGGAGGACAAAATCAACCGCATCGTCTGGTTTGAAACCGACGTCCGCACCGCCGGGGACGAGCGCATCACTCCCCTGCTCACAGGCGGCGCCTGGCGGCAGCCCCGGAAGATCGCGCGGGACAACCAGGCCGTGCTGGCCTTCTCGGACGACTTTTACAGCTACCGCAAATACAACAAATACACCGTCGGCATCGAGATCCGCAACGGCGAGATCATCTCCGACAAGACGAAAAGACCGACCTCCAGCGGCTTTCCCAAGCTCGAAAACCTGGCCTGCTTCAGCGACGGCAGCATGAAATGCTTTGACGCCCAGGCCCATACCGCCCAGGAATACCTGGACATGGGCGCCGAAAACGTGCTGGCCTTCGGGCCCATCCTGGTGACGGACGGCCGCCTGGGCGAACATATGCGCGCCACCGAGGACGAGGCCAAGCGCTACGGCTACTACCATTACCGCGAGCCGCGCTGCGCGCTGGGCATGGTCTCCCCCGGGCATTATCTGTTGCTTACCGTGAACGGGCGGCAGAACGATTCCAAGGGCGTATATCTGGACTGGCTGGCCCTTAAAATGCTGGAGCTGGGAGCGCAGGAGGCCCTGAACCTGGACGGCGGCGGCACGGTGGCCCTCCTGTTCATGGGCGAATCCATCAACGTGAAGGCCACCACCTCCCGCAACACCTCTCACCTCATGAGCTTCGGCACCTCTTCCCTGGTCCCCCAAAACTGACCTTTCCCGCGCTCAGCATTTATTCTGCATTGTTCATTCCTGCTTACGCTGCAGGATCCGGGTGAAGAAGTCAGCGACAGTCACCACTTCCACATCCTGGAATTTTCCCACGGCTAACAGATCGTGGTCACCGCTGACGATGTACAGGCTTTTGGAGTCTACGGCGCAGTTGATGAACTTGTCATCATCCGGATCCCGGCACACGTGAACGGCCGTTGTCGGCTCGATCAGCCGGCAGGCAGTGACGATCTGGGTCAGAGGAACGGTCACGGGCCTTGCAGGGTACTTCTCCTGCAGCCGCAGCATGGTCTCCCGGTATTCCTCCACGATTTCCCGGGAGACGAATGCGGTTACCTCGCCCAGCAGCAACTTTTCCAGCAGTTCTCTCGGGCGGCCGCCAAAGAAGACAGCAGACGCCACGACGTTGGTATCGATGACGATCTTCATGAATCGCTTCTCCTGGCTTTCCGCACGTCCCGGATGGCTTCGTCAATGTCCGTTTCCGTCATCCCGGCCTCGTCGGCCCACTGAGCCGCCTGGTCCATCATGGCGCGGAACTCGGAGATATCCGGTTTGCGGATCGGCTTGAGCAGGATGTTCTCCCCATCGCACAGCACCATCAGCCGTGCACCGGACATGAGCGACAGGGAATCGCGAATGGGCTTGGGCAGAACGATCTGCCCCTTGGAGGATACAGTGGTCACATCCGTCAGATACTGTGTCAAGACAAATCCCTCCTTGTAAGATTTCCTTACCAATAATACCACAGGAAGCAGCTGATTGCAAGCGACAGTCAAAAGCCCACTTTCCCGCTTTTTTTCAGTCCCGCGAAAACACAGAAAATTTATGGTACAATGAAGGCGCCGGAACGGCCTGCCAATGCTGCATTCTGCATTCTACATTCTGCATTCTACATTCTACATTCTGCATTAATAAGGAGGTATCATCATGATCGCCATCGCATGTGACCACACCGCCGTGGAGCTCAAGAAGGAAATTGAAGCGCTGCTGGACGAAATGAACCTGCCCTACCGGGACTTTGGGACCGACAGCACGGCTTCGGTGGATTATCCCGTGTTCGCCGAAAGGGCCGCCCGCGCCGTAGCCAGCGGCGAATGCGAAAAGGGTATTGTGCTCTGCGGAACGGGGCTTGGCGTGTCCCTGGCAGCCAACAAGGTGCGCGGCATCCGCTGCGCTTTGTGCGGGGACTGCTTCACCGCCGAAATGTCCCGCCAGCACAACAACGCCAACATGCTGGCCATGGGCGCGCGCGTCATCGGGCCGGAGCTGGCCAAGCGCATCGCCCGCATATTCCTGACCACCGACTTTGCCGGCGGCCGCCACGCCCGGCGGGTGGACATGATCATGGCCCTGGAAGAAGGAAAAACCCTGCAGTGACCCGCGCCGGACATAAGCTCATCCGTCCGTGCGCCTGATCCGATTAAGCGCAAGCGAAGGAGGTCATCCTGTGTCCAAGTTCATTTTTGTGACAGGCGGCGTGGTAAGCGGCCTGGGCAAAGGCATCACGGCCGCGTCCCTGGGCCGGCTGCTCAGGCAGCGCGGCCTCAAGGTAGCCGCCCAGAAGCTGGACCCGTATATCAACGTCGACCCCGGCACCATGAGCCCCTATCAGCACGGCGAGGTCTACGTGACCGAGGACGGCGCGGAGACCGACCTGGATCTGGGCCATTACGAGCGCTTCATCGACGAAGACCTGAACCGCTTTTCCAACCTGACCAGCGGCAAGGTCTACTGGAACGTGCTCAACAAGGAACGGCGGGGCGAATACCTGGGCTCCACCGTACAGGTCATCCCCCACATCACCGACGAGATCAAGGCCTTCGTCTACCGGGTCGGCCGGCATTCGGACGCGGACGTGGTCATCACGGAGATCGGCGGCACCATCGGCGATATCGAGTCCCAGCCCTTTCTGGAGGCGGTCAGGCAGATATCCTTGGAGCTTCCGCCCGAGGACACCCTTTTTATCCACGTGACGCTGGTGCCCTGGCTTTCCGGTTCGGAAGAGCACAAGACCAAGCCCACCCAGCATTCCGTCAAGGAGCTGCAGGGCATGGGCATCCGGCCCGACATCATCGTGCTGCGCTGCGACCGTCCCCTGGAGGACGGCATCAGGGACAAGATCGCCCACTTCTGCAACGTGCGGCCGGACTGCGTGATCGAAAACCGCACCCTGCCCAATCTCTACGAAGCGCCGCTGATGCTGGAAGCCTCCCATTTTTCGGACGTGGTGTGCCGCAGGCTTTGCCTTGACGTTCCCGCGCCGGACCTGGCCGAATGGCAGGCCCTCGCCGAAAGGATCCGCCATCTGCATAAACGGGTCCGTGTGGGCCTGGTCGGCAAATACGTCCGCCTGCACGACGCCTATCTTTCCGTCGCGGAGGCGCTGCACCACGCGGGGTACGCGCTGGACACGCAGGTGGACATCGAATGGATCGACTCCGAGCAGGTGACGGACGAAAACGCCGCGCAGCTTTTAAAAGGCCTTGACGCCATCCTGGTGCCGGGCGGCTTTGGCAGCCGCGGCATCGAGGGCATGATAGCCGCCGCCCGCTACGCCCGGGAAAACAGGGTGCCCTACCTGGGATTGTGCCTGGGCATGCAGATAGCCGTCATTGAATGCGCCCGCCATCTGGCCGGGCTTAAGGACGCTAACTCCGGCGAGTTTGACCCCATCGGCCCGCACAAGGTGATCGACTTCATGCCCGGCCAGTCCGACGAGATTGACAAAGGCGGCACCCTGCGCCTGGGCAGCTACCCGTGCGGGATCATACCCGGCACGACCATGGAAAAGTGCTATCAGACCTCCTTCATCCACGAGCGGCACCGCCACCGCTATGAGTTCAATAACGCCTACCGGGATATCCTGCAGGGCGCCGGCCTCGTGCTGAGCGGCCTGTCTCCGGACGGCACGCTGGTGGAGACCGTCGAATACGCGGATCATCCGTTTTTCGTGGGCGTACAGTATCACCCCGAATTCAAAAGCCGCCCCAACAAGGCGCACCCGCTGTTCGTCGGCCTGATCAGGGCCGCGCTGGCCGGATAAGCGCTTTTTCAACCATCAATTGAAAATAAAAGGAACTGCCATGACACTGAAGGATTTAAAACCCGGCGAAACCGCCCGTATCGTCTCCGTGGGCGGGGAAGGCGCGCTGCGCCAGCACTTTCTGGATATGGGGGTGATCCCCGGGGCGGAGATCACCCTGATCAAGCTCGCTCCCCTGGGCGACCCGATGGAGCTTCGCATCCATGGCTACGAGCTGACGCTCCGCCTGGCTGACGCCGAACAGATCGAAACGGCTCCCCTGCCCGCACGCCCCGCCCGGCACCCTGAGATAAAAAGGCCCAAAAAGACGGCCCACCCCAACCTGGGCGAGCCCGGCATCCATCATGTAAAAGGCGAAACCGAACCCCTGCCGGACGGCCATGTGCTGACCTTCGCCCTGGTAGGCAACCAGAACAGCGGCAAAACCACCCTGTTCAACCAGCTGACCGGCGCCAGGCAGCACGTGGGCAATTTCCCCGGCGTCACCGTGGACCGCAAGGACGGCCAGATCCGCGGCCACGCGGACACCTCCATCACCGACCTGCCGGGCATTTATTCCATGTCCCCCTATTCCAGCGAGGAGCTGGTTTCCCGCAATTTTGTCCTCAGGGACAAGCCGGACGCCGTCATCAACATCGTGGACGTCACCAATATCGAGCGGAACCTCTATCTGACCATGCAGCTGCTGGAGATGGACAGGCCCATGGTGGTGGCGCTCAACATGATGGACGAGCTGACCGGAAACGGCGGCACCATCGACATAAACCACCTGGAAGCGCTTTTGGGCGTGCCCGTCGTGCCTATCTCCGCCGCCCGCAACGAGGGCGTGGACGAGCTGGTGACCCACGCGCTGCACATCGCCAAATACCAGGAAAAGCCTGTAAAGCAGGACTTTTGTTCCCAGGACGATAACGGCGGCGCCGTGCACCGGTGCCTGCACGCCGTAAGCTCCCTCATCGAAGACCACGCGGTCAAGGCCGGGCTTCCCCTGCGCTTCGCCGCCTGCAAGGCCATAGAAGGCGACCGGATGATACTGGACCAGCTCGAGCTGGAGCCCAACGAGCTGGAGACCCTGGAGCACATCACCCTCCAGATGGAAAAGGAGCGCGGCCTGGACCGCAGCGCCGCCATGGCGGACATGCGCTATTCCTTTATCGAAAAGGTCTGCGCCGCCACCGTCATCCGCCCGCACGAAAGCAAAGAGCGCCTGCGCTCCCAGAAGATCGACCGGATACTGACCGGCCGGTGGACGGCCATCCCGTTTTTCATCCTGATCATGGGCGCCGTCTTCTATCTCACCTTCAGCGTGATCGGCGCGCGGCTGCAGGAGCTGACGGAAGCAGGCATAGGCCTGCTTACCGATCAAGTGGACCAGGCGCTGACCGCGGGGAACGTAAGCCCCATGCTGCACAGCCTGATCATAGGCGGCATTTTTGAAGGCGTGGGCAGCGTGCTGAGCTTTCTTCCCATCGTGGTGGTCATGTTCTTCTTCCTGTCCCTGCTGGAGGACAGCGGCTATATCGCCCGCGTGGCCTTCTTCATGGACAAGCTGCTCAGGAAGATCGGCCTTTCCGGCCGCAGCATCGTGCCGCTGCTGATCGGTTTTGGCTGCTCGGTGCCCGCCGTTATGTCCACCCGCACCCTGCCCAGCGACCGCGACCGGAAAATGACCATCCTGCTCACCCCCTTCATGAGCTGCACGGCCAAGCTGCCTATCTATTCCTTCTTTATTGCCGCTTTTTTCCCGCGTGACAGATGGCTGATCATCATCGGCCTGTACGTGCTGGGCATCCTGCTGGGCATACTGGCCGCCCTTGTATACAAACGCACCCTTTTCAAGGGAGAGGCCGTGCCCTTTGTGATGGAGCTGCCCAATTACCGCCTGCCCGGCGTCCGCTCCACGCTGCAGCTGATGTGGGAAAAGGCGAAGGACTTCCTCCAGAAGGCGTTTTCCGTGATCCTGATCGCCACGGTAGTCGTCTGGTTCCTGCAGTCGTTCGACCTGCGCTTCAATCTGGTGGCCGATAAGGCGGACAGCATCCTGGCCTCTGTTTCAGGCCTGCTGGTCCCCCTCTTCCGTCCCATAGGCCTGGGCGACTGGCGGATCGTGACGTCGCTTATTTCCGGTTTCATGGCCAAGGAGAGCGTGGTGTCCGTGCTTCAGGTGCTGTTCGCCGACGAAAGCGGCATCGCAGCCCTCATGAGCAGCCTGACCGCGGGCTGTCTATTGGTGTTCAGCCTCGTTTACACCCCCTGCGTCGCCGCGGTGGCTTCCGTCAAGCGGGAAATGGGCCGCGGCTGGGCTGCGGCGCTCGTCCTGGGGCAGTGCGCGATCGCCTGGGTGGTCACGCTGGTTGTCCGGCTGGTGCTGATGCTTTTCTGAAGGAGGCCGGTCTTATGAACGCACTGGATATACTGCTTACAGTCCTGCTCGCGGGACTGATGTACCTGGCTTTCCGTCTTACGCGCGTCCAGCGCAAAAAAGGCGGCTGTCTGGGCTGCGGCGGGAACTGCGCGGGCTGCGCACAAGGCTGCCCCGCCCGTCATGAACAGCGCTCGGAGCGGCAGTCATGAACGCGCCCACCGTACTGGCCGCGCTGGCGGCCGCAGCGCTTATAACCTTCGCCGTCCGCCGATTTCTTATCCGCGCCAGACGCGGCAGCGCCTGCTGCGGGGATAAACCCAAGCCCGTCCGCCGCGCCCGCGTGGCCGACCGTCAGAAATCCCACTACCCCTATGTACTTACAGCCCGCATCACAGGCATGACCTGCGATAACTGCGCCGCCCGGGTGGAAAATGCCCTGAACGCGCACGAGGGCGTCTGGGCCACCGTCCGCGTGGACACCGCCCGGGCCGTCATACGCTCCAGGGTCCCCCTATCCCCCGCCGAGGTCCGCTCCATCGTCCATCAGGCCGGATACGGGGTGGATGAGTTCGTTTCTCCCGGCTGACACCTGAATTACGAAAGCATAGAGAAGCACCATACCAAGGGGAAAAACCTGTGGACAGTATTCCACGGACCCCGTGAACGAACGTAGTTCGATTCAAATGAAAGTCCGGCGGTTCATCCGCCGGATGCCGCAGGCACCCGAAGGGGCTCGCAGCGCCCGGAAAACAGGCCAGTGGCCTGTTTTCAGCGAGAGCGGGCC
>CADAQF010000002.1 GCA_902790015.1 uncultured Eubacteriales bacterium | reverse complement strand
AATCCAGGGCCTGCCGGCCCGTTCGTCGGTGAAATCGGTCCACCGGACCGATTTCCGGGCCCTCCTCACCCCTTCGGGTGCCTTCGGCATCCGCCGAGTGAATCGGCGGACTTTGGGATTCCGTGACGAAAAGAACAGATAGCCGTTTCACTTCAGATGATTATCGATAATTTCGATTGGTTCAGCGATTTTACATTCGTGCGTATGTCCTGTTGAAGCTCCATACCGGGCTCAGCTATCAGCCCTGCGCTTCGCTTCTGAGCGTCCACTTACCCTCGGCCGTTTCCTCAAGTTCCCAGCAGGCGGAAGCAAAAGCCGCCGCGGCGCGGAAAGAGGCGGGGGAAAGGGCCCCGGCAAACGTCAGCGTGGTCACGCTGCCCGCGCCGCAAAGCGCCCTGCCCAGGGCGGAGCAGGAGAACGGGCTCAGCTCGCTTCCCGGGACGTCCAGCAGTCCGGTCAGCGCATCCACCGAATCGATCAGGAAAAAGACCCGGCGCCCGTTTTCGGCCATGCGCTTGACCCTTTCCATCGCGTGAGAGATCTTCCGCACCTGGTCCTTCCTGTATTCGGCCATATCGGCGCTGATGACCGTGCAGGCAGCGTCCGCAAAGCCGCTTTCGGGCTTCCCGTGGACGCGAAGCAGCAGGCAGGCGGCCTCTGGATCGGCCTGTCCGATCAGGGATATCAGCTTTTTGATCAGGGCATCCGGGTCAAAGCCTTCAGGCAGGCGGATCAGCACCCGCTGCCCGTAGCAGAGGGAAACGGTCTGTGTTCCTGCGAAAAGCGGATCGTCCGCAGGCAGGGGAACGGCCTTTCCGGGAGCCTCGGCAGGCATATCGAAATATTCCGGCACCGCGCCGCGCTCGGCCACCGGGATGCCGTTGATTTTTTCGATATAGACCATCAGCTGTACGTCGGTGCGGTCGCGCGTGGCCTTGGTGCGGCCGAAAATAAGATCGCCCTCGCGCAGGGAGAAGCGCCGCACCTGCGTATGGGAAATATACACCCTTTCCCTGACCGCGCCGCCGGCGGCGGGATAAAGCAGCCCGTCTCCTTCCTCCTGCAGCGCCAGTACGCCTTCCCTTTCCTCAAATTCGCCCTCCGCCAGCAGCTCCGGCAGGGTCATCTTCTGCGCGGCGTGGTAGTCCTTGAGAAAACGGCTGTCCGCCGCGCCGGAATAATGCGCCTCTTCCTGATTGAAGGGGGAACGGGGAGCGTCTCCCGCCTGCGGCCCCTGATGGGCGGGCGCGCCGGCCCGCCCGGGCAGCTGCTCCGTGTGGGGCGCGGCCGCCGGCTGCTGGGGCTTGTACGAGGGCTTGCCGCCCTGGGGATAATTGCCGTAATTGGTATTCTGCTGGAAGGAACGGGGGTTATGCCAGGCGCGCACCCCTTCAATATTGAAGGCAGGGGCCTTGCTGGAGATCGTGCTGAGCACGTCCTGCCGGGAAGAGGGCTTTGGCCGGTCGGCCGCGGGCTTCTGCGTATAGGTGACGGGCTGGGCGGGCCTGGCGGGCTGGCGGTAAGAAAGGATATCCTCGTCCTCTTCGCCGTCGTCCGTCACGATAAAGGCCGTCCTGGGCCGGGCCCGCTCGGAGGCGGGCGTCTCTTCCGCCGCGCGCGCGGGTTCTGCCGCGTCGATCATGCTGACCTGGTTTTCGGAAGAGAGGATTTTTTCGATGATGCCCTGCTTGTTGATGCCCGCAGCCAGAGGAATATGATGCTCCCTTGCATAGGCGCGGAGTTCCACCACGGTCATATTCTCAAATGCGTTGCTCATAAAAAAATAGGCCTCCGGTATGGATCATGATGTGTGATTTTGGCACTGACTGCCTTTCCTGTTTGGGCTTATTTGCGTTTATTATAACAAACCGAATTCCGTTTGGCAATAGACAGAATCGGTTTTCGGCGATTTTTCAGCATTAAATATCCGACTTTTCGGGCGCCGCCGCCTCGTTCAGGGCGATCATCAGGTTGTTCATGCTCAGCGAATAGGTATAGCGGATATCGTCGGCCATTTTAAGCACCAGCCGGATGCCCACGGCGTCCGTCCTGTCAGGGCCGGGAACGTAGTGTATCGGGTCAAAAGCGGTGCAGTCGTCCCTGAAGCGAAGCACCCACTGCCCGCCCTTGGTCTGCACGCGGACGGAGAGGTGATGCTTTTCTCCCGGCAGAAAACCGTACAGGACCGTATTGGTGGCCATTTCCTCCACGCACAGGGAAATGCGGTTGGAAAAGCGGACGGTCTGCCCGTGGTCAAGGCAGAACTGCTCCGCCCTGCGCGCGGCTTCAGCGGCTTCATCCCTGGTGCCCACGTTCATCTCAAGCAGATCCTCTTTCCGGACGCCGAAATCGGGCCTAAGCAGGAGAAAGCTCTCCGCGGACAAACGCCTGCCTTTTTGATTCCTCTTTACCAGCAGGACGATAAGCATCAGCGTCATCGCTTCGCCCAGCGCGAAAAACAGCCATACGCCGGAAGTCCCCGTCCATCTGCTGAATATGAAGGCGACCAGCACGGGCAGCAGGGCCCCTTCCGTCATGGAGATGCATTCGGTCAGCAGCACCCGCCCGGTGCCCTGATAGGCGTTCTTCAGCGCGTTGTTCAGGCAGCACGGCAAAAGCCCTGCCGCGAACAGGCGCAGGCCCCATACCGCCATCTGTCTGGCGGCGCTCTCCCCGGGCAGGAAGATCCCGACCAGCACAGGCGCTCCGAGCGCCAGCGCCGCGCCGACCGTAAGCCCCAGCAGCACCGAGGCGCGGGACAGCGTCGACAGGAGATCCCTGAGCCCCGTCCGGTCTTCCTCATGATACAGGATGCCGGACAGCGTCAGGGAAACGCCGCCTATGCCGGTGGAGATGCAGTTGGCCGCGTTGCCGATGGTCATCAGCAGGGAAAAGGCGGCCACGGCGTCATGCCCGTCCGTTGCCTCCAGGATATGGTTGACGGCGAACACCATGATCACTGTGGACACCATATTGAAAACGGATGGGATGCCGCCGACAAAAAGCTCCCTGATTTTTTTGAGCGTGACGGCTTTTACCGAGAAGCGGAACACGCACTTTGAGGACAGGAAATAGATGAGCCCCACCAGCACGGCGACATAATAGCTCAGCGCCGACGCGAGCCCCATGCCGAACATGCCCCCGTGAAACACATACACGTTGAGCAGATCAAGCCCGATATCTGCCGCCGTCATGCCCAGCACGGCAGCGATCAAAAGCCCGCTCTTCCCGGCCATCTGCATGAAGGGCACCAGCACCAGCGCGCCTATGGAGCCCGGCGCGCCAAGCACGAAGCCTGCCAGGTAGTCAGAGGTCTCCTTAAACACCTCGCCCTCGCTGCCCGCCCCGAGCATGGTGGCCAATGGATCCCTGAATATGATCACCGCCGCCGTAAGCAGCAGGGAAACGCCCAGCGCCGCGGCCACGGCGGACGAATACCCTTTGTTCGTTTCCTCCTGCGACCCAGACCCCAGGGATTTGCTGCACACCACCTGTACGCCGGCGGAGAGCATGCTGGCCACAGCGCCGATGATCAGCAGCAGCGGGTTGGCCCACCCGTAGGCCGCCAGCCCGTTCACCCCTAAAAACCGTCCTATCATGATGTTATCGATCAGCAGGCACACCGATACCGTCAGCGCAGATACGATCTGCGCGGCCAGCATCTGCCTGACAAGCTTTCTGATCATGGATTGTTCCCTTTCCGCAATACCCGGTGACGTCGGCTTATAAATGCCGAAGCCTCCGCAGTCATCATTCACAGTCCAACCGTGATATCATACCATGTATGATGATCCCCCGGCAACACTTTTGAAGAAAAGAATTGATATATATAACGCTTATATCACGACGTCCGTGGAACATACCGGAGTATGGAAGCTACAACTTGCTACATAACGCATAAACATACCCGAGTCTGTTTTAGTGTCAAATCTTTCATGCTTTTGTTATGTGCATTTATCTTCCAACGTGAAACGCCAAAAGTCCGATGTTTCAATCAAATTATAAACAGTTTATTTCGGATTTGTTAAGAAAAGTTAATATAATAAAGTACTGATTTGACAGTACTTTTTTGAATTTTGCACTTGAAAAATATTAAAACCGTATTATACTTTTATTTGTATTAACCTGTGTGTCAGGAGACTTGTTATTACATTTTTTCATTTCATCGGGAGGCTTCCTCATGAAAAAGCATCTTTCTCTGGCGCTCGCGATCCTTATGTTCTTAAGCTGCGTTTTCACGCCCGCCATGGCTGATACCATGCCCAGCTTTACCATAGGGCCGGACGGCCGGGTGTACCTGTCCCAGGAAACGCCCGCTCCCGTTCAGACCGAAGCGCCCACCGAAGCCCCGGCGGCTCAGGATCCTCCCGCCGGGGAAGCGCCCGCGGCGGATGCGCCCGATGATCCCTCCGCTCCTTCTTCAGAAGAACCGGCGGCGGAACCCGCCTCGTTAAAGGAAGCAGTTCCTTCTTCCTTTACAGAAGGCTACGTCCAGGTTCCCAAAGGCACAAAGGCGTATCGCAGCGCTTCCACCTCTTCAGTCGCCGGCACTTTCACGGAGGAAAATGTCATTTACGCCGCCGCAGCCTCCTCCGGCTGGCTCGAAGTCGCTTTTGTAAACAGCAACGGCTCCGCTTCCGTCGCGGTGGTGGCGTATATTCCCGCTTCCTCCGCCACGGCCAAATCCCCTTTGGACAACCAGGCTCTGAAAACGATCTACGCCAACACCAGCAAAGCGAGCTACAACGGCTATCCGCTGCCGGGCATCGCTTTTTCCGAATCATCTGCCCCTTCCACCGCAACGCCTGCGCCAGCGCCGGTGCTTCTTGACGTGACGGTCAATCAAGACGAAGCGCATGAAAACGATACGCTCGTTTTCACGGTTTCCGTTTCGGGCGTGGACGGCAGCCAGACCTATCAGTGGCAGCGTGCCAGGCTTTCTTCCCAGTCTTTCGAAAACTGCGGTCTCGGCGGCAGCCAGACCGCGACGCTCACCTTCGCGGCCACCGAAGCCCGGCTGAAATATAAATATCGCTGCGCGGTGACCTATCAGGGGGTCGTATATAACACCACCGCGCTTTCGGTCGCCTTTATTGCCGATCCCACGCCCGCGCCCGAAGACATCACCGTCACGGCTTCCGTATCCGCTTCCTCCGCTTCCGCCGGCACGAAGGTCTATTATACCGCTGCCGTAGCAGGCGCTACGGATACTCCGGCATACCAGTGGCAGAAGAGCGCCGACGGCGTCTCCGGCTGGAAAAACTCCAAGCAGAGCGGCAGCACCACGGCGAAGATGACCATCACCGCCAGCGAGTCCCTGCTGGCCAATTATTACCGCTGCGTTGTCACCGTGAACGGTACTACAGTCTTTTCCAATGTCGTAAAGGCCGATTTCATTCCGGACGCCACCGTCACTCCGACCGTCACCCCCACCGCCACCCCGACTTCCGCTCCTGCGGGCAATGTCACTGTCAGCGCCACCGCCAGCGCGAAAAAAATCTCGGCGGGTGAATTGCTCTATTTCCGGGCCGCTGTTTCCGGCGCTTCCGAAACGCCCTCCTACCAGTGGCAAAAGAGCACGGACAAGAAGAAGTGGACCTCCTCCCAGCAAAACGGCAATAAAACAGCCGAAATGAAGCTCATCGCCTCCGAGAGCCTTGTTTCCGGCCTGTATTACCGCTGCGCCGTCACCGTCGGCGGAAATGATTATTACAGCAACATCGTTTCCGTCCAGTTCATTCCCTACAAGCCCGTTATCACCGCCGCCGCCAGCGTCTCCGCCGCCTATCCCGGTGAGGTCGTCTACTTCACCGCCGATGTGACCGGCGCTGAAGGCACCCCCACATATCAGTGGCAGAAGAGCGATGATGGCAAAACCGGCTGGTCCAAATCCGCCCAGAACGGAAACGGCACGGCGCAGATGAAGCTGACCGCTTCCGAATCCCTGCTGTCCAAATACTACCGCTGCCAGGTGACTGACGACAATTACACCTGGTATTCCCCGGTTGTCAAAGTCAACCTGATTCCGAAGGCCAAAGTGACCGCCTCCGTGAGCCCCGCCACCGCCAGCCTGAACACCAAGGTCTATTTCACCGTCACCGCTGAAAACACCTCCGGCAGCCTCACCTACCAGTGGCAGAAAAATGCCACCGGCGATCTCGATAACGAAAAGAACTGGACCAATTCGTCCCAGTCCGGCAATAAGACGGCAAAGATGACAATCACCGGCACCGAAGCCCTCCTGAGCGGCGTTTACTACCGCTGCGTGGTGACCGACAGCAACCGTTCCTGGGAAAGCAACGCGGTCAAGGCGGAATGGGTGGCCGCCCCCGTCATCAAGGCCTCCTCCGCCAAGGTCACCTCGCTGACCGGTTCCGTAACCCTTACCGCGGAGGTCACCGGAGGCACCTCCGGCAATACCTTCCAGTGGCAGCAGAAGGATGAGGAAGCCACCGGGTGGACCGGCATTTCCGGCGCGACCGCCCTCACCCTTTCCGTCACCGGAGAGGATGCCCTTTCCCACGCCTACCGCCTCATGGTCAAAAACGAATACGGCACCTGGTACAGCGATCCCGTGCAGCCGGCGGCCGCCAAGTCCCTGCTGGCCGTAAAGGCCTCTCCGGCCAAACAGGCCGCTTTCGCGGGGGACTGGGTATACATCACCGGCACCGTTCCCTATACCAAGGGAGAAGCGACCTATCAGTGGCAGAAGAGCGAAGACGGCGAGACCGGCTGGGGAAATTCCGCCCAGTCCGGCAGCAAAACCACCCAGATCAAATTCAAGGCCGCCGCAAACCTGTGCCTGTATTACCGCCTTGTCGTAAAAGACGATCTGGGCACCCGCACAAGCAACGCAGTCAAGGTCAACCTGGTTGAATTTGCGCTCACCGCCTCCGCCAGCCAGGCCACGGCCAGCAAGGGCACGAAGGTCTATTATACCGCTTCCTTAAGAGGGATTGACGCCTCTGAAACGTATACCTATCAGTGGCAGAAGAGCGCCGACGGTGAAACCGGCTGGTCTAATTCCGCTCAGTCGGGCAGCAAGACCGCTAAAATGACCATCACCGGTCAGCAGAGCCTGATCGATCTATATTACCGCTGCGCTGTCACCTATTCGGGCGGCACAGTCTATTCCAATGTCGTCAAGGTCACCTGGATGGATCCGCCGGTGATCACCGCCGTCACGGACGTGGCCCGGGCCGTCGCCGGCCAGGTCGTCCATTTTGACGCCACCGTGACCGGCGTGACCGAAAACGCCAAATACCAGTGGCAGAAGAGCGCCGAGGGCAAGGCGAGCAGCACCGACTGGTCCAATTCCCAGCAGAGCGGCTATAAGACCGCCAATCTGAAGATGACGGCCTCCGAATCGCTGCTGTCCTATTATTACCGCCTCCGCGTCATCGACGATAACGGCACCTGGTATTCCAATATCGTGAAGGTGGCCTATATCCCTGCGCCCACTGTTACCGCCTCCGTCGCGCCCGCGCTGGCCACGGAAGGCACTGCCGTAAAGTTCTCTGTCACCACGGAGGGCACGCAGGGGACGCTTTCCTATCAGTGGCAGGAAAGCGAGGACGGAAAGTCCTGGTCCAACACCGCCTCCGCCACCGCCGCCTCCATGAAGGTGACCGCTTCCGCCGAAGCGCTCGCCAAATATTACCGCTGTGCCGTGACGGATGCCAACAAGACCTGGT
Source organism: uncultured Eubacteriales bacterium (assembly GCA_902790015.1). Classification (GTDB taxonomy): domain Bacteria; phylum Bacillota; class Clostridia; order Christensenellales; family Aristaeellaceae; genus UBA4246. The sequence continues at coordinate 131,782 of CADAQF010000002.1, read as the reverse complement.
ATTCCAACGCCGTGCAGGCCGTTTTCGCGCCCATCAAAATCACCGTTTCCGGCGCGCCCTCTGTCCAGGCCCCGCTGGGGGATACCGTCATCCTGACGGCGTCCGTCACCGGCGCTGCCGGCACCCCCGCCTATCAGTGGCAGAAGAGCGCCGACGGGAAGACTTCCTGGGGCGGTTCCTCGCAAAACGGCGCCAAGTCCCTGACGCTTACATTCACAGCCTCCGAGTCCCTGTGCCAGTATTACCGCCTGCGCGTCACAGACGACAACGGCACCTGGTATTCCGATCCCATTCTGGTCAAACTGGTGCCCAAGGTCACCGTGACCACCGACGCCCAGGACGGCATAGCCGTATACGGCGACCGGGTCACCTTCACCGCCACCGTAAAGGGCGCGGACGACAGCGTCTCCTACCGCTGGCAGAAGAACACTGTTGATCCTTCCAGTGAGAAGGACTGGACCAATTCCTCCCAGTCCGGCGCGACGACGCTTTCCATGTCGCTGACGGCCAGCTCGTCCCTGCTGAACGCCTGGTACCGCATCCGCGGCGCCGATTCCCACGGCACCTGGTACAGCGAGCCTGTTTACGTTTCCTGCAGCCCGAAGATCACCGTCACCGCCACGCCAGAAATCGCCGTTCAGTTCGGTGAAATCGCCACCCTGACCGCCGCCGTCACCGGTGCTGCCGGTGAAATCACCTATCAGTGGCAGAAGAGCGCCGACGGCCAGACCTCCTGGGCCAATTCCTCCCAGAACGGCAATAAGACCGCCACCCTCAAATTCACCGCCAGCGAGACCCTGTGCCAGTATTACCGCGTCCGCGTCAAGGACGGTGCCGGCACCTGGTATTCCGAGCCCGTTTTGGTGAAGCTCATACCCAAGGCCGTCATCACCTCCGATGCCGAGAACGGCGTGGCCACCTACGGCGACACGGTGAACTTCACCGCCACCGTGAAGGGCGCGGATGATACCGCCACCTATCGCTGGCAGAAGAACACCGTTGATCCTTCCAGTGAGAAGGATTGGAGCAATTCTTCCCAGGCCGGCGCGGCCAGCCTTGCCATGCACCTGACCGCCAGTGATTCCCTGCTGAACGCCTGGTATCGCATCCGCGGTGTCGATTCTCACGGCACCTGGTTCAGCGAGCCCATCTATATCAGCTGCATGCCGCTGGCCACCGTGAAGGCCAGCACGAAGACGGCTTCCTCCGCCAATACCGGCACGCTGCAGGCCTCCTCCGGCGAAACCGTCACCTTCAAGGCGACCGTAAAGGGCGTCTCCGGCACGGTTTCCTATCAGTGGCAAAAGAGCACGGACAACAGGACCTGGAAGAATTCCGCCCAGTCCGGCAGCAAAACGGCCACCATGACCCTGGTCGCCCAGAAATCCCTTTTGAACGCCTGGTACCGCGTCGTCTGCACGGACGATCACGGCACCTGGGCGAGCGACGGCGTGTACGTATCCTACCGTCCGCTGATCACTATTTCCGCCAACATGACCACCGCGAAGGCGGGCGACAAGGTGGTCTTCTCCTCGACCGTCAAGGGTACCACCGGCGATCTTACCTACCAGTGGCAGAAGAGCGCCGACGGTGAAACCGCCTGGTCCAATTCCTCCCAGTCCGGCAGCAAGACCGCCGAAATGACCATCACCGCCACCGAAGCCCTTCTGAACAACTATTATCGTCTCATGGTCAAGGACGACGACGGCACCTGGTATTCCGGCAATACCGTGAAGGTCGCGTTTATCAACGAGACATTCACCATCAGTCCTTCCGGCACGGTCACCCTGTCCGGTTCCGGAGCTTCTGAAACCAATGTGGATATAACCAGCAACACGAGCTGGAAGGCAGAAAGCAACCAGACCTGGCTGACCGTCGGCACCAAGTCCGGCAGCGGCAACGCCACAGTGAAGCTGAGCGCGGCAGCCAACACCTCCAGTTCCGCTCGTACCGCTACGGTGACTTTCACCTACGGTCCGTCCAATGCTGCTGTTACCCTGAAGGTGACGCAGCCCCGTGCTTCAATATTGGTTACCAGTGTCACCATCGATCAGGATCCCACTACGTATATGACGATGGGAGACACTTTGCAGCTGACCGCCACCGTTCTTCCTGACAACGCCTCCAACCGCGCGCTGGAATGGTATTATGAAACGGTTCACAGTACCGGTGCGAATGGTTTGACGGTGGATGCCGGCGGCAAAGTCAGGGCGAATTATCCCGGCAAATACCGCGTATACGCCAAAGCTGCGGACGGAAGCGATATTGACGATTACATCAACATTTATGTCAAGCCGAAGACTATTCCTGTGCTGTCCATCGACAGAGTGGGCGGCCGCACGATCAACATCAGCTGGAACAACGTTGCCGGCGCTGGCGGCTATGTTATCAGATACCGCAAGCAAGGAGCTTCTTCCTGGGCAGAAATCGAAATCAGGGATGCGCTGACTACCAGCTACAGCCTGACCAGGAAGCCCGGCTATACTACTTCCAGGCTGGAAGAAAACACTTCTTACGAAATCGCCGTCTGTGCCTACGACGGAAACAATACCAAGACCTGCACGGAATACTGCGCAACGCAGACCGTGAAAACGGCTACGCCCACCAGATACGGTTACGACTACGGCACCATCACGCAGACATCCATTCAGATCAAAAACATCGAAATATCGAATAACACCGGTACGCCTGCCGACAAACTGATGATCAACTGCTATTGGAAAGATGAAGACGATGAATGGGATGACGGCATCTGGATCGATGACCTTCCGATTTCCACAACGCAGTACACCATCACCGGTCTGCAGCCAGGCACAGAATATGCTGTGACGCTGTATGCTGTCATGTGGGACGGTTTTCCGTTGAGTTATGTTCAGTCCTATTATGAGGGAGAAATGGTAACAACCAAGGGCAAAGGGCCTGACAATATCCCGGATAAGCCTGCAGACATGGAGCTGATCCCTGCCTCTGATTCTATCCGGGTCACCTGGTCTCCCTCTTCCGGCGCGAACGGATATTACATCAGTTGGGGTACGTCCAACAGTGAATCGGCCGCGTGCACGCCCGTGTATATCAGCGGACAGAGCTCTTCCAGCTATACCATCACAGGGCTGAGCTCCGGCGTCAAGTACTATGTATTCCTGTATGCCTACAAGAGCTCCAACGGAACAAAGAGCTATACGGTAACAGGCAATACCACCACGCTCGCGGTTGCTCTTCCCCAGGTTACGGGCGTCAGGCAGACCGCCAGCGGCGATAACAGCATCTCCCTGAGCTGGAACAGCGTCAGCGGAGCGAACGGGTATATCGTCTACGCGCGTCCTGTCACAGGCGGCGTCGGACCTTATGAGAGCTATGAAGCATCCGGCACGAGCAAGACGCTGAATAATCTGAAGTCACAGTGCGAATACGAAGTGTGCGTGGTTGCTGTCAACACCACGACCGGAGCGCGGGGCGCTCAGTCGGATACGGTGATCATGTCCACCAAGATGGCGCCTGTTCAGGATACCTTCTCCATCAGCCCCAGCGGCTCGATATCTATGCCTGTTGGCGGCGGAGATCAGACCATTACGGTCGCGAGCAACACGTCCTGGAGCGTATCCATCCCCAGCAGCGCCACCTGGCTTACGGCCACCAAACACTCCGGCAGCGGCAATGGCAGCACTGTGTTGACGGCCTCCGCCAACATTTCCACCAGCAGCCGCACCGCCACGGTGACCTTCAGCTATGGCACCGCCGGCGGCAAGGCAACGCTGACGGTTACTCAGCCCGGGCAGAATGTAAACTTCTCCATCAGCCCCAGCGGTTCGATTACCCTCCAGGCAAACGGCGCTTCTCAGACGATCTCGATCACCAGCAACACGTCCTGGAGCGTATCCATCCCCAGCGGGATCAGCTGGCTGACGGCCGATACCAAAACCGGCAGCGGCAACGGCAGCACCAAACTGACGGCATCTGCTAATACCTCCACCAGCAGCCGCAGCACCACCGTGACCTTCAGCTACGGCACCTCCGGCGGCAAGGTAACGCTGACGGTTACGCAGCCTGGGAAGACGCAGATTGCTCCTGAACCGCCTTCTAATATTCGTACGATTCACGGCTCTGATTTTATCAATGTTTATTGGGACGCCTCTCCGAGCTCAGATGTCAGCGGTTATCATGTATACTATAATACTTCCACTTCGATCTCAACCGCGAAACAGTATGGCGGAGATATCACGAATAAATCAGTAGAAATAACCGGATTGACTCCGAGTACTGATTATTACGTTTGGGTGGCCGCTTTCAATTCTGCCGGAGAAAGCACCTGGGTCAGGTCTGATAAGATCACTACATTCGAACCCAAACCTGAACCTGCGACAAATGTTGCCGCTTCTGCCCTGAGCCAGGATTCCATTAGTGTGACCTGGAAACGGTCCACTTCTTCCAACGTCACGAAATATTGGGTATACTATAATATCAGCAATTCGATGACCGGGACCGGCTTCAAGGTACAGGAAGCTTCTTCGGATGCTTCCAGTACTACCATATCGGGACTCGATGCGGGAACGAAGTATTACATCTGGGTCGTTGCAAAGTCCTCGATGTATACCAGCGAAGCTGCAGGACCTGTGACAGCAGTAACCTTGCAGGAGTCTGTTACTCACTTCCTCACGTTGAAGTCGACCAGCACTATAACGGGAAACGACTTGACCTCCTATGACGACAAGACTGAGTATGATAAGAAGAGCTATAAGACGCTGAAGCCCGGTGATACTGTCAGCTTGCCGTTCCTGGTTGATACGGAGGCTACAAAAGTTATAGCGGTTCTCTGCTATCAGTATGTTTATGATGGAGGAACATCCTGGCCTGCTCAGACAGACGAAAACGGAAACGAAGTGAGTAAAACCGTCGCTTCTTTCAGTACGGTTTCTGGTGGAAAGAGCGGTACAGTCTCCCTGACGCTTCCGAGCGGGCTGAATTCCGGTACTTATTCAGTACGTCTGATGGAAGAATTTCCGAATGGCTTTATCAGCCTGAGGGTCATTATTGCCGTGCAGCGTGAAGCGACCGGCATCTTCATGCATCCTGTAAGTAACGTGAGTTCCAGGAAAAATGGCTTTGGCAGTCAATACGCCAATAAGAGCTATGTTGATGATGATTATGGAATCAGCAGAAGGTTCCATCTGGCCATTGATTATGGCGCAAGTAAAGGAACAGAGGTGAAAGCGTTCGCTGACGGAAAAGTCCTATATGTATCAAGAAACAACGCCAACGGTAACTTCGTCCTGATTGAACACACTATTTCGAATAAAACAGTCTATTCGTTCTACGCGCATTTAAACGAAGCGACTGCTTCCGCTGGAACTGATATCACAGCCGGCGATAAAATTGGCACTGTCGGAAACGATGGTACAGCCGCAGGACCACAGGATCATCTCCATTTTTCTATAGTTGATACTGCATGGTCTGGTGGCGGTTATGCAGGCTATGCTACAAGGTTCAGCGGAAAGGCGGTGAAATATAAAGGTGTAACATTCTATGATCCGGATTATGTTATTGATAATCGTGCGCTTCCTACTTCGATAGCTAATGCAGCCACAACTGAGATCTTTGATCTCTCACCCGCAAGCTGGACGCTCTCTTCCTATGCCGGGGATTCGAAGACCATCGAAATCGACAGTACAACAAAATGGTCTGTTGTCTCCAACGCGAGTGATTGGCTTACCGTCAAGGTGACAAGCGACTATACCAATTGTGATGGGAGCGTTAAACTTACTGTGGCTGCAAATCCTGACTCAAGTTCAAGAACCGGGACGATCACCTTTACCTATGGCTGTAATACTTCTAAGACCAAGACACTGACGGTTGTTCAGCCGGGTAATGGCGGCGGTTCCAATGATCATCTTGTGTCAGAGGATGCTCCGACATTAAAGGTATTTATTGGGTATAACAATAAACAATATACTACAGATGGAGTAGGAGAAAACAGATATGTAGATGCGTATTTTGCTCCTGGAGACACGTTTGGCGTGAAGATTCAAACGACGAATTGCGGAAGAGTTTCCATGAATGCTTATATGGTTAAAGCAAAGGGAGAGACTACGACAATCCCTCTCGGAGCTGGTATTACAGCAAAAACACTTCCGGATGCTACTGATTATCTGAATATTGCAATACCCAATGATCAAAAGCCGGGAGTCTATGAAGTCCACGTCTATGCTTCCAACTCGACTATGGCGGATGATCCGGATTCCCGCGTCAAAAAAGCGCATGTCAGATTCTATTTCTATGTAAATGGTAATGGCACATACAATGCCGATGATGCTGTGGAATATGCCAAGAAGTGGGTTAAAAACCTGAGTTCAGGGACCGATTCCAGCTACTATAATCCCGGTTATTCTAACTGGAATTCTGGAGGAGGAGATTGTGCAAATTATGTATCGCAGTGCTTACTTGCCGGCGGTATAAAAATGAATGCTAAATGGGGAGTTGATATTGCAGGGCCTTGGCTTGGAGCGCCAAGTCTATTGGGTTATCTGAAAGGATTGTCGTATCCTTGTGTTCCATCCCCCTCTTTAAGCGATCTTCATAAAGGAGATATCATTTTCTCTGAAGGAAGATCTAAAGATGGAACGACTACTAAAGATGGTCATGTTATGATCGTCACAAGCGTAAGCGGTACATCGTTTACTTATTGTGGACATAATAGAGACCAGAATTCCTCAAGTTCTGATACGAGTTGGCTGCACCATGTTATTCAAATGGGGGGTAATTGACATCTGAATCGCATTATCAAAGGGTATATTTAATGTCATTACAACGCGAAATGTGAATCTATAGTATTCAAAAAGCAAATAGAACCTCTATTACCCGCAGGACCCGTATATAGAAAAAATCGTTAGAATCTCATGTACAACTGACCGCTGCCCGGCAAAAATATACCGGGCAGCGTGTTTATTTGACATCCGCCAAACAAAACGTTACAATGCAATCATCCGTTGGCCTTATCTCTTCATTTCATTTTGGCTATTATTATCATGTCCCAAGGAGTTCCTTATGTTCACCCACACCCAAGTCGTCGACGCCCGGCGGATCGTGTATACGCCGTCGGCCTTTGCCCGCGGGGCGCTGGTCCATCTGCAGGAGATAGGGGAGCTGCGGGCGCTGGAAAAGCACACCTCCCAAAGGGCGGGGCTTTCCTCCTGCCTGTTTCTGATGGTGCTGGAGGGGCGGGGGGAGCTTACCTGCGAGGGGAAGACCTGGCCGCTTTCGGCCGGGGACTGCGCCTTTGTGGACTGCAGCCGCCCCTACTCCCACACCACCGGCACCCCGCTGTGGACCCTCCGCTGGATCCATCTGGACGGCCCCACCCTGCCGGCCGTCTACCGCAAATACCGCGAGCGCGGGGGAAAGCCCGTCTTCCGTCCCGCCGCCGGCCCGCAGGCCTCCCCGTCCCTGTGGGATCAGCTGAACGCCCTGTGGGAGGACGTCTGTCAGATCGCCTCGTCGGAAGACCATATCCGCGATATGCGCATCAACGAGGCCCTGAACCGCCTGCTCACCCTGCTGATGGAACAGTCCTGGGATGAGGAAAACCGTGGGGCCGTCAACCCCAAGGCCGATCCGGTCCGCCAATACCTGGAAGACCACTATTCCGACCGCATCACCCTGGACGACTTGGCCGCCCGCTTCTTCATCGATAAATACTACCTGACCCGCGTGTTCAAGCGGCAGTTCGGCCTGTCCATATCGGCCTATCTGCTGCGCGTCCGCGTGACCCGGGCCAAGCAGCTGCTCCGCTTCACCTCCCTGAGTGTGGAGGAGATCGCCCTGCGCTGCGGCTTCGCCCAGGCGCCCTATTTCGCCCGCGTGTTCAAAAGCGTGGAAGGCCTCCCGCCCAGCGAATACCGGAATCAGTGGGCCAAAAAATCATAATGTCTATTATTCTGTACCCGTTGTGCGCTCCCTCCGCCGGCGGGTATTTTTGACGCCGGAAAATAATTAAATATTTCAAAATAAGCCGTTTTTACTATTTACAGACAATTAAATATGTGCTATCATACACATGAAGCAGGAATCCGGCATACACGCCCCAACGAGGTGAAAGGCATGAAGCAGCCCATGAAAGAACCAGCCCGGCGCGGCGCCTCCGGCCGGCCCAATGTGGACCAGGCCCGCCGCGCGCACGTCGGCCGGGTCATCCGCCGCTACCGCCTGGCCGCCGGGATGGACCAGGCCGCCCTGGCCGCCGCCCTCGGCTATACAAAGACCGCCGTCGGCAACTGGGAGCTGGGCCTCTCCCGCCCGGATATAGACCATCTCCCCGCCCTGTGCGCCCTTTTGTCCATACCGGTCGCAGAGCTTTTAGGGATGGAGGGGGAGCCTGCCCTTTCCCCGGACGATCGGGAACTCCTCACCCTCTACCGCCGGCTGGACGAATTTGACCGCCGCACGGTCCGCCAGCTGATGGAGCGCCTGGTTTTCCGGCAGGACCGTCAGGAAAAAGACCGTCTCCGCCGCGCCTACCGCCGGCTCTGGCTGTTTGAGGAAGCTGCCTCCGCCGGTGTCGGCCTGCCTATGCAGGACAGGGCGGAGGACCGCCCCGTTTTCGCCCTGGCGGACCGCGTTCCTCCGGGGACGGACGGCGTCATCCACGTCAACGGCCGCAGCATGGAGCCGCGCTTTCCTGACGGCAGCTATGTCTACGTCGCCAGGAGCGCGCCGGTGCTGCCGGGCCAGGTCGGCATTTTTATCGTCAACGGCGAATCCTACATCAAGGAATATCAGCCGGACGGCCTGCATTCCCTGAACCCGCGCTACAGGACCATCCGCCCCGGCGAGGGAGACAGCGTCCTCTGCTTCGGCCGCGTGACCGGCGCCGTGGGGGAACAGGATCTGGCTTCCGGCCCCCTGCTTGAAAAGGCGCGGGCGGCCTTTGACGAAACGGACGGCGAGGTGATCGTGTGAATACGCAGAAGGCCCGGACGGACGGCCGGCCTCTCCGGCCGGAGCGGATCTATGTGAAGGTCAATTCCGATTTTGATTCGACCGGCTATATCCAGCCCAAGTCCATCACCTGGACGGACGGCCGCACCTTCCGCATCGAGGCGGTCAAGGACTACCGTCCTGCCTCCGTTTACCGCGAAGGAGCGGACGGCGCCCGCTACACGGTGCTGATCAGGGGCGAGGAAAAGCACCTGTTTTTTGAATGGACGGATTCCTCTTTTTCCACCCGGGTGGCCCGCTGGTATGTGGAGGCCGCCCCCTGACCGGATCTTAAGCGATAAGGAGCATCCCCGATGGCCGAAGAACGCCGCTATGCCGCGATAGACGCGAAAAGCTTCTACGCCAGCGTGGAATGCGTGGAGCGTCATCTGAACCCGCTTTCGACCCACCTGGTCGTGGCGGACGCCAGCCGGACGGAAAAAACCATCTGCCTGGCTGTTTCTCCTTCCCTGAAGGCCTACGGCATATCCGGCCGCGCCCGGCTGTTCGAGGTGGTGGAACAGGTCAGGAAGGTCAACCGGGACCGGCTGACGGCAGCCCTGCGCTCCGGCGCGGTCAAAGCCCCGGATGACGGGCGCGAGGCTTCCTTTTCCTCCGCTTCGTTCGACGCCGAGGCCCTCGCGGCGGATCCCTCGCTGGAGCTTTCCTACATCGTGGCCCCGCCCCGCATGCGGCTGTACGAGGAATACAGCAGCCGCATCTACGCGACCTACCTTAAATACATCGCCCCGGAGGATATCATCGTCTATTCCATAGACGAGGTCTTTATCGACCTGACCCGGTATCTGAAAACCTACGGCATGACCGCCCACGAACTGACCATGACGATGGTCCGCGAGGTGCTTTACAACACCGGCGTCACGGCGACCGCCGGCATCGGCACCAACCTGTACCTGGCCAAGGTGGCCATGGATATCGTGGCCAAGCGCGCCCAGCCCGACCGCGACGGCGTCCGCATCGCCGAGCTCAATGAGCTGTCCTACCGGGAGCAGCTGTGGGCCCACCGCCCGCTGAGGGACTTCTGGCGCATCGGCGGCGGCATTTCCGCCAGGCTTGAAAAGCTGCAGCTGTACACCATGGGGGATATTGCCCGCGCTTCCCTGGACCGGGGCATGGAGGCCCTTCTGTATAAAACCTTCGGCGTGAACGCGGAGCTCCTGATCGACCACGCCTGGGGCTGGGAGCCGGTCACGGTGGAGGCAGTCAAGCAGTACCGCCCCCTGAGCAGCAGCCTGTCCTCCGGCCAGGTGCTGTCCGCCCCCTACGATTTTGAGAAGGGCCGTCTGATCGTCCGCGAGATGACGGAGCTGCTGGCGCTGGACCTGGTCCGCAAGCGCGTCCTGACCAGGCAGATCACCCTGGACATCGGCTATGACCGCGAAAGCCTCAGCGGGGAACAGGGCGCCCAGTACCAGGGCCCGACGGCCCTGGACTATTACGGCCGGCGCGTCCCAAAGCGCGCGCACGGCACCGGCCGGATCGACCATTACACCAGTTCCTCCCGGGTGCTGACGGAGGCCATGCTGGCCCTGTACGACCGCGAGGTGAACCCGCGCCTTCTGATCCGCCGGGTGAACATCGCCGCCTGCGGCCTGGCGGCCGAGGAGGACGCCCCTAAAAATCAGCCCGTGCAGATGAACCTTTTTTCCGACTGCTTCCAGCAGGCGGCCGAACAGGAGGAGGCGCGCGCCCGGGAAGCGGCCGAGCGGAAGCTCCAGCAGACGGCGCTGAACATACAGAGCCGTTTCGGCAAAAACGCCCTGCTCAAGGGCATGAATCTTCTGGAGGGCGGCACCACCATCGCGCGCAACGGCCAGATCGGCGGCCACAAAGCGGGGGAATGATCATGAACGAAAACCCATACGCGGACATACTCCTTCTTCCGCACCACCAGTCGGACACCCGGCCGCACATGTCCCTCAACCAGCGCGCCGCCCAGTTTTCAGCCTTTGACGCGCTGACCGGCTTTGACGAGGTGATCGACGAAACGGGCCGCCTGACCGACCGGAGAAAGGAACTGTCTGAAACCGAGGCGGAGCTTCTGGACGACCGTCTGTCCGAAATCATCTCGAAGCTACAGTCCGGCGTCCATCCCCTGGTCACCGCCGAATACTTCGTGCCGGACGCCCGTAAGGAAGGCGGCTGCTACCGTCTGTGTACGGGCCGCGTCAAAAGGGTCGATACCGCGCGCCGGCTGCTGATCTACGAAAGAAGCGCCGTCACCCGCAGGGAAATCGCCCTCGCGTTGGACGATATCGTCTCGTTCTCCGGGCCGCTTTTCGAATAAATATCCCTGCGGTCCGGGGCGCTCCTTCCGTCCGCCGCGGCCGCGGCTTTTTCCCGGGGCATCCCCCTGCTTCACCCCTCCCTTAATCTTCTCACGCCGCCCTTCGCCCGCCCATCGGCGGTTTTTTTATTCTCTGTTTTTGCTCATTTCCCCGCTTGTCAATTCCCCGGCTTCAAGGTATAATGTACAGGCGCGGTTTGACCGTCCGGCGCCGTCTTTGCGACATGACGCGGCCGCGGCGGCCCATTCTGAACCGCTTAGAAGGATTTGGAATAATGAAGAAATTAGGCGTCGCGCTGATCCTGATCGGCATCATTCTGTACGCGGCCGCGGCCCTCCTCGGCATCGCCGTTCGGGACGACGCCGAGATCCGTTCCCTTTCCCTTTCCACCGGCATCGCCATTTCTCCCGAAAACGCCGAACAGCTTTATTCCCATCCCCAGGCCAAAACGCTTTCGGGCAAGCCCAACTGGATGCTGACCGTCTACCGCTATATCCGCCCGGTCAGCTCCATCGGCATCGGCAGCGCGGCGCTTGGGCTGTTTTTGATCCTCCTGTCCCTGATCTTCAAGCCCCTGATCTCCATCGCCCTGATCGTTGTCATCATAGGCCTGTGCTATTTCGCCGCCCAGGGCAATCTCGGGCCGGATATAGCCTCCTTCGTGCAGGGCGTGATCAATGCTATCCGCCAGCTGTTCACCCGGGCCATCGACTGGGTCAGGAGCATTCCCGTGAACGGGCTTTCGTTCTGAACTCTTTTTCTCGACCGATCATTTGATAACGCAAAGGAGCTACCCATGAAATTAGGCGTCGTAGGCTTGCCCAACGTAGGCAAGAGCACCCTGTTCAATGCCATCACCAGCGCGGGCGCGCAGGCGGCCAATTATCCCTTCTGCACCATCGAACCAAACACCGGCGTGGTCGCCGTGCCGGACGAAAGGCTTAATGTCCTGGCCGACATGTACCACCCCAAAAAGGTGACGCCCGCCAGCATCGAATTTGTCGATATCGCCGGTCTGGTCAAGGGAGCCAGCAAGGGGGAGGGGCTGGGCAACAAGTTCCTGTCCCACATCCGGGAATGCGACGCCATCGTCCACGTCGTCCGCTGCTTTGACGATGAAAACATCATCCACGTTGACGGCTCCATCGATCCCGCCCGGGATATGGAGACCATCAACCTGGAGCTGATCTTCGCCGATATGGAGACCGTCAAAAAACGCGGCGACAAAGCTGAAAAGCTGGTAAAGACCGGCGATAAGAAATACGCCGAGGAAGCCGCCCTGGCCAGGCGCCTCTACGACCATCTGGAAAGCGGCCGCCCCGCCCGCACCTTCCCCTTCACCAAAGAGGAAAAGGAAACCGTCCGGGATTATTTCCTGCTGACCTCAAAGCCCGTCATTTACGCCGCCAATATCGCCGAGGACCAGCTGAGCCTTGCTCCCTCTTCCATCCCTTACGTAAATCAGGTCCAGCAGGCGGCCAAAGACGAAAACGCCGAGGTGCTGGTCATCTCCGCCCAGATCGAGGAAGAGATCGCCCAGATGGACGGGGACGAGAAAAAGGAATTCCTTGAGGAGCTCGGCATTCCCGAAAGCGGGCTGGACCGCATGGTGCAGGCCTGCTACCGGCTGCTGGGCCTCATCTCCTTCCTGACCGCCGGGGAAGACGAATGCCGCGCCTGGACCATCGTCAACGGCACCAAAGCGCCCCAGGCCGCCGGCAAGATCCATACCGATTTTGAGCGGGGCTTCATCCGCGCCGAGATCGTCCCCTTCGAGACCCTCCGCGAGCTGGGCAGCATGAACGCCTGCAAGGAAAAGGGCCTGATCCGCAGTGAAGGCAAGGACTATGTCATGCAGGACGGCGATGTGACGCTGTTCCGCTTCAACGTCTGATCCGGAGGGCCCGCACATGAGCCGCTTAACCTTCTTTTTCAAGCGCCTCGTCCGCATGGACTGGAAAAAAATGTGGGACACCACGGCCCTCCTCAAAACCCGCTCAGGAAAAAGCCGTTTGTGGCTGCTTCTTGACATGCTTCGCTGCGGCATCCGCTACAACGCCGGCTATATGGATTACAAGATTGCCGCCATGTACCGCCTGAACGACGAGCAGAAAAAGACCGTCATCACCCGCGGCATATCCAACAGCATCGTCCGCCGCATGAACGACAAGGCCTACTGGCATTTTTTTGACGACAAGACCGAGTTTAACACCCTGTTTTCAGACGAGATCGGCCGCAGATGGCTAAGAAGCGACGAAACCCTTACGCAGGAACAGCTGGAAGCTTTTCTAAAAGATCTTCCCAGCGTCCTGTATAAGCCCCTGGAGGGCTCCTCCGGCGTGGGCATCGAACGGTTCGACCGTTCCGAATGGGAACAGGATCCCGCCGCCTTTTACCAAAAGATCCGCTCCATGGGGGACGCGGTGCTGGAAGAGCTGTTGGTGCAGCACCCCGTGATGGCCGGCATGTGTCCGACCTCCGTGAACACCGTCCGCGTCGCCACCCTTTTGGGTGACAAGCAGGAGGGCATCGTATACGCCTTCCTCAGGATCGGCAACGGCAAGGTCATGGACAACGTGGATCAGGGCGGCATGGCCGCCCGGGTGGACCTTGAAAGCGGCACCCTCAAAACGGTCGCGGCCGATAAGGCCGGCAACGTCTTTGAGCGCCACCCGATGACGGGCACGCCGATCATCGGCTTCACCATTCCCTGCTGGGAAGAGGTCAAGGACATGTGCCTGAAAGCCATGCGCAAGGTGCCGCAGATGCGTTACGTCGCCTGGGACGTCGCCATCACGCCCGACGGCCCCCGGTTTATCGAGGGCAATTCCTTCCCCAGCCACGCCGTGCCCCAGTTCGCCGCCCACTATCCGGACGGCATCGGCATCCTGACCGAATTCCGCAAATTCATAGATGTCTGACCTCCTTGCCTTTCCCGGGGTCAGCCGTTTTTCCATCCCGTACCAGGCCTTATAAAAAACTTTTTCCTCCCGCGGGAAGAAAACGCCCTTCTGATTCGTTATATGGGTAAGACGGACGGGCCCGGCGCTTAAGGGCGGTCCAGCTGACCTTTCCTTAGAAAGGATGTGTGTTTATGGATCTGGTAAGAACCGTATTGCTTTATCTGATGATGGTCGTCAGCAGCGCAACCGGCGTGAGCCCGGATGTGACGCCGATCCCCGCCAGTCAGATCGCCACGCCCGCCCCTTATGTGACGGCGACGCCTGACCCGGAGTCCCTCAGGACTTTGGCGCCCACCGCCGCGCCCACGCAGTCGAGGTATGTGGTGCTGATGCTCAACGACGAGGGCACCAACGTCCGCCGGCTGCAGGCGCGCCTGGTGGAGCTTGGCTATCTTGACCCCGGCAGCGCGGACGGCAAATACGGTCCAAAGACAAAGCGGGCCGTGGAGCAGTTCCAGCGCAAGAACAGCCTGCGCGTGGACGGCATCGCCGGCCGCGAGACCCAGCAGGTGCTGTTCGACAGCCCCGCCGTCATCTATTATAACAGCGCCACCCCGACCCCGGTTCCCACGTCCACGCCCATCCCGTATGTGAACGTGCCGGTCTACTATGTGGACGCCGCCACCAACCAGCTGCTCAGCACCTCCACGGCCAGCTGCTTTGCCAATACCTATATTTCGGCGGACAGCTCCAGGGTGCCCAGCGAATACACCCTGGTCAGCAACAGCCCCGTGCAGGTCACCGTCCGCAGCGGCGTGGCCTCACCCTCCAGCGTCACCTTCTATTATCAGAGCAGGATAGTGCCGGTCAGCATTCCCGTCTATTATGTGGACGACAGGAACGTGACCGTGGCCCAGTCCTCCGCCAGCCTGATCTCCTCGGGCTACGTGTACGCGGACAGTTCCCTGGTCCCCGGCTACGTCTTTACCTCGTCCACCTCCAGCTATGTCACCGTATCCTCCGGCAGGGCTTCCGTAAGCCAGGTGGTGTTCCGGGTTGCGCGCAGCGCCACGGCCACTCCGGCCGCCGGCGTCACCGTGACCGTCCAGTATCTGGACAGCGTCACCGGCAGGCTCCTGTTCCAGAACACGGTCACCCTGTATAAAAACGGCTACGTCTACGCGCGGGACGCCCAAGTGCCCAGCGGCTATTCCCGGCTTTCCGGCATGAGCCAGTACATCACCGTGCAAAACGGGCAGGCCAATCCGTCCCTGGTGCAGTTCCTGTATAAGAACCCCTCCGTGACGGCGACGCCCGCGCCTTCCGTCACCGTGCCCGTCTATTATATCGACGCGTCCAGCAGCCGTATCCTGGTCAGGGGCTCTGTGCAGCTTGCCGGCAGCAAGCGCGTCTATTCGGATGCTTCCGCCATTCCCTCCGGCTATGTCCTGAGCGGAGACAGTTCTGTGTATGTGTCTGTTTCCAGCGGCATCGCCAACCCCGCCACCGTGGTCTTCAAGCTCGCTAAGGCCGCTACGGCCACGCCTGTGCCCTATGTGCAGGTGCCCGTCCGCTACCGCTACGGGAGCACCACCATCTATCAGACCGCCGTCTCCCTCCAGGCCGGCAAAACCACCACCGTGTACGCCGACAGCTCCGTCGTCGCGCCGGATTATACGCTTTCCGGCAGCACCCAGCAGTCCGTCAGGGTCTCCGCTTCCGGCAGCGCCAGCCCCTCCGTGGTCACCTTCCGGCTCAGCAAGGTCAAGCCCACCGCCACGCCTTTGCGCTATGTGGATGTGACCGTGCGCTATATGTACGGGAACTCCGTGATCAAGGCCGTCACCGTCGCCTGCCAGGTCGGAAGGACCACCACGGTTTACGCCGACAGCTCCATGTATTCCTCCCGCTATGTACTTTCCGGCACCAGCCGGGTGAACGTCACCGTGTCTTCGACCGGCGCCGTTTCTCCCACGGTCGTCATCTTCAACCTCGCGCTGGCGGCTACCGCCACGCCTACCCCCGTTCCCAGCTTCACGGTCGATGTGCCCGTTCGCTACGTGGCGGGAAGCAAGACCGTCGCCACAATGTACATCTCCTGCTACAACGGCAAGACCACCCGCATCTACGCCGATCCTGAGATCTACGGCGCCGACTACGTGATCTCGGGCAGCAATTATGCGGACGTCTATGTGTCCCAGAAGGGCGCGGCCAGCCCCTCCAGCGTCACCTTCTACCTGACCAGGCGCGCCACCCAGAAGCCCACCGCCACTCCGGTCCTTACGGTAGACGTGCCGGTCCGCTATATGAACGGCAGCCTCGTCGTGATCGAAGGCACGCAGGAAGCCCCGGCCGGCGGAAAAGCCGCCATCCAGGCCGAGCCGTATCTGTATGAGGACGAGTACGACCTGATCAGCGACAGCACGGTTTATGTGGACATCACGTCCAAAGGCATCATCACGCCCGCCATCGTGTTCTTCTATCTGTCTCCCAAGGCCACCCCGGCTCCCAAGCCCGCCGAGGTCTATGTCCCCGTGCAGTACGTGTGCGACGGCCAGGTCGTGGCCGAGTACACCGCCGTCTGCTATTCCGACAGGACCAATACGATCTACGCGGACGAGGCGGTATACGGAACCGATTATCTGCTGGACGGCCCCGACCGGGAGACGGTCACCGTATCCCAAAAGGGCAAGGCCACTCCCTC
This sequence comes from uncultured Eubacteriales bacterium, assembly GCA_902790015.1. Taxonomy (GTDB): domain Bacteria; phylum Bacillota; class Clostridia; order Christensenellales; family Aristaeellaceae; genus UBA4246. The sequence goes on along the minus strand of CADAQF010000002.1, from coordinate 114,899 downwards.
CGTGGTGACCTTCTACCTGTCCCGCAAGAAGGCTACGCCTACCCCGAAGCCGGCCGTTTCCCGGGTCGAAGTGCCGGTGTTCTATATCTACAACGACTATATGATCAATATGAGCATGGCCCGCCTACCCGTGGACGCTGCGACCGACGTCACCGCTGACATGAGCGGCATCGACAAGCAGTACGTCCTGGCAAGCGATTCCGTGGTCAGGGTCTACGTGAGCGCGGACGGAAAGCCGTCTCCCGAAACCGTGGAGTTCTACCTGACAAAGGCTTCCGCCGGCTCTTCCACGCCGCTTCCGTTGGACGACTTCACTTCCGGAGAGACCGAATATCACGGCTTCGAATTCTACACGAATCCGCCCTCCGTCACCAATCCGCCTTCCTCCTCCGTTGCCGGCGGCACCCGCACCGCCCTGCCCGCCTATAAGACCGGCCAGCTGGGCAACACGCCCCTGGCAGTCTATCAGGGGCCGGGCGACTGGTACTTCCGCGCCGAAAACGGCCAAGCCGCCTACCGCGGCGGCACGGCCCGCATCTACGGCACGGACGGCGAGTGGCTGCTGATCGGCTACATGCTGCCCGGAGACAAGCAGTACCGTATCGGCTACGTGACCGGCTACGAGCTGCCCTCCAAGTATTCTGCCAAGGACATCCCGCAGCTTTCCTACGCCTACATCGACACCACAGTGACCGCCGAGGTCAAGGTGACGGACGATACGGTCATGTCCACCGTCCAGCTGGAGCGTCTGCCCGCGGGCTACGCGGTCACCTTCCTCGCCTGGCAGGACGACAATCACAAAAAGGCGCTGATCGAATACGTCTCTCCCGCTTCCGGGCAGACCGTCCGCGCCTTCATCGACGGCAACAGGCTGGCCTGCATGCAGTGACAGCCCACCAAAACGGGCGGGCAGCGGATCCCTCCGCTGCCCGCCCGTTTTGTAAAACACTTACCGCAAGGGGGACTTTGTCTCCCCTCACTTTCATTCGCTATTCAGGCAGTTTATGCGGGTGCTCACCGGAGTAACCAGGGCCTGCCTGCCCGTTTGTCGGTGAAAACAGGCCACAGGCCTGTTTTCCGGGCGCTGCGAACCCCAAAAGGCTTCCCCTTGGAGGGGAAGCTGTCAGGCGCGGAAATTGGTTAAGAATATACTTCAAGTTCTTCGCGCCTGACTGATGAGGTGGTCTCCGTTAACATACCACTTTATGCCTGGATGATTTTTACGGGTGCTTACCGAAGTAATCCAGGGCCTGCCGGGCCTTGATTACAATCAGGGGATGTTTCCTCCTGATCACTCCCCTCCCGTTGGCAATGGACTCATCCCAGAAGTCTGAGGACTGAACACCCACAAACGCTTATAGCAGAAGACTTAATTCAGGAAGGAGACCCTTTATCGTGCTTCGGGTACAGAACCTGCCCCTGGGACTGGACGGGCGGGAAAAGGACCTGCTCAGGCCCTCCGCCAGGGCGCTTAATATCAGGGAAAGCGAAATAGTCAGCCTATCCGTGGGCAAAAAGAGCGTGGACGCCCGCAAAAAGGATCATGTGCATTTCGTCGTTTCGGCGGACGTCGCCGTAAAAGGCGACGAAGCCGGCATCCTCCGCCGGGCCCGTCCGGGCGCGGTCGTTCAGGCTCCCGACTATCCCGTCCTTTCGCCCCGGCCCCGGCGCAGGCCCTTTCGTCCGCCCGTGGTAGTGGGCCTGGGGCCGGGCGGCCTTTTCGCGGCCCTTTATCTGGCGCGCTGCGGCATGGCTCCCGTCGTACTGGAAAGGGGAGACCCGGTGGACGAACGGGAAAAGGCCGTCAGGCGGTTTACTGAAGATCGGGTCCTGGACGAAAACAGCAACATCCAGTTCGGGGAGGGAGGCGCCGGCGCCTTCTCGGACGGGAAGCTCACCACCGGCATCAAGGACAGCCGCTGCCGGACCGTCCTGCGGGAGCTTTTTGATCACGGCGCGCCCGAAAGCATCCTGACGCTCGCCCATCCCCACATCGGCACCGACCGCCTTCCTCAGGTGGTCAAAAGTATCCGGGAGGAAATCACGGCCCTGGGCGGCACGGTGCTGTTCCGCACGAAATGGACCGGGATCCTTTCCCACAACGGCTGCGTCCGCGGCATACGCCTGACGGGCCCCGAGGGGGAAAGGGAGCTTGAAACCGACTGCGTGATCGCCGCCGTCGGCCACAGCGCGGACGATACGCAGGAAATGCTCCTGAACGCCGGGCTCATGGCCGAGCGCAAGCCCTTCAGCATAGGTTTTCGCATAGAGCATCCGCAGGCGATGATCGACCGCGCCCAGTACGGTCGTTTCGCCGGCCATCCGAACCTGCCCCCGGCGGAATACAAGCTCCACGCCCGCCTGCCGGACGGACGCGGGGCATACACCTTCTGCATGTGCCCCGGCGGCACCGTGGCGCCAGCCGCCAGCCGCCCGGGCGGCGTCTGCGTCAACGGCATGAGCCCCTACCTGCGCGACGGCGTCAACGCGAACGCCGCCGTGCTGGTGGACGTCCGCCCCGACGACTTTGAGGGTGACAGCCTGTTGGCGGGTTACCGCTTTCAGCGCCGCATCGAGGAAGCCGCCTTCCGCCTGGCCGGCTCCCGCTATGACGCGCCCTGTCAGCTGGTCAGGGACTTTCTTTCAGGCACGCCGTCAAAAGGCCCCGGGACCGTGCTGCCCACCTACCGTCCCGGCGTCTGCTGGACGGATCTGTCCTCCCTGTTTCCTTCTCCCTGGCTTGAGGACCTGAAGACGGGGCTTACGCTGCTCAGCCGCCAGCTGCCCGGCTTTGGAGAGGGAGACGCCGTGCTGACCGCTCCCGAGACCCGTTCCTCCTGTCCCATCCGCTTTGTGCGCGGGGAAGACGGGCAGTCAAGCCTTTCCGGCCTTTTCCCGGTAGGCGAGGGCGCGGGCTACGCCGGCGGCATCATGTCCGCCGCCGCAGACGGCCTGCGCAGCGCCGAGGCCGCCGCCGACTGGCTGGAAGCGCAGGCAGACCGTTGACCTGCCCCTTCCTCAGCCTTATCTTTTCTGTCTGCCTCATCTTTCCGGTACATCTTCATTGTGACGTATGAGGCCGTCCCTTAAATCAAACGCCGCGGAGGCTTATGCAACCTCCGCGGCGTTTGATGTATATCCCTGCGTCAGCGCATGAAGCGCTGACGCAGCTTTTCTGCGTAGTCCGTCCGCTCCCAGGGCAGGTCGATGTCCGTCCGGCCGAAGTGGCCGTAGGAGGCCGTCTGGCGGTAAATGGGACGCTTCAGATCCAGCCGCCTGATGATGGCGTCCGGCCGCATGTCGAAAACCTCCCGCACCAGTCGCGAGAGCTGATCGTCCGGCATGATCCCGGTGCCGAAGGTGTCCACCGTGAACGAGACCGGCTGCGCCACGCCGATAGCGTAGGCCAGCGCTACCTGGCAGCGCCTCGCCAGGCCGGCGGCCACGATGTTCTTGGCCGCGTGCCGGGCCGCATAGGCCGCGGAACGGTCCACCTTGGTAGGATCCTTCCCCGAGAAGGCGCCTCCCCCGTGCGGGGCATAGCCGCCGTAGGTATCCACAATGATCTTGCGCCCCGTAAGCCCGCTGTCTCCTGCGGGCCCGCCGATCACAAACCGGCCGGTGGGGTTGATGAAATACCGGGTGTCCTTTGTGAGCAGTTCCTGAGGGATCACCTGCCGCACGACGTGTTCAAGCATCGCCTCCCGGATCTCCTCCTGGGTCGTCTCTTCGTCGTGCTGGGTGGAAATGACGATGGTATCCACCGCCACCGGCCGGTCGTCCTCATAGATCACGGTCACCTGGGCTTTTCCGTCCGGGCGCATGAAAGGGCAGGTGCCGTCCTTGCGCACCTTGGCCATCTGGCGGGTCAGCCGGTGCGCCAGGGCGATGGGCATGGGCATCAGCTCCGGCGTTTCGTCGCAGGCGTAGCCGAACATCATGCCCTGGTCGCCCGCGCCGGTCTCCGTCTCCTTGCTGCCGCGCTTTTCCAGCGCGGAGTTCACACCCTGCGCAATGTCGGGGGACTGGTCGTGCAGGGCGACCAGCACGGCGCAGGTGGCGCCGTCAAAGCCCTTCTTGGCCCGGTCGTAGCCGATCTCGTTCACCACGGAGCGGACGAGGTCCTGCACGTTCACATAGGTTTCCGTGGTGACCTCGCCCATCACCATGATGAGGCCCGTGGTGGCGCAGGTCTCGCACGCCACATGCGCCTCGGGGTCCTTTTCCAGAATGGCGTCCAGTACGGCGTCCGAGATCTGGTCGCACATTTTGTCCGGATGGCCTTCGGTCACGGATTCGGAAGTGAACAGCTTTCTCATGTGTATGATCCTTTCTGTCTGGTTAGGGTTTGTCGATGCCTGAATACCAAAACGCCGGACGGCAGTCCGGCGCAAAATAAATCTCATCCGCCTTATCTGCCAGCGGCCATGGGCCGCTGCTGGATTTGGCACCGCACGGATCGTTCCGCCGGTTGCCGGGCTTCATCGGGCCAGTCCCTCAGCCGCTCTCGATAAGGTATTCAGTTGCCGCCGCGCACCCTGTGACACGGCGGTTGGTCAGATTATAACCGTTTAGTCCCCGCCTGTCAACCCTCGCGGTACAAACTGAAAAACAAACCGGGGATGATAAAGAAGCCTCAGAGCTTCTTGGGGTAGGCGCCCGCGTCGTGCAGTTTCTGAAGCTCGCCCGATACATAGGCCTTGTCCTCGTGATAGGTGATGCCGAACCACACCGCGTGCGTGGACAGCACCTCCACCTTGAGGCCGACCTCCTTCATCAGCTGATCCACCAGCGTCGGCAGCACGTATTCCTTTTTGAGCGGGTCTCCCGGCGCGTTCTTAAGATAATCCAGCAGATGCTTTTCGGCCGTCTCAAAATACCAGGGCGTGAAGCCGAAGAAATTCATGGAAACCAGGGCGTCATCGTCCAGCGGAACGCCGGAGGGGGAGTTTTCAAAGTCCTTGATGACGCCGTCCGCGTCCCGCTTGATCTTGTAGGTTTCCACCACCCTGGACAGATAGCCGTCGGCGCTTCTTTCGCAAACGCCGCGGGTCACGGTGCCGTTTTCGGAAATGGTGTTTTTGAGATAATAGGCCACCATCGCCGCGGCTTCCTTTTTGCCGGCCATCCGGTGAAGGCAGTCCGCCATGGCGACGAAAGCGTCCTTGCCGTAATAGTCGTCGGCGTTGATGACGGCGAAGGGCTCCTGAATCTCGTCTTTGGCGCAGAGCACGGCGTGCACGGTGCCGTAGGGCTTGGTGCGCTCCCGGGGCGGCTCAAAGCCTGAGGGCAGGCTGTCGTATTCCTGGTAGGCATAGTGGACCTCCGCCTTGGCGGCGATCTTGTCCCCGATCATTTCCCGGAAGACCTGGTCCATGCTTTTCCTGATGACGAATACGATCTTGTCAAAGCCGGCGGCCAGGGCGTCGTAGATGGAATACTCCATCAATATCTCGCCGTTGGGGCCGATATGATCGATCTGCTTGTTTCCGCCGTAGCGGGACCCGAGGCCCGCCGCCATGATCAGCAATGTCGTTTTCATCGTCTTTCCTCCCTGCGGATTGAATCCATGCTAATCTGTCTGCCCAATCTTAGCACGAAAAAAAGGAAAAGTCCATACCGACAGGCAGATTATATTCCCGCCCGTCAGCCCGGGAGGTCGGTCCTTACCGACCTCTGTAGCGATTTTTAGGGCCGGCTGAAAAATTTATAATTCCGTAATAATCTGACTTTATTTGTAATATTTCTGAAACATTATGATTCGGGCATAGGGGATTGGACCCATTGAAATCAGACCGGGAATATGGTATAATCGGAGCGGTTTTGGATTTGATGTTTTGAGAAGGTACGGCTTATGAAAAAGAAAAAGTGGAAACCGTATTTGAGCTCCTTTATCGCGGCCGGTCTGGTGTTCGCGCTTTACAGCGCGCTGCTTCCCTTTTACCGGCTGTCGGACTATCTGATCTGCAGCGCGATCGCAGTGCTGATCGGCTGGCTCGTCTATCAGATGGCCCAGGGGCTTGATACCAGCAAAAAGGCTCCCGCCCAGCACAAGATCCCCGAAACGGGGAACCCCACCGTGGATCAGCTGGTCAGGCACGGGCAGGATATGCTCAGCCAGATCCGCGAAGAGAACGACCGCATTCCGGATCCTTCTCTTTCCGCGAAAATGGAGGAGCTGGACGCCATCTCCAACCAGATCTTCCTGACCGTGACGGACAAGCCCGAAAAGGCTCCCCAGATCCGCCGGTTCATGGATTATTATCTGCCCACCGTCCTTAAGATGCTGACCAATTACCGCAAGCTGGATGAACGGGAGGTCACCGGCGAAAACGCCGCCAAGACCAAGAAGCGGGTCGCCGAAGCGATGGATATCGTGCTGGACGCCTTCAAAAAACAGCACGACCAGCTGTATCAGAATGAAATGCTGGACGTTACCTCCGATATTTCCGTACTCGAAACGATGCTCAAGCAGGACGGCCTGATCGAAAACGTCGCCCGCCAGACGGACGAAAACCGTTTCGGCCAGCTCGGCGGCCAAGGCGGCCATTGAGGTAAAGCTCACGTTCTTTGCTGATTTCAAAATCATACAACACGATAAACGACAAGGAGGAACCACACCATGAGCGAGGAAAACAAGACCCCCAACATCGACGAACCCAAGGAGGAAACCAAGAATCTGAGCGAAAAGCTGCAGGACGAGACCCTGCACACTGCTCCCGTGCTGACTTTGGGCAGCCAGACAGCAGCCGCCGTCGCTTTGGATAAGACCGCCGAAATGCTGGAGCAGGCCGCCAACGTCCCCGCTCCGCAGGACGCCGCGCAGATCGTGGAATCCCTGGAGAGCGGCCTCACTGAGCAGGAACTCAAAGAGGTCGAGGAATTCGCCGGCAAGATCGACCTGATGAACGCCGATCACGTGATGATGTACGGCTCTGACGCGCAGAAGAAGATCTCCTCCTTCGCGGATTCCATCCTGGAAGGCGTCAAGACCATGGACACCGGCGACGTCGGCGACACCCTGACCAAGCTGATCAACGAGCTCAAGGGCTTTGAGGGCGCCACCGAAAAGCCCAAGGGGCTGCGCGCGCTGTTCACCTCCACCAAGCAGCAGATCGCCACCCTGAAGGCCAAGTATGACGACGTTTCCGTCAACGTGGACAAGATCGCCGGCAGCCTTGAACAGCACCAGGTGCAGCTGCTCAAGGACATCGCCATGTTCGACCAGCTGTATGAAATCAACAACACCTATTTCCACGAGCTGACGATGTACATCGTGGCCGGCGAAAAGCGCCTGGCCGAGGTTCGGGAGACGGACCTCAAGGCCCTGCGCGAGGTCGCCGAAAAGAGTGGGGACGCCATGGACGCCCAGCGCGCCAACGACCTGGATGCCCAGTGCGACCGGTTTGAGAAAAAGCTGCACGATCTGAAGCTCACGCGCCAGATTTCCCTGCAGATGGCCCCCCAGATCCGGCTGCTTCAGAACAACAACGCCCTGCTGGTGGAGCGTATCCAGTCCACCCTGGTGAACACCCTGCCCCTGTGGAAGAACCAGATGGTGCTGGCGCTGGGCCTCCAGCATTCCCAGCAGGCCATGCAGGCGCAGAAGGCCGTCACCGATATGACCAACGACCTGCTCAAGAAGAACGCCGAGAAGCTCAAGCAGGGCACGCTGGCGACCGCGCAGGAAGCCGAACGCGGCATCATCGACATGGAGACCCTGACGCAGACCAACAAATCCCTGATCGACACCATCGACGAGGTGATCAAGATCCAGGAGGAAGGCCGTCAGAAGCGCGCCGAGGCGGAAAAGAACCTCGCCCAGATGGAGAGCGAACTCAAGCAGAAGCTGCTGAGCATGTAAACAAAAGGTCGGACAGGGCAGCGCTTAAGGGCGCTGCCCTTTTCAGGAGCGGAAATGAAAGCGGAAAAAGTGATATCCTGGGTGGTTTTGATCGTGCTGATCGCGGGCGCGTTTCTTTACGGCGCCTATCGGGAATGGAACGGGCGCTCCCGCGAGGTGGACGTCTGCCGCGCGGCGCTTACAGAGGCCTACACGGCGCGGCGCGAAGCCGCCTATAACCTTTTGACCGTGGCGAAAAGACACCTGAACGGCGAAAACGAAGCGGTCTTGGCCGTTCAGGAGGACTGGCGGCAGCTGGGGGAGGCGGCGCTTTCCGCCGCGTCCCGGGGCAGCCAGGCGCTTACTGGGGATGCGCAGAACCTTTTCGCCGCCGTACAGGAAACGGAAAGCCTTCAGACGGACGAGCGGGACAAGGCGTACATCCTTCAGCTGCTGCCGCAGATGATGGAATCCGCAGGGATCCGCGTATCCTCCGAAGAAGCCGCCTACCGGGAAGCGGCGGACGATTATAACGCCAGCTTCGACAAGTATTTCATCAGCAGCTTCCTGGCCAGCCTGTTCGGGATGGACAGGGCTCCGGGTTTAAGCTGAGGGGAGGGCGGACATGAAAAAGAACGGATGGTTTTTGCTGCTCCTCATCGCCGCGCTGCTGCTGCCGGCAGAAGGCCTTGCGCTGGTTTACCCGGAAAAAAGCGGATACGTGCTGGACGGAACGGGGCTTTTGCAGGAGGAGCTTCGGCAGGATATCGATACCCTGAACGTGCGGACGGGAGAAGCCTACGGCGGACACGCCTACCTGTATGTGACGCATTTTCTGGGCGGCACCTCCGCGCACGATTTTGCCCGGGAGCTTTTTTCCCGCTGGCAGCTTTCCGAAAACGATTTTCTGCTGGTGATGGTGATCGGCGAGGAGACGAGCGCACTGAAGCTGGGCGATAAGCTTTTGTCCCTTCTGCCGGGAGACGCCGGCGATACCGTGATGGCGTCCTACTTCAGGGACACCTATCAGAGCAGGGCCTATAACCAGGCCGTAGCCGACGTGATGCCGCAATTGGCCCAGCGGGCCGCCCGGGCGTATCAGAAGAGCCTTGACTTAAGCGGGCTGTTTTCCCCGTCCGGCGCGGTTTCACAGACTGCCCAGACGGGCTGGGAGGGCTTTATCACCTCCGGCGACGTGAACTGGACCGATTACGGCGTCAGTTCCACGGCGGCAAGGCCTAAGAAAAAGACCTCCGGCCTTGGAACGGGAGAGATCGTTTTCCTGGCCGTGCTCGCGTATTTCCTGATCTTCAGTAGAAAAAAGAAGCGCCGCTGAGGCATATCTGAGCATACATGCGAAAGGCTGCTGATCCATGACCGATCAAATCACGGTGACCTATCTGTTTCATTCAGGCTTTATGGCGGCTGTGGAGGACACGCTGCTGGTATTCGATTACTGGCGGGGGGAAGCGGGCGCGACGCTCCCGCAGAAGGCCTGCATCAGCGACAGGGATTTTGCCCGCTGTAAGCACGTTTACGTGTTCGTGAGCCACAGCCACGTGGATCATTTTGACCCGATCATATACGACTGGGATCAGGCGACATATCACATCGAGTACATCATTTCGGACGACCTGCCCAAGGACGTGCCGGGCCACCGGATGAACCCCGGGGACACGCTGGAGCTGGGAGAGGTGAAAATACAGGCCTTTGATTCGACCGACCTGGGCGTATCGTTTTACGTAGAGCTCAAGGGGAGGACCATCTTCCACGCGGGAGACCTGAACCTGTGGCACTGGCGGGAAGAGAGCACGGTGCGCGAGATCAAGCAGGCGGAGGACGATTTTTACGCCGCGGTCGATCCGATCCGCAGCCTGTCCATCGACCTGTGTATGTTCCCGCTGGACCCCAGACAGGGGGGGCTGTTCGACGCTGGGATCAATCACTTCGTCATGTCGGTCAAGCCCCGTGTCGTCATTCCCATGCACTGGCAGCAGCGGGCGGAGGTGCCCATGAACTACGCCCGCAGGGGGAGGACCCGCTATACCGAGATCCTGGCCCTGACCAAGCCCCGGGAGCGGGCGGATATCGTTTTCGGGGAGAACGAACTGCAGATCCACGTGCATACCCCTGTCAGCGGGCTGTTTGACGAAAAGAAGGAAGACCGGGAGGAGGCCCCCGCCGGAGACGATCCCTTCACGGATACCGACCTGCCGGTGAACGTTTGAGTAAAATGACGGAGCTTGAAAAACACCGCCGATATCTTACGGAAGCGCTGAAGGCTTCCCTGGAGGACGACCGGGAGGTGCCGGTAGGGGCCATCGTCGTCCGAAAAGGAGAGATCATCGCCCGGGCGCACAACGAACGCGAGACAGACGCGCACGATCCCTTCGGCCACGCGGAGATGCTGGCCATGCGGCAGGCGGCCAAGATGCTCGGGACCAGGCATCTGAGGGACTGCACCCTGTACGTGACCCTGGAGCCCTGCCCGATGTGCGCAGGCGCCATGATGCTGGCGGAGCTTGAGGCGTGCTATTTCGCGGCCTTCGACCCAAGGCAGGGCTGCTGCGGCAGCGTCTACGACCTTACGCAGGACCCGGCCTTTCCCCGGCACGTGCCGACGGCGGGGGGACTGATGGAACATCAGGCCGAGGAAGCGCTTCAAAGCTTTTTTGCGCAGAAGAGAACGGGCGCCCCTCAGGAAGGGACGCCCGCACAGGTGTGTGAAAAGGAATAACGCCCCGCGTTATTCGTTGATGCCGCGGACCAGGTTTTCAAAAAAGTCGGAAACGCTGCCCCCAAAGCCGGTGGACAGCAGATTGCCGATGTTGAACTGGGATTCCTCAACGGCCTTTCCCTGCAGAAGATTAAGCGCCAGCTTCCGGTTTTCCGCGGATGCCTTGCGATAGGCCTCCACCAGCTTCTTTTCTGTCGCGGTCACCTTCATGCTGGTGCCGGCTGCGGTTTTAGCGGTCGTTTTGGCGGCGGAGGGCTTTTTGGCCGTCGTCGTCTTTTTGGCGGACGAGGCCGTCTTCTTGCCGTCCTTGGCATCCAGCAGGGACTTCTGCGTGACGCCGGTGACTTTGGCGATGGCTTTCAGCTGGGCGTCCGTGGGCACCAGCAGCGCCCGCTCGGCTTTGCTGATATCGTTGGCGGTCAGGCCGTTTTTCGCTTTTTGGGCCAGCTGTTCCTGGGTCAGGCCGGAGCCGGCGCGGGCTTCCTTCAGTTTGGTGGAAAGCGTACTCATCAGGGGACCTCCTTCGTTTTTTTCGTTAAAAAGATTCTATCACTTTCAAGATTTTATCACTTTCAGGGCTCACAGGCAAGGGATAAACAGGAGAAAAGACGTGACCGAAGCGGAAATCAGCGCATCCATCCAGCGAACCTTCAGGCGCAGCATATGGGGGCCCTTCTGCAGGGCTATAGACGCTTACGGGCTGATCCGTCCCGGCGACCGGATAGCGGTCTGCTATTCCGGGGGCAAGGATTCCTCGCTTCTTTTGTGCTGCCTTAGGGAATACCGGCGCTACGGGGGCGTTCCCTTTGAGATGGAGGTATTGACGCTCGACCCGGGGTACAGCGGGGAGCACCTTGAAAGGACGCTCGAAAACGCGCGCCTCATGGGCTTTGAGCCCAAGGTCGTTTCCTGCCCGATTTTCGAGGCGCTGAAAGCGGCCCCGCATTCCCGCTGCCACGTGTGCGCGGCCATGCGCAGGGGATATCTGTACGAGAACGCGAAAAAGCTCGGCTGCAATAAGATCGCCCTGGGGCACCATATGGACGACGCGGCCGAGACGGTGCTGATGAGCCTGCTGTACGGCGGGCAGTACCGCGGCATGATGCCCCGGCTGAACAGCGACAGCCACCCGGGGATGGAGCTGATCCGGCCCATGTACCTGATCAGGGAAAGGGACGTCGTTGCCTGGGCGGAAGCGGCAGGGCTCGAACCGATCACCTGCGCGTGCGACGTCACCCGGCAAAAGGACCAGGGTGCCCGGGCCAGAACCAAAAAGCTGCTTAAGACCCTGGAGGAAGAGACGCCCAACGTGATCGGCAACATCATAGGAAGCCTGTCCCGGGTCTCGCTGGACACGGTGCTGGCCTGGCGGAAGGATCAGAACGCGCCCTGGGTACACCGGCTGGACGGATCATCCGTGGATCGCGAAAGCGTGGAGCAGCGCAGTACGGAAGAGAAAGAAAACGGGTAGACAGTATCGAGTGGAACCGGTGAACGGGCCGGCAGGCCCTGGGGTGAGGAGGGCCCGGAAAACAGGCCAGTGGCCTGTTTTCACCGACGAACGGGCCGGCAGGCCCTGGGTTACCAGGGTCTGTTCCCGCAAAAAAATCCTTGCATCAAGAGTATCATGGGAACGGAGACCACCTCATCCGACCCGGCGAAAAACTTTTTCCACTTGACCTGCAGATTCCGCCGGGCCACCTTCCCCTCAAGGGGAAGGCTCTCCTTCTGGTTTGAAATGCGTGAGGAAAAAGGTCTGGTGGACCTTTTTCATCGCCGGACGGGCCGGCAGGCCCTGGAACCGTGGGAGGGGGAAGCATTTCTGCTCCCGGGTCTCATCACGCAATGCGTTAGACCTGGCTTGGACAAGTTGCTTTTTGAGAAGGATTCGGGTATAATACCGGCAAAAGGAGGGGAAAGCGATGGAGGACGGCGCGAGCCGGAAAAAACGGAATAGCCTTTCCTGTATCGCCCTGGCGCTGGGCTTTTTGTGCGCCCGGACGCTGCTGGCCGTGCCCTTTGCGCTGCCGATGGGGGGCTTATCGTTCTGGGTCAGGCTTTCGTTACGGATCGCCTTGTGCCTGGCAGTCGCCCTGTTTGCGTGCGGGCCGGAGCGGGTTTTCAGGGCGAACCGGCTGGCGGCCCTGGCCGGGGGAACGGAGCCTGAAGCCTTTTTCTACGCGTCCGGAGTCAGGAACGCGGCCAGGCGCATCGCCCGGACGCTGCCCTTTTCCCTGCCGTTCACCGTTTCGTGCGCGCTCATATTCTACTGCGTGTTTGACAACGCCTCCAACCTGAAGGCGCTCAGGCTGCTCAAGCAGATAGGCGATTTCCTTAAATCCCTCGTATCGGCGGGGGCGGGCGCGCCGGGGTACGACGTGGGCTGCGCCGCGCTGCTTGTTGCGGGGGCCGTCTTTCTTACCCTGTGGGCCGTCTTCTGGCACAGGGACGTACCGGAAGATTACGGGCTGGACAGCAGGGAAATAAGACGCCGGGACCCCGCTTTATGGCGGCGGACGACGCTTTTTAACCTGGCTTTGGGGCTGCCCGCGTGGGCTTTGGCCTGCGCGCTTTCCCTGCTGACCCTCAGGCGGCTTTACCGGGACAGCGGCAGCGGGCTTTTGAGCGCGCTTCTTTCCCTGCCGGACACGGTATCCGAAATGCTCAGGCAGCGGGAATGGATCGCGCTGATGGCGGTCTGTCTGGCGGCAGTCTATATTCCCTGCTGGATCATACGCAAAAGGAACCTGACTGCCTGCTGCCTCAAGGGGGACGCGCGAAATGAGGCTTGACGCCCTTTTATCCCGGCTGGGGTTTGGCAGCAGATCGGAAACGCAGCGGCTGATCCGCGTGGGCAAGGTGCGGCTGGACGGGGAAACGGTGACCGACCCTTCCCGCAGCTTCCGGGAGGAAAAGCTTTTTGTCAACGGCGCCGAAACGGACACAAGGCTTAAAAGAACGATCCTGATGAACAAGCCCAAAGGGCTTTTGACGGCGGCGGAGGATCCCAGGCAGGAGACGGTCTTTTCCATACTGCCCAGGGTCTATGCTAAGCTTTCCTGCATGCCGGTAGGCCGGCTGGACAAGGACACCACCGGCGCGCTCCTGTTCACCACGGACGGGGAGCTGGCGCACCGGCTGATCTCTCCCAAAAGGGATATAGAAAAGGTGTACGTGGCCCGGGTGGACACGGCACTTTGCCCTGAGGACATAGAAGCCTTCAGCAAGGGCGTAGTCTGTTCGGATTTTACGGCGAAGCCGGCGCTGCTTACGATACTGGAGCCCCATACAGCCCGGATCACGGTGACGGAAGGGAAATACCACCAGGTCAAGCGGATGCTGAAGGCCACGGGCCACGAAACCCTGTCGCTCAAAAGGATACGCTTCGGGCCCATCGTACTGGACGAAGCGCTTCAGGAAGGAAGCTACCGGGAACTGACGGAGGAGGAAACGGCCGCGCTGTACCGGGCGGCCGGGATGTGATATGCAGCAGTATTTTTCGGCGGACCCCGCGTGCGAGAGCAGGCCGGTCAGCTATACCTTTGAATGGAAGGACCGCTCCTTTTCATTCAAAACGGACTCCGGTGTGTTTTCCAAGGGTGAAACAGACTTCGGTACGGAACTGCTGCTCAATGCCCTGCCGCCCCTGACCGGGCGGACGCTGGACCTGGGCTGCGGCTTCGGCGTCATCGGCGTGTGTCTGGCGGCCGTCTATCCGGTCGACATGGTGATGTGCGATGTGAACCGCCGCGCCGTGGCGCTGGCCGAAGAAAACGCGCGGAGCAACGGTGTTACCGCGCAGGCGCTGGAAAGCGACGGGCTTACGCGGGTGGAGGGGCAGTTTTCCCAGATCGTCACCAATCCGCCCATCCGCGCCGGCAAGCAGGTGATCTATTCCCTGTTTGCCCAGGCGCACGAGCGGCTTTTGCCGGGCGGGCGCTTATTCCTGGTCATCCGCAGACAGCAGGGGGCCGAAAGCGCGGCCCGGTACCTGTCCGACCTTTTTTCACGGGTCGATACCCTGGAAAGGAAAAAAGGATTTTACGTATTTGCCTGCACAAAAAACTGAGGAGGTTTTATGGCTTACGATTTTTCGTTTTTTGACCGGCCTCTCGACCGCAGGGGGACGGCCTGCGTCAAATGGGACGAGCGGGCGGCCATGCCGGAAAACGGCGTCCCGCTGTGGGTGGCCGATATGGATTTCCGCTGCGCGGACGAGATCGTCGGGGCGCTTCAAGACCGGGCGCAGCATCCCTGCTACGGCTACACCCTGGTTACGGAGGAGGACCGAAGGGCCTTTACATCGTTTGTGAAAAGACACCACGGCATCGATGTTTCCGCGGACGAGACGGCCCTGATGCCCTGCGTGATCACGGGACTGAAGACGCTCGTGCGCCTGTATTCGGCGCCCGGGGACCAGGTGGCGATCCTGACCCCGGTGTACGGGCCATTCACATCGTCCATCGAGGGGAATCAGCGGAAAGCCGTCCGGGTGGAGCTTACAAGAGACGCGTCCGCCCGGTATCATATCGATTTTGACCGGCTGGAGGAGACGCTTAAATCCGGCGTGCGGCTGTTTTTGCTGTGCAGCCCGCACAACCCGGTTTCCCGCGTCTGGAGCCGGGAGGAGCTTTCCCGGATCCTGACGCTTTGCAGGAAGTACCACACGGTGCTGGGCGTGGACGAGATCCACGCGGAATTCGTTTTTCCGCCGCATGCGTTCGTTTCCATCCTTTCTATGGCGGATAAGGAGGATCAGGTCATATCCCTGATGAGCGCCAGCAAGACCTTCAACATAGCGGGGCTTCAGCAGGCCGTGGCCGTATCCAGAAACGAAGGGATGCTCAAATCCCTGCGCAGCGCGCTGGAGGCGGCGGGCGTCACCAGCGGCAACATTTTTGCCCTGACGGCAACCAGGGCGGCCTACGAGCAGGGCGACCTGTGGCTCGAAGGGGTGCTTCGCTACCTGGACCATAACCGCGAGGTCGTCGCCCGGGAGATCGCCGAAAGACTGCCCAAAGCGGTGCTGACGCCCATCGAGGCCACCTATCTGGCCTGGCTGGACCTGCGCGCCTATGCGCCGGACTGCGCGGCCCTGGCGGAGGCCTTCCGAAAGGCTGGCGTGGCGCTGACGGAGGGCAGCTTCTTCGGCCCCGAGGGGGAAGGGTTCATGCGGCTGAACTTCGGCTGCCCGACCGCGCAGCTCAGGGAAGGGATCAAAAGAATGGCCGGGGCGCTCAACGGCTGAGGACGGACAAATGATCGGGCGTCACAGTGAATCACCGATCTGTCTTCTATACGCTTAACCGTCCTAACCTCAGCGCGTCCGTATCATCTGATCATATAAGGAGGCTTGACAAATGGTCACGCGGGAAGAAATCGAAAAAACGCTGTTATCCCTGGAGGAGCCGATGCTGGAAACGCTGAAGGCGCTGGTCAGGATCCCGTCCGTCAAGGAGGAGCCCGCGCCGGGAGCGCCGTTCGGCCGGCCGGCCCGTCAGGCGCTGGACAAGGCGCTTGAAATATGCGAAAGCCTGGGCTTTGACTGCTGGCAGGCGGACGGCTATGCCGGCCACGCCGACCTGGGCGAGGGCAGCGACCGGGACGCGCTGGCCATATTGGGCCATCTGGACGTGGTGCCGGTGGGCGACGGGTGGACGCTGCCTCCCTTTGAGCCGACCGTCAGGGACGGGCGCATGTACGGCAGGGGCACCTCGGACGATAAGGGGCCGGTGGTGGCCGCGCTGTACGCCATGGCCGCCATCCGTCAGCTGGGCATCCCGCTCAAACGGAAGGTGCGCCTGATCATGGGAACGGATGAGGAAAGCGGCTGGGAGGATATCGCGCATTATCAGAAGGTCTGCGAGATGCCGCGGCAAGGCTTTTCTCCGGATGCCGATTACCCGGTCATCAACATCGAAAAGGGCATGCTGTGCCTGGAACTGACCGGAAAACTGGCGCAGACGGGGCTCAAGGTGCTTTCCTTCTCGGTAGGAGAAAGACACAACGTGGTGCCCGGCATCGCAGAGGCCGTGGTCGAAGGGGACGCCGCGCTGGCCGACCGGATCAACGGGACGGATTTCGGCTGCCCGGTAACGGCCGCGATGACCCCTCAGGGCGTCCTCATCCGCACGGAAGGCATACCGGGCCACGCCGCCATGCCCGAACTGGGTCGCAACGCCATCGGCCAGATGCTGCTGGTGCTGAAAAAACTGGGGGCCGAGGGAACCATCCGGACGCTGGCGGACGCCATCGGCATGGAATACGACGGGAGCTCCCTGGGCATCAGGGTATCCGACGAGGCCTCCGGCCCGCTTACGCTGAACATCGGCATCATCCGGGTGGAAGACGGGCTGGTGCGCGCCACGCTGGACCTGCGCTGCCCGATCCTGACCGACCTGGACGCCCTGGTGAAGCGCGCCCAGGGCATGCTGGGCGGGGACATCCGGGTGGATGTGATCACCAAAAAGGAACCCCACGCCGTTTCCGAAAAGAGCGAGCTGGTGGTGCAGTTGCTCAGGGCCTACGAGGAAGTGACGGGATTAACGGGCAGGGCGCTGGCCATCGGCGGCGGCACATATGCCAAGTGCCTGGAGGAGGGCGTTGCCTTCGGCGCGCTGTTCCCGGGCGAAAAGGAAATGGCCCATCAGGCGGACGAATACATTTCCATCTCGGATCTCAAGAAGAACCTGCGCATCTTCACGTACGCGATACTGAAACTTGCCGCCAAGGAGGCCTACTGACATGCTGCCCATTCTCATGTATCCCGCCTTCCGCGGCGGAAAGCTGACGCCGTGGGGCGGAAAGAAGCTGAAGGAACTGTTCCATAAAAACATACCCGACGATACCACCGGGGAAGCGCTGGAGCTGAGCGCGATCCCGGGGCTGCCGTCCCGGGACGGGGAGGGCAGGAGCCTTCCCGACCTGATCAGCCAAAACGGGGAGGCGCTCATCGGAACGGCCGTGGGCGAACCCTTCCCGCTGCTTTTAAAGCTTCTGGACGCCCGGGAACAGCTGAGCGTGCAGGTCCATCCCGACGACGAATACGCGGGGAAAACGGAGAACAAGCTGGGAAAGACCGAGGCCTGGGTGATACTGCAGGCGGAACCGGGGGCCAGGCTGGTCTACGGCATCCGGCCGGGAACCACGAGGGAGGAGCTTAAAAGCGCCTCCCTGCGGGGCAGGGACGTGGAAGCCCTGCTCAACTACGTGCCGGTCCATCCGGGAGACGTGTTCTATATCCCGTCGGGCACCGTGCACGCCATCGGCAGCGGCATCGTGCTGTATGAGATCCAGCAGTCCAGCGACGTGACCTACCGCTTTTACGACTGGGACCGTACGGACGAAAAGGGAAACCGGCGGGAGCTTCACCTGGACAAGGCGCTGGACGTGACCAACCTGGACTTTGAACCCAAAGCCGCTGCGGCCAGGCTGCTGCACCAGAGCCCCTCCGGGAAGCTGGAAAGGCTGCTGGATGAGAAGTATTTCGTGCTGGACCGCTATCAGGACTGCCTGGACATGCCGCTCGTTCCCGACAGAAGGCGGTTTTCCATCCTGACGGCGATAGAAGAAGGAAGCGTTTCCTGCGGGAACAGGACGTTCGCCATGCCGGCGGGGCAGACAGCCCTGATCCCGGCGGACTGCCGGATACTGACGCTCAACGGGCCGCATTTCCTGAACGCTTATCCGGCCGTCCGGTGATCGAGGAAAAGAGGTGTCTAATTGGAAGCCTGGTTGGATGAAATCGCGCTTAAATACCCGGAGCTTCAGATTAGCCGACAGGTGCCGCTCAGGGAGTATACGACCTTCCGGGTGGGCGGACCGGCTGAATACTGGGCGGAGCCTGAAAGCGAAGAAGAGCTGATGCTTTTATGGCGGGCCGCCAAACGGCACGGTTTGCCCTTTTTCCTGATGGGCCAGGGCAGCAACCTGCTGGTCAGAGACGGCGGGGTGCCCGGGCTGACGGTGCACCTGGGGAAAAGCTTCGGGCGGATCGCGAAGACGGGGGAAACGGAGCTCACCGCGCAGGCCGGGGCGCTTTTGAGCGAGCTTTCCAGAAAAGCGCAGGCCCTCGGACTGGCCGGGCTGGAATTTGCCGCGGGCATTCCCGGCACCGTGGGCGGCGGGGCGTATATGAACGCCGGCGCCTACGGGGGAGAGATGGGCGGAGTCGTTTCCGGGCTCGAATGCTTTGAAGGAGAGAAGATCCGTACGCTTGACCCTAAGGAAGCGGGCTTTTCCTACCGCCACAGCCGGATGATGGAAAACGGGTGGCTGATCACGCGGGTTAAGGTGAAGCTGACCCCGGACGACCCGGAAATCATCCTCGAGCGCATGAAGGACCTGCAGCAGCGCCGCAAAGACAAACAGCCGCTCACGCTGCCCAGCGCGGGCTCCTTTTTCAAGCGGCCGCAGGGGGATTTCGCGGGCAGGCTGATAGAAGCGGCAGGGCTCAAGGGCTTCCGCGTGGGCGACGCCATGGTAAGCGAAAAGCACGCGGGCTTCGTGGTGAACGCCGGTCATGCCACGGCCGGGGACATTTTAAGCCTCATGAAGCAGGTGCAGGAAAGGGTGGAAAAGCAGTCCGGCATCCGCCTGGAGCCGGAGGTGCGGATCATCGGAGTGGATTAAATGAGTTCCTTTTCTGAAAGCATCAAGGAAGAGCTGCTGAAGACGTTTCCGGAAAAACCCTGCTGTATGCTCAGCGAGCTGAGCGCCTTTACCCGCAATCACGGCTCGCTGGTGCTGCGCGGGGGCGGCGGGCTTGCGGTGCGCTACCAGCTCAGATCCACGGCGCTGGCCAAAAGGCTGATGGTGCTGCTCAAGCGCAGGATGCGCATCGTGCCGCAGATCCTGTTCCGGGAGGAGAAGGCCTTCGGTGCGCACCGGGCGGTGATCCTGCAGGTGCAGGAGGCCGATACCAGAAGGCTTCTGACGAGCCTTAAGATGCTTCGGGCCGACGGACAGGGCGTCATGCTGCAGCGGATGCCGCGCAACACCCTGTCGCGCAGGTGCTGCCAAAGGGCGTACATCCGGGCGATGTTTCTTTCCTGCGGTTCCTTTAGGGACCCCAGCGGGGGATATACCATCGAATTCACCCTGCCGGATGAGGAAAAAACGCAGGCGCTAAAATCAATGCTTGAAAACCAGGGGATCGCTTGCAGATTGCGCGGAAGAAAGAGCAGGTATGTGCTGTACGCCTCCAACGGGGACGCGGCGGCGGATTTGCTTACGCTGATGGGCGCGCCGGTGAGCCGGCTTTCTTTTGAGGATCAGAGGATACTGCGGTCAAGCAGCGCCAGGGCAACGAGGGCCATGAACTGCGACAACGCCAACATCGGCCGCCAGGTGCAGAACGCCGAAGCGCAAAGAAAGGCGCTCAGAGCTTTTTTGAAGGAGCATGCGCTGGAGGAACTGCCGGACAGCCTGGCGGAAACGGCGAGGCTCAGGATCAGGTATCCGTCCGCGTCTTTGGAAGAGCTTGCCGGATATTTTTCACCGCCGCTGACCAAATCCGGCGCCAACCACAGGCTGAAAAAGCTGATGGAGCGCATCGGGGGAGAAAACGGCGGAAATGGATCCTGACCGTGGGGGAGTTTTTGTGTTTCTGATATTTATTCGCAAAAGAACGCTTTTACGAATAAATAAGGCCAAAAAAGGGGATTTCACTGAACAAGGCGTGTTTACTTCCAAGGGGTCCTCCAGGATAACTTTTTCGGAGTTCTTTTTTTCTGAATTAATCTTTTTCGTAGTTTATTTCACAGCTGTTTTCATATGCTTCCCTTTACCGGGAATATCACTGCGTCCGCTGCTTTTCGTTGGCGTGTATATGATTTATATTGATTTACGGCTTAGATAATTGTTACTGTTTTTGCGGCAACGGCTCTGCGCTCTGTTATGGAAAGCAGAACGAAGCTTTAACGGAGACTTATACATTGAAGCTTCCAAATTTGCCCTTCAGCGGGTATTCCCTCTTCGATGCTTCTCAATGATTTTGCTTCGATGCTTCCCGAAGCTTCCTTGGCAGCGCTTCATCCGCTGGATATACGGATAGCGGATCATAAAACATAATCGCCTGTGTGACGCGGACTGAGACTATTCTATATTTATGAAGAAGTAATCTTAAGAGGTTTTTCCGGGAATGATTTTACCGGCATTCGGACGGAAACATCCTTCTGCCGAATACGGAGTGCTGAGGATATAAGCGCGGGCGCCGATGTGGAGACACAAACTATTCGCAAAAGTCATTTCCGGACCGGAACGGGAGGCGTCAAAGAACCGGCGCCATGATGATAAAAGCAGCTGGAGAAGCTGCTTTTTTGCTGATACATCAGTTATTTCAGGATAATCAGTGACGGGTTGTTTGACCGTTGTCCCCGATTCCCCCGCTGATCTTTCGGTCTGATTTTACAAGCCAAAGAAACAGCTGCGATTTTCGCTGATATATCAGTAAAAAATGCAGCTGTTTCCCTGTTTTGACGTAGGTTTTTACAATGCTTTGATTTGGGATTTACTATAAAAGTGCTGTTAATTGGACTCCTTTTCCGCTTCCTGACGCAGATAGTCCTGCATTTCGCGGATGTATCTTTCCCCCATCTCGGTACGGACGTGATTTTTACGCTCGATGAAGCCGATTTCCATGGTGGCGTCTTCCGGGTTTTCGCCTGGGGCGAACGGCACGGCCACATAATCGGGGCCGCTCAGTTCCTCACAGATGATGCCGGAGCAGATGGTGTAGCCGTCCAGGCCGACCATCAGGTTGAGCACCGTGGCGCGGTCGCAGCATTTGATGAGGCGGGGATATTCGTGCGTGGAGAGCAGCTCTTCGGCGAAGTAGAGCGGACTGTCCCCCTGCTCAAAGGCCAGGCAGGGGTACGGCAGCAGATCCGCCATCGTGACGGCCGGGCTTTGCGCCAGGGGATGTTTTTTCCACAGATAGACGTATGCCCGGCAGTCCGTCAGATGGGTGAAAACCAGATCAGCCTGATTCAGCACCTTGATCAGCGGTTTTCTGTTGAACTCGTTCATGTACAGGATGCCGATCTCGCTGCGGAGACTGACGACGTCGTCGATGACCTCCTGCGTCCTGGTTTCGCGGATGGCGAGCTCGTACTCGGATACGTCGACCTTTTTGGCAAGCTCCACAAAGGCTTTGACGGCGAAGGAATAATGCTGGGTGGACACGGCGAAGCTGGTTTTCCTCTTTTCCGCTTTACCGTATTCCTCCAGCAGGTTCATGTACTGGCCGTACACCTGACGGGCGTAAGGAAGGAATTTGAGCCCCTCCGTCGTCAGGGTGACGCCCTTTCTGGAGCGGTTGAAAATGGTGATCCCGAGCTCCTTTTCAAGCTCACGGACGGCGCTGGTCAGCGCTGGCTGGCCGACGAACAGCCGGTCCGCTGCCTTGTTGAGGGAGCCGGTCTCCGCGACGACGATCACGTCGTAAATCTGCTGCAGTGTCATCCTGCCCTCCCGGCATTCAGTGTTCCGCGAGGCCCTCGTAGATCAGGCGGCGGAGCGTGGGATGGATCACGTCGTAGGAATAGCCGAAGCCGCGCACATGCATGGCGAAGAAGGCGGAAAGATGACGGTGCGGGTCGATCATGGTCCACGCGCCGGCGGCGCCGTCCCACCCGAACTCGCCAACGGAACCGGGGCCGCCCAGGGACAGGTCCACCCGGGTGCGGACGCCTAGCGCGTAGGAATAGCCGAGGCGTTTCCAGGCATCAAAGTCCTGCCGGCTCAAAGGCGTCAGCTGGTTGGCGGACCACAGCTGGATCATTTCCGGGGACAGTATCCTGTTTCCGTCCTTTCCCACTCCGCCGCAGGAGAGCGCGTCCGCGAAGGTGATATAATCCTGCACATCGGCAATAAGGCCGGCGCCGCCGCTTTCGTACGCGGGGGTCAGCTGGTAATTGTTGCTGTCCGGCGGGCAGAGGCGCAGGCCGTTTTCCGTGTGCAGATAAAGGGCGGAAAGGCGGCTTCTGAGCTCATCCGTCAGCACAAAGGAAAAACCGCCGATATGAAGCGGGCCGAAGACGTGGTCCTTCAGATAATCGGAAAAGCGCTGGCCGCTGACAGCCTCGATTACTGCGGCCAGCACGTCGTGGCTGAGGCTGTAGAGAAAATGTTCGCCCGGATCAAAGCACAGCGGTTCCTCCGCCATGGCGTCGACCAGCTCCCTGGTGGAGACGAGCCCGTTTCGTTCCCTGATCCGGCGGAGCACGGCGGGCTTTTCCAGGTTATAATCCAGGCCGCTCTGCATACTCATCAGATGGCGGACGGTCATGACGCGCCGGGCAGGGCGGATACTGTCTCCCTCGCGGACGGTCAGGGACGCAAAGGCGGGAAGATAGTCGGATACCGGGTCGTCGGGATGCAGCAGACCTTTTTCGATCAGCTGCATGGCGGCGCAGGTAGTGACGACCTTGGTGCAGGAAAACAGCCAGTATACCTCATCCCCCCTCACCGGACGGGTGCGGGCGTCGTCCGAAAATCCGGCCTGGCGCCTGAAAAGCGGCCGATGGTCCTGATACACCGCCAGGTCGCAGCCGGGAACGATGTTTTCATCGATCAGGGAATCGAGGTAAGCGCTCAGTTTTTCAAAAAGCAAGGATAAGCCCCCTTCTTTTATTGGATCGGTTCTTCATCGTTCGGTTTTTCCTGGTTCTTTTCTTCCTCCTGGGAAACGGCCTTTTTATCCATGGTGTTGACGGCGAAGCTGTTCACGATGCGGGTGCAGACGCCGTCGTGGAGATAATAGTACAGGGCGACGATGTTCTCGTACTGCTTGTCCGTGTAGTAATACTCGATCCTTTTGCCGCCGTCGCCGGTCAGGGTGATCTTGCCGTAGCACTGCTGGGAGGAATCACTGTAAAGGCTCCGGCTGCCGTCCTGGTTTTCCTTCTGGCCCATATCCCTGTATTTGGAAGTGATCTCCTGTTCGGTCATGCCGACGCGGGTGCTGCGCGGGCCGGTCAGATTGCCGGTCGTACTGCTGACATAATACAGCAGCGTGCCTTTTTCGGCTACATAGAAGCGGGCCTCGCCCCAGGTATACAAAAGCCGGTAGCAGGTGCCGCGCAGCTTTTCCTCCATGACCTGGAACTCCTCTTCCGGAGAACCGAACTGGCGGACAAACTGGTCCCGGGTGGTCTTCATCAGCTGGGCATTGGCGACATAGTCCGAATTGCGGTTGTTGTAGTCGTTATAAAAGTAGTTTTCAAAACGGACGTTGTTGATCTGCAGCTCCACGCTCATTTCGTTGGAGGGCTTTCCGTATTTGTTGACGGCGATAGCCCGGCAGACGACCCGGCCGCCCGGCAGCAGGATGCCTTCATTCTCGTCATAGACGGGAGAAATTTCCTTGTCGGGCGGAGTGCCGTCCAGGGTGTAGTAGATGGTCACATCCTGGTCTTCCCCCTGCTTGCGCAGGCGCAGGCGCTGGCGCTGCTGATAGGTGCCGGGAGCCAGGGAAGCCTTGGGAGCGTCCGGCGTGGGATAGGTGATGACGTACTTGGAATTCAGCTCGTCGCTGACCAGTTCCGTCGACACGCAGACCGCGCGGAGCGTATGACCGCCTTCCAGCAGATGGATAGGCTCGGTGTACAGCTTCCCGTCTTCGGGCAGCGTCCCTTCTTCGCCGATGATGTAGTAAATGTCGTTTCCTTCCGGAGAGTACAGGGTGATATCCATTTCCTTCTTGTAGCGGCCGGCGGCGGCGTCCTCCGCGGTGACGGGAGCGGAGGGGATCAGGTCCAGGCGCTCGGTCTCAAAGGAGGAAAGGCCGGTGTTGGCGTAGGCCACCTTCAGGAATTCAGCAACCTCCATCAGGCGGTTCTGCGCGCGCATCAGGCGCAGGATGTTCTGGTAGGCGACAGGATTCGTCTTATCCACCTGCTGATACATAATCGTGTAGGTGCGCTCGGCATCGGCGGTGCGGTCGGCCATTTCGTAGGCCTCGCACAATTGCTGGAGGCGTTCGTAGATATCCTCCCGGTTGGGCTCACGCTGATAGGCGTCTTCCTCGATGGCGATGGCCCGCTCGATATATCCGTTGTCCATGTATTCGGCGCCGATGTCCCACATGGCGGTGGTATCGGCCTCGTAGCCCATGCGGGCCAGGATCTTCTGCCCGTTGGGCGTGGCGCGCAGATAGACATAGCCCCCGGCAGCGCCGAAGATCGCCAGGCCCAGCAGAATGGTGAACACCATCGCCCAGTTGATGCCGGTGCGCCTGCGCGGGGTGTTGACCTTGATGGCCTGGCGGCCCATCAGCGCGTGAGCGGCGCGGTCGGCATCGTCCAGATATTCGACCGCGGGCTCCGCGGCGCCGGCGACGGAGCCGTACGCCGGGCGGGAAGCGGGCCGGCTCCGGCCCTGACGCAGGGCCGCGGCGCCGCCGCTCAGGTCCCGTACGGGCAGCATGGCGCCGCAGGCGCGGCAGAAAAGCTCGCCCTCGGCGGCGACGGTGCCGCAATGCTCACAGACTGTTTTCATTGTGTATATCCTTCAATTAGCCAATTCATTTTTGGTTTCTTCGTAACTGATCAGTCGTGCAGTTAAAGTGACGTAAGAAGCTATCTATTGTTACGCGGGATCCCTAAGTCCGGCGATTTATTCGCCGGATGGGGTGAGGAGGGCCCGGAAATCGGTCCGGTGGACCGATTTCACCGACGAACGGGCCGGCAGGCCCCGGGTTACTTGGGTGAGCACCCGCATAAACTGCCTGAACAGCGAACGGCAGTGAGAGGGAAACACCACCCCCATGCGGTGACTGTTCAGTGAAACTGAGCAGTCACGTTTCTTATAAATCCTTCAGTGAATCGTATTCGGGGTCGCCTTCGCTGAACTGACGCTCGGGTGCTTCCCCGCCCAACTGCTCGATGGCGCTGCGAAGCTCGATATAGACCAGATACCCGTTATCCTCGTCCAGCGCGGCGCGGCGGAGAACCGGCAGGGCGCGCTCGTCTCCCATGCGGCCCAGGACGGCCGCCAGGGACGCCTGCAGGTCCCGCCGGCGGACGAACAGGGAAAGGGCCTCGTCCACCGCCTCGCGGGCTGCCCGGCCCTTGGACAGGATGGAAAGCAGGGCGGCCTTGCCCTCGTCCGTCGCCTCTTTCAGGACCGGAAGGATCGCCTCCCACGCTCTTTCCCCCATGGATTCCAGGCTGTCCAGCGCGTTTTCCGTCAGCTCGTCCTTTCCGTCAAAGCGGGCCGCCCAGGACAGATACAGGGAAAGCGGGGATGCGCTGTCGATCTCCCTGAGGAGGGTCACAGCGGTCATGCGGGCGGCCTGCGGGATATCCGCGCGGGAAAGCAGGGCGGTCAGGTGCTCTTCGCCGGCTTTTCCCAGGTCTGAGATGCGGTTTAAAAGCATATCAGGCACCGGAACGCCTTCCTTTTCGTAGGCGAGCATCCAGTCGATCAGCTCGCCGGGATCGGTGAACTGTTCAAAGTATTCACCCGGCTTCTGCCCGTCCAGAAAGGCGGCGGGGGTGTCCAGGAAGGTCTGGTAGACCTGGGGCACCTGATCTTCCATCTCATCGTAGGTCCTGAAAAGGCCCTTGTTTTTCATGAACCAGTCCTGCAGATAGGCTTCGAACTGGCCGTCAAAATCGATCAGCTTCATTTGATCCTTCTCCAATTCTCCTGGCTGCGCAGGAAACGCAGCATTCTCCTGACGCGCCGAGCGCGGGTATGCCCTTTAAACAGCGGGGAAACGCGGGAAAGATAGCGGTCGCCGCTTTTTTCCCTGAGCCAGAGGTAAAAAGCCTGCTGCCAGGTAAAAAACCTGTCCCTGTCCAGATACTTTTTCTGCGTGGGGTTGAGACGCGCCCAGCCGCTTTCCGTCCACTTGAGCACGGAGGGCCAGCTCATGGCGCCGCCCAGGGAAATGGTCAGCCCGTGGGCGAGGCGCTTAAGCGCGGCGTCTCCCCTGATGGGCGGCCTGGCGCAGAGGGAATAAACGAAGGGACTGACCTGCCGCCTGTCCAGCGGCACGGGCGAAAGGCCCAGGGTGCGCAGGGCGTCGGCGGCGTCCGGGTCGTCCGGATCGCGCTTGAGGATGAGCATCAACAGCCGGACCGCCCGCTCAAAATCAAAGGTGTCGGCGTATACCGCGGCCTTCAGGTAAAGCAGGTCGTTAGACAGGGGCATCTCACGCGACACCTCGCGCAGGCGGCGCAGAAACGGCACTTTGAGCCCGGCGTACAGGCAGCTTTCAGCCGACAGGACAAGCTCCGGGATGCTTTCGCACAGGGGAAGCGTTTTCATGAGCCAGGCCTCTGCAAGGCCCCTGGCTCCGGCTGCGCAGAGCGCCTGGGCGAGCAGCAGGCGCTGGGTGGGCCTGCCGGGAAGTTTGCGGGCGGCGCGCTGCAAAAGAGGCAGCGCTTCCCTGACCCGGCCCTGGCGGAGATAGTTTTCGCCCAGCAGCGTATCCGCCTGTGGACGCTTCCCCTGCCGGACGGCGCGCAAAAGAAGACGCTCCGCCTTTTTCCAGTCCCCGTCCCACAGAGAGTCCAGCGCCTGCAGGTGCAGCACCTCCGCCCGCGCGGAGCGGGGAAAAACCGGGTCCTGCCGCCATACGTAATCGCTGAGCAGATCCTGCGCCTTTTCTGCGTACAGACCGTCCCGGTCGCGGATCATGCAGGTGGCCAGCGCGTCGTCGGCAAGACGCTCGTCGTCAAAGGCCAGGCTCGCGACCCCCAGGATGTAATACGCGCCGGCACAGGAGGCGTCCCTGGAAAGCAGCTCCTCCGAAAGCCTCCTCGCCGCGGAATAGCTGCCCATCTGGCAATAGAGCCCGGCCAGCTCCAGGGCTATCTTTTCGTCCCCCGTCTGGCGATAGGCTTTTCTGAGCAGGACGGAGGCTTCCTGCAGGCGGTCGCCGTTCTGATGCTTCCGCGCGCGCCGGACCCAATAGGCGGGCGCGCGGGAGAAGGGGACGATGTTGTCGTTATTCCTGTCCGGCATCCGCGTGAGCCTCCCGGCTGAGAAGACGCCTGAGGTCGTTTTCGTCAAAAACCCGGGCCGTCCGGCAGAAATGACAGGTCAGCGTGGCATAGCCGTCGGTATTGAGAATGTCCTCAAGCTCGGCCCGGCCCAGGGCGGCCAGCGCCCTTTCCATCCTTTCCCGGGAACAGTCGCAGCGATAGCGCAGCTCCTGCCGGGATTCAAGCCTGGGAGCAAGGCCGTCGAACCAGGCGTTGACCAGGTCCATCAGATCGTTCTCGGCCAGTTCACGGCTGATGTCCGCGAACAGCATCGACCTCAGCTCCAGCTGGTTCAGCGTTTCCTCCTCGCAGCCGGGCATAGCCTGCACGAGGATGCCCCCGGTGGACAGCGGCAGCCCGTCGGATACGCGGGCGCCCAGCGCCACCAGGGAGGGGGTCTGTTCGGAGGCCGTGTAGTACTGCGCAAAGTCCTCCCCCAGTTCGCCGGATACCAGGTTCACCTGGCCGATATAGGGTTCCTTGAGGCCGATGTCCTTGACCACGCTCATGCGGCCGGTGCGGCCCACCAGCGCGCCTACATCCAGATGGCCGTCGGCCCGGCGGGGCACTTCCTGCTGGGGGTATTCGGCGGTCACCTTGACCTCGCCGCCCCGGCCGACGGCAGTCATTTTGCCGATGGGGCCGTCGCCGGCCACGGTGACGGTGACGGAATCGTTTTCCCCCTTCATCATGACGCTGAGCATCAGCGTGCCGCTCATCAGCCGGGAAAGGGCTGCGCAGGCAGTATCGGAGGGAATATGGATCCGGGCCATTTCCTGGGACAGGCGGGTGGTACGGCAGAAAAGCACCCGGGCCTGGCCGTTCATCAGCGTCAGGTGCAGCATTTCATCCTTGGGTTGAATAAAGCTCATAAGTTCTCCTCAGTCAGGTTTATGGGCGGCAACGTGCCACCTGAGTTCCCGCTCGTCCGGCGGGTCCATGGTGCGGTCGCCGTAAAAGGCGATATCGGCAAAGCCGGTCGACGAAAGCCAGGCGGTCAGTTCCTCCCGGGTGTGGGCCCGCTGGGTCTGTTCCTCAGTCAGGCGCCGGTAGAGATCTGTTTTTCCTAAAACGAATATATCCATGCGGATATCGAACAGGGCGGACGCATCGTCAAAGCTGCTCTGCCAGATATAGCAGATATCCGGATCCGTCAGCGCGCGCAGGCAGGTGCCCAGCTCCGTTTTGAGCTTATAGGGCGTGGACACGTCGAAGATCAGCGCCCCGCCGGGCCTGAGCGAAGCAAACGCCGCGCGGAAAAAGGAAAGGACGTCGTCCGCCCGGGTCAGGTAATTGACGCCGTCGCAGGTGGAAAGCACGCAGGAAGCCTTTTTAGGCAGCGCGAGCTTCCGCATATCCTGCCGGACAAAGGGGATCAGCCTTCCCTGGAGCCGCGCCTTTTCCATGGCCTTTTCCAGCATCGGGCCGCTCAGGTCGATACCGGTGATCCTTTCGTAAAACCGCGACAGCGGGATGGTCAGGTTCCCGGTGCCGCAGGCGCACTCCGCCACAGGCCCGTCCGTAACACCGTGCGCCTTCATGAGCCCAGCGTAAAAGGCGGCCCATTCAGCGTAAGGAACGTCCGCCATCAGGCGGTCGTACACGGAGGCAAAATCGGTATACATCAGGCGTGCTGCGCCTCCGCGCCCTTGGGCAGGTGTCCGGACTCTTCCTCGTCTTCGCCTTCCTCCTGCGGCTGTTCCTCGTCTTCTTCCTCTTCCTCCTCATCCTCTTCAAGCGAAAGGCCCCGGTTGATCTGAACGCCCTCCATGCGGGAATTGATGAAGCGGTCGAACACGGCATTGGTGAAGGAGGCGAAGATGAAGCGGTGCAGGGCGATGCCCATCACGATGTAGTAGATGCCCAGCGCCAGGATGCCGTACATGCCCACCCCTGTGAACATGAACAAAAACAGGCACAGCGCCGCGGGGAAAAGCGTGACCAGACGGATGCCGACGGTCTGCGGCAGGCGGCCGACGCTGAGGATCAGCGCGTTTTTGATGAGCTGGAAGAAGGTCATTTTATAGGTGACCATCAGGGGATACAAGAATATGAGGCCCAGGAACCACAAAATGCCCAGCACGAGGATCAGCATCTGCGGCAGCATGAACAGAATGTTATTTTCCGCCAGGGAACCGTAGAACTGCCAGCACAGATACATGATCAGCGGGATCAGGGCGGTGATCACGGAAACGCCCAGGGCCTGCTTCCAGTTTTCCTTGACGGCGTCCCTGAAGTCCGCCCAGACGAAGGCGTGCTCATCCCGCGCCCAGTTGCGGCAGACGTAGGCCATGCCGGCTTCCACGGGCCCGGTGATCAAAATGCAGGGGATCAGCCACAGAAGCGTATGGAACAGCGTGAAGGAAAAGACATCGCGCCCGTAGCGCAGGAGATCAAAAGTGCCGTCTTCAAAATAGGGCGGGGACTGGAGCACGGCGATGACCTGATCGGTGTATTCCTCCCCCAGCTCCGTTCCCTCGGTGAGGTACTGATGATAGCCGGACGCCAGCGTCAGCGCTTGCATATAGCGCAGGCCGTTGACCAGCAGCACGCCCATCAGGGGAATATAGACGGCGAGCACCATCAGGTTCATCCGGCTGAGGCCGCCCAGGCGCACCCGCAGCATGGCCCAGAACAATTGCCAGCGGTTGTGCGGAAGGTCTTCCTTCTGGAAGTCCCCTTTGCCGCTTTTGCCGTAGTAATAGCTGTTCATCAGTTTTCCAAACATCGGTCTCTCTCCCTACTTGATTTATGGTACGGGCAGCACGAAGGAAAACTCGCTTCCCCTGCCCAGTTCGCTGGTCACGTGGATCTGTACGCCCAGTTTTAGCAGTATCTCCCGGGCGATCGAAAGCCCCAGGCCGCTGCCCTTGCCGGAATGGCTCTTGTCCGCCTGATGGAAACGGTCGAAGGCAAGCTTCCTGGTTTCCTCGCTCATGCCGATGCCGTTGTCGCGCACGAAAAAGCGGATGCCGGTGACGATATCGTCCGTTTCCACAAGCTGCGCGCCCAAGGTGACGGTGCCTTCCTCCGGGGTGTATTTGCGGGCGTTGTCCAGGAAGATGGTCAGCACCTCGGTCAGCCGGTCCTCGTTGGTGATGATGGCGGGCAGGTCGTCCTGCGGGACGTCCAGCCGGAAGGTCTGGCGCTTTTCCTCGAAGGTTTTCTTGTTGAGGTCATACAGCTCCCACAGCGTTTCCGTGGGCTGGACCTGTTCCATTTCGAAGGCAGCGGGGTTGGACTGAAGGCCGCTGAGCTCCAGCAGGTCGTTGACAAGGCGGGACAAGCGGCGCACCTCATCCACGATTATGCCGTAATAGCGCATCCTTTCCTGCTCGTCGGTCACCAGGCCGTCGCGCAGGCCCTCGGCCAGGCCGCGCATGTTCGCCAGGGGCGTCCTGAGCTCGTGGGAGATATTTGCCACATAATCATACCGGGTGCGGGACAGTCGTTCGGCCTCCGTGACGTCCCGGATGCAGGCGATCACGCCGCCCTGGCCCTCGCCCCCGGGCAGGCGGGTGACGTCGTAGGAAAGCACCGCGTCGCCCCGGCGGAGCTTGCCGGAAAAATCCTTTTTGTCCTTTAGGGCGCCCCGCAGCGCCTGCATGACCTCGGCATATGCCGGACTGTCCTCCGGGCCGATCAGGTCCACGCACGCCCTGTTGCGGTGCAGGATCTCTTCGTCCGGTGAAAGAGCCAGAATGCCTTCGCTCAGGGATTCCAGGATCCGGGTCATGTTTTCCTTTTCCTGGTTCAGATCCCGGATGGTCTGGGTGACCTTGGCGGACATATGGTTGAAAGCGCCCGCCACGTCGGCCATTTCGCCGGGCATGGGCGTCGTAAGCAACGTCATCCGGCCGTTTCCCACGTCCTGCGCGGCGGCTTTAAGCTCCCTCAGGGGGGTGATGGCGAGCCGGCCGATCAGGGCGGCGACGGCGAACAGCAAAAGCAGGATCGGCACCAGCCAGACCACGAGCCTCCCGCGGTAGTTGGTGAGCGTTCCCTGGAATACCCTCAAGGGCTTTCCGGCCAGGATGCAGCAGCCGCTTTCGGTCCTTTCTCCGTGGATCAGCACCTGGCTGTTATTGTCCTGAACGGAGAGGTTGATGTCCTTCCCCTGGCTCAGCTGGCTCAGATACCGCTGGAGCTTGCTGCCCCCGAAATAGGGCACGCCCGATTCGGTATAGGCGATGACGCGGCCCTCGCTGTCCGTCAGCAGCAGGAATATGCCGCCGGGGTTCAGGGTGGGGTTTACCTTGGCCTGCAGTTCCATCTGCCACAGCCACCCGCTGTTGTAAAGGGCCAGCTGCTGGCGGGCGGTCTGGGCGGCGCTCTCGAGCTCCTTGCGGTCGGAAAGGGTGAAGGTGGTGCGGGACAGCCGGCCTGATATCTCGTAGATGGCGACGCCCGTCACGAGCATCGTCAGCGCGATGATCAGACAGAACTGCGTCATCAGGGACATCTGCTTGATCTTACGCATCTGCCTCTTCCACCTTGTAGCCTACGCCGTATACGGACTTGAGCACGATGCCCGCCTGCGGCGGGAGCTTTTTGCGGATGCGCTTGATGGAGGTGTCCACCACGCGGGGATCGCCGTCAAAGTCGAAGCCCCAGATGTTATCCAGCAGCTGCTCGCGGGTGAAAACCTGGCGCGGATGGCTGGCCATCAGGTGGAGGATCTCGACCTCCTTGGGAGACAGGACCACCGGCTCCCCACCTACGTGGACTTCGTAGCATTTGAGGTTGACGGTCATGTTGCCCACGGTCAGGACGCTGTCGTCCGGGGAGGTCTCCATGCGGTTGACGCGGCGGAAAATGACGGCGATGCGGGAAACAACCTCGCGGGGGCTGAAGGGCTTGACGATATAGTCGTCCGCCCCCAGCGCGAAGCCCAGGAGCTTATCGACCTCCTCCCCCTTGGCCGTCAGGATGATGATGGGCGTCATGCTGACCGCCCGGATATCGGCGCACACCTGTGTGCCGGAGCGGCCGGGCATCATAATATCCAGGATCAGCAGGTCGGGCCGCATCCGCTCAAAGGCCTCCATGACCTCGTCGCCCCTGAAAACGGAGAAGACCTCGTAGCCTTCCCGGGTCAGGTAGATGCGCAGGGACTCGTGTATGCCGAGCTCATCGTCGGCGATCATGATCAGCTTTTTCTTTGCCATTGAGAATACCCCCTGTCCAGCGTATAAAGGTATTATAAACCGGGCGGTGCCTTTCGGTAAAGAGACCGACACGCTAAGGACACACTTGAAAGCGCGTACATATTATACTATAGCACGGTCAAAAAGGCAAACCGTGAACGGCGGGTTCGGGCGTAAAATTAGGAATAATCTGAGGCGGGAATAAGGACGGGCGGGGCCTTCCTTCAGGAGCGCCAAAAAGCGGTTTGCGGATATTCAAAAGCGGTTGACAGCGGGCGCGGACGGGGGTAAGATGGATATGAGAGTAACAAACAGCCCGCTGCGCGGGCGGGGAGGAAACACCATGAAACTGGCGGAAGCGCTGATCAACCGGGCTGACCTGCAGCGCAGGCTCAATGCTCTGGAGACCCGTTTGAACAATAACGCCCGCGTTCAGGAGGGAGAAACGCCGACGGAGGACCCCATGGCGCTGCTCAGCGAGCTGATGGAGCTTACCCTGCAGCTGGAGGACCTGGTCACCCGCATCAACCTGACCAACAGCCAGACCATCGAAGGAGACGACACCCTGACGGGCCTGCTGGCACAGCGGGACATCCGGGGAAATGAACTGCGGATACTCAACAGCTTCCTGGACAACGCCAGCAGCGTTTCCCAGCGCTACAGCCGCAGCGAGATCAAGGTGCTGAGCACGGTGGACGTGAGCGAGCTGCGCAAGCAGGCGGACGCGCTGTCCCGCGAGCTTCGGGAGCTGGATATCCGCATACAGGCGCTGAACTGGGCCACGGAGCTGCTGGACAAGTAATACATAATACGGTCATTTGCGCGGGGCGGATATCTGATCTCGGAAGCGGAGGCAGAAAGCAGCTTCAACCGGCTTGTCCGGAGCATGGCGACCGTATCGGGCGCGGTCGGGTTCGATTCCCGTTATTCACATTAAGGCCCTGTACAAGGCACATGCGCACATTTACCTGCTTATTTTTTTCACCTGATATCGACCGAACGCAAAGGGTGGGAGAGGGGTTTGCCGTTTTTTACTCAGGAAAACGGTTTTTCAGCATCGACAGACTGATGGGAGGATAAGCGTTTGGCCCTTAAAATAAAGACCGATTCGGACATGACGGAGGGCAGCATCTGGAAGCACCTGATCAGCTTTGCCGTTCCGATGGCGATTGGTCTTTTGTTTCAGCAGCTGTACAACACGGTGGACACGCTGGTGGTGGGCAATTTCGTGTCCAAGGAGGCGCAGGCCGCCGTGGGTTCCACCGGCAGCATCATCAATACGGTGGTGGGCTTCTGCGCGGGGCTGGCCACCGGCGCGTCGGTCATCATATCCCAGCGCTACGGCGCCCATGACGACGAGCTCTTAAGCAAGGCCGTGCACACCACGATATCAGTCACCTTCATCCTGAGCGTCATCGCCACGGTGTTCGGGCTGGCGGTCGTGGACCCGATGCTTAGATTCATGCAGACGCCGGCCGATGTCTGGGACGAGGCCCGGGAATACCTGGTGATCTATTTTTCGGGCGTATCGGGCATCCTGTTTTACAACATGGGCTCGGGCATCCTGCGGGCCGTGGGCGATTCCCGCCGGCCGCTTTTGTTCCTGATTTTTTCGGCGCTGACCAATACGGTGCTGGACCTGCTGTTCGTGCTGGTGTTCCATATGAAGGTGGACGGCGTAGCCTACGCCACGATCATTTCCCAGATGCTGTCCGCCGTGCTGATACTCGTCACGCTCAGCCGGGAGCACGCCGCCTACGGCATCCGCTGGAAGAAGCTCAAAATCGATTCGGTTTCCATAAAAAGCATCCTGCGCATCGGGCTTCCGTCCAGCATACAGTCCGCCATCACGGCCTTTTCCAATGTGTTCGTGCAGTCCTACATCAACGCCTTCGGGTCGGCGTGCATGGCGGGGTATTCGATCTACAACAAGCTGGACGCCTTCGTGCTGATACCCGTGCAGGCCATCGCCATGTCCTCCACCACCATGGTCGGGCAGAACTGGGGCGCCGGATTGAAGGAACGCGCCAAGCAGTCCGTCCGTTCGGCGATACAGATAAGCCTTCTTTCCACGGTCGTGCTGGCGGTGACGGCCTTTATCGCGGCAAGGGAGCTGCTGGGGCTGTTTTCCCCCGAGGCGGAGGTGGTGGACTACGGCATCCGTTTTATCCGCATCGTCACGCCGTTTTACCTGACCATCTGCTTTAACCAGATCTACGCCGGGGCGCTCAGGGGCATCGGCGACGCCACGGCCCCGACGGTGATCATGCTGTGCTCGTTCGTGGTGTTCAGGCAGATCTATCTGGCGGTCACCAAGGCGCTGGGTTTCGGTTTCGTCGCCGTCGCGCTGGCCTACCCGATGGGCTGGATCATGTGTTCCACGCTGCTGTTTTTCCGCTACCGCGGCAGCCGGCTGTTCAAAAATGAAACGGAACCGGCTGCGGACAACTGAACCGGAAAGGAGAGGACTTTCATGACTCCCGTTGACATGAATCACCTGAACGCCGCCCGGACGATCATCAAGGGACTTCAAAAAAGACAGATGGAGGGGTATTACGCGCAGACCGCCCGGGAAGCTGTGCAAACGGCGCTTTCGCTGATGCCGGAGGGCTCCTCCGTGGGCTGGGGAGGCTCGATGTCCCTTTCTGAAAGCGGGCTGATGGACGCCCTCAAAGAAAAAAATCTCCGGATCATCGACCGGGCGCTGGCCGTTACGCCCGAAGAAAAGCAGGAATTGAGCAGACAGCTGATCACGGCGGACACGTTTCTGATGAGCACCAACGCCATCACCATGGACGGAGAGCTTTTCAACATCGACGGAAACGGCAACAGGCTGTGCTATCTGCTGTTCGGCCCCCGGCAGGTGATCGTGCTGTGCGGGATGAACAAGGTCGTCCCGGATATGGACAGCGCCGTTGCCCGCGCCAGGAATATGGCCGCGCCTCCCAACTGCGTGCGGCTGAACCGCAAAACGCCCTGCAGCCAGACCGGCCGCTGCGAAAACTGCTTTTCTGCCGACTGCATCTGCAGCCAGTTCGTCTACACCCGCCGCTCGGGCATCCCGGGCCGGATCAAGGTGATCCTGTGCGGGGAGGCGCTGGGGTATTGATCACGGCCCCGCGCGTTTCATGCAGACAGACGTTTTTCCCTGCCGTTTTTTCCAACTGAAAGGCCCCGGAAACGCCCGGGGCCTTTGACATTGGTTTGTTATGCTTTACGGATAATTACTGACGGATGAAAACGGGGATGGAGTCCAGCGGGGAGCTGACGGTGACCGTCCGGCCGCCTTCCAGTATCTCTCCGGTCAGCAGGTGCTTCCAGGCGCCGGTGGGAAGATAGACCTCCCGTTCGGTCTGGCCTTCGTAAAGGATGGGCGCCACCAGATAATCGGGACCGAACATGTACTGGTCGGAAAGCTCCCAGCAGTGCTTATCCTCAGGGAACTCATAGAACATCGTCCGCATCAGGGGGGAGCCGTTATCGTGAGCTTCCTGATAGATCTTTTTGAGGTAGGGACGCAGGGACATCCGGATGTCGTAATACTTTTTCATCAGCCGGAACATGTCGTCCCCGTAGCTCCACATTTCGTTGGGCTGGCCGGTATGCAGATAGCCGCCGCCCCAGTCGCGGTCGTCCAGGGTGGGGATGGTGAAGGGCTCCCGGTCGCCGTGCAGGCGCATGACAGGGGTGAAGACCGCCCACTCATACCAGCGGGCCAGCAGTTCTTTGAAGGCGGGGTCAAAGACGTTGCCCTCCATGAAGCCGCCGATGTCGGTATTCCACCAGGGGATGCCGGCCAGGCCTATGTTGAGGCCGGCGGGCAGCTGATCCCGGAGGGATTCAAACGTGCTGGGCA
Organism: uncultured Eubacteriales bacterium; assembly: GCA_902790015.1. Classification (GTDB taxonomy): domain Bacteria; phylum Bacillota; class Clostridia; order Christensenellales; family Aristaeellaceae; genus UBA4246. The sequence continues at coordinate 78,322 of CADAQF010000002.1, read as the reverse complement.
CGTCGCCCGACCACAGGACGTTTCCGTATTTCTGGCTGCCCGCCCAGCCGGAGCGCAGCAGGTTCACCACGCCCTGATTGCCCAGGGCGGTCTCGTTGTCAAAGAAGGTGCGGCTGTAGTACTGGGGGTAAATGTTGCTGCAGGACAGGGCGGGGCCGATATAGTAGCGGAAATTGTCGAAATCGTATTTGGTCAGGTCGGGCTCCGAATTGTCCAGCCAGAAGAAATCGATACCGTAGTCGTAATAGTGCTTTTTGCACTTTTCCCAGACGTAGGCGCGGGTCTCCGGGTTGGTGGGATCGATCTGGACGCAGTCGCCCTGATAGTCGTAGGTCTGGGCAGCGCCGCGCTCGGTGCGCATCAGCAGGCCGCGCTCATACATTTCGTTAAAGTTTTCGCTGCGGCGGTCCACCGACGGCCAGACGGAGACGACCACCTTGATGCCCATGCTGTGCAGCTCGTCCACCATAGCCTTGGGATCGGGCCAGTAGGTCTTGTCGAATTTCCAGTCTCCCTGGACGGTCCAGTGGAAAAAGTCGATGATGATGACGTCCAGCTGAATGCCCAGCTCGTGATACCTGCGCGCCACCTCCAGCACCTCCTGCTGGGTGCGGTAGCGCAGCTTGCACTGCCAGAAGCCCATGACGTCTTCCCGCATCATGGGGGCGCGGCCGGTGACGGCGGTATAATTGAACAGGATGTCCTTGGGCGTTTCCCCCACGGTGATCCAGTAATCCATATCCCTGGAGGCTTTGGCCACCCATTCGGTGAGGTTTTTGCCGAAGGCCACCTGGCCTACCGCCGGGTTGTTCCATAAAAACCCGTAGCCCAGGCTGGAGACGGCGAAGGGAACGGTGGTCTGGCTGTTTTTCTGGGCGAGCTCCAGCACGCAGCCCTTCAGGTCCAGATAGGGGTGCTGATACTGGCCCATGCCGAAGAGCTTTTCCCCGTCATTGCTTTCGAAACGGACGGTCAGCTGGTATTCGCCGGCGGTGTAGGGGATCCATTCCCGGTTCACCACCTTGAGGCAATGGCTTTCCCGGGTGATGGAGCCGCCGTAATTGCGGAAGTATTCCCGGAGGATCATTTTGCCGTCCCGGTAGAAGGTCAAGACGCCGCCGTGGTTGACGACCGCGGTCAGCCGGCCGTTTTTGACCGTAGCGATCGGGGACTGGTACATTTTTCCGTCCCCGCTGCGGAGGGTCTCTTCCCCCAGCTCGATCTGCGCGCGGGAATCATCCGGCGTTTCGGTCAGCGCCCAGGCGCGGCCGGTAAAATCCGGATACATGGTGGAGCGTACGCGCAGGGAATCCCTCCCCCACGCTTCCAGGCGGAGGGTCTCCCCCTGGCGTTTGCAGACGAGCGCTCCGTTTTCAACGATAAACTGCATAGGCTTTCTCCCTTCGGTTTGTCATTGGGTCGGGTGACAGAGGCGGCGAAAAGCGGACAGACGCAGTTATGACCCTGTCATTTTTTCGCCGCGATCAGAGGAACACGCATTTCCAGCCGGGTAAGCCCCGCGTGCGCGCCTTTGAGCATGGATTCCTTCGGGGCGTAGTCCAGGCAGGCGCCGGTCAGGGATACGGCGACAAAATCGCCCGTAAGGTCCTTAAGCTTAGGGGTAGGCTCCCCCGGCCCCAGGATGCCGCTTAGCCGGAATTCCTCCCCCGTCATCAGCGCGAACCCTTCGGGAAAGGCTTCCTTGAACAGCGCCGGGAAATCGGCCAGTCTGTCGGGCTTTACGTAGAATACGGTCGCCCGGGGCTCCACGGAGGTGGGGCGGAGCAGGGTCTCGGTAAGTTCCGGATGATCCGTGACGTAGAGATGGCTTACGTCGATCAGACCGTGATCCGCCGTGACCAGCAAAAGCGTGTCGTCCGGAAGAGTCAGGGCGAGATCCTGTATGTACGCTTCCAGTTCCTTGAGGACTTTTCGCACCTCGTCCGCATAGACGCCGGACTCGTGCATCGTATGATCCGGATCGCCCCAGTAGGCATAGAAGAAATGTGGGCCTTCTTCCCGGCAGCCGCTGATCAGCGCCTCCCGGATATCAGAAAGCTCAGGATATTTGGGGTCTCCGAACGGGGAGATCAGGGCCGCCTTGGCATAGCCCGCGGCAGTGATGCGGTCAAACACGGGATGAAGCGGCAGATAGGTCTGGCCTACGTGATAGGGCGCGGCCACCTCGCGGGTCACGGATACCCGGTTGGGAAAAACATCCACCATCCGGTCGATCTCATGGAAATACAGCGACCAGCCCAGCCACCCGTGCTCGGACGGGGCGTAATCGGTCTCGATCGCGGTGGTCGCCGCCGTGGTGGTGGAAGGAAAGACCGCGGAAAGCTCCCGGAAAATGTGGGTGTTGAAAAAGCTGTCCGCCGGCAGGTCATGGGCCAGGGCGTCCATCCCCATCCCGTCCAGGAGGAAAAGGACAACGTTGCGGTACCGTCCCGCTTCGAGCAGCCGGTCCAGCGCGGGCAGCGGGCGGTGGCGGAAGGGGGCCTTCATATAGCGGGCGACAGAGGAGATCACGTTGAGCCCGCAGTTTTCATAATCAGGAAAACGGCAGATCATTTTTTGCTCCCGCCCTGCAGAAGCTCCCCGGCCAGGTTGATCTGCTCGGAGATCAGCTGCTGCATCTTGTAGGTGCTGATGCCGTCCCCCATGCTGGTCATGTCCGGCGTGCGCCAGCCGGCGTCCAGTATGTTCTTGACGGCGGAATCCACGCAGTCCGCTTCCTGCTCCAGGTGCAGGCTCCAGCGCAGAAGCTCCGCTACGGCGGAGATGGCGCCCAGGGGGTTGATTTCCTCATTCTGGCGGAAGCCGGCGGGGATCACGGGTTCATAGACCGTGTTTTTATAGCCTACGCAGGCGTCGTAAAGCAGCATCGGCGCGCCGTGCAGGCTGGTGGCCAGGGTCACGAACATTTCCCCGGCGTAGGCGGGAGCCACCAGCACGCCGACCTCGGAGGGAGCCAGGATCAGCTTTTCGACGGCTTTGGCGGCGGGCAGGGGCTCGCAGACGACCTCCTGATACTGTTCGGCGGCTTCCTTCGCCATCTCCCGGTATACAGACAAAAGCGGTTCGGCCTCCGGCTCCACATAGGAAAGGACTTCCTTGCGCCTGAGGGCTATCTCCAGCGCGTCCAGGAACATGGCCTTGACGGAATCCTTGTCCCGCCGGGCGGCGGTGATCAGGGTGAAGGAACTTTCCTCAAGCCCCCCGACTGAAAACGTCCTGACCCGCATGGGCACGGCCAGGGCGGTCAAAAGCACGTCCTCGCCTTCGGCCGCCTTATCGCCCAGGAAAATGGCGTCCGCTCCGCCGCATTGGCGGATGGTGTTCTCGGACAGCGCGGTGCCGTAGGCCCGCTCGGCGGCCTCGCCTATCTTATCCCTGAGGATGGAAAAGGTGTGGCCGAAGGAAACGGAAATATCCGTCAGGACCTCCTCCGCCACACTGCATAGTCTTTCCCCCAGGGGGCTGCCGGGCAGCAGTATGATTTTTGCGTGCATTTCGGGTTCCTCCTCATATTGGGTAAACGCGATTCAGACCAGCTGATACAGATCAACGCCGGTCTGGCCATCGTCAAATTCGGGCAGCTTCACGGCCACCACCTCGCTGCGGGAGGTCGGAACGTTTTTGCCAACGTAATCTGGCCTGATAGGAAGCTCGCGGTGGCCGCGGTCCACCAGCACGGCCAGCTGGATGGCGGCGGGACGGCCGCGGCGGAACAGCGCCTCAATCGCGGCGCGGGCCGTGCGGCCGGTGTAGATGACGTCGTCCACCAGCACGACCTTTTTCCCGGCCACAGAAAAAGGGATGTCCTCCATGCTGAGCTCCGGCAAAGGGCCCACCTGGGTCAGGTCGTCCCGGTAAAGGGTGATATCCAGCGTGCCCACAGGAACGGGCTGGCCCTCGATCTCCCGCATGGCGCGGGCGATCCTTTCCGCTAAAGGCGCTCCCCGGCGGCGTATGCCGACCAGGCACACATCCGCGCAGCCGTCGTTGCGCTCGATGATCTCATGCGCGATCCGCTTGACGGAGCGCAGCACCGACTGCTCGTTGAGCAGGTTCGCTTTCCATTGGAGTTTACGTTCCATCCTCGGTCCTTTATAAGGTCAGTCCCATTCAAGGGGGTAAGAGGGTACGGGATTATTGATCTTGCTGCCGTAATTCCTGAGCGTGGACAGGATGGTGTCGATATACCGGGTCTCCGTCAGGGGGGTCACGGCGAAGTCGTTGTAATCCTGCTTGGAGGAGATGCGGCAGGGGATGATGCGGAAGTCCGTCCCGTACATTTCTCCCCGGCGGTATTTGAAGCGGATCTGGAAAAGATAGGTCAGCATGTCGCTGGGCTTGTTGTTGCCCGAAAAGGAGAAATTGCCCAGGGAATAGACGATGTATTTGCCCTGGTATTCCTCGATGGGGTTGATGCGGTGGCTGTGGTGGCCGATTACCAGGTCGGCCCCGGCGTCGATGGTATCATGAGCCAAATCCTGCTGACGCTGATTGGGGCTGTAATCCAGTTCGTCCCCCCAGTGATAGCTGACGGTCACGATGCCGCAGCCCTGATCCCGGGCAGATTGTATATCCTGCGCCAGGGTCTCGCGGATCCTGTCGTAGCCGCCGTTGAAGGTCTGATAGGCCAGGAAGCCTATTTTAACGCCGTTCACCTCAAAAATGCCGAGCTGCGTGGAATTGGCGCACACAATGCCGGCGTTCTCAAGCGCATTCATCGTGCTTTGATAGCCGTCCTCGCCGAAGTCCATCACGTGGTTGTTTTCGAGTGTGGCGGCCTCGATGCCGTTGGGCAGAAGCGCATCGGCGTAGGACACGGGAGCGAGAAACAGGAACTGGTTGTCTTTTTTGCTGGCGGGGATCACCACCGAATCGGCCAGGGTGCCTTCAAAATTGACCACGGTCAGATCGTCCGAAAGAAGAACTTCTTTGATGTTCCTGAGGAAAAAATCGGGCTGGTTCTTCTGCCTTTTCAGTTCCTTGCCGAAGATGGAGGAATCAAGCTTTCGGTAGACCTTGTAGTTGGTGCCGATCGTGAGATCCCCCGTGAAGGTGAGGGTGACGCTCATCGTCCCTTCGGGGGCGGAGGCGGAAGCCGCTTTCTGCGTGGGCGCAGGCGTGGGAGTGGGCGCGGGCGTAGGAAGCCCCGGAGAGCTGGCGCCGGGAAGGATGATCTCTATCTCCGGCTCCGGCGCGGTGGCCAGCGCGCAGCCGGCGCAAAGAAGGACAACAGCAAGCAAACCGGAGAAAAGTCTTTTTTTCATCAGAGCAAACCGCCTCATAACGTATCCAGGAAAGCGCGAATCCGCGAAAAAGCCTCGGTCATCTGTTCCACTGAGGTCGCGTAGCAGCAGCGGATGAAGCCTTCCCCGCTGTCCCCGAAGGCCGTGCCGGGCACGCAGACGACCTTGTGTTCCCGAAGCAGGCGGGTGCAGAAGGTTTCGCTGTCCAGCCCGGTGGAACGGACGGAGGGAAAGCAGTAAAACGCGCCAGAGGGAACGGCGCAGTCAAGGCCCATCTGCGTGAAGGCGTCCACCATAAGCCTGCGGCGGCGGTCATAGCTGCGGCGCATGGTCTCAATGTCCTGATAATCGTTTTCCCGGCCCTTGCGCAGGGCCTCCTCGGCCGCCACCTGGCTTTGCCGCGGGGCGCACATGATGGCGTACTGGTGGATCTTGTTCATCTGCTCGATCAGCGGGGCGGGGCCGCAGGCGTAGCCCAGCCGCCAGCCGGTCATGGCGAAGGCCTTGGAAAAGCCGTTCAGCAGGACGGTCCTTTCCTTCATGCCGGGAAAGGAAGCGATGGAAACATGGCGCGCCCCTTCGTAGGTGAGCTCGCCGTAGATCTCATCCGAAATAACCAGCAGGTCGTGCCGCATGATCACGGGGATGATCTTTTCCAGGTCGGCCCTGCGCATGACGACGCCGGTGGGATTGTTGGGATAAGGGAAAATGAGCGCGCGGGTCTTATCGGTGATCGCCTTTTCGAGCATATCGGCGTCCAGCCGGAAGCCGTGGCCCATATCCGTTCTGAGAGGCACGGCGACGCCTCCGGCCAGGGTGACGCAGGGCGCGTAGCTTACGTAGCCTGGGTCGGGCACCAGCACCTCGTCGCCGGGGCGCACGCACATGCGCAGGGCCAGATCGATCCCCTCGCTGGCGCCGACGGTGACCATGATCTCTTTCTCAGGGTCGTAGTCGGTCTGAAAGCGGATGCTCTGATAACCGGCGATCTCCTTCCTGAGGGACAAAAGTCCGCGGTTGGCGGTGTACTGCGTCTGCCCGTCCAAAAGGGAATCGATGGCGGCGCTGCGGATATGGTAGGGCGTGACAAAATCGGGCTCGCCGACGCCCAGGGAAATGGCGCCCTTCATGGTGCCGGCGATATCAAAGAAGCGGCGGATGCCGCTGGGCGGCACAGCCTTGACTACGGGAGAAATGAAGCGTTCGCTCATGGGGAGACAACCAGCCTTCCGTCAGATTGCCCGCCTTCGAAAATGACGCCGTCCTGCTTGTAGCGCTTGAGCACAAAGCTGGTGGCCGTGCCGGTGACCGTGTCCAGGGTGGACAGCTTTTCGCTGACGAAGAGCGCCAGTTCCTTGAGCGTGGAAGCCTCCACCAGCACCAGCAGGTCGTAGCTGCCGCTCATCAGAAAAACGCTCTTGACCTCGTCAAAACGGTAGATGCGGCCCGCGATGGCGTCAAAGCCCATGTCCCGCTGCGGGGTCACGCGGACCTCGATCATGGCCTCGACGCGGTTAACGTGCAGCTTGTCCCAATTGACGATGGGACGGTAGCGCAGGATGACCCCGTCCTCTTCCATTTCATCGATGGCCTGCGCCACGGTTTCCAGGGGTTTTCCCGTCATCACGGAAAGCTTTTCAAGGGGATAACGGCAGTCCTGCTGGAGGATCTCCAGAACTTCTGACTTCAGTTCATCCATTTTCATCTGTTCCATAAATCGATATCCTTCTTCAGGCCGTTTCCGGCGGTTGCTCCTGCTGACGCAGGGCGAACAGGCAGGTCTGCTTGCTTTCCTCCAGGTGGCTGGCCATCAGGATGCGCAGGCCCTCCAGATCCTTCTGTTCGATCAGGTCCACCATTTTATGATGTTCCTGGTGGGCAAGCTCCCGGTGCGCGTAATTGGAGATGGCGATGGAGGAAAAGCGGATGATGTATTCCTCCTGGCTCTCGATCACGTTGAGGATGCGCTTTTTGTCGGTGATATGCTCGATCATGCCGTGGAAGCGGCGATTCAGGACGGCCAGCTCGTCACAGTCCTGCCGGGCAAGCGCTCCGTCCATCTCTTTGAGGATCTCGCGCAGTTTGGCAATGACCTCGGGCGTCGCCAGGCGGATGACCGAGGGCAGGATCAGCATCATCATGGAGTTACGGATGGTGAAAATTTCCTCGATATCGCTGATGGTGAAGGCGCAGACGATCACGCCTTTTCTGAGCTCGTACTTGACCAGCCCGTCCAGCTCCAGCTTCCGCAGCGCTTCCCTGAGCGGAGTGCGGCTGATATGCAGTTTATTGGCGTACACCGTTTCGACGATACGGTAACCAGGGGGCAGCTCACCCATGATGATGGCGTGCTTGAGCTCGTCATAGGCTATATCCCGGATGGGCTTGTTGTCGGCCGAATTATCAGCATTGTCCAGCATACATCGTCCTCCTTGGCATTCGGAGAATTGTGCGGTGAAAAGGTTTACGGATCGGGGCGGAAATCTCAAGCGCCGGCTTCCTGCCAGCCTTTGGAAACGCGGACCCATTCCCTGGCGCCGGAAATGCGGAAAAGCTCCTGCGGGGTCAGTTCGACGGCGGATGACGCCGTCCCGGCGGCAGGAAAAACGGTCTTGAAGCGCAGGAGGGATTCGTCCAGATAAACGGGAACGCCCTCGTTGAGCGCAAAGGGACATACGCCGCCCACTGGGTGGCCGGTCAGCGCTTCCACTTCCTCGTGCGGGAGCATGGCGGCCTTTTCATGGAAGCGGGCCTTGAAGGCGCTGTTGTCCACCCGGGCGTCCCCGGCGAAAACGATCACCGCGCAGCCGTCCCCCAGGCGGAAGGTCAGCGATTTGGCGATGCGGGCGGGGATCACGCCCAGCGCCTGGGCAGCCAGATCCACCGTGGCGGAGGACACGGAGAAGGAAATCATCCTGTCCTGCGCGCCGTAGGCGGTCAGGTATTCTTTCACGCTTTCCCAGGACATGCGGCATCGCTCCCTTTCTGAGAATAAAAACACGCTTCCATTATACCGCTAAAAACAAAATAAGCAACGAAAAAACATCATTATTCTGAAAAAATTAAGAAAAATCGGGCTTTCCTGCCGGGAAACCCGCGCGAAAAATCAGCTGACAGTCAGGTTCTGGAAGCCCTCGCCCAGGGTCTCGTGCGTATCGGTGATGAAAACGAAGGCGCGGGGATCCTCCTGGCGGGTGATCTGCTTGAGGCGCACGATCTCGCGGGCGGAGCAGACGCACAGGATGATGCGGCGTTTTTCCCCCGAGAACGCGCCGGTGGATTCGATCAGCGTGGCGCCGCGCTCCATCTCGCTCATGATGCGTTCTGAAATGCGGTCCGCCTGATCGGAAATGACAAAACAGGCCTTGGCCCGGCCGGTGCCGGCCAGCGCCATATCGATCACGTAGGCGGAGATCATGATGTTGATCAGCGCGTACAGCGCCGCCCTTGTGCCCATGATGAAGGCGGCGGCCAGGATGACGCAGCCGTCCGCGAAGGCCAGAAAAACGCCCACCTTGACAGCAGGAAAGCGCTTGTGGAGAAGCTCCGCCAGCATGTCCGTCCCGCCGGTGCTGGCGCCGCCCAGCATGATAAGGCCCAGACCAATGCCCATGAGGATCGCGCCGAACACGGTGGCCAGCAGGATGTCATCCGTCATGGCAGGCCAGGGCAAAAGGTCGATCAGCAGGGAAAAAAGCGCGGTGGCCCCGACCGTCCGCATGACAAAAAGAGGCCCGGACTGCTTCCACCCGGCCAAGAAAAGCGGCGCGCACAGCGCGAGGCTGGTCACGCCGATGGGAAAACCGAAGACGTGGTTGAGGATCATCGCCACGCCGGTCAGCCCGCCCGGAACGATGGCGTTGGGCGTCAGAAACATGGGATAGGCGGACGCGGCGACGGCGCTGCCCAGCAGGATCAGAAGCCAGGACCTGATGCGGTCCCTGGTGAAAAAGGAACGCAGACGCAAGAAACTTACCTTCCTGTACGATAATAACCGGGGTTTCAGAGCGCGGAGAGAACAGACAACAGGATCTCGCGGGGGATATTGACTCCGGACGCTTTGCAAAGCCCCGCAAAGTGCGCGTTGGAATTGACCTCACAGAGCAGCGGGCCCTCCGGGGAAAACAGCAGGTCCACCCCGCCGAAGGTGAGATCCAGCGCCGCCACGGACTTAAGAGAGATTTCCTCTTCCTCTTTGGACAGGACATGCAGCCTGCCCGTGCCTCCGTTCATGATATTGGCACGGAAATCGCCGGCCGGGGCGATGCGCTCCATCGCGGCCACGCAGCGGCCCCCGCAGACGTAGACCCGTACGTCCCTCCCGGCGGAAGAAGAGACAAAGCGCTGGAAAAGCGCAGGCTTTCCGTCCAGCGCGTTCAGGTGGGCAAGCCCTTCCTCGCGGTCATGAATCAGAAAAACCTGGCGGCCGAAGGAACCATAGCCTTCCTTGAAGACATAGGGAAAGGAAAGCTTTTGTTCGACCCGGGACAAAAAAGAAGCGTCCCCATAGCCATAATACGCCGTGGGGGCCAGAATGGTCTCGGGCATGGGAACGACGCCGGAAAGCGTCACATAGGTCAGCGTCTTGTCGTCGCAGAGGGCGATGCTCCGGGAGGAATTGAAAACCGGGATGTCCGCTTTTTCCAGCTGGGCGGCCAGGCAGATATCCTTGTCCCAGAAAAGGACGAAATCGGGCGGGGGCTCCTTTTTCAGGTCCGGAAAGGGGCAGAGCCCGTCGTTAAACATAAGCGTGAGCGAAACGTCCAGCGCCTGCGCTTCCTGTATCAATGAAGCGTACAGGCTGTCAAAGCTTCCGCTATGGTAAAACCCGTTGCCGATGAGCCAGCCGTTTTTCATAGATCCACTCCGGGAAGCAGGGCGATGGTGCGCGTGAAGGTCGCCCCGATGCCCTGCATGAAGGCCACCTGCGGGGTATTGCGGCGGAATATATGGGCGTACAGGCCCTGCATGCCCCGCTCCCTGAGAATGGCCGCGGCCTGCCGCACCAGCGCGCCGGCCATGCCCTGCTGGCGGAATTCCGCGCGGGTATAGACCTGCACGAGGGACGCGTTGGGGCCGGTGCCCGCCGTGACCAGCTCGGACACGGGCCGGCCGGCGCGGTAAAAGCCCAGCGCCAGGAAGCCGGGCTGCTCGCGCCATAAGGTCAGCTGGTCGCGCTGGATGGGCGCGATGCGCATGGCGTTGAGGCGCTGCAGGAAAGCGTCCTGCTGGGCATCGTTTTCAAGCGGCACGGAGGCGTACTGCACGCCCATGGGCGTCTTCCCCGGCTCCGCGTAAGGCAGCGGAAAATAGAAAAGATCCTCCGCGTCGTCGGCGGTCAGGCCGCTGTTTTGGTAAAAGCTGACCAGCTCGGCGTCCGACGCGTCCAGCTGGGTGTACAGGCGGGCGGGCATGCCGGGATAGTTCTGATCCCTGATCACGACGGCCCGCGCCAGCAGCGCCCCGAACAGGAGGTTGCGGGCGGAGGGCTGGGCGTCTATTTCCATATAGATGTTGAGCGGCCGGGAGGGATACAGCTCCTTTTGCACAAAGGGGATCAGGTAGCCGCTTCCCAGCTGTATGTGCTGGTCGTTGGCCACAAAAAAAGTATCCTCCGCGGGTATGCCCCGGTAGGTGGCCTGTGGGTGGGTAATACGCATAGATCACTGCTCCGATTCTATGGATGAAGGGAAGTCCGCCTGGCGGACAAAGTCGGGGAAAACAGCGCGGGACATCAGGCCCGGCTGGAAGGGGTCAGGTCGTACAGCACCCGCCGCACCTGGGGGCAGGCAGAGCGGATCTCCTCCGCCGCTTCCTCCAGCACGTCGTAGGGGGTGCGGGCCGCGCGCAGCTCGTCCCCGTAGGTGGAGGAAAGGGCGCGCAGTATCACCGAATAGGTGTCCTTTTCGTAGGGCCTGAGCACGGCGTAATATTCGCTCAGGCGCAGGGACTGGCCGCTGTGGCGGACTTTCCTGCGGAAAACCGCGTCAGCGAAGCGGAGGATGGAAAGCCGCTCCTCAGTCACTTCCCCCACGATGTTGAGCGCAAGCCCCGTGTCCGGTATCAGCTGACCGGCGATCATTTCGTACGGCAGGCCCAGATACGCGCCGACCTGGCGCACCTCGTCCAGAAAAAGATCGGCCAGGGGCTGGGCGGCCTGCACCCCGGGGCGCAGGCTCACAGGCTCCCGCCTCGGAGCGTCGGTATAGGCCTGGTCGAGTATCACGAGGGACAGGTTCGGGATGTCCCGCTGGACCTCCCGGGCGACGACCCGCATCAGGGAATGGATGGCGGAACGCTTGTCCTCCTGGGAGCGCAGGCCTTTAAGCGCCTCCAGGAAGCGCTTTTCCTCGTTGAGGAAAACGACATTGAGCCGCAAAGTGCTTCGGAAAAAGGAGGTGAAGCGGGCTTCCTCCCCTTCCTGGAGAAGGCCGGTGTTCACAAAGCAGCAGGTCAGCCTGTCCCCCAGCGCCCGGCCGGCCAGCATGGCGGCCACGCAGGCGTGAAGGCCCCCGGTCATCATGCAAAGCGCGCTGCCGTCTCCCGCCAGACTGCGCAGGGAGGCGACGGAATTGCCCACCAGGGCGTCCTCGTTCCACCAGGGCGTGCACCCGCACACCGAAAACGCAAACCGGGAAAGCATTTTCGTGCTGTCAGGGTCATGAGGCTCGGGCTCCAGAAAGGTGCCGAACTGATGCCGGGCCGGAAAGGAAAAAGCGAAGGGCAGGCACTCCTGCCCAAGCGTCGCCAGTACCTCAAAGTGCTCCGGCACCCGGACGGCCAGAGTGCCCGATATCATATGGGTGAAGACGGCGGTCTTTTCGAACAGGGGGCTTTGCACGCAGCGGATCTCACAGAGCTTTTTGCCGGGTGATAGCGCGGAAGCGGTGCCCCCGCTGCGCAGGTTCAGCAGTGCGGCCGCGCTGCCCAGGGCGAGCAGGGGAATGTTTCCGCTAAACACAAAGGGATCCAGCGCGGGTATGGGCGTGTCCATCGCGGCGCAGAGCACCAGCCCGCAGGGATCCTCCCTGATCAGGGCATCCCTGCCGGTGTCCGCGGGCAGAATGCGGCAGCAGATCTTTTCCGACCGGAGCTTGCGGGCGGTCAGCCTGGCCACGGAGGGATCCAGGTTCAGCAGTATCAGCATGTCCCGCATAAATCACCCTCCGTTTCCATATATCGCGGCGCCGCGCGGCCGCCGGAAAACATTTTACAACACAGCGCCGGGGCTGTCAATCGTCGGCCACAACTTCCCAGTACTCCGGGTGCTCCATGCGGTATTGCTGCACATACAGCTGCAGCTGCAGCTGCGTTTCATGCCCGGCGGCGCCGGTGACCTCGATCTTTTTCATGGCCTGGAAGGCGCGCACGGCCTCCCCGGTGTAGGTGCCGAAGGTCCCCGTGACATGCGAGGCGTCCAGCAGGCCTATCTCGCAGAGGGCTTCCTGCAGGGCAGTGACCTTTTTGCCCGAGCAGCCCATTTTGATCACGACGTCCGCCAGGTCGTACACGGTTCCGTAGCCCTGGATGGTTTCGTCCTCCAGAAGATAGGCCGTCTGCTGCACCCGGTCGGGCTTGTTGCCCTCCAGGGCGTAGATGCGCACCTGGCCTTTTTCATCCATCGTGCAGTAATCCACCATCGCCACGTGGGTGGTGTCCGCGTCGGCGGATACGGCGAAAAACATCCAGTCCCCCGGCTGAGGAACATAGCCGTTCTTGCCCAGCGGCTCCGTATGGCCGAACAGCCATTGGGAGCCCCAGTCCGGAATGGAGCCCCGGCGGGAGATATACCTGCCTTCGCGGATAAACCAGTTGCGGCCCACGTTTTTGCTGGAATAGCGGGGATAAACGACGGTCAGAAGGTTGGTTGAGTAAAGCTGATCCACCTGGTCCACGCACCAGCAGAGGTATTCCGCGCACCAGTTGGCCTGAGCGTCCCCGGCCCAGACGCCGTATTTGGTCTGGTTGTTGCGCCCTTCCACGTAGCCCAGTTCTCCCCGGGCCACCGAAAGCAGCAGCTTCACGTGTTCGGGCACGCTGCGCACGGGAGAAAGCACCGTTTCCCCGTTGGCGGCCAAGGCGTCCAGCTCGTCCTGAGAAAGCTCCACCCAGTCGGGCGATTCACCAAGCGCGCCCAAACACACACACACGAAAACAAGCAGGATCAAAAGCATAAAGAAGGTCTTTTTCATCAGGATTCCCCCGGTCATGTATTTACGGATGTATTTCTGAACGGAAGCAGGGGCTCACTCATCGTCCCCGTAATGATAACGTTCGGTGCGCCTTCTGCGCGCGTTGGTGCTGGCGGAAACGGGCCTGCCTTCATCGGGCTGGGGCGCCTGAGCGGCGTCCGTTCTGGGAAGTGATACCGTTTCCTGCGCGGGACGGCGGAAGATGGCGTTTTCATCCTCCGCGGGAGCCGTGCGGCGCCGGGAAGCGGTTCGGTCGTCCGGCGCGGCGGCATCGGTGCGTCTGCGGGAGGCTGTGCCCGCGTCAAAGCGGACGGTATGGTCTTCGTCGTTCTCCGCCGTCCCGTCCTGCGCGCCGCGGCGGCCCACGCCGTCCCTGAGCGGGGCGGCCGGACGGGCGGTGCTGCCAAACGGCTGGCCCGGTTCGCCCCGGTAGCCCTGCGGGGCGGAAGGATCGGCGCGGCGGGCGTTTCTCGCCTGCTGGGCGCGCATGAGCGCCCGGCGGCGGTCCGCCTTGCGCCTGGAGGAACGAAGCGCGATGATGACCGTGCCCAGGACGACCACGGCCAGGCCGGAAAGAAGCAGGATCAGCCACAGCCGGGACCCGCCCCGGCCCTCGTCCGCCGCCCTGGCGGAGGCATCCGCAAAGCCGGCCACGATGGTGGGGGCCAAAGTGGGCGGCAGGGTGGGCCGGACCGTCTGCCCCGGAGCCTGGGTGACGGCGGTCACGGGGGCTTGAGTGGCGTAAGGATCAAAGGGCTCAAAGGAGGCCGAAGCGGAGGGGTTCTGCCATTGGGCCAGGAGATGTTCTTCGTAGGGCCGGAGGGACGAGCTGTCCCTGATGGCGGCGTCGCTTTCGTTGGCGCTGCGGAACTCCTCGGTATCCAGGAAGCTGTCCAGCTGGTACTGGGTCAGGATATCCAGGTAATCGGAGCGAACATAGCCTGTATGCCCGCTTATGGTGATATAGTACCAAAGCCTTACGCCCGGTGTCTGCTTTGCGTCCTGGGACTGCTTTTCGTCCTGAACCTGTATGGTATCCAGCACATAGGCCATTTCGTTGCGGCTCATCATATACAGGGAAGTGCTGGATGTATTGGGCTCGGCGCGCAGGTTGACCCGGTCGCGGTTCACGGTGCCGTAGGCCGTCACCCGCTGGCTGGCCGTGCGGGGCGTCTGCGTGGCCTCGGGGGCGGGCGTGGGCGTGCGCAGGGAGGCCAGATAGCCGGCGATCTCCCAGTCGTTCATCTGTTCGATCATATCCCGGCGGACGTAGCCGATGTCCGCCCCGTACTGGGCCAGACACCAGGTCAGGCCGTCCGGCAGGGTTTCCTGGTTCAGAACGCTTACCACCGAATCGCGCATCAGCAGCGCCAGGATCTGCGCGTTGGAACTCATGTCAGCCCGCAGGGGGATAAAATCTCCCAGTGCCCGGGCCATGCCTGAAAAAGGCTCCGGCGTGGAATCGATCACGGGGGCGGGCGTCGCGGTGGCCAGCTCCCGGCGGTATATCTCGGCCTCTTCGTTGGAAATGCGGCGCAGATGACTGTCCTCCATGAAACCGGAAGTATTGGTGGAAAGCACGGTGACGGAATCCCAGCAGACGCCGTCCACGTAGGCCTGTCCCTGGATGGTGACCAGCGTATCCACCGACACCATTTCCCGGATGCCCTCGTCCGCCCGGTCCAGCCCGGAGCGGACGGCGGTGCGGGATACCGTCAGGCCGTATCCTGCGTACAGGGGCGGCGTGTCAGTGGGCGCGGGCGTGGTGGGGACGGGCGTCTGGGTCGGGACGGCGGTGGGCACGAACACGGTGGGCGTGGCCGTGGGAACGCGCGTCATCATCACGGTATGGGTGGGGACCGGCGTTTTCAGCTGGGACTGCTTGAGCGCGGACTGGGACTGGCTGAACAGATCCACATACTCAGCCATGATGCAGCCTTCCCGGCCGTTATAAAGCGCTTTGTACCAGACGACCCCGTCCGTCTCTTCCTCTGAGAGGATGAAGAGCTCGGAGCCTTTTGACAGTTCCCGGATGACCTTTCCGTTGGGCTCAGAACGGTAGCGCACCTTGGTGGTGGTTTTCCCCCAGCGTTCAACCAGGCCCGTTTCCGGGTCCACGGCTGGAGGGTCCGTGCCCTCGGCCAGGTTTTCGACGCCCAGCCGGGCAGTTTCCTTCTCGGTAAGCTCGCGGACGACGGACGACGAGACGTAGCCCATGCGCCCGTTGACCGACACATAAAACCAGTTGCTGTTTTTATAAGTGGTTACGCCTTTCAGGTAGATCAGATCGTCGCTTGAGACGGAAGCGACGATATTGGCGCTGTCGCCCTGGTCGGGATAAGAGCGCAGATTCACCGTCCGCAGGGCTTTGGCGTAGCCGCTGTAGGGCTGAAGGGAAAAGTCCGTCCGGCCGTCAAACTGCTCGGTCTCTTCGGGCTGGCTTTTTCGGTAGTAGAAGGTCACCGTGTCCGGGTAGAGCGTGCCGTCTTCCGAAAGGGTGACCGTCTGCGGCTGGGTGATCTGGTCATAGCCGTCCGGCAGATCCGGAGGATCGGCGTATATGAGCTGCGTGCCGGCTGTGACCTTCGCCATGGTGGGCGTGGCCACGTTGATGCCGTCCTCGGTACGGAAATAGACGGACACGGACGCGGTCAGCGGCGGGGTCTCCTCAGGCTTTGCGGCCTGAACATAATGGAAGGTGACCGTTTCCGGTTCCGCCGTCCCGTCCGCGTAGACCGTGACCAATTGGGCATCGTCCCCGTCCAGGCGGTAGCCGGGTTTGGGCTCCTCTGCAAACAGCAGCGTATCCCCTTCGGAGACAGGCTCCAGCCGGGAACTGGAATAACCGGTCAGCTCGTCGTTTTCATAAACATACAGCACCTGCACCAGCTTGACCACCGGCGCGGGCGCAGGCGTGAAGGTGGGCGCGGCGGGGACCTGCGTGGCCTCAGGCGCGGGCGCGGACGTTTCCGCGTCCTGCGCAGGCGAGGGCACATAAACGAAGAACACCGTCTGCGTCCCGTCTCCCTCGTCGTGTACGGTCAGATCCTTACTGGCCCCGTCCGCCGCAAACCAGTTTCCGCCAAGCGCATCCGATGACAGCGCCGTGACGGTCGTCTGTTCACCCTCCGGGAGGATCAGCTCCTGGGCAGGAAAAAGCTCGTTGCCCTGCATATCCACATGGCGGACTGTCACGCGGACGACGGGGGCAGAAGCGGGCTCCTGGTAGGTGTAATAGAAGACGACCCGGTCCGGGTGGGCGCCATCCGCGTCCACGGTCACGTCCTGGGTAAGCTGCCCTTCAGGAACGTAGTTTTCGGAAAGGCCCTCAGGCTCGGCCGAAACGGTCGTGGTGACGCCGCCCGGGCAGATGACGACGGTATCCTCCGCCAGCTTTTCCCCGGCGGTGTCCCGGTATTCAATGACCACCTGGGCATCGGCCGGAACGGGGGTGGGTTCAGGGGCCTGATAGACAAAATATATATCGTCCGCCTCCGTTGCGCCCAGGGGCAGGTTCACCATCCGGGCGACGTCGCCCAGGCGGGTATAGCCTTCGATATTGTCGGCGTAAACGGCGTCCAGCTGGCCGGTCCACACCGTCGTCACGCGGTCGGGGGCAATGAAGCGGCCCTCCTCGTCCACGAAATGGACGGTCACGGAGATCGGTTCTCCCTGCACGGGCGCCTCGGTGGGATCAGGCAGCGGCGTTTCTGAAAACGCAGGCGCATCTTCCTGCGAAGGAGCCTGTGCGGAAAGCGAAAGGTATACCCTGAGGGTCACCTCCTCCCCGTCCTCGGACAGGGCGGTCACCTCGCACAAAAAGGGGCCGGACAGTGTTTCCCCCGCGTCCGTCACTGGAAACACGGTGCCTTCGGAAGGCATGAAGGTGTAAAGCCCGTTCACATCGCTTACATGAAGGGTGACCTGGGACACGTCCCCGTCGGGCAGATAGCACCACAGCGCGATGGCGCCGTCCGTGATGCCGGCAGGCTCCGGATAAAGGCTCATCTCTTCCCCGTATGGGTCGGGATAGGTCAAAAAAAGGTCCAGGTCCATGCCGTAGGTGTCAAGCAGCGCGTCCCCCGCCAGCGCGGGCAGGGACAGCGTCAGGCACAGCGCCAGCAGCAGGGGCCACAGGATTTTTATTAGATGCCTCCTCACGGATAAGCCTCCATTCCGTACATATGCTTTCTCCGGGCAAAAAAGCGCAGCAGCACATTTTTGATTTTATCGCGAAACCTTGCTTTCGTCAACGAAAAAGGCCTGGGAAGCAGGAGGCTGACAGCCGTCCCGAAAACGGGCATATCATATAAATATATCTGATTCGGCAGCGCAAAGCGGAGCATTCGCATGCTTTGGCGAATACAATTATTTACATTTTTTCCTGATCAGGCCGAAAAAATCAGCCTGCAAAAAAGCCCGCCTTCGCGAATTATGAAGGCAGGCTTATTTGCCGGGGTCGATATGGCCGGCCGCGCGAAGCCGGGAAGCCGGCAAAGGGAACGGTCAGACGTTTATCTGATGCATCACCGCGGTGGCGATGGAGAAATAGATGGTCAGGGAGGTCATGTCCACGATGGTGGTGATCAGGGGACTGGCCATCAGCGCGGGGTCAAAGCCGAGCTTTTTGGCGGTCAGCGGCAGCGCGCAGCCCAGCGCCTTGGCCAGGATGACCGTACAGTAAAGCGAGCCGGACACGATCAGACACACGGGGACCGTGGCATGGTTGATCAGCAATACGCGCAGGAACGTGAACACGGACAGCACCGCGCCCACGATCAGCGCGACCCTGAATTCCTTCCACAGGGCCCGGCCGATATCCTTGAACTCGATCTCGCCCAGCGCGATACCGCGGATCATCAGCGTGGAGGCCTGCGCGCCGCAGTTGCCGCCCGTATCCATCAGCATCGGGATGCACGCCGTCAGAACGATGCCCATGGCGGAGGTGCTGAGCACGTCTTCATAGTTGGTGATGATCATGCCGGTGAAAATGGCCACGGTGGCCAGCAGCAGAAGCCAGGGCATGCGGTTCTTGGCCAGCTTCCAGGGAGAAGTCTTTAAGTATTCCTCCTCCGAGGGCGTCAGGGCGGCCATCTTTTCGAAGTCCTCGGTGTTCTCTTCTTCGATGACGTCCATGATGTCGTCGGCGGTGATGATGCCCACCAGGCGGTTTTCGTTATCCACCACCGGGATGGTCATCAGGTCGTATTCGCGCACGGTCTCGGCGACCTTTTCCTGGTCGTCCAGCGTGCGGACGCTGATGATATTGGTATCCATCAGCGAATCGATCAGCACCTCGTCGCGGGAAAGGATCAGCGTCCTTAAGGCAATGGTGCCGATCAGGCGGCGGGCGCTGTCAATGATGTAAAGGGTATAGATGGTTTCCTTGTCCAGGCCGGTTTCGCGGATCAGGTCCATGGCCTGGCGGACGTTCAGGCCGGTCTTGAGCTCCATATATTCGATGGTCATCAGGGAGCCCGCGGAATTTTCGGGGTAGCGGAAGAACTGATTGATCAGGTTCCGCTTTTCTTCGCTGGTATTCTGCAGCACCCTGCGGACCACGTTGGCCGGAAGCTCCTCCAGAAAGTCCACCGTGTCGTCCAGGAACATGTCCTCGATCAGGGAACGGATTTCGTTGTCTCCGATGGATTCGATCAGTGTCTGCTTCTGCTCGCCGGACATATAGGTGAATACGTCCGCCGAAATGTCCTTGGGCAGCACCCTGAAGCAGAGCAGCAGCTTTTCCTTGTCCAGCGACTCCATGAAATGCGCGATGTCCACCTCGTTGAGCATCATCAGCGCGCCGCGGAGCTCACTGTGCTTGCCGTTGTTCAACAGCGCCGTCAGGCGTTCGACCATTTTTTCCCATTCCAAGGGAATCCCTCCTTTCTGCCGTACGATTGTCAGTCGTTCGAGAAACAGAAGAAGAGCGATCGATGAATGTTTTTATCCGAAAAGCGCCGGAGCCGGCACTGTCCGCGATAAAGGTATGTCATCGCCCGCCTGACATCTTCCGTCGTCCATTACCGGCACCTCCTTTTGTTGTGTTGTAAGTAAAGTATAATGCCAAATATACCATCTGTCAATCGACCGTCTGAAATTTTCGTCCGACAATTGGCGTGGCTGCGGCGTTTCCCTTTTGACACGATTTTGTCCCTTTTCCCGCTTTATTGTTCATTTTCATTTTCATCTTATTGTGTTAAACTGGACTGGGATATTTCTGTCTACCGCATTTATCATTTCGGGGGATACGGGAATGCTGGAACTTCGGCAACTGACCAAATATTTCCAGGCGGGCAGCACCCGCGTGGAAGCGCTCAGAGGGGTGGATATGTCCCTTCGCCGCAGCGAGTTCGTGGCGGTGCTGGGGCCCTCCGGCTGCGGCAAGACGACGCTGCTTAACATCATCGGCGGGCTTGATCACGCAGACGGCGGGGAGCTGCTCATTTCCGGCCGCTCCACCCGCGAATTCAGAGACAGGGACTGGGACAATTACCGCAACCACCGCGTCGGCTTCGTATTTCAGAGCTATAACCTGATCCCCCACCAGACCGTGCTTTCAAACGTGGAGCTGGCGCTGACCCTGTCCGGGGTGAGCCGGCAGGAAAGAAAGACGCGCGCCATGGAGGCGCTCAGACAGGTGGGGCTTGAGGACCAGGCGAAGAAAAAGCCCAACCAGATGAGCGGCGGGCAGATGCAGCGCGTGGCCATCGCCCGCGCGCTGGTGAACGACCCGGAAATACTCCTGGCCGACGAGCCCACCGGCGCGCTGGACAGCGAGACGGGCCTTCAGGTGATGGGCCTGCTCAAGGAAATCGCCCGGGACAGGCTGGTCATCATGGTGACCCACAACCCGGATCTGGCCGACGAGTTCGCCACCCGCATCATACAGTTAAAGGACGGCCGGGTCGTAAGCGACAGCGCCCCCTGCTCCCAGGAGGAGCTCGTTCAGGAAAGCCTGACCGCCCCGCCCGCCGAAAAAAAGCCCTCCATGAGCTTTCTGACGGCGCTGTCGTTGTCCTTCCAGAACCTGATGACCAAGAAGGGCCGCACCTTCCTGACCAGCTTCGCCGGGTCCATCGGCATCATCGGCATCGCGCTGATACTGTCCATCTCGACCGGCGTCAAAATGTACATAGACCGCGTGCAGCGGGATACGCTGTCCACCTATCCGGTGCAGATACAGCGCAGCTCCATGGATATGTCGGGCATGATGGCCGCCATGATGGCCCAGGAGGACACCCGGCGGGAGGCCGAGGCAGGCACCGTCATATCCGGCGACGTCATGAGCCGCATGCTCAACAGCATGAACGCCACCATGACCCATAACGACCTCAAGTCCTTCAAACGCTGGCTGGACGGGAAAGACAGCGACGTGAGGCCGCTGGTGTCCGATATCCGCTACGGCTATGAGGATACCCTGAACATTTACCGCCTTTCGGACGGGGAATACATCCAGGTGAACCCCAGCCAGGTGCTCAGCCAGTCAGGACTGATCGGCACCGACAACGCGATGATGGGCGTGATCAGTTCCTCGGAACTGGCGGGCATGGGCCTTTCCTACATGGACGTTTTTTCCCAGCTGCTGGATAACGAGGAGATGATGAACGAACAGTACGAGGTCATGTGCGGCCGCTTCCCCCGGGAATATAACGAGCTGGTCATCATCACCACCCGCCGCGGATCGATCAGCGATTATACGCTGTATACCTTAGGCCTGCGGGACCAGAGCGAAATAGCCGAGCTGACCAGGCGCACCATCCAGGGAGAGGAAATAAGCGTTCCTGTCACCACCTACACCTATGAGGAACTCATGGGCCTTTCTTTCCGGCTGCTGATGCCCTGCGACCTGTACGAGGCCCGGGAAAACGGCTCCTATCTGGACAAAAGCTCCGACCCCGCTTTTGTCCGCCGGGCGCTGGAACACTCGCCGGAGCTTAAGATCGTGGGCATCATCCGGCCCCGGGAGGACGCCGTTTCCACCCAGGCCGGCGCTTCGGGCGCGATCGGGTATCTGAGCGCGCTTAACGGCTTCGCCTCCGAATACACCGAAAAAAGCGCGGTCGTTCAGGCGCAGCGGGCAAACCCGGAGGTGGACGTGATGACCGGCTTCCCCTTCCCGGGAAGCGAGGCGTCTGCGGCGTTCACCGTCACCCGGGAAAGCATACCGGAGCTTTACAGGCAGGCGACCGGCAAGGAGATGCCCGCCATGTACAAGGCAATGCTGGGCACCATGAGCGAAGAGCAGCTGCAGAAAATGATACAGTCTGCGATGGCCTCCGGCGAATACGCGTCCGACGCGACCTATGAGGACAACCTGGAGAAGCTGGGCGTATTTGACCTGGAGGATCCCTCGACCATCTATATCTACGCCCGGGACTTTGAGAGCAAGGAAAAAATCGCCGCCCTCATCGACCGCTACAACGAAGAGGCCGGGGAAGGAAGCGCCATCACCTACACGGACGTGGTGGGCGCCCTCATGTCCAGCGTCACCGACATTGTGAACGCCGTAAGCTATGTGCTGATCGCCTTCGTGGCCATTTCCCTGGTGGTGTCCTCCCTGATGATAGGCATCATCACCTATATTTCCGTGCTGGAGCGCACCAAGGAGATCGGCATCCTGCGCGCCATCGGCGCTTCCAAGCGGGACGTAAGCCGCGTGTTCAACGCAGAGACCCTCATCGTCGGCTTCGTGTCCGGCGTGATAGGCATCCTGTGTACTTTGGGGCTCAACGTGGTAGTCAATATCATCATCCATAACCTGACCGGCATCAGCGCCACCGCCGTACTGCCGGCCGGAAGCGCGGGCATCCTGATCGCCATATCCATGCTGCTGACACTGCTTGCCGGGCTGATTCCCTCCGGGGCCGCCCGCAGGAAGGACCCGGTGGCCGCCCTGCGGACCGAATGATTTGACAAAGCGTCAAAACAATATTATTATTATCATAA
Source organism: uncultured Eubacteriales bacterium (assembly GCA_902790015.1). Classification (GTDB taxonomy): domain Bacteria; phylum Bacillota; class Clostridia; order Christensenellales; family Aristaeellaceae; genus UBA4246. Next base: position 55,917 of record CADAQF010000002.1, on the reverse strand, counting down.
AGCGTAAAGAAGATAGTCTGGAGGATTTTCATGAACAAAAATACGCTCACGGTCAATATCGGGGGCCGCGAGTACACCCTGAGCAGCTCCGGCGACGAGGAATGGACGCGCCGCGTCGCCAGCTACGTGGACCGCAAGATCGGCGAAGTATCCCTGCATACGTCCATGAGTCAGGAGATCGCCGCGGTAGTGGCCGCGCTGTCCATCGCGGAGGAGCTGTTTGAGGCGCAGAAGGAAAACCAGGCCCTGCGCACCCGCCTGTACGAAGCCTCCAAAAAGGAGCAGGACACTCATGCCTGACCGGGTGGAGCTGCTGGCTCCGGCAGGCAGCATGGAGGCCCTGCGCGCCGCCGTATCCGCGGGGGCGGACGCCGTTTACCTGGGCACCAGCTTTTTCGGCGCCCGGGCGGACGTCGGCTTTTCTGAAGAGGACACAAAAAAAGCCATCGATTTTGCCCACCTGTACGGCTGCCGCATACACGTGACGGTCAATACCCTGTGCAAGGAGCAGGAGCTTGACCGGGTGAGGGACACCCTGCGTATGCTTGAAGCCATGGGCGCCGACGCGGTGCTCGTGCAGGACCTGGGGGTGCTCAAAATCCTCCGGGAGGAATTTCCTTCCCTCACCGTGCACGCCAGCACGCAGATGACCATCCACCAGAAAAGCGGCGTGGCCTGGCTTAAGAAAATAGGCGTTAAGCGGGCGGTGCTGGCCCGGGAATGCAGCCTGGAGGACATCGCTTCGGCCCGGGAAGCCGGGCTTGAAACGGAGGTGTTCGCGCACGGCGCGCTGTGCGTCAGCGTGAGCGGGCAGTGCGGGCTGTCGTCCTGGATAGGGCCGCGGTCCGGCAACCGCGGCCGGTGCGCGCAGCCCTGCAGGCTGAGCTACGAATACCGCGGGCAAAAGGCCTGCTGGCTTTCCCCGGCCGATCTGTGCGCGCGGGATCAGCTTCCGCTGCTGCTTGCGGCGGGCGTAAGCTCGCTCAAAATCGAAGGCCGGCTAAAAAGACCGGAGTATGTTTTTACCGTCACCCGCCTTTATCGGGAAGCGCTGGATCAGATCCTTTCCGGCACCTTCAGGCCGCACGACGAAAAGGCCATGGAGGAGCTTACGCAGATCTTTTCCCGCGGTTCGTTTACCGCCGGTTATCCCGCGGGAAAGGAAGACCGCGGGATCATTTACCCGGAATTTGCCGCCGCCAAAGGACTGAATATCGGCGAAACCCTTTCCTGCCGCAAGGGCAAGGACGCTTATCTGGCCGAGGTTGCGCTTTCGCGTCCGCTCAACGATCAGGACGGGCTTCGTCTGGATCAGCAGACCGTGCGCTACAGCGGGCCGTCTGTCCCCAGCGGCACGGCCGTTCTGCGCCTCAGGGAGGCCGCCGCGCCGCATACCGAAGTATGGCGCACCGAATCAGAAGCGCAGCTTAATCGTGCGCGGGAGGGCTATACGGACAAGGCCCTCCGCGCCCGCAGGCCCCTGCCCGTCAGGGCGGAGCTTTTTGCCCGCCCCGGCGTTCCCGCGAGACTGCGCTTTTCCTGCGGGGAAGTTTCCGTCTTAGCCGTTGGGGCCGCCGCCGAACAGGCGCAGGCCCGCGCTCTCAATGAGGAGACCGCCCTCCGCTTCATTTCCCGCCTGGGCGATACGCCGTTTACGCTCGAATCCCTTTCCCTTGATTCCGAAGGCGCCTTTCTTTCCGCCGGGGAGCTGAACAGGCTTCGTCGTCAGGCGGCGGAAATGCTTGAGAACGCGGTGCGGGAATCCCATCGCCCAAAGCAAGAAGATACCGCAGTCTGTTTTCCTGACGCGCCAGTTTTTGCTTTCGATCAGCCCCGGCTGTATGTTTCCGTGCCGGATCCTTCCTGGGCGGGCGCCTGCCTGTCCGCCGGGGCTGACCGGGTGATCGTCCGCCTTTCGGACTGGCGAAAGGACGCACTTTGCCTCCTTCCCGCCCGGTGGGATCCCCGCCTCATCCTCCAACTGCCCGCTGTCGCGCCGGACAGCGATCTATTAATGGTCAGAGAGTGGGCCGCCTCATCCGGCGTGACTATCTCCCTGGGCACGGTCGGGCAATTGGGCCTCGGCTTTGAAAGGACGCTTTACGCCGGACCCTCCGTTCCCGTGATGAACGGGCAGGCCGAGAGGATGCTTTGTTCACAGGGCGTTCAGGGCGTCACGCTGTCCCGGGAAATGAGCATTGGCGATATCCGCTCCCTCCCCGCCCCTTGCTGCGAAAGGCTCCTGCAGGTGTACGGGCTGCAGCGGCTGATGCTGCTTTCCCACTGCCCGGAAAGGACTTACCGAGGGCTTTCTCAGGGCAAAAAAAGCTGCGCGCTCTGTGCGGGCGGGCAGGGTACCCGGTCTCAGCTGCTGACCGACCAGAAGGGTTCCCGCTATCCCCTGCTGCCCGAGCGGTTTTCGGACGGCTGCCGCGTGAATATGATGAGCCCGGTTCCGGTCCAGCTTGAGCCTTACTGGAAGGAACTGCGCGGCTTAAAGCTCTCTCCCCTGCTTGTATTCACCACGGAAGCCCCGCGCGACTCCGTTCTGCTTACCCGCCGATGGCGGACCATACTGGACGGGAAAACCCCCGCGGGTTCTCCTCCGCCCGGTTCCCCGGACCGCCTGGAAACAGGCGTGCTGTAGCGTTCCATCGCTTCTGATCATTCTTTTTATTCTTTGAAAGCTGGTGCTGAACCATGAACGAAAAAGCGCTGCGCGTGCTGGAATTCACCAAGATCCGGGAACAGCTGGCCGCTTTTGCCCTGACCGACCTGGGCAGGGAAAGGTGTCTTGCGCTTGTTCCTTCGGATGATTTTCAGGAGATCAGAAAAGCGCAGAACGAGACGGAGGAGGCCGTCATCATTTTGACCTATCAGGGCGGCAACCCGCTGATCTCCTTTTCGGACGTCAGGCCCTACCTTTCCCTGGCCCAAAAGGGGTCGACGCTTTCTCAAAAAGCGCTGCTCATGGTGGCGGAGGCCCTGAGGGCCGCCCGAAGTGCCCGCTCAAGCCTGGTGACAGAGCGGGAAAACACCCCGCTCATCACCTCCGGGGCCTCCCGGCTGCAGCTGTTTACCCAGCTGGAAAAGGACATCACGGAAGCCATCCTGTCCGAAGAGGAAATGTCCGATCACGCCAGCCCCCTTCTGTACGACATCCGCCGCAATATCGCCAAGGCCAACGAAAAGGTCCGCACCAGGCTCAACCAGATGGTCCGGGGCGAAATGTCCAAATATCTGCAGGAGGCCATCGTCACGGTGCGAAACGGCCGGTACGTGGTGCCGGTAAGGTCTGAATACCGCGGCAGCGTCCCGGGCATCGTGCAGGATCAGTCCTCCACCGGGGCGACGCTTTTCGTTGAGCCGCTGGCGGTGGTTGAATTGAGCAACGAGATCCGCGAATGGACCGCCAAGGAAAAAGAAGAGATCGAGCGCATCCTTTCCGCCCTTTCCGCCGCCGTGGGAGACAAGGCGGATCTGATCGAACAGAACATCGCGATCCTGGCCCATCTTGATTTTGTGTTCGCCAAGGGCCAGCTGGCCAGGGATATGCGCGGCGTATCCCCCAAGCTCAACCAGGACGGCCTCATCCGCCTCACCAGAGTCCGGCACCCGCTGATCGACCCTGAAAAGGTGGTGCCCTGCAGCCTGGAGCTGGGCGGGGCGTTCACTTCGCTCATCATCACCGGCCCCAATACCGGCGGCAAAACCGTCACCCTTAAAACCGTGGGCCTTTTGACCCTGATGGCTCAGGCCGGCCTGCAGGTGCCCGGGGACCTTGGTACGGAGCTTTCGGTCTTCCGCCAGGTGTTCGCGGACATCGGGGACGAGCAGTCCATCGAGCAGTCGCTGTCCACCTTCTCCTCCCACATGACCAATATCGTGAACATCATGCAGGAGGTTACGGAGAAGGACCTGGTGCTGTTCGACGAACTGGGCGCCGGCACGGACCCCACCGAGGGCGCCGCCCTGGCGCAGGCGATCCTTCAGAGCCTGCTCAATCGCGGCATCCGCACGGTGGCCACCACCCACTACAGCGAGCTCAAGGCCTTCGCCCTGACCGCCCCCGGCGCGGAAAACGCCAGCGTGGAATTTGACATCGCCACCCTGCGCCCCACCTACCGGCTGTCCATCGGTGTTCCCGGAAAATCCAACGCGTTTGAAATATCGCGCAAGCTGGGCCTGAGCGAGGGCCTGATCGAGGACGCGCGGAAGCTTTTGAGCCACGAGGCCGTCCGCTTTGAAGACGTGATCGCCAACGCCGAATATCATAAGCAGGTGGCGGAAAAGGAGCGTATCCTGGCCGAGCAGACCCGGCAGGAAACCGTGAGGCTGCGCAATGAGGCCGAAAAGCTCTATGCCGAAATGGAGGAAAAAAAGCGCAGCGCCACCCAGAAATCCAAGGAGGAAGCCCGCCGCATACTGGAAAACGCCCGGCGCGAGGCGCTGGATATCGTCAACGAGCTCAAGCACCTGAAGCAAAGCGAGGACAAGACGCGCGCCAACCAGCTCTACCGCAAGCTCGAGGGCGACCTGGACAGCCTGCAGGAAGGCCTTCAGGCGCAAAAACCCCGCATCGTCAAAAAGAACACCCGTCCCCTGCAGCCGGGTGATTCAGTAAACATCCTGACCATCGGCGGCAAAGGAACCGTGCTCAAGCCCGCTGACGAAAAAGGCGAGGTACTGGTGCAGGCGGGCATACTCAAATGCAAGGTGCACCAAAGCCAGCTGGAACTGCTGGAAGAAAAGAAGGCTCCGGACAAGACCCACGTCACCGCCCACAAGGATATGAAGGACATCCCCGCCATCTCCCTTTCCTGCGACGTCAGGGGGATGTCCCTGGAAGAAGCCGTACAGGAGACCGACCAGTATCTGGGAAACGCGGTGATGGCAGGGTATCACGAGGTCACCATCGTGCACGGCAAAGGGACCGGCGTGCTGCGCGCCGGCATACAGCAGCATCTGCGAAAGCACCCGCTCGTCAAGTCCAGCCGGCTGGGTAAATACGGCGAGGGCGAGGACGGCGTCACCATTGTGACCCTCAAGTAAAGGAGAGAGTATTATGAGCGACAAGCAGACCATCATGATCGTGGACGACGATCCCAACATTGCCCAGCTGATACAGCTGCTCCTGGAAAAAGAGGGATACGAAGTCAACGTCCAGGAGCGGGGAGACGAGGCGGTCGCCGCGTTTCAGAAAAACCCGCCCAGCCTCATGCTGCTGGACGTCATGCTGCCGGGTATGGACGGCTGGCAGGTATGCCGCGCCGTGCGCCAGTCCAGCTCCATCCCCATCATCATGCTGACTGCCAAGGACGACACCTTCGATAAGGTGCTGGGCCTGGAGCTGGGCGCGGACGACTATATCACCAAGCCCTTTGAAAACAAGGAGCTGGTGGCCCGCGTCAAGGCGGTGCTGCGCCGCACCGGGCAGAACGAGACCGAAAAGGGCACCCTGTCCTTCCCCGGCCTGAGCATCAGCCAGGACAAATACGAGGTCTATTTCCAGGGAAACCGGCTGGATCTCCCTCCCAAGGAGCTGGAGGTGCTGTATTTCCTGGCCTCCCATCCCAACCACGTCTTTACCCGGGAGCAGCTGCTGGAGCAGGTCTGGGGCTTCGACTTTTTCGGCGACAGCCGGACGGTGGATGTTCACATCAAGCGCCTGCGCGAAAAGCTGACCGGCAGCGAAATGCTGGGCTGGCAGATCAAGACCGTCTGGGGCGTAGGCTATAAATTCGAGGTAAAATAACGTGCGGAGCATGTTTGCCAGACTGATCACGGTCTTTCTGGTGGCGGTGCTGGTCAGCACGGTGGTCATCGGGGCAATCTATTACGCCTCCGCCCAGCAGAATTTCTATGACTCAGCCTATAACTATCTGATAAGCCAGGCCCAGAACCTGGCTTTTCTGGCCGGAAGCGGCGGGTACAACGTGCGCACCGGCACTTCGTATACCCTGAGCACCACCAACCGGGAATTCATCAAGCAGATCACCCAGCAGCTGTTTAGGGATTACAACGCCTACTGCATCATCGTCGATAGGAACGGGCAAAAAAACATCTATCTGGACGAGAATTTCAGCTACGAGGACCTGCAGAACACCCTGGACACCGAAAACATGGAACAGGCCATCAGCGCCGTGCTGGACGGGCAGGAGGTGCTGAACAAGGTCGATACGCCTGACGGCACGATGTTCACCGTCGCCATTCCCTGGCGGCAGAACAACCGGGTCATGGGCGCGGTGGTCATTCAGACGGCTGCCCACGCCATGCGAAGCGCCTTTCTTCAGACCAACTGGCCGGTGTTTTTAGTGAGCGTGGCCACGATTCTGATTTCAGCCGTGCTGATTTTCCTGATGACGCGCTCCATCGTAAGGCCCCTGACCCAGATGGAGCACGCCGCCAACGCCCTGGCGGAAGGCAATTTCGCCACCCGGGCCGAGGAAAGCGGCAGCCGGGAGACCGTGGCCCTGGCGCGTGCCTTCAACGGCATGGCCGTACAGCTGGAGGAGCTTGAAAATTCCCGGCGGGAGTTCCTGGCCAACGTATCCCACGAGCTGCGCTCCCCCATCACCTCCATCCAGGGCTACATGCAGAGCATGCTGGACGATACCATTCCCCAGACAGAACACAAAAAATACATGGAGACGGTGCTGTCCGAAACCAAACGGCTGTCCAGGCTGATCAACAGCCTGCTGAACCTTTCCCGCATGGAGCGGGACGAGGTCAAGCTGGCATTGACGGACTTTGACTTGAACGAGCTGACCCGCCGGGTGCTGATCACCAAGATGCAGCAGATCGAGGACAACGAGATAGAGCTGGAGGTGGATTTTGCCCAGGATCCCTGCTATGCCCGGGCGGATTCTGAGCAGATCACCCAGGTGCTGGTGAACCTCGTGGACAACGCGCTCAAATTCACCCCCAAGGGCGGCCGCATCGGCATCAGGAGCCGTATCGAAAAGGACCTGATCCATGTGATCATTTGGGACAACGGAGAGAAGGTTTCCCCCGAGGACGCCCCCCATCTGTTCGACCGCTTCTACAAGGCCGACAAGGCCCATACCGTGGGAAAGGGCACGGGGCTCGGCCTGGCCATATGCAAGCGGATCATGGAAAAGCACGGGCAGAAGATCTTCCTTGTGCCGTCTGATGAGGGCGCCGCGTTTGAGTTCACCCTGGAAAAAGGAAAAGCGCCCGCGCTGCCAAACGGCGGCGAGCAGGCTGCTTTGTCGTAAATTGCCGCATGATGAAAGAACAGGTTTTTTCGGCCTTTGGCAAGATCAACTGGTCGCTGGATATCACGGGTATCAGGGCAGACGGGTATCACCTGCTGGATATGCTGATGCAGCCCGTTTCCCTGTGCGATCAGCTGATCATCAGGGAAAGCGAAGAGCTTTCTGTGGAGGTTATCGGCGCGCCCGCGCTCGAAACGGAGGATAACCTCGTTTTCCGGGCAGCCAGGAAGCTTTTGGAGCTTTCGTCCGGCAAACACGGCGCGCATTTGACCCTCATCAAGAATATCCCTTCAGAGGCGGGACTTGGGGGCGGCAGCGCCGACGCGGCCTGCGCCCTGCGCACGCTCAGGGACTGGTGGGAGCTTCCATTAAACGATCAGGCGCTTTCTGACATCGGCCTGTCCCTGGGAGCGGATATCCCTTTCTGCCTGAAAAATGGTGCCGCCCGGGTCCGGGGGGTCGGCGAAAGGGTGACGCCCGTAAACCTGGGCGGCGCCGCGCCGCTGGTGATCATCAAGCCTGAGCGGGGGCTTTCCACGCCCCTTGTGTACCGGGCGTTTGACGAAGGTGAGAAAGCGCCGCCCTCCCGCATCCCCGAAGCGATCGCGGCCCTTCAAAAGGGCGATTACCGGGCTTTGCGGGAGCTGCTGCACAACGCGCTCTATCCGCCCGCCAAAGGGCTTTTGCCGGAGCTTCAAGAGCTTTTGTCCCTGCTGTATAAAAAAGGGGCGCTTTTTGCCGCCATGACCGGCAGCGGCTCCGCCCTGTTCGGCGTTTTCGGGGATGAAAAAAGCGCGGACTATGCCGCGCAGAAGATCAGGGAAGAAAGAAACGGGCTTTTCACAGCCAGGGCAAATACCTGTCAGGAGGCCAGCACCCCGTTGATATAGCCCTGCACGAGGTTCAGGTGCGTCAGAAGCATTTCCCGGGTCTCCACGGTGGATTTCTTGTTGCCCAGCACCAGGGTCTGGTAATTGTCCAGGTCGGTATACAGGGCGGCAAAGGCGTCCTGAGGCACATAGGTACGCCCGGTGAGGGACGAGCACATGCCGTTCACCCGCTCCATGGAGTAAACATACTGCCTGACCAGGCCCAGGGTGTAGGAGGTAGTTGAGCTGGTGGTGGAATCCAGCCGGTTGGCAACGGAAATGGCCGAGGCCACGTCACTGCTGAGGCTGTGATAATAAGCGTCCTCCGACCGGGTGCGGTAGCTTTGAAGGGTGATCGTCCTGATGCCCAGGAAAACCACCAGGGCCAGCAGAACCAAAGTCAGGATCAGCAGCACCCGGTTGCGCATGGTCACAAAACCGGCACGGTGCTGATTCTGCGCGGCATATTGATACATCGGCTTCCTCCTTTTCTTATAAGATCCTTATAAGAAGGGGTTTTCAGCGAAGCGGCCGGCCCGGCGCAAAGCGGAAAAGGCAAGCCTGTTTTTTCGCTGTTTTCATGAACAGTATAGCACAATTTCCTTAAAACGCAATCATTTCGGCATCAAAGTGGAATTATTAACCTTTTTTTATTACTTTTTTAACAGCTTTGTGGGGATTTCCTGCGTGTTTTTATCAGATTTCATGATTTGGTAAAATATCTCTCCCGCTGTTATCATCAACGACTTTTTTGGAGAAGCGCATGATCGAACTGAACGGCGTCAGCAAGCGCTACGGCCGCGTCCTGGCGCTGGACCGGCTCACCGCCCATATCGCCCGGGGCGAGACTGTGGGCCTGCTCGGCCCCAACGGCGCGGGCAAAACGACGCTGATGAACATCGTCACAGGCCAGCTGGCTGCCACGTCGGGCGCCGTATCCGTAGGCGGGTTCGACATCATCCGCTCGCCCGAGGAAGCGAAGGCGCTGATAGGATACCTGCCCGAACAGGCGCCGCTGTACGACGAAATGACGGTCAGGGACTACCTGCTGTTTCTCTGCAGGCTGCGCGGCGTAGTGCCCGCTGAGCGGGACCGGCACATCGCGGACATCAGCCGTCTGACCGGCATAGAAGCGGTGCTTCCCCGGCGCATAGGCAACCTGTCCCGCGGATTTAAGCAGCGGGTGGGGCTGTGCCAGGCGCTGTGCGGCGATCCGGAGGTGCTGATACTGGACGAACCCACGGCCGGGCTTGACCCGCTGCAGGCGGCCGAATTCCGCCAGCTCATCAAAAGCCTCCAGCAGGATCATACGGTGCTGCTGTCTTCCCATATCCTGGCCGATATGGAACAGATCTGCCGGCGCGTGCTGATCCTGCGGGACGGAAAACTCCTGCGCGATTACGCTCCCGGAAACGGGGAGGAAGGCCTTCTGCAGGTCGAAGCGCGGATAGCGCTTGGAAAGGATCAGCTGGAAAAGCAGCTGAGCCGTCTTCCCGGGCTTTCCTCCTTCACGATCCTCAAAAGCGACACGCCCGGCATCACCGACGCCCTGCTGATGGCCGAAAAATACGTGCCGGTGGAACGGCTGCTGTTTGAACAGATGGCCGCGCTGAACGCCCCGATCCTGCGCCTGACGCGCCGCAGGAGCACCCTGGAAGAGGTTTTTCTGGCTGCCATGAAGGAGTAAACGGATGCTTGCCATATACCAAAGGGAACTCAAGAGCTATTTCCTGACGCCGGTGGGCTATGTCTACATCGGCGTATTTCTGCTGCTGGGAAGCATCCTTTTTATCATCGGCAACCTGGCGGCCCGGGTGAGCAGCATGCTGACGCTTCTGTCCAGCATGAGCTACGTATGGATGCTGCTCTCCCCCGTACTGGCGGTCAGGCTGCTCAGCGCGAGGCTCACGGGCGGGGATCAGGCGGTTTTTTCATCCCCGGTCACGCTCACGCGCATCGTGGCCGGCAAATATCTGGCCGCCTGCACGATACTGCTGATCTCGGTGGCGCTGTCCTTTTTTTACCCGCTGATGATCGCCGTATACGGAACGCTGTACGTAAGTGAAACGCTGGTGGGGTATCTCGGGTTTTTCCTGATGGGCTGCGCATTTCTTTCGATGGACATGCTGATCGCTTCCCTTTCCAGAACGCAGATGGTGGCGGCCATCGCCTGCTTCGGGGCGCATCTGCTGATATGGCTGTCCGACCTGCTGGCGCAGGCCTTTCCCGTTCCCGCGGTCAGCTCCGTCCTGTCCTTTCTGAGCCTGTACAGGCGGATCTCCCCTTTCCTCAGCGGAAGGCTCAGCTTTTCAGACCTGCTGTTTGACCTGAGCTTCACGCTGGTGATGCTGTTTTTATGCGTCCGCGTGCTGGACATGAGAAGGTGGAGGGAAAGCGCGTGAAGCAGACAGACGGACGCAAGGATACGGCCAGAGGGATTAAAGCCTTTTTCGCCGGCGCGCGCGTATTTAAAGGCGGTTACGCCGCGCTCCTGACCGCCGGAGTGATCGTACTGGCGGTATTGATCAACATCCTTTCAGGCTATCTGGAGGACCGGTTTGCCCTGACCCGGGACTATTCCTTCAACAGCCTGACGGTGCAGAGCGAAACCACCCGTAAAGTACTTGCGGCGCTGGACAGGGATGTTCATGTGTACTATGTCCGTTCCGCCGCCTACGATACGTCCGCCCTTTCCTTTGAGGACGCGGAGCTGATCTTAAACCGCTACCGGGCGCAGAGCGGAAAGCTCTCCTGGTCTGAGGAGGACATCGTCAGGAATCCTTCGTTTCAGGAGCGTTTTTCCGCGCAGCTGAACGGCGAATCCATTCCCGCCCAGTGTCTGGTGGTGCACTGCCCCGATACTGACCGGGTCAGGGTGCTTTCTGAAAACGATCTGCTGTCCAGGTCCTACGACCTGGAAACCGGCAGCTACTATGTTTCTGGCTACCAGGTGGAAAAAAAGCTCACCGAGGCCATCCTCTATGTGTCCCGGGAGGAGGTGCCGGGCCTTCAGATACTGACCGGCCACGGGGAGCTGACCGCGGCGGACTTAGGGCTAATGACGCAGCTTTTGCATGACAACAGCTATGAAACCGTGTTCGTTTCCGCCCTGGATCAGCTCGACACGGACCGTCCGCTTCTGATCGCCTGCCCGCAGTTCGACCTGACGGAGGACGAGCTGAGCGCCCTTCTTGACTATGCCCGGAGCGGAGGCGCGTTCCTCACGCTTTCCCGCTATTCTGACCCTTCCGCCCTGCCCCGCATAAGCCAGCTGTACCTCTATTTCGGCGTCCGGGTCCTGCCGGGCCTGTGCGTGGCGCAGGCGGAAGACACCGAGAGCTATTACAACGCATCCCCCGCCGTTTTAGCACCCTACATGCAGGACGTGCCGGAACTGACGGCCCTCACCCGCAGCGGGCGGGATTTCCTGCTGCTGCCCGGCGCCCGCGCGTTTGAGATACTGCCTGAAAGGGACGCGTCCGTTTTTTCAGAATCCCTGCTCAGGTCCGGCGCGGCCTATCTGCATCAGCCCGACGACGAAAACCAGTCCCTGGAGCGGGCCGAGGGCGACCCGGAGGGCTATTTTGACCTGGCCGTGTACGCGCGGCGCTATTATGACGATGATACTTCCAGCCGGATGATCCTGGTGGGAAATGCTGACCTTTTCTGCGAGGAATGGCTTTTGAACAACACCTATGCCCCGGAATTCCTGATGGCGCTCATGAAGACCCTGAACGGCGGAAAGGAGATCGACCTTGATATCGTGCAGAAGGACGCTGTCCGCGCCCCGCTGAGGATATCCGGGCCGGGCCTTCCGGCTGCGCTGTCCCTGGCGCTGCCGCTTATGGTTTTCCTGGCAGCGCTGTTCGTGCTTTTGCCCCGGAGGAACCTGTAAAGCCATGCAGAAGGTGACTAAAAGGACCCGGCGCGCCCGGCCGGGAAAATGGGCGCTCATCCTGGTGTTTTCCGCGATCGTTCTGACCGTCGCGCTATCGACGCTTTTACGCAGCGCGGATAAAAAGGAACCGCAGGAAACACAAAAGCGCGCAGCGGAAGAAAATCTGCTTTTGTATCAGACGGACACGGCGCAGCTTGCAGAAATAGAGATCCGGCGGGACGGGGAAACGGAGATCGTATTTGAGTATCTGAACGGCGCGCTCGTCCTAAAAGGCGATCCCTCTTTCCCGATAAACGATCATATCGTTTCAAGCCTGCTGGAAACCGCCGCCTCCCTCACCGCGGACGCGCACGTGATGGACTTTGAATCCCCGCCTTCTGACGAAGAGCTTTCCCGCTTCGGCCTTTCCCCCGCCCGGCGCAGCGCCTGTTTCCGCTTCCACGACGGCAGCGAGATCGTACTTTCCACAGGCAATCTGATGCCGATTGAAAACCCGCGCTATTACGCGATGGCATCCACAAAAAGCGCGCTGTATGCAGTCACCCAGGACGTAAGGGACGCCGTGAGCCCCACCATGGAAAGCATCCATCCCGTGTCCCGGCCGCAGATCAACAGCGATCTTATAGACCGCGTCCAGGTGGAAGGAACGGTGACCTTCGACGCAAGGCGGACGGACGCGGGCTGGGAAATGCTGTCTCCTTACGTCTATCCCCTGTCTGACGCGCTGATGGATAACCTGATGAGCCAGCTGGACGGGATCCGCTTCGCCAACTGGCTGGGGAAGGCGGAAAACATGGATCTCAAGGCGCTGGGCCTTTCCCCCGCGAATAAAACGCTGACGCTGACCTTCGCGGAGACTTCGGTCAGCGCCCCGGATGAAAACGGGGAAAACGTCACCTTCTCCCTGCCCGAGAACCGGATGGTGTTTTCCCTGGGCGATCAGAAGAACGACACGAGCTATTACCTTCTGTATGAGGACGAGGTCTACAGCGTCACCGTCTTATCCTTCAGCTTCCTGACCAGTTTTTCCTGGGAAAAATACCTGTCGGCCGTCCCCGTTTCCTTCCCGACCAACGATCTGTCCCGCATATACTGCCGCTTGAACGGCAGCGAGGCGGAATACCTGGTCTCCTATTCCGAACGCGTGCTTCCCAACAACGAACTGGAAACAGACGAATACGGCAATCTCCTGTACGACCTTCAGGTGACCCGAGAAGGACAGCCGGTTGATACGGAAGCGTTTCTCAGCTGGTACGGCCTTTTGAGCGGCATGACCGCCACGAGGCTTTCCGACAGGACGAGCCCTGGCCCTGGCGCGGAGCCCGCGTTTGAGATATCCCTCACCAATGCCCGGGGCACCGTTACCCGGAACGTATCCATCCTTCCCGGGGACGCGGTGGAGGATATCCTGTATGTGGACGGGGTGAGTCTTTTTACGATCGACCGCGCCTGGCGGGATCTGGTCACGGCGTTTCCCTGAAGATTGATTTGGAAAAACCGAAGGACTGTGCTATAATACCCTTTGCCGCCGGCAGACTCGGCCGGCCGGATCATCCGTATGCGAGGAGGACTGTTGAACATGAAAGACAAAATGCAATCCTTTTTCAGGAAGCCCTGGGCTTTATCCGTTATACTGACCGTATTGGGCATCGTGCTGCTGCTGGACCCGGGCATGATGCTCCGCAGCATCGTCCGTCTGGGCGGCGCCGCGCTGCTGATCGGCGGATGCAGCGCCATCGTTTCCTGGACGCGCAGGCGCAACGAAGCGGGCGTCAGCTATCTGGACGCAGGCGGCGGCGTCATCGCCGTGCTGGGCGGGCTGTTTTTGCTGTTCAGCCCCGAAAGCCTGATCAACCTGTTCCCGACCATAGCGGGCCTTTTGATCATACTGAGCGGCGTTTATAACGTGCTGCAGGCGCTCGATTCAAAGCGCGCCGGGTTTGACAGATGGCACATGAGCGTACTGCTGGCCGTGATCACCATCGTGCTGGGCGCCATCATCCTTGCCAATCCCTTCGGCACCATGGAGCTGCTGGTGCAGATACTGGGCGGCGTGCTGATCTATAACGGCCTGTCCAGCCTGTGGATCGTCACCAGATAAAAAAAGCTTGACAGAACACCCGTACCCTGATATAATTTCTCTCGGCTCGGAAGAGTCTGTGCCGAAGACAGCTGGCGCGCTTTTATAAGCGCTTAAAATTGCCCGCCGAGGAACAGGGATGAGTGTGATGTAATGAGTCTCTGTGCCTGAAGCGCAGTGACTCTTTTAATTTACGCCGGAAAACAGGTGAAACAACACAATGAGCAAGAACCTCGAGAACAAAAAGGTAGTCGTCAGCGAAATCACCGAAAAGTTCAAGAACGCCCAGTCCGTCGTGGCGGTGCATTACTCCGGCCTGACCGTGGAGGAAGTCACCAAGCTGCGCGCCCAGTGCCGTGAGGCAGGCGTGGATTACTGCGTGCTCAAGAACACCCTGGTGCGCCGCGCGCTGGATGACATGGGCATCCACGGCTGGGACGACGTTCTGGAAGGCCCCACGGCTTATGCCTTCGGCACCAAGGACGCTGTCGCTCCCGCCAAGATCCTGTGCGATTTCATCAAGAACGCCAAGAATGACCATATGTCTGTCAAGATCGGTCTGATGGGCGAAGAAGTGATGGATGTCAACGCCGTGCAGAACCTGGCCGCGATGCCCTCCCGCGAAGAATTGCTGGCCCGTTTGGTGGGCAGCCTGAATTCTTCCATCACCAAGCTGGTTTATGTGGTCGAAGCGATCCGCAAGCAGAAGGCCGGCGAAGAATAATCTGAATCATCATTATTGAAACCAGAATCGAAAGAAAAAATTATTGGAGGAATTGATCCATGACTCATGAGGAATTTATCGCCGCGATCGAGTCGATGACTGTCATCGAGCTCAATGATCTGGTCAAGGCTCTGGAAGAGAAGTTCGGCGTTTCCGCCGCTGCCCCCGTGGCCGTCGTTGCCGGCGGTGCCGCCGCTGCCGCTGCTCCCGTGGAAGAGCAGACTGAATTTGACGTCATCCTGAAGGATGCCGGCTCCGAAAAGATCAAGGTCATCAAGGCTGTCCGCGAATACGTCGCCGGCCTGGGCCTGAAGGAAGCCAAGGAATTCGTCGAATCCACCCCCAAGACCATCAAGGAAGGCGCTTCCAAGGAAGAGGCCGAGAAGATCAAGGAAGCCTTTGCCGCCGTCGGCGCCACCGTCGAAATCAAGTAATTCATGTGTTTCCTATGCCGTCTGCCGCGTTCGCGGCGGGCGGCTTTTTATGGGGAACGGATTGACTTTGCGCTCCGTTTCCCCTATACTGGATTTGTAGCTCTTTTGACTTATTATCGACAACAGAATGGAGGCTGAGACATGAATAACTTCAAGAAACTGCTCTCCCTCGCCGCTGTACTCGCGCTTTTGACCGGCTGCTTTATCCCGGCGCTGGCGGAGGAAGAGTACGCTGATGTCATCCGCATCGCGGACGACAACCAGGCATCCTCCTACGACCTGCACAAGGACACGTCCGTCAACGCGCGCAATATGCTGCGCGGGACGGTCATGGAGCAGCTGGTCACCCTGAAGGCCGACGGTTCCATCGGCCCGGAGCTGGCTGAAAGCTACGAAGTGAACGAAAACAATTCCGCGTTCACCTTCCATCTGCGCAAGGGCGTCAGGTTCCACAACGGCAAGGAAATGACCAGCGCGGACGTCGTTGCTTCCCTGAACCGCTGGATCGAAAGCTTCTCCACCGTCCGCAACATGGTGGGCGACGCCCGCTTTGAGGCCTCGGACGACTATACCGTGACGCTGACGCTCAATAACAGCGCTATCATGCTGCTGGACATGCTGGCCGGCGCTGCGCAGTGCGCGGTGATCTACCCCGCCGAGTCCATTGCGGCGGTCAACGCCGAGACCGGCTTCATCCCCGCCGACCAGCTGATCGGCACCGGCCCGTACAAGTTCTCCGAATGGGCGGTCGACCAGTATGTCAAGCTGGAGCGCTTTGACGATTACGCTCCCTACGGCGATCCGGACGCTGAACTGGACGGCCTGTGGGGCTATAAGCACGCCTATACCGGGACGCTCATGTATTACATCACCAAGGACGCCGATACCCGCGTCAACGGCCTGCTGGCGGGCGACTATGATTTCGCCGTCAAGGTGACTGACGCCAATCTGGACCGCATCGAGGCGGACGACCAGTTCACCCTTTACTCCCAGCAGACCGGCATGATCTCCCTGGTGTGGAACAAGCGCAGCACGGACAAGTATCTCCGCCAGGCCGTGCAGGCCCTTGCCAACGCGGATGACCTGAACATCGTCAACTACGGCGTCCTGTACGACAATGATCCCTGCTTCATGGAAGACGGCCAGCTCGGCTGGTACACCACCGCCGGCAGCGAGTATTTCTGCCAGAACGATCCCGAAAAGGCCAAAGAGCTTCTCGCGCAGTCCAGCTTTGATACCTCCAAGCCCCTGCGCATCCTCTATGTGAACAGCGGCGGCGCCCCCGCGATGGTGGAGATCCTCAAGCAGGAACTGGAAACCATCGGCATCACCTCCGAGCTCATCGGCCAGGACCGTTCCACCATGACCAAGACCCGCACGGACGATACCGCGTACGACGTTTTCTTCACCACCTTCTCCTCCGTGCCCGTTCCCAGCCTGCGCAGCTTCCTGAGCGCCGACTGGGCCGGCTGGTCTGAAGACGAAAAGCTTCAGGAAATGATGACGGCCATGACGACCGCCGCCACCAAGGAAGAAGCGTTCGCCCAGTGGGAAAAGATCCAGGAATACTGCTACGCCGACTACTGCCCCGTGCTGATGCTGGGCCATTTCCATCAGGCTGCCGCCTGCACGAAGAAGCTCACCGGCTATAACGTTTTCCTGACCACGAACTTCTGGAATGCCCGTCTTGCCAAATAACTGACCTTGAGGGGCAGGCATCCCCATATTCAGGGATGCCTGTCCCTCCTTTTTTCAATGAGGGGCCCGAACATGGGAAAATACGTTATAAAACGGCTGGCCGCCCTGATCCCGACCATCTTTATCGTGTCGGTCGTCGTTTTTCTGATCGTGCATCTGACCCCCGGGGATCCCGCCGCCATGATGCTGGGCGAGGACGCCACGCCCGCGGATATCGCCGCGCTTCATAACCGGCTGGGGCTTGATGACCCGCTGATCGTCCAGTATGTACGCTGGGCGGGAAAATGTCTGACGGGCGACCTGGGGTATTCTACGGCGGTGGCAGGGCAGAGCGTTTCGGGGATGATAGCCAGCCATTTTCTCCCGACCATCCTGCTGGCTGTCTATTCCCAGCTGATCACCGTTTTTCTGGCCCTGCCGCTGGGGATGATCGCCGCCCGCAAGCGCGGGAGCCTGACGGACAGCGCCCTTTCCGTATTCTCCATGGCCGGCATCAGCCTGCCCAGCTTCATGATGGGCATGGGCATGGTGCTTTTGTTCGCCGTATCCTTCCGCCTCATGCCCGCGACCGGCTATAAGAATCCTTTCACGGACGGCATCGGGCCTTTTTTTCGTTATATGACGCTGCCGGCCGTTTCCCTGGGCTTCATTCACGCGGCCTACATGATGCGCATGACGAAGGCCTCCCTGCTGGAGGTGCTGAGCAGCGATTATATCAAAATGGCGCGAGCCAAGGGCGTGAAAGAAAGAAAGATCGTATTCAAGCACGCTTTCCGCAATTCGCTCTTGACGGTCATCACCGTGATCGGCCAGGGCTTTATAAGCGCCCTTGCCGGAGCCGCCGTAGTTGAGCGCCTGTTCGGCATTCCCGGCATGGGAAGCCTGATGGTGGATTCGATCGATAAAAGGGATTATCAGGTCATTCAGGGCATCACGCTGATGATCGCGATGCTGAATGTTCTTATCAATCTGCTGATCGATGTCATCTACGGCTTCGCGGATCCCCGGATACGGCTTAAGTGAGGATATCTATCGATGAGTGAGCAAAAGATGGAGCTGACCCGGATCAGGAAGACGCTGATGCGCGAACAGCGTCAGATCAACATTCGTAAATTCGTCAGAAGCCGGCTTTCCGTGGTTGGGCTGGCGATCGTATTGCTGATAGCCCTGCTGGCGCTGTTCGCGCCGGTGATCTCGTCAGCCATGAACGTGGACCCGTACAAGGCCACCGTGAGGGACCGTTTTCAGCCGCCCAGCGCCGCGCATCCGTTCGGCACGGACAACCTCGGGCGGGATATTTTCTCGCGCGTGCTTTTCGGCGCGAGGATCTCCATGATCGTGGGCCTGTCAGTCGGGCTCGTGTCGGCGCTGCTGGGAACCGCGCTGGGGCTTTACGCCACCACGAACCGCTACCTTGACAACATACTGATGCGCCTGTGCGACGGGCTGAAGGCCATCCCCAATATCCTGCTTGCCATCGCGCTGATGGCGGTGCTGGGGGCCAATATGCAAAACGTCATCATCAGCCTGACTATCGTGGCCATTCCGGGCGTCGCCCGCCTGGCCCGCTCCAACGCCCTGCTCATCCGCGAGCAGACCTACATAGAGGCCATGCGCTGCCTGGGCGCGGGAAAGCACAGGATCCTGTGGAGGCATATAGCGCCCAATATCCTTTCCCCCATCATCGTACAGATGACCTTCAGCTTTGCCAGCGCCATCATCTCCGAAGCGTCCCTGAGCTTTTTGGGCGCGGGCATACCGCAGCCCGAGCCCAGCTGGGGCGGAATGCTCAACGAAGCGAGATCGTACCTTTTCAAGGGCTGGTGGATGGCTGTCTATCCCGCCGTATTCACCGGAGTATCCGTGCTCGGCTTCAATCTCTTCGGGGACGGGCTGAGGGACCTTATGGACCCTGTATCCGGGAAATAAAAGGAGCGCCAATGGACGAATATGTACTCCGGGTGGAAAACCTGGTGACCGAATTCAAAACCGACAGGGGGCCGCTCAAGGCCATAGACGGGGTCACGCTGCAGGTCAAACGCGGCGAAATGCTGGGCCTGGTGGGCGAATCCGGCTGCGGGAAGAGCGTCACCAGCATGTCTGTCATGCGCCTGTACGACGAAAAGACCACGGTCCGCTATGAAGGCAGCGTCTGGCTTGGGGATACCGATCTGATGAGTATCCCCTACAAAAAAATGCAGGACATCCGGGGCAGGGAGATCGCCATGATCTTTCAGGACGCGCTTTCTTCCCTGAACCCCGTGCTCAGAGTCAGCGACCAGATCATGGAGCCGCTGATCACCCATCAGCATCTGAAGAGGGAGGACGCCTACCGCAAGGCCGTTGAAATGCTGCGGCTGGTCGGCATTCCCTCCCCCGAAACGCGGGTGGACCAGTATCCGCACGAGCTTTCCGGCGGCATGCGCCAGCGCGTGATGATCGCAATCGCCCTGTGCTGCCGCCCGAGGCTTCTGATCGCCGACGAGCCCACCACCGCCCTGGACGTGACCATTCAGGCGCAGATACTGGACCTGATACTGGATCTGAACCGGCAGATGCATATGGGCGTTATACTTATCACGCACGATCTGGCCGTCGTGGCGCAGGTGTGCCAGCGGGTCGCCGTCATGTATCTGGGGCAGATCGTGGAAGAGGCGGAGGTGGCTGAGCTTTTTAACCATCCGCTTCATCCCTACACGCAGGGACTGATGGATTCCATCCCCAAGCTGGACGGCGACTCCAGACACCGCCTGCATATGATCCGGGGAACGGTCCCTCTGCTGAACCAGATCCCCCGGGGCTGCCGCTTCGCGCCGCGCTGCCCCTATGCGGACGCCGCGTGCTCCGCGGCCATGCCGGAGCTTACGCAGGCCGGCGGCCACCTGGTGAGGTGCCGCAAAGCAGGTTTTACAGATAAAAAGGTGACGCCCGATGAATAAAGATTTGAACGCCCCCATCCTGTCCGCCGAGCGCGCGGCCATGTGGTTCCCCGTCAGGGGCGGCCTGGGAAAAACGACCGGCTACGTCAAAGCGGTGGACGGCGTGTCCGTTCAGCTGCATGCCCGCCAGACCTATGGCCTGGTGGGCGAGTCCGGCTGCGGGAAAAGCACCCTGGGCCGCCTGCTGTGCAGGCTGCTGGAGCCTACGGACGGCAGAATCACCCTGTTCGGGCAGGATATCTCCCATTTGAAGGAACGGGAGCTCGTGCCCTTCAGAAGCCGCATCCAGATGGTTTTCCAGGACCCCTATACTTCCCTGAACCCGCGTATCCGCATAGGCGACGCGCTGATGGAGGTATTAGCCATCCATCATACGGGCAGCAGGAGCGAGCAGATGGAAAAGGCCCTGGGCATACTCGATCAGGTCGGTCTCAGGCAGGAGCATTTTTACCGGTTCCCGCACGAGTTTTCCGGCGGGCAGCGCCAGCGCATCGGGCTTGCGAGGGCGCTGATCCTGAACCCGGAAATCGTCCTGTGCGACGAGCCGGTGTCCGCCCTGGACGTGTCCATTCAAAGCCAGATCATCAACCTCCTGTGCGACCTGCAGGCCGAGCGCTCGCTTACTTACCTGTTCATTTCCCACGATATGAGCGTGATCCGCTATATTTCCGACCGGGTGGGCGTGATGTACCTGGGCCATCTTGTGGAGGAAAGCGACACGGAGGAGATTTTTTCCCATCCCGCGCACCCGTATACCCGGATGCTGCTTTCCGCCGTGCCCTCCATCGTGCCGGGGGATAAAACCGACCGGATCCGCCTGCAGGGCGACCCGCCCAGCCCGCTGGACCCGCCGAAGGGATGTGTCTTTCACACCCGGTGCCCGTACGCAAAAAAAGAATGCGGCGAAAAAAGCCCTGAATTGAGCGAACTCGCCCAGGGACACTACTGCGCCTGCCCCATCGCGGCGGCCGGAAACTGAAAAAGTCCCGGATGTTTTTCCGGATGTTTTTTCTCCGGCGCGGCGAAAACTCATTGCCTGTCAGGCAAAAATCGTTTATAATATATAAAAACAAACCGCACATTCACGGGAGGCCTCTATGGACAGAAGGGAAGAAATCATATCCTTGCAAAATGAGATCATCAACCGGCGGATGAAAAACCAGCTGGACCGTCTGAACGGCGATCTGTGGGGCCCGGCCCCGAAGCTGTCGCTGAACACCCGCCCTTCAGCGCCTCAGGCGAACGAAGGGGTTCCGTCCGCCGCTTCGCCGGACAGCATCTTTCCCTCCTTTCAGGGCCTGACCGTAAGCACCGACGAGCTGCTTCGCCTGATCAACGAGAGCGCCGATTCCCTCGAAAGAATGACGAAGGACCTGAACGACAAATCGAAAAAGGGCACAGGCGCCGTGCCGGATATCGGTCTGCCTGACCAGCCCGTTCTGAACAGCCAGGTCCTCAAGGCACAGCAGACGCAGAAGGCTCCCGAACCCGAGGCGGAGCCGCCGGAGGATATCAACGCCCTCAGGGAGGAACTCAACGGCTACATCGGACTTAACACCATCAAGGAAGAGGTCAACAGCCTGATCAACTACGTCACCATCATGCAAAAGCGCAAGGAGCAGGGCCTGCCCACGCCCGACCTGTCCCTGCACATGGTGTTTTCAGGCAATCCCGGCACGGGCAAAACCATGATCGCCCGGTTCATGAGCCGTGTCTACAAAAGCCTGGGCATCCTGTCCAAAGGCCACCTGGTGGAGACCGACCGCAGCGGTCTGGTGGCCGGCTACGTAGGCCAGACGGCCATCAAAACCAAAGAGGTCATCGACAAGGCCAAAGGCGGCGTGCTGTTTATCGACGAAGCCTACGCGCTGACCAACCGGGGCGGGGAGAACGATTTTGGCCAGGAGGCCGTGGATACCCTGCTCAAGGCCATGGAGGACGAAAGGGACGATCTGATCGTCATCGTGGCCGGCTATACCGAACTGATGAAGCGGTTCGTGAATTCCAACCCCGGGCTCAAATCCCGCTTTAACCGCTTCATGCATTTTCCGGACTATACCCTGGACGAAATGCTGGGCATTTTCGATATGCGCTGCACCAAGAGCGGCTACACCCTTAAGGACGACGAGGCCCGAAATGCCCTTAAAACGAGGATCGAAACGGAATCAAAGGACGTGGACGGCTTTGGCAATGCCCGCGGGGTGCGCAACCTCTTTGAGCGCGCCCTGTCCGCCCAGGCGGACCGGCTGGCCTCTTTTTCCACCATCACCCGGGAAGACCTGATGGCTCTGACCAGGGAAGATATAGAAAAGGCCTGATCCCCCCTCCGAACGCATAATGAAAGGAGCGTCCCGCATGAGAAAAACCAAGATCGTCTGCACCATCGGCCCCGCCTGCCGCGACAGGGAATCCCTGATCAAAATGGTTCAGGCCGGCATGAATGTCGCCCGTCTCAATTTCTCTCACGGCACCCACGAATACCATGCCGAAACCATCAAGCTGCTCAAGGAGGTTCGAAAGGAGCTGGACGTCCCCCTGGCCATCATGCTGGATACCAAGGGCCCGGAGATCAGGCTCAGGGATTTTGAGGGCGGCTCCGCGATGCTCGAAGACGGGCAAACGTTCGTATTGACCAATCAGGAGCGCATGGGCGACGCCACCGGCGCGCAGATGTCCTTTGAAAAGCTGCCGCAGGGTGTGCAGCCGGGCAATATCCTCCTGGTGGACGACGGCAAGATCACCATGCAGGTGGAGCGCACCACCGAAACGGAGGTCATCTGCCGGGTGATCCACGGCGGGAAGGTGTCCAACCATAAGGGCATCAACGTGCCCAACGTCCATCTGGACATGCCCGTTCTGGGCGAAAAGGACAAGGAGGACCTGCTTTTCGGCATCGAACAGGATATCGACCTGGTCGCCGCCTCCTTCGTCCGCACGAAAAAGGACGTGCAGGACATGCGCAAGTTCCTCAACTATAACGGCGCGCATGACACCAAGATCATCTCCAAGATCGAAAACCGCGAAGGGATCGACAATTTCAAGGAGATCCTGGAGGTGTCGGACGGCATCATGGTGGCCCGCGGCGACATGGGCGTGGAGATCGAATACAGCCGCCTGCCCGGCATACAGAAGTCCATCATCCGCCAGTGCTACCGCGCCGGCAAGATGGTCATCACCGCCACGCAGATGCTGGATTCCATGATGATGAATCCCTCCCCCACCCGCGCGGAGATCACCGACGTCGCCAACGCCGTGTTCGACGGCACCAGCGCCGTCATGCTTTCGGGCGAAACCGCCGCGGGCTATTACCCGGTCGAATCCGTCCGGACGATGGCCGCCATCGCCGAGCAGGCGGAGGAGGACCTGGCCATCCTCCATCCCGAGCGGGTGGAGGTCTACGACGTGAAGACCGACATCACCAACGCCATCTGCGACGCCGCCTGCTCCGCCGCGCGCGACCTGAACGCCAAGGCCATCATCACCGTTTCCAAATCCGGCGGGACTGCCCGCAACATTTCCAAGTTCCGCCCCACCCAGCCCATCGTCTGCGCCACGCCGGAGTCCAAGAGCTACCACCAGCTTTCCCTGTCCTGGGGCGTATTCCCGGTGCTGGCCAAATACCAGAAGGATTACGACACCCTGATGCTTCACGCGGTAGACTGCGCCAAGCAGATCGACCTGGTGGAACCCGGCGATGTCGCCGTCATCGTGGCGGGCGTGCCGCTGGGCTTCACCGGCAACACCAACCTGATCAAAATAGAAGTTATCGGGTGATTTTGCCCAAATGTTCTTGCAGTAACCTTAAAAGTCTGATACAATAGCGTTGTCATTTTGTATCTCTATTTGAAATGGAGGCAATTCACATGAAACGTTTCTTTCTGCTGCTGATCGCGGCCGCGCTGGCGCTGGCGCCGCTGTGCTCCCTCGCGGCGGCCAACTACGGGTCCGAATTCGTCGGCTATTTTGAGCACGTCGTCAATATCCGCGCCAACCCCGGCGACCAGAAGGGCAACGTCGGCACCATCCCGGCCTACACGCCGGTGAAGCTGAAGCCCGTCAGCTCCGCCTACGCGGAGGTCACCTACGAGGGCGCTCACGGCTACGTCTATACCGGCACCCAGGTCCGCTACGCCCCGGAAGAAAAGGACGTTGATCCCTATATCCTGACGGCTCCCGGCAACAAGGTATTGTGGAAGCTGTGGACAGAAAGCGCCGGTCAGAAGGGCGTGATCTCCGCCAACACCCCCATGCTCGTCACCCAGATCTGCGGCAGCTATTACCGCGTCTTCACCGTCGACCAGGGAGACGGCTATATCCATAACCGCGACACGGTTTCCTCCATCACCGGCATCGCGCTGACCGGCTCCGTCTTCAGCGAAGAAGAAGCCAACGCCTACGAGCTCCCGCTGGAGAACGCCAAGGTCAAGACCCTGCTGGAGGCTGAAAAGCTTTACCCCGCCGTGCAGCTGATCAACGGCTATTATCAGATCAAGCTGGATGACGGTTCCTCCGCCTACATCCTCGAAGCGGATGCCCGCCGCAGCGCACAGAGCGCCGTCGTCAGCGCCGGTACGGCCACCGCGCAGCAGACCGTGACCGTGCCCAACACCGAAACCGTTCAGCCCAGCGAGCCTGAAGCGCAGCAGGCTGAGCCCGCTCCCGAACCGGTGCCCGAGGTCCCGCAGCCGAAGGTTGCCTATATCGCCCGGGTGGATCAGGCGACCTCCTTCTTCTCTTCTCCCAGCTCCTCCACCGAGATCACGGAATCCGTCACCAAGGGCGCGGTCGTGATCGCCGTGACCCCGGCTGAGAACGGCTATTATCTCTGGCCGCAGAAGAACGTATATATCAGCAGCGACCTGGTGGATATCTGGCAGGCGGTCGAAAGGGACGGCTCGATGCTCATCTACTGCACGGTGGATATCAACCTCCTTCAGGCGCCCGATCCGGCCAGCGGCGACATCGGCTACAAGCTGGTCGGCGGCAGGGCCTACGACGCCAAGTACGAAATGGACGGCTACTTCGTGATCCCGCTGACCTCCGAGGGCGAGCTGGGCTTCATCCCCATGTCCGCCGAGGGCGTGTACGAGGTTCCGCGCTCCAACTGATCAATTGATTTCAATTGATTTTGTAAACGACACAGCCCGCGGCAAAAGCCGCGGGCTGTGTCGTTTTAGTTTTAGCCTGAATAACGCTCTCAGTCCTTTCCCTGGATCATGGCCAGGGCGCCGTAGAGGATGGAATCGTCCCCCAGGGCGGCCGCTTTGAGCGTGACGGTCTTACGGATGGAGGGCATACAGTACCTGTCCACCTCGGCCAGGATCTTTTCAAGGAAGATATCGCCTACCGCCTCCATGACGCCGCCGCCGTACACCACCATTTCGGGGCTTATCGTGTTGATCATGTTGCCGGTGGCGATGGCCAGATAATGGCACGCCCGGTCCACCGCTTCCATGGCGACGGCATCGTTGGCTGCGAGCGCCTTTTTAAGGGCGCCTGATTTGAATACACCGTTTTGGATATTGTCCTTGAGCATGCAGTCGCGGCCCCGGCCGGTCTGCTGAACGATATAGGCGGACATGCCCTTCTTGCTGGACAGGGCCTCCAGGCAGCCGCGCTGGCCGCAGCCGCACAGCGGCCCTTCGGGCTCCAGCACCATGTGTCCGTATTCGGCGGCCTTGAAGCCGTGGCCGGTGAAAAGCTTACCGTTCAGGATAAGCCCGCCGCCCATGCCGGTGCCGATAAAAAAGCCCACCACATTGTCGCAGCCTTTGGCCACACCGTAGGCGTGCTCGCCCAAAACGCCCACGTTCACATCATTGCCGATATGGAAGGGAGCGCCGAAAGCCTTCTGAATGGGCGTGCTGATGTCATAGTCGCGCCAGGGCAGGTTGGGAGAAAACAGCACCACCCCGGCGCCCTGGTCGATCACGCCGGGAGCCCCCGCCGCGATGGCGTGGATCTGGCTTTTTTTGATGCCGGAGGCTTCCAGCATTTCCTGCACGACGCTGATGATGACCTGCTCCACGTTGCCGGCCGAGTCTCCCCCGGCCTTGGTCTTTTTCTTGAGCCGGTATATGATCTTGTCCTTGCTGTCAAAAATGGCGCCGAGAGTTTTGGTGCCTCCAATGTCCAGACAGATGTTGTAGCTTTCCGCCATCCGCAAGCGCTCCTTTCCCTCCATTGAATTCGATTGATGCTGACTCTATTGTCGCACAAAACGTTTGGGATTTCAAGAACAAAATAGGATTAGCTCCACGGCATAAACAAGAATTGCAAAAACATCGATAAGTACAATTCCAAAGGATAAAACTGAGAACAATAAAAGCGGAACTCGTGAACGAACGAAGTCCCTTTCGAAGTCCGATTCAAAGATATTCCGGCAATTCGACCGCGGATATCTCAGGCATCCGCGGACAATATGCATCGAGTGCATCCAGTGAGTAGTTTGCAGCGGAGCCGGTGAACGAACTGAGTCCGATTCAAAGAAAGTCCGGCAGTTCGACCGTCGGATGCCGCAGGCATCCGAGGACAATTTGCATTGAATGCATCCTGTGGACAGTATGCAGCGGAGCCGGTGAACGAACGGAGTCCGATTCAAATGAAAGTCCGGCGGTTCATCCGCCGGATGCCGAAGGCACCCGAAGAGGTGAGGAGGGCCCGGAAAACAGGCCAGTGGCCTGTTTTCACCGACGAACGGGCCGGCAGGCCCTGGAAGCGGACAAAGTGAGTGAAAAACACGAGGGGAGCGCGAGGGGGCACACCCTCGCGTGTAATCGTATCCCGGCGGCTTTGCCGTCGGGGTGAGGAGGGTGTAATCGTATCCCGGCGGCTTTGCCGTCGGGGTGAGGAGGGCCCGGAAAACGGTCCGGTGGACCGTTTTCACCGACGAACGGGCCGGCAGGCCCTGGATGGGGTTTTCCGTCAGGAAAACAGGTCCTTACGGCTTTTCCGCCCGGGGGACGGAAGCGGCCGCGCCCAGTGGGCGAGATAAAGGCCGGTGAAGTCCCGGTGAGCATGGTATTTTCAGCGTCAGAGACGCTGAAACCGCCATAGCGAACCGTGGGTTACTTCGGAATAAAGCAGGAAAAGCCGCAGGGGGTTCTGAGCGCCCGGAAAATGGTCCGGTGGACCATTTTCAGCGAAGAACGGGCCGGCAGGCCCTGGCTGTCAGTCCCCTTCCCAGTCGCTCACTCCATGCGTGAGCCCTCCCCGTTTTCACGCATCCATTCAAGGAACTGCTCCCGCGTGATCAGCACCTTGCGGGGCTTGCTGCCCTCGGCCTCGGAAATGATCCCCTTTTTGGTCATCTCGTCCACCAGCCGGCCGGCGCGGGCGTAGCCCACGCGCAGCCTGCGCTGCAGCATGCTGATGGAGGTCTGGCCGTCTTCCACGGCCATGCGGATGGCGGTATTCAGCAGGTCGTTGAATTCTCCCTCCGGAGGCTCGGCGGCCGGCTCGTCCTGGGCGGTTTTCCCGCCGCTGTCCTGGGACTGATCCATCTGGCTCTGAATGTCCATATTGTAATCGGCGGAGTAGCGGGCCACGATATTGTCCGTGATCATCGCGACCTCCTCGTCCGATACGAAGCAGCCCTGCACACGGGTGGGCTTTGAAGCGCCGGTGGGCTGATAGAGCATATCGCCCTTGCCCAGAAGCTTTTCCGCGCCGTTTACATCAATGATGGTGCGGCTGTCCACGCCGCTGGACACGGTGAAGGCGATGCGGCTGGGGATATTATTCTTGATAACGCCGGTGATGACGTCCACAGAAGGACGCTGGGTGGCCAGCACCATATAGATGCCGGCGGCGCGGGCCAGCGCGGCCAGGCGGCGGACGCTCTCCTCCACGTCCTTGCGGCAGACCTCCATCAGGTCTGCCATTTCGTCTATGATGACCACGATGTTGGGCAGCTTCTTATCTTTGGCGCACTTTTTGTTGAAGCCCTCCAGGTTGCGCACACCCATGGCGCTGAATTTGCCGTAGCGCTCAAACATTTCGTTGACCACCCAGTTGAGCGCCGTGGAGGCCTTCTTCGGGTCGCTGATCACGGGGATCAGCAGATGCGGGATGCCGTTGTACACCTGCAGTTCCACCTGCTTGGGGTCGACCATGATCAGCCTTACGTCCGCCGGAGAAGCCCGGTACAGAAGGCTGCAGACGATGGAGTTGATGCAGACTGATTTACCGCTGCCGGTGGCGCCGGCGATCAGCAGATGGGGCATGCGGGAAAGGTCGCACAGGATAGGCTTGCCCGCGATATCCTTGCCCAGGGCCACGACCAGGGGGTTATGGTTGGCGCGCATGGCATCGCTGTCCAGCACCTCGCGCAGGGTCACGGAGCTTACCTTGCTGTTGGGCACCTCGATGCCGATATAGGAGGTGCCGGGGATCGGCGCTTCAATGCGCAGAAGATCCGACCCCATTTCAAGCGCGATGTTGTCCAGCATCCCCACCACCTGCTTGACCTTGATGCCCTCGGCGATCTTCAGGGCAAAGCGGGTGATGGCGGGGCCATGGGTGATCTCCCGGACCTCCGTCTGGATATTGAAAGTGGACAGCGTCCGTTCGATCTGCTGGGCGCGCTTTACGTCCTCCTGGGTGGATTCGTCCCGGTTGACCGCCTTGGGCTCCGAAAGGAAGCTGATGGGCGGCGGGTTATAGGGCTGGGAGAAGAACTGGTTTTCCT
This sequence comes from uncultured Eubacteriales bacterium, assembly GCA_902790015.1. GTDB lineage: Bacteria > Bacillota > Clostridia > Christensenellales > Aristaeellaceae > UBA4246. Next base: position 27,348 of record CADAQF010000002.1, on the reverse strand, counting down.
TAGGCCTGACCGGCTGCACAGGGGTATCGTCCAGACGGGCTTCAGGCTTCTGTTCCTCCCTGACTTGCTCGGAAGAGGGCTTGATACGGACGGATTCGGTCATGTGGACGGCCGGATCGACATCCACCACCTGGGGCTTTTTTTCCTTGACTTTGGCAGGCTTCGCGCCAAACACGCTTTGCGATACCCGGGCCAGCTCCATCTGCCAGTCGGAAAGCCCGTCCTCTTCGGAAGAGGCCGCATCGCTTTCCCAGGGAGCGGGCTCCTCGGGCGCGGGCTTCTGAACGGAAGCCGTCCTCGCGGCGGGAACCTCCCGCTGAGGACGATCAGACTCCTTTTCAGCCGCTGCCTTTCCGGTCTTCTGCGCGGCGGGTGTCGCCTTGGGAACGGGGCCTTCGGGCTGCGCGGCAGCTGCCGGCTCAGCCTGGGCAGGCGTCGGGGCAGTATCGATTTGGCCGGTCTTTCTGCGCCGGGCGGGAGGCATAAAGTCCTCCTCGGTCATCGGCTCGGGTTTCGAGGAAACAGGCTGCGCCGCGGCTAACTGGGCCGCCTCTTCCCGTTCCTGCTTTACCGGGGCATACCGGGCTGAATAACTGCCGTCGTCCAGCTGGGAGGATTCGGACGGCGAAGGACCGTCCGCACCCAGGCTGGCTTCCCCCGTGCGGGCCGAGGCTTCCCGGGGATGAAGAACAAAGTCCTCCTTGTACAGGGTGTTTCCGTCCCCTACCGGCACAAAGCGGCCGCCGGAGGAGGGATCGGTCTGGGCAAAGGCTGCGTAGTCCTGCGGCGTCGGAACAGGCTCCGCCTGAGGGTCATAGGTGTCGTAGGAATAGGCGGCGCCGCCTGCAGGAGCGGCTTCCATCGGCATGTCCTCAGCCGGCTGCTGCGGACGCTGACGGCGGGCCGGAGCGGCTTCCTGCCCGGAAGAGCGGGCCGCCCGGGCGGAGCGCTGCTTTTCCATCCAGTCGGACGTGCCTTGGATCATGGAGCCCACGCGCACCCTGAACGCCATCAGCAGACTTACGATACCCAGCGCGATCAGGAAAACGGAGCCGAAGATGTGATGGAACAGCTGATACGCAGGATACGCCAGCAGCATCCCCAGCGCGCCGCCGCCGCAGTAGGGATAGCGGCCGTTCAAGCCCCACTCAAAGCTCTGCTTGATATAGGAAACAAAGGATTCCGGGTTCTCCGCCGGGCGCTGCTCCATGTTGTACTGGCGGATATAGCTCATCAGCGGGCCGACCCCGTTCACATAGGTCAGCATGGTCATAAGCGCCAGCACGCACAGGTATAAAAGCCACAAAAAGGCCGCGCCGCGCCAGTTGACTACATGATAGCAGCTCAGCATCAGCATGGCGCCGCTCAGCGTCAGAAGAAACGGCAGCGGCCAGGTGACGCTGCCGGCCAGGCCGCCGGCCTTCTCTTTGAGCAGGCGCAGCGTAACGCTGCCGTCGCTCATGAAAAGGGCGGCGAAAGCCGCCAGTCCCAGCGCCAGCAGCAGCGCGCCGAACGCGTAGCGGAAAAGCGCGTCCGGGGCCGTGGTGCGGGTGATGACGGCCTCTTTTCTTTTTTGTTTGACGTTTGCGCTCATTTCAGTGTATATCCTCCTGAGGGCGGCCGGCAAGCGCCAGTGCCGATGTAAGGGTCTCGTTTTCAGCAAAAATCAGGGAAAGCGTAACTATGCTCCCGTCCGCCCGGGATACTTCATAGACGTCCATCACGCCGGGAGACAAAAGCCTTTCCCGGGCCGCTTTTTCGTCCAAGGTAATGGAAACGGCGGGTTCGCCCAGCGCCTGCAGGCAGTCCCCGCGCTTTAGCCTTCCGATCGCCAGGCCGTACAGGTTCCCTCGCCGGGCCAGGTAGCCGACGGTCTGAACGCCTGCACGGTCCGTGATCACCAGGATGTCCCGCAAAAAGGGGTTTTCCGTCTGAACGGCGTACCCTTCCGGATAAACCGTGTCATCCAGTTCCCGCGGGCCGAATGAAAGGACCTGAGACACCGGCACACTCAGCCCGGCGGGCTGCGTCAGGCTCAGGTACAGGCCGGGAAAAAGCCCCTGGGAAAGATCCGAAAAAATCCGCTCGGAGGTCTTTTCATCTGGGGAAAAAGGCATGGAGGCAAACCGGCGCAGTTGGTCCCCTTCACCGGTAATGTTCGCCAATTCCTCCAGGGTAAAACTGACAGACGCGGCCCCGCCGGAAAGGAAGGTCAGCTGCTCCGGCTCATAATCGAAAAGCACCGTGTCGTGGGATATGGTAAAGCGCTCCAGCGGAATGGGAAAAAAGCCGCTTGAATCCATAAAGGCGGAAGCTTCCGGCAAAACGCTGTCCCGCAGATACACGTGAAGACTTTCCCGCGCCGACTCAGGGTCCGAAAAAAGCTCGTCCGGGGTCAGGGCCTTTCCATTCTCAAGGGAAACCAGAAAGGGATAATGATGCTGCGCCGGCAGCCCCCGGGGCATCCTCCCCTCGGCCGTGAGGCGGACGGCGTAAAGGCCGTTTTCGATCAGCGCCTCATAGTCCGCCTTAAAGCCGGCGCTTCCGCCGGGCATGAACAGCACGGACAGGTAGGATGTCATCCCGCTTCCGTCGTAGATAAGGCGGTTGATGCGGTCCAGCCGTTCGTCCGTCCGGCCTGAAGCGTAAGCGAGGGACGGCCAGGCGGCAAAGCTGTCCGGCGTGAGGCCGGGCATTTCCGTCCGGCTGATGATAAGCTCCTCCGCCGTTTCCTGGCTCAGGGAAGGCCCGCAGCCGAGGATCAGGGACAGGGCCAGCAGAAAAGCAAATAAACGGCGTCCCGGCATGCGATTCCCTCCCTTTTCATTAAAATCGAACGGATTCATTATAATTCTTTTTCCGATTTTGGTCAAGTTTATTACAGTTTTATTACAAAATACCAAAGTATGTTTCCGATCCATTTCATACGTCCGGTATCTTTCCGTTTCATACAGTCTGTTTCCCCCGCGGGGATCAGCAGAAAAGCCCGCCGCTCCGGTAAATCTCGATAATTTACTTGTTTATCAGGCACAAATGCGATATAATGTAGAAGCATTTTTTCCAAGGGGGATGCTTATGAGCAATTATGACGAAAAAGAAACATCGGTGACGCCTCCTGTCCGCCACAGAAGGATGGACCGTTATATAGGCCGGGAAGATACCGCTCCGCTGGATCTGAGCGCAAAATACCCCGCTGCCTCCGAAAACGGGCGGCAGCCGGCTTCTTCTTATAATGCTGAATCCGCTTCTCAGCCCCGGGACGCCGCCTCTTCTTATGCGCGGCGGCCTGTTTCGCCCTATTCCGCCTACGCCCGTCCCGAAGCCCCCGGCCGGACGGAGCCCGCTTCCTCACCGGATCAGCGGGAAGTCCGCAACGTTTACGACGGCTATGAACGTCCGGACGAGGCCTACCTCCAGTCGGACGAGGCGCTGCTCTCCAGAAGGAGCCGCTCCTTTTCCCGTTCCTCCCAGAATTCCGACAGCGTGCAGACCCGCATGACGCAGACCGGCTATCAGCAGACCGTGCGCCAGCAGCGGCCCCGCAGCCAGATGCCCGCTCAACCCTCCGCCCCGCAAACTGACGAGCCGCAGCCGGAAGAGACCGAGCGCATCTACCAGCGGCCCTCCGGCCGCACCAACCAGCGCCCGCAGGCAGGCGCTGCCGCTCCCGCCCGTGTCCGTCCCCCGCAGAAGGAAGAAGAGGAGCTGGCCGAGGAAGAAGAGCGCGAAGGCGGTCTGCCCGGCTTTGTCAAGGTCATTCTGACCGTGGTGCTGCTGGCTGTGCTGTTCTGCGCCGGCATCTACTTTTTCCTGCCCGAAGGCAACAGCGGCATTATCGGCGCGCTCAATAAAGTCAAATCCGGCATCACCGGCACGGTCGACCGGGTGAGCGGCCTGATCCATCCCACCGAAGCGCCCGCGCAGGTGCTGACTTTCAGCTGCGATACCCCCGAAGGTCTTGTGGGCGACGAATGCCGCTTCACCATGACGACCTCTCCCAACGTGACCAGCGTAGGCCTGTGCGACCGTCAGGGCGGCCGGATCCCCAGCAGCGTGACCTTTGCCAGCGACCTGACCGACTCTGAGCGGGTATGGGAACTGTCCGTCCGCTTCTCCTCCCCTTATGCCGACCTGGTGTACGCTTCCGTCCAGCAGGGCAACAACGTATGGATCAACTCCAACCAGTCCGTGCAGGTCAGCTACGCCGCCGTCTCTTCCGAGGTGGTCTCGCTTTCCACCGCGTCTCCCGTTCCCGATAACGTGATCGTCCAGCATCTGGATCCGACCGATGACCCGGCTGAGACGGACATCCCGCCCGAACCCACCCCCGAGCCCTGGGCTCCCGTCTCCACCGACGCGCCCGCGGCGGGCCCCACCCCGTATGTGATGACGGCGGTGGTCCCGCAAAGCGGCACAGACGGCCAGCAGGAAGCACAGCCCACCTCCGGCGGGTTCGCCTTTGCGGCCTCCACGGCCGTTCCGCCTGATCAAAGCGGCTCCGCCCAGAACGGCAGGGATCCCTCTGATACGGCCGATGCCGACCCCGTTCCCGGGGACGAGCAGCCCGCAGAAACCGCCGCTCCTCGTCTCACGCCGGAACCCGCGCCTGCCGAAACGCCGCAGCCCACGGAAGTTCCCGCGCCCACCTTCACACCCATGCCCGCGCTGAACGCCACCACAGAGCATTCCGCTTTGGCAATGGTGGATACGGTGTTTATCGGCGGCAAGCAGCAGAAGAATTATCAGCGCGTTTCCGAAACGACCGGCGCCGTGTCTCCCATCATCGCGCAGAACCCCGGCCAGTACAGCTTCTGGGATGGCGGCGTGTTCACCTTCCGGGGAGACAATTTCCACCGCAACGCATCCTTCGGCACCGCCGAAATAGCGCAGGGCAGCATGTCCATCCTGTGGCAGAAGGAGCTTTCCTCCATCAAAACCTCCAGCGGGACCCTGTACGGCGTGGGCTGGACGGGGCAGCCCGCCATCATCAAATGGCCCCGGCTGATCCGTGAAATGATGGACCTGAACCCCGATAAAAAGGATGTATCCGCGCTGCGCGAGGTGATCGTCGCCGCGCAGGACGGCAACGTCTATTTCGTCGATCTGAAGGACGGCCAGGAAACCCGCTCCCCCATCTCCATCGGCTACCCGCTCAAGGGCAGCGTCTCCGTGTTCACGCAGTACGCCCCCTTTATCTCCTTCGGCCAGGGCGTTTCCAAGCTCGCCAACGGCAAGACCGGCGCCATCGGCACCTATGTGTACAGCCTGGCTGACAACAGCCGCATCACGTTCCTGAACGGCCGGCAGTCTGACAATCAGAAGCAGTACACCACCAACGGCGCCTTTGACGGGACCGCGCTCATGATCCAGGATCCGCAGGACGGCAGAAGCGGCCACATGGTGGTGGCCGGCGAAAACGGGCTGCTTTATACCATGTCCTTTGACATCAACCTGACCCAGGAGGGCCTGGAGGTCACGGCGAACGATCCGGTCTATCTGCGCAGCAAAGCCAAGAAGTCCGAAGACAACCGCGTAGGCATCGAGGGCAGCGTGGCCATGTACAACCAGTACGTCTTCATGGCTGACAGCTACGGCGCGCTGCGCTGCGTGGATACCACCACCATGAGCACCGTATGGGCCGCCGACATGGGCGACAATACCGACGCCTCCATCGCCCTGGACTTTGACGAGGACGGCACCCTGTGGCTTTATACGGGCAACACCAACGCCTACCGGCTGGTCAAAAAGCCGGTCTCCATCCGCCGCATCAACGCCATGACCGGCGAAATCGACTGGACCTACGAGATCTCCTGCGAGCAGGACAAAAACGAGACTTCCGGCTGCAAGGCCAGCCCCGTCGTGGGCGAGAAATCCATCAGCCATCTGGTGTTCTTCACCGTCAACAAGCTGACCGAAGGCGGCAGCAAGCTGATCGCGCTGAACAAGGAAACCGGCTCGGTCGAATGGGAATACGCCATGAGCGCCGAGGCCGTGTCCTCTCCCGTGGCCGTGTACAACGAGCTTGGCGATTCCTGGATCATCCAGGGAGACCAGAGCGGCCTGCTGCACCTGCTGGACGCCCGCAGCGGCGCGCATATGTACCAGCTGGACCTGGGCGGGGAAATCCAGGGCTCTCCCGCCGTTTACCGCGATATTCTGGTCATCGGCACCTGCTCCAGGGGCAACGCCAACCTGTACGGCATCCAGCTCAAATAACCGCTGTTTCCGCCTGCCAATAAAAAAGGAGGTGCTTCATGCGCCGAAAGGCATTTCTTCTGCTGCTGTTCATGCTGACCGCGGCATTTACCGCCCGGGCGCAGGAGCAGGCCGTTTCCTTCACGCTGACCAGCGCGGCTGTCCGCATAGCCCCCGGGATGCCCATGTCCGTCAATCTCCAGGCCTCCTGCGAGGGCACGCTGGAAATACGCCTGCAGGAGGATGAGACGCTTTTGGGGACCGCCCCGGTTTCCGCCGGCACCAACTCTGTCAGCGTTTCATTGAGCCAAAACGGGCTTCCCCTGCCCGACGGCTCCTACCCCATCAGCCTCACGCTGGTCGGAAATGACGGCGCTTCGAGCGCCTCCCGCAGGCTGACGCTCAAAATTCAGCAGGACGCGAAACCCGGCGATCCCACCCCCTCTCCCGCTCCCTCCCCTACGCCCGAACCGACGGCCGAGCCGGAGCCGGATCCGTGGAAGCTTAGCGTGCGCAGGCCCGTGTCCTCCCTGAGTCAGCTTTCTTCCTTCACGCCCGTCCAAAACACGGAGGATCTTTCCCTGGCCCACCCGGTTTACGCGGGCCGGCTCAAAGCTAAGGAAGATGAAAACAGCTACTGGACGATGGAGCTGGGCAATCTTGAGGACGAGCAGGCCATCTGGGACATCATGATGCAGCCCATCACCGTGCTGGACGACCACAAGCACAGCGGCAAGGAAACGTATAAGCTTCGCAAAACGCCGGACAGCTCCACCGCCCGGGACAACGTAGTCGGAGAAGTCACCTACCGCTCGCAGGGCGTTCACGTGGTGGAAAACCTGGACAGCGGCTGGTCGCTGGTAGAGGTCTACAACACCTCCTACGGCGACACTTATATGAAGGAAGGCCACCGCGTCGGCTACGGCAAAACCGCGGAGCTGATCCAGGGCTACGTCAAAACCGACATTCTCTGCCAGGTGCAGCCCAAGGAAGACTATGCCCTGCTGATCGACAAATACACCCAGACGATGTACATCTTTTCGGGCGGCATGATCATCGGCTCCCTGCTGGTCTCCACCGGCAAGGTGAACTCATCCCAGCCCTGGAACGAAACGCCCGCCGGCGAATTCGTCATCATCAGCTGGACCGGCGGCTTCTGGGCCGGCAACCTCTACTGCGACATGGGCCTTCTTTTGAACAACGGCTGCCTGATCCACGAAGTGCCCGCCCTGGTGCGCGACCAGGAAACCGGCTACAAGGATTATTCCACCACCGTCCCGTACCTGGGCCAGAAGGCCAGCCACGGCTGCATCCGCGTGCAGCGGGAAAGGAATCAGAACGGCCAGAACATGCGCTGGCTGTGGGACAATCTGTCCATCAACACCAAGGTCATCATCTGGGACGACGCCACCCGCTACACCAATTACCCGGACGACAGCCTGCCGCTTTACTACAACCAGGTTGGGGGCAACCGGTATCACACGAATCAGTACTGTTCAAGCGTCAACAAGCGCTATCACCCCCTGACCCCCTTCACCTACGGGGAACTGACGGAGGACCTTTACAAGGACCTTGTTCCCTGCCAGGCCTGCACCCCGCCGGAAAGGCCGGAAACCATCCTGCAGCAGAATATCAAAAATGGTTATCCATTCTGACCGTGATACAGCAAAAAAACTTGTAGTAACCCCGTGTAACGTGCTATAATCCGGTGATTCGTCCCCCTGAAGGGGGACAGAGAGACGAGGACTGAATGATGAACAAGTACAAGGTAGGCATCATCGGCGCGACCGGCATGGTCGGCCAGCGCTTTATTTCCCTGCTTGCGGACCATCCCTGGTTTGAAATCTCCGTTCTGGCCGCCAGCAGCCGCAGCGCGGGAAAGACTTATGAAGAGGCCGTCGGCGCGCGCTGGGCCATGCCGACCCCTATTCCGCAGCGCGTGCGCTCCATGGTCCTCATGGATGCCGAGCAGGTGGACCAGGTCGCCGGTCAGGCTGATTTCTGTTTCTGCGCCATCTCTGCCTCCAAGGAAGAGACCCGCGCCCTGGAAGAGCGCTACGCCCGGGCGGAGACCCCCATCGTCAGCAACAACAGCGCCTGCCGCAAGCTGCCTGACGTGCCCATGCTGATCCCAGAGATCAATTTTGCGCACACCGCCGTGATCCCCGCCCAGAAAAAGCGTCTGGGCACGGCCCGCGGCTTTATCGCCGTCAAGCCCAACTGCTCCATCCAGAGCTACGTGCCGGCGCTGACGCCGTTTTTGTCCTGCGGCATTGAAAAGATCATGGTTTGCACCTACCAGGCCATCAGCGGCGCCGGAAAGACGTTTAATACCTTCCCGGACATTCTGGACAACGTGATCCCCTATATCGGCGGCGAAGAGGAAAAGAGCGAGCAGGAGCCGCTCAAGATCTGGGGAGCGCTCAATGAAGATGCGTCCGCCGTGATCCCGGCCCAGGCGCCCGTCATCAGCGCGCAGTGCCTGCGCGTGCCCGTGCAGGACGGCCATACCGCCGCCGTCAGCGTGAAGTTCACCCATAAGCCCTCTGTGGAGGAAATGCTTTCCGCCTGGGAAAACTGGGTCACTTATCCCCAGCAGCTGCGTCTGCCCAGCGCGCCGACGCCCTTCGTGCGTTATATGCAGGAATCCGACCGTCCGCAGGCCCGGCTGGACCGGGATTTTGAACGGGGCATGGGCGTGAGCGTGGGCCGGCTGCGCGAGGACCCGATTTTCGACTATCGCTTCGTCTGCCTGTCCCACAACACCCTGCGCGGCGCGGCGGGCGGCGGCGTACTGAGCGCCGAGCTGCTCTGCGCCACGGACGAGATCATCCGCAAATAATTAACCAATCCCTTCAGGAGGACCTTCAGTATGAAAGCGCCGCTGTTCAAGGGCTCAGCCACCGCTCTGATCACCCCGATGAAAAACGGGGAAATAGACCTTCCCGCGCTGGACCGGCTGCTGGAGCGGCAGCTTTCCGGCGGCATTCAGGCTCTGGTGCCCTGCGGCACCACCGGTGAACCGGCGACCCTGTCCCCCGAAGAATGGCGCACGGTCATCGCCCGTACGGTGGATGTTGTCGGAAAGCGCGTCCCGGTCATCGCCGGCACGGGCGGCAACAATACCCGGGACGTTATCGAAAAAGCCAACCTGGCCCGGCAGCTCGGCGCCGACGCCCAGCTGTGCGTGACGCCCTACTACAACAAAACCACCCAGGAGGGGCTGCTGGCCCACTACCGGGCCATCGCCCGGGAGACGGCGCTGCCGGTCATCCTCTACAGCGTGCCGGCCCGCACCGGCATGGCCATTTCAGTAGACACCCTGAAGGAGCTGAGCCGCCTTGACCAGATCGTAGCTCTCAAGGAGGCCGGGGGGGACATCGCCCGCGCCGCCGACATACGGGCGGCCTGCGGAGACGACCTTCCCCTGTACTGCGGGGCGGACGAAATGACGGTGCCCATGCTTTCCATCGGGGCGAGCGGCGTCATTTCGGTTTTGAGCAACGCCATGCCCGAAGCCGTTCGCGCCATGACGGACGCCTGGTTTTCGGGGAACGTTTCAGAGGCCGGCCGGGCGCAGCTGCTTTTGCTGCCGCTGATCCGCCTGCTGTTCAGACAGGTGAGCCCCATTCCCATCAAGGCCGCGCTGCATCTGATGGGCGTTTGCGAAAATGAGCTGCGCCTGCCCCTTGTTCCCCTTTCGGGCGACGGCCTGGAGCCGCTCCGCCGGGAGCTTGAACGACTGGAGGTACTGCCACAATGATAAAAATACTGCTCTGCGGCGCTCTGGGCCAGATGGGCCGGCAGGTGACCGCGCTGTCCAGGGAGAACGGTTTTGAAATAGCCGCCGGCATCGATGCTGCGGCTTCCGGCGACTCCCTTTCTTTCCCCCTGTATCCCGCCTTTTCCGACGCCGTCCGGGAACAGGCCGACGTCATCATCGACTTTTCCCGTCCCGGAGCGCTTAAAGGCCTGCTGGACTATGCGGTTTCCCGCAAACTTCCCTGCGTGCTGTGTTCCACCGGTTACGGCGAAAAGGAAAACGCCATGATCCGGGAAGCTTCGGCGCAGATACCGCTGTTTGTCAGCGCCAATATGAGTGAAGGCGTATACGTGCTCAAGAAGCTGGCCGCGCTGGCCCATGCCCTGCTGCCCGAGGCCGATATCGAACTGATCGAAAAGCACCACCGCCGCAAGGTGGACGCGCCCAGCGGCACGGCGGTCGCGCTGCTTAAAGTGCTCAAAAACGAAGACACCGTCCTGCGCTGCGGCCGGGAAGGCAACGATTCCAAACGCCAGCCCGGGGAGATCGGCGTGCATTCCGTCCGCGGCGGCACCGTCTGCGGCGACCATGAGATCTCCTTTTTCCTGTACGACGAAGAGATCACGCTGTCCCATCACGCCCAGAGCCGCGCCATTTTTGCAAACGGCGCACTGCGCGCCGCCCGCTTCCTCCTTAACTGCGCTCCGGGGCTGTATGGCATGGACGATCTGATGAAGTAAAACTGTTGCATTTTCCTAAAAAAGGGCGTATAATCATCTTTCAGGGCGGGACATTATTGTCTCGTCCGGTTTATTACTTTATTATGTTCGGCAGCAGCCAGCCTTATATGCTGAAAGGAGAATCTTTATGAGCGAATCCAATGTCCACGGCAAGGGTATCATCGTTTCCCCGGAGGGTCTTAAAAAGCTGGAAGAGCAACTTAAATACCTGGAGACCGTCCGCCGTCCCGAGGTGGCCGATCAGATCAGGGTGGCCCGCGGCTTCGGCGACCTGAGCGAAAACGCCGAATACGACGCCGCCAAGAACGAGCAGTCCAAGCTCGAGGCGGAAATCGCTGAGCTCACGCAGACCATCGCCACCGCCGTCGTCATGGACGAATCGGACATCCGGACGGACCGGGTGACCGTGGGCACCTCCGTCACCATCCAGTGCAAAAGCTGCACCAATGAAGACCTGTATGAGCCCGGCGAAAAAGACGTTTTCACCATCGTCGGCGCCCGGGAGAGCAACCCCGCCAAACGGATGATCTCCAACGAGTCCGCCATCGGCAGCGCTCTGCTGGGCAAGCGGGTCGGCGAGGAAGCCACCGTCAGCCTGCCGGACGACGCCGAGGTCGTTTTCATCATCGAAAAGATCGAAAAAGCCAATTAATCAAAGGGGATCAAATATGCAGGACCAGAACAGGAAGGATACGGCGCGCGCCTATTCCGAGCAGGAGCAGATCCGCCGCAGGAAGCTGAGCGACCTTTGCGAAGCCGGAAACAGCCCTTATCAGATCACCAGATTCGACGTGACCAACCGCAGCGCCGAGATCAAAGGCCATTTTGAACAGCTGGAAGGAAAGACCGTCTCCATCGCCGGCAGGATGATGAGCCGCAGCATCATGGGCAAGGCTTCCTTCGCCCACATGCTGGACGGCGAGGGAGACATCCAGGTCTACGTCCGCCGCGACGATGTCGGAACGGACGCCTACACCGCCTTCAAGGGCTTTGACATCGGCGACCAGCTGGGCGTCACCGGCTTCGTATTCAAAACGCAGACCGGCGAGATCTCCGTACACGCCCAGTCCGTGACGCTGCTGGCCAAGTGCCTCAAGCCCCTGCCCGAAAAATTCCACGGCCTGCAGGACCAGGATCTTCGCTACCGCCAGCGCTATCTGGACATGATCGTGAACCCCGAAGTACGGGACACGTTCGTCAAGCGCAGCAAGGTCATCAGCGCCATACGCACCTTCCTTGAAAGCAGGGACTTTCTGGAGGTGGAAACGCCTGTGCTGCACACGCAGGCCGGCGGCGCTTCCGCCCGCCCGTTCATCACCCACCACAACACCCTGGATATCGATATGTACCTGCGTATCGCCCTGGAGCTTCACCTGAAGCGCCTGATCGTGGGCGGCTTTGAGCGGGTGTATGAGATCGGCCGCGTTTTCCGCAACGAGGGCATGGATACCCGGCACAATCCGGAGTTCACCATGCTGGAGCTTTACCAGGCCTACACCAACTACGAGGGCATGATGGACATCGTGGAGGATATGTTCCGCTATGTCGCCCACGCCGTCAACGGCACCGGCCTGGTGGACGCCGGGGACGTCCAGCTGGACCTGGACAAGCCCTTCGCCCGCCTGTCCATGGTGGAAGCCGTGAAAAAGTACGCCGGGGTGGATTTTGATCAGATCAGCACCCTGGAGGAGGCCCGGGAAATCGCCAAAGAGCACCATCTGGCCTTCGAGCCCCGCCACCTCAAGGGAGACATCCTGAACCTCTTCTTTGACGAATACGTCGAAAAGAACCTCGTGCAGCCCACCTTCCTGTACGGCCACCCGGTGGAGATCTCTCCCCTGGCCAAGCGCGATCCGCTTCATCCCGGCTACACCGAGCGCTTCGAGGTCTTCATGCTGGGCCGTGAGATGGGCAACGCCTTCTCCGAGCTCAACGACCCCATCGACCAGCGCGCCCGCTTTGAGGCCCAGGCCGCGCTCAAAGCCCAGGGCGACGAAGAGGCTCAGGGCGTGGACGAGGATTTCCTCAACGCCCTGGAGATCGGCATGCCGCCCACCGGCGGTCTGGGCGTCGGAGTCGACCGGCTGGTGATGCTCCTGACCAATGCCCCCTCCATCCGCGACGTGCTGCTCTTCCCCACCATGAAGCCGCTTGATATGCCCAAGCCCGAAAAGAAGGCACAAGCCGCAGACCCTGGCGTGATCGGAAGCGAAACCGGTTCGGCTGGGATCGAAACAGTTGAGGAAAAAATCGATTTTTCCAAGGTGCAGATCGAGCCGCTTTTCGCTGATACCGTGGATTTTGACACCTTCTCCAAGTCCGATTTCCGTGCCGTCAAGGTGCTTGACTGCGAGGCGGTCCCCAAGTCCAAAAAGCTCCTCAAGTTTACCCTGGACGACGGCACCGGCACCGAGCGCACCATTCTGAGCGGCATCCACGCCTATTACGAGCCGGAGGATCTGATCGGCAAGACCTGCGTTGCCATCACCAATCTTCCCCCGCGGTCCATGATGGGCATCGAATCCTGTGGTATGCTGCTGAGCGCCATCCATAAGGAAGAGGATCAGGAAAAGCTCCATCTGCTGATGGTGGATCCTCATATCCCCGCGGGTGCCAAGCTGTACTGATGTGTGACTGATCAAGGCCCCGGAAGCGTCGCTTCCGGGGCCTTGGCCTTGTTATCTGTTATTTCAGCGCGTCGTACATCGCGTCAAAGGCGGTTTTCCGTTCCCCCTTTTCGGTCAGTATGCCGCCGTAGGTGCTGTTCAGCTTCCAGGTGTACTCGTTCCAGGCGTTCGGGGTCACGTCGCTGACACCCCAGATGGTGACATCAGTCAATACCGTTTTTCCCAGGGCTTCGTTGATGCCGCCCAGCATTTGGAACATCTTTTTGTAAAACGCGGCGTGCTGTTCTGAAAGGGACTTGTCGTAGTTGCGCAGGGCCATTTCGGTGATGTGCACCTCCAGCCCCATCGCTGCGTACGCCTCGATGCTTTTGCGGGTGTTTTCGATCAGGTCGTCGGACATACAGCCCTGCTGCACGCCGTAGCCGCCCATGTAGCCCTGCATGCCGATGCCGTCGATCAGCCTGTGGTATTCACCGGCGTCGTCCTTGGCGAAGGTGTTGATGCTTTCAACCAGATACCGGGCCGCCCCGCGCTTGTCCGGATAAAGCATATTGTAGTCGTTGTAAAAAAGCTTGATATCGGCTCCAAGCGCTTCAACCGCGTTTCGGGCGTACAGGAAGGAATACGCTACGTAATCGTCCCCCACGTACTGATAAAAGGGGTTCGGAGCGCCGTTCCTGACCGTGCGGATGTGGCGGGCATCGCCCGGCTGGTATTCCCCGGCGCTGTCCCCCATCGCCTCGTTGACGACGTCCCAGCACCAGACGGTGCCCGGGAAGGCCTGTTCAAAATGGGTGACGGTCTGGGTGATATAGTTCTCCATCCGGGCCAGGATCACCTCGCGGGAGGCGACGGGCTTTTTCTCGTCGTAGCCCTCGTGGAAAAACCATTTGGTCATATAGGCGTCCCAGGTGAGCACATGGCCGCGCACCTTAAGCCCGTTGTCCCGCGCCCAGGAAACCATCTTATCCGCCATGGTCCAGTTCATGCGGGGCATCCCGTCGGGGCTGCGGCGGCTGGCCTGCTGGTCAAGCAGGGAATAGGCCTTCATCTCGTTCGTGCAGGTGGTCGTGTTGAACTGAGAAGACAGCAAGGACAGATACGCCTTGTCCCCCAGCTGATTCGGCGACAGGCAAAGCCCGATGTAAAACCCTTTGGCCGCCGCAAGATCCTTGAGCGGCGGATCATAATCCGCGTCGGAACGGGCGCTGACCTCCGCCCGGGCGCTCAGGACAGGGGTCAAAACCAGCATGCAGGCAAGCAGCGCGCAGAAAAACCTCATGATCCATCCTCCTTTCCCGGCGCAGCTTTTTAAGAATTGCCGGGTTTTTGTGTTGTCCGGTTTATTGTAGCCGGGGATCAGGCGGTTGTCAATATATATGCTGAGCTATCGCTCCGGTTTATGGTTGTATCCTTTTTCTTTATGTGATATCATGAAGCAGGTTTTTTATTGGTCCTTTTCGCTGCCGGACAGAACCCTTTTCTGTTTTGACGGGACAGGCTTTTTTTAAACGAAGGGAGATGGCGATCATGTATACCTATACACCCAACCGGAAGAACGTGAAGCCCCTCGGACGCACCGAGCCATTGGCGGACGGCCTGTGGCTGGCCTTTTCCGGATCAGGCGCCACGTTCACCTTCACCGGGAGCTATTGCGCGGTGACCATCGCCGGGGATCAAAGCGCCCGCCCTGACAACACCGCCAACGCGGCGCGCATCGCCATCGAGGTGGACGGGCAAAGGCTCGTCGACGATCAGATCGACGCCCCGGAAAAAACCTACACGCTCGTGAACGGGGGGCTCAGCAGACCCCACAGCGTGACGGTCATCAAGCTGTCCGAAACAGCCATGTCCACCTGTGAAATCAGGGCCATTGCGCTGGATACGCCCACACTTGAGCCCGCTTTGAGCCGTCCGCGGCGGATCGAGTTCATCGGCGACAGCATCACCTGCGGCTACGGGATCGACGACCCGTACCCCACCCATCCCTTCTCCACCGCCACCGAGGACGTGACCAAAGCCTACGCATACCTGACGGCGAAGGCGCTTGATGCGGACTATTCCATGGTTTCCATCAGCGGATACGGCATCATATCCGGCTACACCGCCGACGGCAATACAAAGGTTTCCGGGCAGACGATACAGCCCTATTATCCGACGCTGGGCTTTTGCCACGAAAGCTTCGGAGGCCTGGATCCCTCCCGGGTGGTCTGGGATTTTTCGCAGTTCATTCCCGACCTGATCGTCCTCAACCTGGGCACCAACGACGGCAGCTACACCCTGGACCATAAAGACCGCCAGGAGGAGTATTCTTCCGCCTATTCGGCCTTTCTCAGAACCGTCCGGTACTTCAATCCCGGCGCCTTCATCCTCTGCGCCTTAGGCATCATGACCGCAAGGCTTTGTCCCTTCATGGAAAAAGCCGCGGCACTATACCGTGAAGAAACGGGCGATCAGCGCATTTCCTGCCTCCGCTTTGACGAACAGCTCCCGTCCGACGGCTATTCCTCCGACTGGCATCCGTCGACGGTCACGCAGGAAAAGGCCGCGCAGCGCCTGACGGAGGCGGTGCGGCAGCTGATGCTGTGGTAAAAACAAAGGGCGCGCTTGACCCGCGGGGGCGAACCCTCCGCACGGCAAGCGCGCCTTTTTCATTCCAACCGTCATAACAGTCAGCTTACAAGGCCAGCACCTCGCTGATCGTCGGGTGCGGCCAGATGGTTTCCATAAACGTGTCCATATCCGCGCCCCGGGCGATCAGCGCGCCCAGCGCGCCGATCATTTCGGAAGCATGGGTGCAGAACAGCTGCGCGCCCAGCAGACGCCGGTCCTCCGTCCCGAATACCAGCTTGGCAAACCCTCTTTCCGCGCCTTCCACGAGGGAGCGGCCATTCAGGGATGTCAGGCTTTTTTTGACGGTCACGGCGATCCCCTGTTTCTTCGCTTCCTCCTGGGTCAAGCCGATGGACGCGATCTCGGGAGAGGTGAATACGCAATAGGGCACAAGGGCCTGCGCGGCGGGCGCTTCCGCCTTAAACATGCGCCGCAGCGCGCGTTTCCCCTGGTATACGGCGGTATGCGCCAGCTGCGCGGAGCCCAGCACGATATCCCCCGCCGCGTAAAGGCCGGAAACGGCGGTGGCCCCGTCCGCGTCGGCGCGCACATACCCTCTTTCAAGCAGGCCAGACAGTTCTTCAGGCAAAAGCCCCACCGTGTTGGGACTGCGCCCCGCCGCCAGCAGCACGGCGTCCCCTTCGACCGCAATCGTCTGATCCTTCTGCGTCACAGTCAGCTGCAGCCGCCCGTCCGCCGCTTTTCCGATCTCCTCCACGCGGGCGCCGGTGAGCACGCGGATGCCTCTTTTTTTGAAGGACGAGGCGAGGCTTTGCCCCAGCTCCTTCTCCATCCTGGGAAGCAGGCGCTCAAGCGCCTCGATGACGGTGACGCTGCGGCCCAGGTCCGCGTAAAACTGCGCGATTTCTGCGCCCACCACCCCGCCGCCAATGATGACGATGCTCTGACAGTCCACCCCGTTTCCGGTAAGCAGATCGTCGCTGTAATATACGCCCTCCCGGTCAGCCCCGGGGATGGGCAGCTTCATCGGACTGGAGCCGGTTGCCAGCAGAATATGGTCGGCCTCTATTTCCTTCCCGCCGGCGATGACCCTGCCCGGCGCGGCGACCGAGGCCCTTACCGGATAAATATCCACCCCGGCTTTGATAAGCCTTCCCTCGATGCCCCGGCGCAGCTCGTCCTCCACAGCGGCTGCGTGAGCCAGCATGGATTTTAGATCCGCCTTTGGCGTTTCCACGCGCACGCCGTACTCCCCGGCGCGCAAAAGAGCGTCCGCGTACAGGCGCGCGCTTTTAAGCAGCGCCTTGGTGGGGATGCACCCGCGGTTAAGGCATGTGCCGCCCAGCTCCCTTTCCTCGGCTATGCCGACTTTTTTTCCCATCGCGGCGGCCGCCAGCGCGGTCTCGTACCCGCCCGGCCCGGCGCCGATGATGAACAGATCATATCCCATAGCCTGTTTCCTCCTCTCGCTGGAATAATCAAACGTCTTCCCCTACCGCCGCGGCCAGCGGCGCGAATTCGGAAAGCCCGGCCCGCGCCAGCCCGTCGGCGACCGCCTTTCTGGTAAAGGGCAGGCCTTTAAGCGCCCGGGCCACAGTTTCGGCTGATCCCACATCCAGCGAGTCGGTCAGCAGCACGGCCCTTGAAACGCGTCCGTCCCTGCGCCACAGGCACAGGCGGCACAGACTGTTTGAAAGCAGCATGACCTCCGACTGACAGTCCGGCGTTTCCAGCGGACGAAGGGCCCAGCCGTCCGAGGCAAAGAAGTCTCTTCGCGTTAACACCTCCCGGTCCGTCCACAGGCCGTCAGGAAGCGGAACGGCCCTGTGCCCGTATTCTTCCTCAAACGCCCGGATAAGCTCGGTGCGCAGCCCCTCGACCGTAACGGCGGGATTGATCTCTGTTAGATCCACCACGCGGCTGCGCACGGAGGAAACGCCCTTCTTTGAAAGCTTCTGCGGGTGCGGCGTCAGGTACCTTTCGACACAGTCCCTGTCCACGCAAACCATCAATGTGCCGTGATGCAGGTGCCTGCCGCCGGACGAATAATAGGCGCTGCCCGAAAACTTGCGGGAATCCGCGGTCAGATCGTTCCGGCCGCTCAGCTGACACTGTATCCCGTAATGCGCAAGCGCTTTGGCGATCACCTCCATGTGCCGGGCATTATCGTTTTCGCCCCGGTTCACGAAGGTGAAATTGAGGTTTCCCAGATCATGATAGACGGCCCCGCCGCCGGAAAGACGGCGGGCAAGCCGTCCGCCGTCCGCGTACAGCGCGGAAAGGGCGCATTCGGAAAACGCGTCCTGGTTGCGCCCAATAACCACCGTCTTTTCGTTCTGCCACAGATACAGCCACTGTTCGTTTTCCGGCACCGTCAGGAACAATCTCTCCTCCGCGGCGATATTCAGATAGGGATCGTTCTGGGGCGATATCAGGACGCCTAAGCCGGTCAGTCCTCTTTCTGCCATCGGATGACCGGCTTTCTGGCCGCGAGCACCTCGTCCGGGCGGCCTATCGGCGTGCGCTCCGGATACCGGTGCATCCTCGCAGGATCGGCGTACGCTTCCTCCAGCAGCTCTCTAAGCACCTCCGCCGCGTGATCCAGCGTTTCACGGCTTTCGGTCTCGGTGGGCTCGAACATCAGCGCCTCGTGCACGATCAGGGGGAAATACATGGTCGGCGCGTGCATGCCGCGGTCCAGCATTCCCTTGGCGATGTCCATGGCGGATACGCCCGTTTTTTCCTTGAGGCCGGAAAGGTCGAGCACGAATTCGTGCATGCAGAAACCCTTCGTGGCGCAGGTGAAAGCCCCCTCCAGGCGTTTTTTCAGGTAATTCGCGTTCAGCACCGCGTTTTCGGAGGCTTCCCTGAGGCCGTTTCCGCCCAGCATATACAGATATGTGAGGGCGCGGACAAGCACCAGGAAGTTGGCGTAAAAACCCCGTACCCGGCCGATGCTGTTCTTTTCCCGGACGAAGCGGAAGGCGCCGCCCTCCCGGACGACTCTGTCTTCCGGCAGGCAGGGGATAAGCGCTTTTCTGACCCCCACCGCGCCCGCGCCCGGACCGCCGCCGCCGTGAGGCGTCGAAAAGGTCTTGTGCAGGTTGAGGTGCACGACGTCAAAGCCCATGTCGCCGGGACGGGCGTACCCCATGACGGCGTTCAGGTTGGCGCCGTCGTAATAGCAAAGCCCTCCCGCCTCGTGAACGATGCGGGTGATCTCCAAAATGTTTTTGTCGAATATGCCCAAAGTATTGGGATTGGTCAGCATCAGTCCCGCAGTATCCGGGCCCGCTGCCTTTCTGAGCGCCTCCAGGTCCACCCCGCCCTCCGCATCAGAGGGGATATTGACCACCTGGAACCCGCACATGGCAGCGGTCGCGGGGTTGGTGCCGTGCGCCGAATCGGGTACGAGCACCTTGGTCCTTTTGCCGTCGCCGTTAAGGGCGTGATACTTTTTGATGATCAGCATCCCGGTAAGCTCGCCGTGAGCGCCGGCGGCGGGCTGGAAGGTCATGGCGTCCATGCCGGTCACTTCCCTGAGGATGCGCTCGCATTCCCACATCGCTTCCATGCAGCCCTGAACGTCCCCTACGTCCTGCAGGGGATGTATGTCCGTAAACCCGCGCAGCCCGGCAACTGTCTCGTTGACGGAGGGATTGTACTTCATCGTACAGGAGCCCAGCGGGTAAAAGCCGTCGTTGACGCCGTAAACCTGCTTAGCCAGTTCGGTATAATGCCTGCTCAGCTCATTTTCGGATACCTCCGGCAGCGCCGGGGACGATTCCCGGCACAGGGAAGCGTCCATTTTCCACTCAGGCACATCCAGCCCGGCGGGCACCGTGCACCGTCTGCCGCTGACGGACCTTTCAAAGATCAGCTTCATCAGTCTTCCGCCTCCCCGATCAGTTTAACCACCCGGTCCATTTCCTCTTTGCTGCACATTTCCGTGCAGCACCAGATCGTCCCCTCCGGCGTTGAAAGCCCGGGCAGGATGGAGGCTTCCATCAGCTTTTCTTCAGTCTTTTTCGAAAGAGGCCGGGTCACGAACTCATGGAAGAACGGGCCTTCAAACACGGGAGGATAGCCGATCTCCGAAAGCCTTTTCGCCAGATAATGCGCCTTGGACGCGCAGGAAACAGCCACTTCCTTAAGGCCCTTCGGGCCCATGGCGGAAAGATAGGCTCCTGCCGTCAGGGCACACAGCGCCTCGTTGGAGCAGATGTTGCTGGAGGCCTTTTCCCTGCGGATATGCTGCTCCCTGGCCTGCAGCGTCAGCACATAGCAGCGCTGGCCGCGAGCGTCCTGGGTCTGGCCCACGATGCGGCCGGGCAGCTTGCGCATCATGCTTTCCCGGGCCGCCATGAACCCCAGGTACGGCCCGCCGAAGCCCATGGGAAGCCCCAGCGGCTGCCCTTCGCCCACGGCGATATCCGCCCCGCACTCGCCCGGGGATTTGAGCAGCCCCAGCGCGATGGGATTGACGGACACGATCAGCTTAGCCCCGCAGCTATGTACTTTCTCGGCAATTTTTTCGACGTCCTCGATCTGCCCGAAATAATTGGGCTGCTGTATGATCACGCAGGCGGTCCGGTCGTTGAGCATGGCGCCGAGCCGTTCCGGGTCGGTGCGTCCGTCCGTCAGGGGCACGGTTTCCGTCTGCCCAGCTCCGTCCCGCACAGCCTCAGCCATGTCCAGCGCTCCCCAGGCGTAGGTGCGCACAGTCTGGGCGGCGTGGGGATGAAGCCCTTCGGACACCAGCACCCCGGTGCGCTTCCTGTCGCGGCACATGGCCGCGGCCTCGGCGGCGGCCGAAGCCCCGTCGTACACGGACGCGTTGGCGCTTTCCATCCCGGTCAGCTCGCAGATCATGGTCTGATACTCAAAAATGGACTGCAGGATGCCCTGGCTGATCTCCGCCTGATACGGGGTGTAGGCGGTCAGAAATTCTTCTTTTGAAGTCACCCGCCTGACGATGGCGGGAATGTAGTGCCGATAGCTCCCCGCGCCCCTGAAAACGGAAGCGTACACCCGGTTTTTCCCGGCCAGCCGCTCCATTTTCCGCAGGGCTTCCATCTCGGAAAGCCCCTTCTCCAGGGAAAGGCCGTTTTCACCGAGTCTTATCCCTTCGGGAACGGACGCATACATATCCTCAAACGCGCTGACCCCGACGGCTGCCAGCATCTGCCGCCGCTCGTCCGGGGTGCACGGAACAAAGCTGCCCATGGCGCTTCCCCCTTATTTATCTTCGGCCGCGAACTGTTCGTACTCCTCGGCGCTCATCAGGTCATCCGGGATCTCGGCGTCCTCCACTTCGATGATCCAGCTGCCGTAAGGGTCGCGGTTCATTTTTTCGGGTTCGTCCTGAAGTTCCGTATTGACGGCGCACACGGTGCCGGTGACGGGGCTGTTCAGGTCGGATACGGCCTTGACGCTTTCCACGTCCCCGAAGGCCGCGTCCTTTTCCACGGCGTCGCCTTCCTCAGGCAGGTTGATATACACCAGGTCGCCCAGCTGATCCTGCGCGTGATCGGTGATGCCGATGAGCACGTGACCGTTCTCCATCACCCGCAGCCATTCATGCGTCCGGGAATACTTGAGTTCTTTCGGGGTATTCATTTTCGTCTTCCTCCTTGTGATCGTTCGTATGCTTGATGGAATAAAATGTAGTCAGCTTCTGGTCCTTGAATAAAACGGCAGGGATACGATCTGGGAGCGGATCATGCGTCCGCGCACCTCCACCTCAACCTCGGTGCCCGCATTGGCTTCCTCTCGGTCGATATAGGCCATCGCGCAGCTGACCCTGGTTCCCGGGATCATGGTGCCCGAGGTGGTTTCGCCGATCTCCCGCCCGTCTTTAAATATGCGCATCTCTTCCCTGAGGACGCCCTTGTCCAGCGCCTTCAGGCCTACCCGCACCTGCCTGCACTCCTGCGGCTGCGGCAGGGCATCCCGGCCGATAAAGGGCTTGTCCGTTTTGACTGCGAAGGACAGTCCGGCGCTGACCGGGTCGCGCTCGGGGCTGAGCTCATGGCCGTACAGCGGCATGCCCGCTTCCAGCCGCAGGGTATCCCTCGCGCCCAGGCCGCAGGGCTGCACCCCGAGCCGTTCGATTGTCTCCCACACCTGTGGTCCCTGCTGCGCGGGCATATAGATCTCATATCCCTGTTCGCCGGTATACCCGGTGCAGGAAACAAGGCATTTGACCCCGCAGATATCCACGTCTTCCCTGAAGGTGTAGTATTTGTCCGGAAGCGCTTCGGCGCCGCAGAGCCCGGAAAGCAGCGCTTTGCTCTCAGGCCCCTGCAGGGCGATCTGCGCGACGGAGGCCGAAATATCCTCAAAGCGGACGTCCCCTTCCAGATGGGAGCGGATCCATTCGACGTCCTTTTTTGTGTTGGACGCGTTGAGGATCAGCAGAAAACGGTCTTCGCCACGCCTGTACACGATCAGGTCGTCCACGCAGCCGCCGTTTTCATACAGCATGATGGTATACCTGCATCCGCCTGTCTTCAGGCTGTCAAAGCGGTTGGTCATGATGCGGTTCAGGTTTTCGAGCGCGTCAGGGCCTTCAAGCAGCGCTTCCCCCATATGGCTTACGTCGAACATACCCGCGCGCGTCCTGACCGCCAGGTGCTCCGCGTTGATGCCCGCGGGATACTGCACCGGCAGCAAAAAGCCGCCGAAAGGAACGATGCGTCCTCCCAGCCGCTCATGGCACGCGTACATGGGCGTTTTTTGATCCATGGTATGCCACACCTCCAAAGTCGTCATAGTGTTCTGTTTTACGGAAAAGACCGGCGCTTCCGGGCGCTGACCGGAAAAAGAAAAAACGGAGCACGTTAAAAAACGTGCCCCGTCTGTTACCTGAAAGATTCTCCGCCTGCATGCGCGGGCGAATTGCTTCTTCGGTGCCCATCAGCTCTCCGGAGCGCCAACGAATACCGGTCCTTTTGCCTGAGAGTATTACCCCTTCGGCCCCGCCGGAAAAACCGCGGTTTCTCCCGGCATTCTTTACGGCGGATTCATTCTACCATTCTTTTCACCGGTCTGTCAAGCCTGGGAAAGGGACTTTCCACGGCCGCCGCATCATATTAAGAAATAGTTACGAAATATTATAAAAGTATTACCAAAAGGATTTTTGGAGGGAGGCAGAGAATATAATACCGAGGTGATCGGTATGATGAAAGAAAGCTTCAAAGGATTAACAGACACAAGAAAACAGGCATTCGTACGACATGAGATGTACGACATAGTAGCAATGACAATAGCAGCAGTCATCGGAAATTGTGACGGATGGGATGAGATCGAAGATTTCCGCAACGGAAAAGAAGAGTGGCTCAGAGAGCATATGGGACTGAAGCTGGAACATGGAATCCCGTCAGCAGACACATTGGCGCGGATATGGGGAAGGATCGAACCCGAGGAATTCAGGAAATGCTTTACGCTATGGGTAAATGGGATACATGAAAGAACGGCAGGAGAAATCATCAGTATAGACGAAAAAACGCTATGCGGCAGCAGGAATCAGGATCAAAAACCAATACATAGTGTCTCCTGCAGCAGACCAAAAACATTGTAAGAACAGCAGAAATCGTCGAAAAGTGGTATAATAAGTGCAAGAGAAATGGCGGAACTTACGAAAAACCTTGCACTTGGAGTGGAACAGCAATGTACAAACGGCATCTGAATCAGATCAATCTGCTGGATGAACCGGAGATGTTCGGCGGGATCAAACTGAACAAAGAGAATCAATGGGTGAAGCTGTCAAAGATGATTCCATGGGGAAAACTGGAAGAGAAATATGCGAAACAGTTTTCAGACAGGACAGGGAATCCGGCGTGCAGCTTCAGGATGGCGTTGGGATCGCTGATCATCAAGGAAAAGTATCAGTTTTCGGATGAGGCGACGGTAGAACACATCACGATGAACCCATATCTGCAATACTTCATCGGACTGCAGCAGTATACATCGGCAGAACCATTCAATGCCTGTCAGATGACACGGTTTCGACAGCGGATCACGCCGGAGATGCTGAGCGAAGTCAACGACATCATCATCGGCAGACCGAAAGCGGAAGAGAAGGAGAACGACAATCATCAGGACGGAAGTGGTACTGGAACAGACGCTGGGTCAGCAGAAGAGAGCTCATCAGAAGGAACAGAAGAAAAGAACGAAGGGACCTTGATTCTGGATGCAACCTGTACGCCGCAGAACATCCGGTTTCCCACAGACACATCACTGTTGAACGAAGCGCGGGAGAACAGCGAGCGGCTCATAGATGAGCTTCATGCAGCGGGATACACCGACGGCAAGAAACCAAGAACATATCGTGAGAAGGCACATAAGCAGTACAACAGCTATTCGAAAGATCGCAAGAAGAACGCCAGAAAGACAAGAAAATGCATACGCCAGCAGCTAGGATATCTGATCAGGAACCTGTCAAGAATCAGCGAAATCATGCAAGCTCATCCGGAGTGCATGAAGGATGTAAGCAAATGGCTGCGGGAACGACTGCCGATTCTTATGACGCTGTGTGAACAGCAAAAAGAGATGTACGACAGCAAGACACACCGGATCGCGGAACGAATCGTATCCCTGAGTCAATGGTGGGTGCGGCCGATCGTGCGTGGTAAGCAGAAAGCGGAAACAGAATTCGGCGCGAAGGTGGAGATGAGTGATATCGACGGATACCTTCGGATCGAAGAGATACGCTGGGACGCATTCAATGAATCCACAACCCTGATTGAGTCAGTTGAGAAGTATTGCCAGTTTGGTAGAGCGAGTTGAAGTTGGCTTTGGCTATGGCATACACATTAAACTACGCATAAGTGCTTCGCAGTTTTAGAACCAAACGAATCGTCGCAAGTGGAGGAGATTTGCTCATAATTATACTTACTCTTACACTCTATTAAGTTGATATCGATGCTGATCATTGGGCTCCGAAAAAGATTGGAATGCATTTGTTTTTTCTTACGCCTGTCTTTGGATTATATCGGCAATTATTCATGCCCGATAATGCCTTTCCAGGCGTCATAGTTGGACAGCTTGTAATAAATCTTGCCGTCCGCTCCTTCCTCGTAGGCTTTAAGAAAGGAACCGGCTGTCCCGGATGAATTGCGCACTCTGGCCCAGCTCAGATAGGTCATATCCTGAAGCTCATGAATGATCTGCGCCATGCCTGCTCACCTCCGCTCTCAGCATAGCATCTTACTTGATAAATGTCAAGTAGCGCTATTTGCGCTGGGATATCAGATCAGATTGAATACTTTTGCAGCCCCAATCTGTCTTTGATCGGGGACAAATGGTTTATTTCATTTTCTTTACAGCAAGACCATCGGCAGTTCAGTTTTAGAAAAACTCAACAGAGATCTTCAAAATTCATAGACATAATATTCATTGACAAGCGTTCTGTTTTCTGATATAACTCATACTGTGATGGTATACTTATTCATGCGTTATACACATGCGACCCATTAATGGCAGGTGATCATATATGCAAGCCAGCAAACAAGCGAGCAAGCGAGCAAGCGGCATAACTGTGCCAGTTTTCATGTGAACCTAAAAGGCTTTCAGAAACCGTGCTGTGCAGTTGACCAGCGGCCTTTTGTTGTCAAAAACCGGATCACTCAACTTGCAGGGGGTCACAAGATCATGAAGAAACGGAACCAGAAGCGCTGGCCGGCAATCCTGCTGTGCTGGATGATGATGCTGACAAACATCAGCATACCGGCGCGCGGAGGAGACGACGGAGACTCCTTCCTGCGAACACAGTGAAACTGTATCCCTCGAGGAAGCAGGCGCTGCAGCAACCTGTACCGCTGACGGCAGCCATATCGTTATTATTGTGTGTGCGGACTGCGGGCAGGAATTGTCCCGTAATGCTGTGACAGATACGGCTCTGGGCCACGATTATATCGAAACGGCACGGACGGAAGCAACCTATGACTCGGAAGGCAGCGTGACCTATACCTGATCCCGCTGCGAGGACAGTTATAAGGAAACGCTGCCCAAACTGGAAAGGCCTTCTGGGCCCTTTGAACAGACTGAAACCGTGGATGGTGCGAAGCTCACTGTCAAGGCGGCAGTCGGCGTATTTGACGCGGATACGAGGCTCAACATCAGCAAAACCGGAAACAGCGATTTCACCGGCGCAGCGGAAAATGTGCTTGGCATCAGGGCCGGTGAACGAATCATCATATGCCACACGGTATACAGCATCTCCGGGGCGGAGATGAACGGCAGCGCTCAGGCAAAGCTGGAGAATCTGAAGCTGACCGACCTTCAGCAGGCTTATCCTGTGAGCACGGTTTCCGTTTATGTGCTGCGACATGACGCAAATGCCCAAAGGGCTGCAGATCAGGCCAGGCGGATCTCTGCGGAGGTGAATCTGGGCGGGAACAGCGTTTCCTTTGACTTGTCAGAGCCTGGGCTGTACGATGTGGTGAAAGTTGTGCGCCTGCCTGAGGGAACAGAGGACACCACCCCAATACCTGGCGAAGAACCCGCGGAGGAATCCGCGGAAGAACCGATCGACGAGCCAAAGAAAGAACTGACTGGGGCTCCCGCGGAAGAGCCTGCCGAGGAGCCGGGCGAAGAGTCCGCGGAAGAGCCTGCGGAGGAAACGGGCGAAGAATCCGCGGAAGAGCAAGCCGGCTTGACTGAGGAATCCGAACCGGAAACGGAAGCCGAACCATTAGCCGTCACGATTTCTGCTTTCTATGAGGGTGAACTGCGCTACGGATCAACGGTGACTCTGACCGCGGTGCTCTCCGTCGATGGCCCGGAGGCGGTGGTCACCTGGGAGTATTCACCCGATGGCGGACACACCGTCTTCGCTGTAGAGGATGAGTATGGCAGCACTCTGACTTACACCTATTCAGAAGACACCAGGAACTACAGCTGGCGTGCCGTGGTAAACAGAACGCCTGCGGAATGACTGATCAACCGGTGCCAGCGGGAGACCCGAAGCTGGGATGCTGCCGGGGGAGAAAAACCGCGGGCGAGGAGCAGCGATTATCTCATGTAGTTGTGTGAACCTGTTTCGCAGGATAGTTTGCCGGGTGCGAAAAACGGGATGAACATAGAATGAGGAGGCAAATTGAATGGACAAGAACACAAGGCTGAAGCGGATAACCGCAATGCTGCTGGCGATCATACTGATATCGTATGCCGCACCAGTAGGCGCGGCGAATGAGCCTGCTGAATGGGGGACGATTTACAGTGAATGGTGGCGTCCGGACCTGAAGACGGCGACGGCGGAGTACACCCTCTCCGGCTTTGCGCTGTCCTATACGGTGGACTTCACCTATGAAGGCAGGAATTGGAGTTTCCCGGGCCAGGGAAGCTGCCGCCTGGCGGATGTTCTGGCTGCGCTTGGGATCGAAGGAAGCATAGACGAAGCCGCCTTGACCCTCATCGTGGGAGAAGACCACGCAGGCGCGCTGTA
>CADAQF010000001.1 GCA_902790015.1 uncultured Eubacteriales bacterium | reverse complement strand
ACCTGTTCCCATACCGAACACAGAAGTTAAGCCCTTCAGCGTCGATGGTACTTGGCTGGAGACGGCCCGGGAGAGTAGAACGTTGCCGGATTCCAACAGACACCGCTTATATGCGGTGTCTTTTTTTGTGCTGTTTCATCCTGTTTGACATTCGTTCTGTTTCACTTTATAATACTTTTGAAAAGCGTATCCTTTAAATGGATTCCCGGGGGAAAGGGGGGTTTATCATTGAAACGGGCGCTGCCGCTGATGGCGGCATCTGTACTGGTTTATGTCTGCCTGCTCTCTTTGCCCGCGCGGGCGGCTTCCTATCCCTCCGTTTTTCTGCCTGAAAGCGCCTCATATCTGGCTTTGCCGGACCTTCCCGATGTACCGCTTCTAAGGCTTGAGGACGGACGGGATGAATCGGGCGCCGCAATTAAAAGGGCTTTTTTTCCGACGCAGGCGGACCGGGTTTTTGCCGTACTGGGAGCCCGGCTGGAGCCGATGCTCATGTCTGACGACTGCCTGTCGGCCGTCTGTACGATCCCTTCGGCCTCCGCTTTCCGCGGCGTGCTGATATACTTTGGAAGAGCTTCGATCCGATACGGCGTAAGTGGGGTTCCCAGGTCAGTGGAATGGACGGACGAGAGGGACCTTTTTTATACCGGGCAGCCTGTGGAGCGCTCGGTCGTTCATTGGGACAATACGGTCCTTTCCGCCGGGCAGGAACAGTTTCAGATCTGGCACGTGTCGTCGGTCACGGTGGATTACGCTTCGGGCGCAAAGATAGCCCAGGCTGCGGCCCGCTATCAGGCGGACCGGGAACAGACGCTGATCGATTATGAAATCACCTATGCCCCGAAAAACCAGGGGAGATATCGCATTCAGTACGGCCAGGGAGATCATCTGATCGCCGGCGAATACATGGACGGTGAAGTCCATCTGCGCAACGGCAACGGCCGGCACTTCTGGGATGAGACCTGGTATGACGCCGAATCCGGCCGTCTGTCCGATCAGAAGGGACTGCTCGCCTTCAGCAGCTTCTCTTCTCCCCGTGTAAGAACCATGCAGTAAACCGCTTTCTGCCCCGAGAAGCGCTCATACTGATTCAGACCTGATCACACGTCTGTGGACGCCTTTTGCGCCATTTCTGCAGTCATCCACACCGGGCTTCGTCCACCGTTCACAATGGTGTACTAAGTCGCTGCCGCGGCTGACAGCACCTTGTTCACGGGGATTTATCCCGCCTTCATCGCCCACTGGGCGCGACGGGATCCGTCCCTTCGGGGTACGTTTTCGGAGGCCTTCCCTGACCTGAAGCAAAAATCCATCCCGCATCCGTACATGATTCAGAAGCAGAACTATATAAATAAGCTGCCCGGATTTGATCGGGCAGCTTCTGAACTCAGGGACGAACGCAGGGATACGGAACGATCATCTGACCCTGGGGCTCGGGAAGGACTCAGGCTTGCGCAGCTTGCTGCTGCGGACGTATTTCTCGGTCTCCGTATCGCGCCAAAGATACTGGGTCTTTTCCGGACAGTAGACATATTCCAGCGTCCGGCGGCCGTCGTGGTAATAGCCGCGCACGACGCGGTCATACTCGTTGTAGCGGATGGAGTAAAGCTCCGTATCCGACACGGCGTAGGTGATGGTGTAACCCTGTACGGTATTGCGCTTGTTGTTGTAATAGTCCACCGAGATGGAACGGATTTCCTCGCCGTAGGGATAAGAGCAGGTGATATTGCTGATGAACCAGACCGGCAGCTCCCCGCATTCCGTCTTCACGATCACGTGACGCCAGTATACTGTGGACCAGGCGTCTTTCTGGCCGGAGGAGAAATAATCGTCCTCCCCCGTGATCCACACGGCCTTGGGGAAGCCGGAATTGGTATAGCTCATGGAAACGCCGTCTTTGCGGGCAACTACGCCGTTTTGCTGGTAAATGTGGCCTTCCTTGCTGGTGACAGCCGTATTGTCCGGCATTATTTCGACAGCTTCCAGGAAATTGACCCAGTCCACTGCGGCGAAATCGACCCTGTCCCCAAAGTAGAGCGTATAGTCCCCATCCAGGTAGGCGAGCCTGCCGTCGTTTTCACAGTAGGTGGTCAGTTCCACCGGTTCGGGCATTTCGGGCGTTTTTATTTTTTCCACGGAGGTCGGGATACGGACAGACTGTTCCGCGTACGCGAAAACGGGAGAAGCGGTCAGCACAACCGCAAGCAGCCCGGCGCACCATGTTCGGATAATACGCTTCATCTTCCATCAACCTCTATCCCCATTTGGGCATGAAAATACCCGTTTACATTTTATTCTTTTTTTTCAACTACGTCAATGGGTTTTGAAAAAATGTTTAACATTTGATTAACAAATTATGAATAATGAATCTCGGACCGATCAGGATCAAAGGGAGGAAGAGGCATGCTGAGCCGCGACGTCGATACCGCCCGGGAATGGGCGGAACAGTATCATCAGGGACAAACGGACAAGGCGGGAGCGCCGTATGTCACGCATCCCGCCCGGGTGGCGGGGCGGATGGAAAGCCCGGAGGAGCAGGTGGTGGCCTGGCTGCATGATACTGTGGAGGATACCGCGCTCTCCCTTTCGGCCATCCGGGAGCGTTTCGGGCAGGAAACTGCCGAAGCGGTCGACGCGATCAGCCGCAGGGACGGGGAAGCGTGGGACGACTATCTCCTGCGCGTCAGGGGCAATCCCATAGCCCGCAGGGTCAAGATCAGCGATCTGATCGACAACAGCAACCTCTCGCGTCTGCCACGTGTCACAATGCGGGACGTGGAACGGCAGAAAAAGTACAACGCCGCGCTGGCCTTCCTGATGAGCGACTGATTCACAGACTTTGGGCAGGACAGGAAAAGGATATATATCATAAGCATTGATCATACCATAAGAAAGACTCATAGGCAGCTGTCCGGAACGGTGAGGTTCAGCGGCCGGGAAATCGCCTTTTTGCATATTGATCATTATATTTTCTTATGATTATCCAAATAATTATGATTTGAAATTTGGATAAATGAGGTATATAATGAGTCAAATCAAAAAAAGGAAACCGCAAGGGTTTGTTTCCTGTTTCCTTTTTTGCGGAAAGGCGGGAATGGCATGACAGCAGCGGAAAAACAGCACGAGCTGTTTGAAACCATGCCGGTTCTCTCGGCCGTTCGCCGGCTGGTGGTTCCCACGATCGTAGGCCAGATCATTCTGGTGGTCTATAATATGGCGGATACTTTCTATATCGGCCGTACGAACGACGCTGCCAAGATCACCGCTGTGGGCGTTTGCATGCCGGCGTTCATGTTCCTGTCCGCCATTTCCAATCTGTTCGGGGTGGGCGGCTCCTCCGTGATTTCCCGCTGCCTGGGCCAGGGAGATAAGACGCGCGCCAGACTGACTGCCGCTTTTTCCGTCTGGGGCTGCGCCGTGCTGACGGCGGTGTACTGCCTGCTGGCGTGGGTGCTGCGGGTTCCGTTTCTCCGTTTTCTCGGCGGGTCTGACCCGGACGTCCATGTGCTTGCGCAGGATTATCTTTTGATCACGGTCACGCTGGGCGGCTTTGCGGCCGTATACAGCACACTTTTTTCTCACCTGCTCCGTTCCGAAGGAAAGAGCCTGTCGGCCAGTATCGGCATCGCGATGGGCGGTCTGCTGAATATCGCGCTGGATCCGCTGTTCATGTTCGTCCTTTTGCCCAAAGGGCAGGAGGTCATCGGCGCGGCGGTGGCCACGGCGCTGTCCAACGTGATCTCCCTGTGCTATTTCTGGCTGACGCTCAGAAAAAACAGGGAGGATTCCGTGCTGCGCTTCAGGCCCAGCCGGGATATGCTGAGCCGCCGCGTTCCGCGGGAGGTGCTGGGCACCGGGCTTCCGGCGTGCCTGATGACGCTGTGCGAAAACGTTTCCTATGCTATTCTGGACCAGCTGATGGCTGCCAACGACCTGGCGGCGGGCGGCCGGAGCGTACTGCAGGCGGGCATCGTGGTGGCGAAAAAGGTCAATATGCTGGCCCATTGCATGGTTCGCGGCATGTCCCAGGGCGTGCTGCCGCTGATCGCCTACAGCTACGCTTCGGGCAATCACCGCCGGATGCGCTCGTCGGTGCTCATTTCCATGGGCATTTCGGTGGCGTTGTCGTTGGTGTTCCTGGCGGCGGCGAGGCTTTTGAGCGTGCAGCTCGTCGGCGTCTTCCTTCCCGGCGGAGGGGACTCCCTGACGTACGGCGCCCAGTTCCTTGAGATACTGTGCATCGGCGGGCCCTTCTCAGCCTGCGCCTATGCCGTGATCAGCTTTTTCCAGGCGACGGGAAAGAGCCTCCGTTCCCTTTTGCTGGCGCTTTTGCGCAAGGGAATGCTGGATATTCCGCTCATGTTCCTGCTGGACAGGCTGATGCCGGTATACGGCGTAGTCTGGGCGACGCCGATAGCCGATATCTGCTGCTGCGTTGCCGCGCTGTGTTTATTCGTCCGCTTTCTTTCGACCGATCGGGACAGGCGGACGGCGCCGTCCCTGAAGGAGGATTTCAGTGACAGATCCCAAGCTAACATCCCTGCTGACCATTTACGAAACGGGTAATTTCACGCGGGCGGCCCAGAAGCTCTCTCTGAGTCAGCCGGCGGTCAGTCAGCACATCCGCCAGCTCGAGGCTGAATTCGGCGTCCGCATCTTTGAGCGGGCGCACAGCGGCCTGCGGCTGACGCGGGAAGGGGAGATACTGCTCAAATATGCCCGGCGCTTCCAGGCGCTGGACCGGAACCTTTCCGAGGCCCTTTCCAGCCAGCTTCGCCAGCTGACCAGCCTGACCGTGGGCATCACCCACACGGCGGAAAGCAACGCCATCGCCGAAACGCTGGCCCGGTATGTGAACCTGCATGACCACGTCGCCATCAAGGTCATCACCGGCACGGTGGACAGCCTGTACGAAGGACTCAAGAATTTTGAGCTGGACCTCGCGGTGGTGGAGGGCCCCAACCTGGATCCCCGTTTTCACTGTGTGATGCTGGATACGGATTGTCTGGTGCTGGCCGTCCCGCCGGACCATCCGCTGGCAGGGAATACCATGGTCACCATAGAGGAACTTAAAAAGGAAAAGCTGATCCTGCGCCTGCCCAATTCCAGTACCCGCAGCCTCTTCAATTCCTCCCTGGAGGCCCATAACCTGCACCTGAGCGAATTCAACGTCGTGCTGGAGATCGACAACATCGCCACCATCAAGGACCTGATCCGGCGCGGCTTCGGCGTGTCGGTGCTCGCGCAGAGCGCCTGCATGGACGAGCTGCGCAAAAAGAAAATGGCCGTCCTTTCCATAGAAAACCTGTCCATGCTCCGGGAGATCAACCTGGTCTACTCCGAGGACTTCGGCCATCCCGAGGTGCTCAAGGAAATCATCCGCTGCTATAACGAGGTGAAGGAACAGACCGCCGAATAAAAAGCAGCGCCGCTTCGGCGAATTCCATCATTTCATAAAAGAAATCTCCGGCCCCTTCAACCAGGACGCCGGAGGTTTTTTGTCACTCCCTTATCTCAGCCGGATATGACGCTTTATCAGCTGAGGTAAGGAATTAAGCGAATACCGTCTGCACCAGAAGCATATATAGGGCCGTGCCCAGGGCGATGCTCAGCAGGGTGTTTTTAAAGAGCCTTTGCAGGGCGGCTACCGCCGCGCAGGCGATCAGTTCCGGCAGGCCATGGGAGGCTGATGAAAAGCTGACGTTTTTAAAGCAGTAAACCACCAGCAGCGCAACCATCGCCGGAGGCAGCACCCGGCCCAGAAAGGTGATCACGGGCGGAAGCGCCCTGTTTTCCGGGAAGAGCAGGAAAGGAAGAAAGCGGGTCAGCATCGTGCCGGCCGCAACGGCGGCGAATATGGCCGCCGTCTGCCAGGGGGTCAGTGTCATGATGATTCCTCCTCAGGCCAGGCTTTTTCGATCCGCGGCCGGAACCCCAGCAGCAGGACCAGTATCAGCCCCATGGCCGGGATCACGAAGCGGTCGGGGCCGAAAAGGGCCAGCATCAGGGCCGTTGCAGCACCGGCGCCCAGACAGAGAAGCCTGCGCTCCCTGTGCTTCCACTGCTCCATCAGCATCACCACGAAGAGGGCGGTCAGCGCGAAATCCAGCCCCTGGGTGTTGATGGGGACCATCCCGCCGATGACGCCGCCCAGCGCCGTGCCGGTCAGCCAGTAGGAATAGTCCAGCAGGGATATGAAGAAGTAAAAATATTTCTGGCTGACGCCTTCCGGCGGCTCCGTACCGGATTCGATCGAATAGCTTTCGTCGCACAGCCAGAATATCAGGAAAAAACGGATGCGGCCAAGCCCCTTGAACTTGTCCAGCATGGAAATGCCGTAGAAAATATGCCGCGCGTTCACCATCAGGCTCATGACGAAGGCGCTCAGCGGGTCAAAGGCGGAGGTCAGGAAGGTGACGGTCACGAACTGCATGCTTCCCGCAAAACAGCAGGCGCTGGCAAGCAATGCCCAGCCCACGTGGTAGCCCTTGGTCTGCATCAGCCACCCGTAGGCGATGCCCAGCACCAAAAAGCCCATCAGCACCGGGACGGTGTGGGGGAATGCGGCCCTGAAGGCCGCGCTTTTTTCCAGGCGTTCAGCCGTTTTGAGCTTCGTGTTCATACAAAAGATAATGTACGGCGTTTTGCAGCCGCAGTTGCGGGTCCTGAAAGTGACCGCCTTTTTCCAGGCGGAAGCAAACGCGGGGACTGAGAGATGACGCCCAGCGCGCGGCGGCGCGGGTGCATTCCTCCACCCGGGCCATGCGGGGGTTCCGGGCGGATTTTTCCCGGTCTCCCACGGAAAAATAATAACAGCCTTCCGCAAGGGGACTGCGGGCTTCCAGCCAGGGAAGGAATCCGTCGAACCACAGCGACCCTGATACGGACGCAGTCAGCGGGAACGATCCGGTCCGGGCGGAGGCATACAGGGAAAAAAGCCCGGCCAGGGAATAGCCCAGGATGCCCTGCGAGGAAGGGCGCAGCCCAAAGCGTTCCAGGGCCTGCGGCATCCATTCTCCGGTCAGACGCAGAAGATACTCATCCGCGCCCCCCGCAAAGGGCTGCCCGCGGAACACGGCTTCCGCCGGCCAGGGCGAAAAATCCCGGTTCCAGTCCTGCCCTGAAACGGAGATCAGCGCCGTATCCTCCGGCAGCTGATCAGAAAAAGCATACTCTTCCTCGCCCATCAGCCACAATACCCTTCTGCCGCCGCCGTACAGGCGCATCTGCCCGCCGGACGGGAAACGCAGCATATGAGCCGTTTCCGTCATTTCTGTTTCCTTTCCCGCCCGCACTGCCGGCGGAGACCTGCAGCGGAGCGCTATATCATCATGGGGGCACGCCGGGCGCTTGTCAAGCGCCGTATGCTAATCAGAACACAAAATATACAAGGGAAGCACAGAACCCGTGCTGTCCGGGAGGACGGAAGACGGGAAGGATCATCATATATGCAGCAAAACCGCCGGCGCGTTATCCGCGCCGGCGGTCAAAAAGTCAAGTGAAGCGGAAGAAAGCTTATTCTTCGGCCTTGGGAGCTTCTTCTTCAGCGGCAGCGGGGGCTTCCGCGGCTTCGGGAGCTTCCTCCAGCTCGTCGCCGGGGATCTCTTCGGCAAAGTTGTCGTTCAGGGCTTCCTCGGCCAGGGCTTCACGTACGCTCAGGCTGATGCGCTTGGCTTCGGGATCCACACCCAGCACCTTTACGCGGACCATCTGATCGGGCTGCAGGGCGTCCTCGACCTTGGCCACGCGGGTCAGCGCGCACTGAGAGATATGCACCAGGCCGTCCACGCCGGGCTCCAGCTCGACGAAGGCGCCGAAGGGACGGATGCGGACCACCTTGCGCTCCAGGATGGCGCCGACGGGGTACTTGTCCACGATATTGTCCCACGGCTTGGGCTGCAGCTGCTTGTAGCCCAGCTGGATGCGCTCTCTTTCAGGATCCAGGGACAGGATCTTGACGTCGATCTCGTCGCCGATCTTCAGCACTTCGCTGGGATGGCCGATGCGGTACCAGGCCATGTCGGTGATGTGGATCAGGCCGTCCACGCCGCCCAGGTCGACGAAGGCGCCGAAATCAGCGAAGCGGCGGACGATGCCCTTGACGACAGCGCCGACTTCCAGCTTGGACCAGGCTTCTTCCTTCTTCTTAGCAGCTTCCTCGTGCAGCACTTCCTTGCGGCTGGCCACGATGCGCTTCTTTTCCTTGTTGACGTCGATAATCTTCAGCTTCATGGGCTGGCCCACGAACTGGTCGATCTTTTCGACGAAGCGCTGCGCCAGGTGAGAGGCGGGCACGAAGGCGCGCACGCCGCCGGCGTCGGCAATCAGGCCGCCCTTGACGGCTTCCTTGCCTACGGCGTCGATGTACTCGTTGTTTTCGTACTTGGCCATCAGGTCTTCCCAGACCTTGCGGTTGACGATGTTGCGCTGAGAGAGGATCACGTTGCCTTCGCCGTCATTGACCTTGACGACTTCGACCTCGATCTGATCGCCGACCTTGACGTCCTTGTCGGACAGGTCTTCCCGCTTGATCAGACCATCGGACTTGTAGCCGATGTTGACGCAAACCTCGTCATCAGTGACCTGCACGACCGAACCGGTGACAGTCTGGCCGGGGCGGATCCTGACCAGGGTCGCCTCAATGTCATCCATGAAGCTGCGCTTGTTCATTTCCTCTTCGGTCAAAGCGGCATCTTCCTGGGCAGCTGAGGCTTCCTGAGCCTGGATGGGTTCCTGAGCCTCTTGTTCCATTTTGTTCTGTTCCGTTTCGTTCATAACAGTGACAACCTCCTTATATGACCAATCCGGTGTGGACGCACCGGCGGCTATTCCAATCAGCTCCGTCCGGGGATCAAACATCCCGGGCGGAATTTCCCCGGCGCTTTCGGCCAGGATGGCTTTCGGGCAAAGCGCCCGGCAGGTCTCGTACAGCTTGCGTGTGTTGGCGCTCTTTTTACCGCCAATGACGATCATCCCGTCCGCCCGGCGCGCCAGTTCGGCGGCCGCCTGCTGACGCTGCTGTGTGGCAGTGCAGATGGTGCTGATCACCGTAAGTCCGGGATAACGCCGGCTCAAAAGGGCCTTCGCCTCTTCCCATTTGGCGGGGGAATAGGTGGTCTGGGCCACAAGCACGGGATTAACCGCATCCGGCAGGGGCGTGTCCTCCCGCACCTCGGGCAGCACGATGACATGGCCTTTTCCAAAGCCGGCCGTGCCGATGATCTCCGGATGCTTCGGATCCCCCAGCAGCAGAACCGTGCGGCCTTCCGCGGCGCTTTTGCGCACAGTCTCGTGCAGGGCGGCTACAAACACGCAGGTGGTATCCGCCACCCTGAGCCCCAGCGTTCGGGCCCGCTCATACGTTTCCGGCGGTTCGCCGTGGCTGCGCAGGATAACTGTCGCGCCCGCGGGAGCGTCCTCCAGCTGGGAAATGATCCTGACGCCCAGGGAAGTGAATTCCCGCAGGGTCTGGTCGTTGTGGATCAGCTCTCCCAGCATCACGCAGGGGAGGCCTTCCTCCCTGGCCCGCAGGGCTTTCTCTTTGGCCAGCGCGACCGCTCGGCGGACGCCGGCGCAATAGCCCGCGTGGCGGGCAAACTCAAACGGCATGTTCCCTGCCTTCCCTGACGCTGAACAGACGGCGCCATGCGTCTTCTGTACAGACCTTCATAAATATTTCGCCGTATACAGAAAAATTCCTGCTACATTTTCCTGCATTTATAAAAAATTTTTTACACACGTAAATTCCGCCGGATGCCGGCCGGACGGACAGAGACCTGAAGGGTATCAGAAGTTCCGGCTCATGTCGTACTGTTCGTAGAATTCCCTTCGGAAATCCAGGAAACGGTCGTGGGCGATCGCGTCGCGGATCTGCTCCATCAGGCGGATCAGGTAGCGCAGGTTGTGGATGGTGGCCAGGCGGGCGCCGGTGATTTCGCCGACCTTTAAAAGATGCCGGATATAGGCGCGCGTATGGTCGGTGCAGGCATAGCAGTCGCAGTCGTCCTGGATGGGACGGAAATCCTCCGCGTAGGCCGCGTTGCGGATAACCATCCGGCCGTTTTTGGTAAGCACGGTGCCGTTTCGAGCGACACGCGTGGCCAATACGCAGTCAAACATGTCTACTCCGCGCAGCACGCCCTCCACCAGACAGTCCGGTGTGCCTACGCCCATGAGGTAGCGCGGCTTGTTTTCCGGCATATAGGGCATAAAGGCATCCAGCATTTCATACATCAGCGGTTTGGGCTCGCCTACGGAAAGCCCGCCTATGCCGTAGCCGATCATATCCATGTCAGCCAGCGTCTTGGCGCTTTCGATGCGCAGCTCTTTGTCAAAGGCTCCCTGCACGATGCCGAAAAGCGCCTGATCCTTGCGGGAATGATGGGCTATACAGCGCCTGGCCCAGCGATGGGTGCGCTCCATGGCGTCCCGCGCGGCGTCATGATCGCAGGGATAGGCGGAGCAGATATCAAAGGCCATCGCGATGTCGGAGCCCAGCGCTTCCTGAATGTCCATGGCGATCTCGGGGGAAATGAACTGGGAGCTTCCGTCCAGGTGGCTGCGGAAGGCCGCGCCTTCCTCTGTAATTTTGCGAAGACCTGCCAGAGAAAACACCTGGAAGCCGCCGCTGTCGGTCAGGATAGGATGATCCCAGTGCATGAAGCGGTGCAGGCCGCCGGCCTTTTCGACCAGCTTTTCGCCCGGGCGCAGATGCAGATGGTAGGTGTTGGCAAGGATGATCCGGGCTTCGATTTCTTCAAGTTCCCGGCTCGTCATGGCCTTGACCGTGGCCTGGGTGCCGACGGGCATGTAGATGGGGGTCGGAATATCCCCGTGCGGGGTATGAAAGACCCCCAGCCGCGCGCCGGACTGGGCACAGGTGTGGATCAGCTCGTAGGAAAAATATTCGCTCATGGAAGCTCCGTTCTGAAAAAAATAAAAAGGATAAAGGATCAGGCTGTTTCCGGATGGGGAAGGAGGAATCGCCTCCGCAGGCTCATACCATGGGCCAGACGTTGACCAGGCCGTCCAGGTCCTTTTGGAAACCCTTCCATTGTTCGCCCTGGGGGACCGGGGCCAGGAAGGTCATTTTCTGATGCGTGGTGGGATGCTCAAAGGACAGGCGCATGCCGTACAGGGCAATCTGCTCCTGACCTTTGCCGCTGCCGTAGCGGTGGTCGCCGATCAGGGGATGCCCGGAATGGGCCATCTGCACGCGTATCTGGTGGGCGCGGCCTGTTTCCAGGCGGATCGTGCAGAGGCTGCGCCCGTCGCGCGTGGCCACGGTCATGCCGTTCAATATGGCCAGACGTCCCTGCGCGCGCAGGTATTCCGGCACGATGGTGACCATGTTTCTGCTTTCGTCCTTCTTCAGATAATCGACCAGACGGAAGCGGGCGTCTGCCTGCCCTTCGCAGACGCAGACATATTCCCGGTTCAGCTGATGTTCCCTGACCTGTTTGGACAGTCTCTCGGCCGCCTTGGAGGTGCGGGCGAATACCAGCAGGCCGCCCACCGGCCGGTCCATCCGGTGCACCAGGCCGATATAGGCCCGGCCGGGCTTTTGGTATTTTTCCTCGACATAGCGCCGGACCAGGCTCAGCAGATCCTCGTCCCCGGTCTGATCTCCCTGGGTCAGGATATTGGGCTCCTTGACGACGACGAGGAGATGATTGTCTTCATATAATACGGATAATTGCTTTTCCATCTCGTTTCCTTCCATATGGGTTAAAGAAGGGGGTCAGGCCGTCCAGCGGCCCGAAGCGCCGCAGGGGAGCACGCCGCCGGATTCGACCGGCAGCGCGACCTCCTGTGCGTCGATGACGCCGCCGAAGCGGGCCTGCACGGTTTTTCTCAGGATGTTGGAAAGCACCGCGGGCTGAAAGCCGGTGGTATAGCTGTTGATCAGGAAGAACAGCGGCCGGTCGGACAAAAGCCCGGCGCAGGCGGAAACCAGCGGGTACAGCTCGTTTTCAAGCTTCCATATTTCGCCCGAGGGCCCGCGGCCGTAGCTGGGCGGGTCCATCAGCACCGCGTCGTAGCGGCGGCCGCGCCGAAGCTCCCGCTGTACGAAGGCCATGGCGTCCTCCACGATAAAGCGGAAGCGGTCCTCGGGCAGCCCGCACAGCTCGCGGTTTCTTTTGGCCCACTGCACCATGCCCTTGGCGGCGTCCACATGGGTGACGTGGGCGCCGGAGGCCGCGCAGGCCACCGTCGCTCCGCCGGTGTAGCCGAACAGGTTCAGCACCGTGGGGCTTTCCCGGGTCTGTGCCAGGGAACGCATCCAGTCCCAGTTGACGGCCTGCTCCGGGAATAGGCCGGTGTGCTTAAAGCCGGTAGGGCGCACGAAAAAGCGCAGATCCCGGTAGGAGACCGTCCATTCCTCGGGAAGCTTCCGCCGGAAATCCCAGTGCCCGCCGCCCCTGTCGGAGCGCAGATAGCGGGCGTCCGCCTGAAGCCAAAGGTCTTTTTTGAGGGCGGGAGGCCAGATGGTCTGCGGGTCGGGCCGGGCCAGGGTGTAGTCTCCCCAGCGCTCCAGCTTCTCACCGTTTCCGGTATCAAGTACGGCGAAGTCTTTCCATTCAGCTGCAATAAACACGGGTATGCTCCTTGAAAGGCAGGGGAGGGCGGACTATTCCGCCCTCCCGGGCCAGGTTACGCTTTATTAAGGGCAATCAGGACACTTTCTCCGTTAAGTTCGGCCGGTTTGCCTTCCCCGTGCAGAGCGCCGGTATCCACGGATACAGCCAGCACAGCCTTCTGAATCATGTCGGCATAAGCGCTGATGGCATGACGGACCTTTTCGCTTCCGGTCACGGACAGTTCGATGCGGTCGGTGACTTCAAGGCCGGAGTCCTTGCGCAGGGCCTGCACCTTGCTGATGAGCTCGCGGGCAAAGCCCTCATTGATCAGTTCGTCGGTCAGGTTGGTGTCCAGCACTACGGTGACGCCGCCCTCGCTTTGGGCCATAAGGCCGGGCTTCTGCTCAGTTTCCACCAGCACGTCGGAGGCGGCAAGCTCAACCAAAGTGCCGTCGAGCTCGAAGGACACCGTTTCGCCGCGCTCGAAGGCAGCCACGGTTTCAGCCCCGTCCATTTCCTTGAGATGAGCGCCGATCTTGCCCAGCAGCCGGCCGTATTTGGGGCCGAGGGTGCGCATCTGGGGCTTCAGCCGGTAGGACACGAAGGCGTTGGCCTTTTCGGAGATCTCGACTTCCTTGACGTTCAGCTCGTCCTCGATCAGGCCGGCGTACTCGTCCCCGAAGGACGCTCCGACCACGTACATTTTGCTGACGGGCTGGCGCACCTTGAGGTTGGCCAGGTTGCGGCAGGACATGCCCAGCTGCTTGACTTTGAGCAGCGCGTCCATCTGGCTTTCCACGGACAGGTCGATCATCGACGCGTCGGAAACGGGGAAATCGCAGAAGTGGACGCTTTCGGGCGCGTCCTCATACTGCGTGCGGACGAGGTTCTGGTACATGGACTCGGCCAGGAAGGGGGTGAAGGGCGCCAGCAGCTTGGACAGCGTCACCAGCACGTGATACAGGGTGGTGAAGGCGGCTTCCTTGCTGCCCTCCATGCCCTTGCCCCAGAAGCGCTCGCGGCCCCGGCGCACGTACCAGTTGGAAAGCTCGTCCACAAAGTCGGTCAGCGCCCGGGACGCGGTCAGCACATCGTACTGTTCCAGCGCCTGATCCACCGTGCGGATCAGCGTGTTCAGCCGGGACAGGATCCACCGGTCCATCAGCGTCAGCGAAACGGAAGAGAGGCTGTGGGCTTTGGGGTCAAAGCTGTCCAGGTCGGCATAGAGGATAAAGAAGGCGTAGGTGTTCCACAGCGTGCCCATGAACTTGCGCTGCACCTCGGACACGATGTCGCCGGAAAAACGGGAGGGCAGCCACGGGGCGCCGGAATAGAAATACCACCGCACGGCGTCCGCGCCCTGCTCGTCCAGCACGGACCAGGGGTCCACCACGTTGCCCAGATGCTTGGACATCTTGCGGCCGTCCTTGTCCTGCACGTGGCCCATGACCAGGCAGTTTTTGAAGGCAGGCACATCGTCAAACAGCAGGGTGCTGATGGCCAGCAGCGTATAGAACCACCCGCGGGTCTGGTCGATGGCCTCGGAAATAAAGTCGGCCGGGTAGCGGCTTTCAAATTCGGCCTGGTGCTCGAAGGGATAGTGCCACTGCGCGAACGGCATGGAGCCGGAGTCATACCAGCAGTCGATGACGTCCTTGACGCGGTGCATTTCCTTGCCGCAGTGGGGGCATTTGATCAGCACGCTGTCGATGTAGGGACGGTGCAGCTCGGGCAGGTTCACAGGGCCGATCGCCATTTTGAGCAGCTCTTCTCTGCTGCCGATCACGTGCACGTGGCCTTCCTCGCACTGCCACACAGGCAGCGGCGTGCCCCAGTAGCGCTCGCGGGACAGGCCCCAGTCCACCACGTTCTCCACGAAGTTGCCCATGCGGCCTTCCTTGATATTGTCGGGCATCCAATGGATGGAGCGGTTGTTTTTGACCAGCTGGTCGCGCACGGCGGTCATTTTGATGTACCAGGTGGGGCGGCCGTAATAAAGCAGCGGGGTGTCGCAGCGCCAGCAGTGCGGATAATCGTGCTCGAATTTGGGCGCGGAGAAGAGAAGCCCCCTGGCGCTCAGGTCCTTCAGGACCTCGGGGTCGGCGCTGACGGCGCCGTTTTCCATTTCCTTTTCGGTGGGCTTGCAGCGCATGCCGGCAAAGGGAGTTCCGGGCTTCATACGGCCCTCGTTGTCCACCAGCTGCACGAAGGGAGCGTCGTACTTTTTGCCCACGCGGGCGTCGTCCTCGCCGAAGGCCGGGGCCTGGTGAACGATGCCGGTGCCGTCGGACATGGTGACATAATCGTCGCAGTACATGAAGAAGGCCTTTTTGCCCTGCTCTTTGGCCAGACGGGCGGCTTCCTCATACAGCGGCACGTATTCCCGGTATTCCAGATCACTGCCGGGCATGGTGCACAGCACCTCGTAGGCCTTGCCGTCCGCGGTCGCTTCATAGCGGTCTTTAAGGGGAGAAAGCACCTGATCCAGCAGGGCCTCGGCCATATAATAGGTGTTGCCGTCGATGGCTTTCACCTTGGCGTAGGTATCCCGGGGGTTTACGCACAGGGCGGTGTTGGAGGGCAGCGTCCAGGGCGTGGTGGTCCAGGCCAGGAAATAGGCGTCCTCATCGGCGCACTTGAAGCGCACCACGGCGGAACGCTCCTTGAGCGTCTTGTAGCCCTGGGCCACTTCGTGGCTGGAAAGGCCGGTGCCGCAGCGCGGGCAGTAGGGAACGACCTTGTGCCCCAGGTATAAAAGCCCCTTTTCCCAGATCTTCTTGAGGCTCCACCATTCGGATTCGATGTAGGTGTCGTGATAGGTGACGTAAGGGTGCTTCATATCGGCCCAGAAGCCGACGCGGTCGGACATGTCCTCCCATTCGTGCAGGTATTTCCAGACGGATTCCTTGCACTTCTGGATGAAGGGCTCGATGCCGTATTCCTCGATCTGCTTTTTGCCGTTGATGCCCAGCAGCTTTTCGACCTCCAGCTCGACCGGCAGGCCGTGGGTGTCCCATCCGGCGATGCGCAGGACGGACTTGCCCTTCATGGTCTGGTAGCGGGGGAAAAGGTCCTTGATGGCGCGGGTCTCCACATGGCCGATGTGGGGCCGGCCGTTGGACGTGGGCGGGCCGTCAAAGAAGGTGAACTGCTCCTTGGCGCCGTCGCGCAGGTGAAAAGAGCGCTCCATGATGTTGTTTTGCTTCCAGAACTCCAGCACTTCCTTTTCGCGTGCGGCGAAGTTCATGTCGGTGGAAACCTTGTTGTACATGCGATCCCTCCTGGGTCAGAATCATGGTTGGACTGGACAGATAAATGCCGGGGAAAGCGCGGTCGCCGGGAGCGCGGCCATAAAAAAACGTCCCTGCGCACACAGGGACGGCATGATGGCCGCGGTACCACCCGGATTGGCAGCGGAAGATTAAAGCACGCTGCCCGCTTTGTGCCCCGATAACGCGGGGAAAGCGCCTGCGCCTTCGCGCAGGAGGCTCCGGAGTGATCCGGAAGGCCCTCCGCCCGCCGGGCTTTCACCGCCCCCGGCTCGCTTCTTGGGCATGCGCCCGGCCTTCCCGTCTCCTTCAATGCCGAAACAAGCGTATTATAAAGGAAAAACAGCGGTTTGTAAAGCCCCGGAAATGAGCGGCGGAACGGATTTGCTGGAGGGACGGAGCGCGGCGGGTATACAGCTGCGGGCGGCGGCATGGACGATCTGGCAGGGTTTTTCCCAAATGCATGAAATTTATGTATTTTATGCAAAATAAGATGTATAATATTCAAAAGATAAATCTATATTTGCAAATTATTTGCATTTTTATTCATTTTCTGCTTGACAAAATGGAATTCAGGCGTATAATCATTCACGTACCAAGCAACGAACGGAGGAACGACATTCATGAGCAGCGCCAATCATCCCAAATACAAAAAGATCGTCCTGGCCTATTCGGGCGGACTGGATACGTCCATCATCATTCCCTGGCTCAAGGAAAACTACGACGATCCCGAGATCATCGCCGTTTCCGGCAACGTGGGCCAGGCCGACGAGCTGGAGGGCCTGGAGGAAAAGGCGAAGAAAACCGGCGCGTCCAAGCTGTACGTGCTGGATTTGACGGACGAATATGTGAACGACTTTATCATCCCCACCATGCAGGCCGGCGCGGTGTACGAGGACTATCTGCTGGGCACCAGCCACGCCCGGCCCTGCATCGCCAAGGGCCTGGTGGAGATCGCGAAGAAAGAAAACGCCGACGCTATCTGCCACGGCTGCACCGGCAAGGGCAACGACCAGGTCCGCTTCGAGCTGGCCATCAAGCATTTCGCGCCGGATATGCCGGTCATCGCGCCCTGGCGGGAATGGAGCATCCAGTCCCGCGACGAGGAGATCGACTATGCTGAAGCCCACAATGTGCCCCTGAAGATCAGCCGGGAAACCAACTATTCCAAGGACAAGAACCTCTGGCACCTGAGCCACGAGGGCCTGGACCTGGAAAACACCGGCAACGAGCCCCAGTACGAAAAGAAGGGCTTCCTGGAGATGGGCGTGTCCCCCCTGGACGCGCCGGATGAGCCCACCTATG
This sequence comes from uncultured Eubacteriales bacterium, assembly GCA_902790015.1. Lineage (GTDB taxonomy): Bacteria > Bacillota > Clostridia > Christensenellales > Aristaeellaceae > UBA4246. The sequence goes on along the minus strand of CADAQF010000001.1, from coordinate 110,858 downwards.
TGGAGATCGACTTTGAAAAGGGCGTTCCCACCGCCGTGGACGGCGTCCAGATGACCCCCAAGGAAGTCATCCTCAAGCTCAATGAGCTGGGCGGGAAAAACGGCATCGGCATCATCGACATCGTGGAAAACCGTCTGGTTGGCATGAAGTGCCGCGGCGTGTACGAGACCCCCGGCGGCACGATCCTGTATAAGGCCCACGAGGCGCTGGAAAGCCTCTGCCTGGACAAGATGACCATGCACGAAAAGCAGCGCTTGTCCATCACCTTCGCGGAACTGGTCTACAACGGCCAGTGGTTCACCCCCCTGCGCGAAGCGCTGAGCGCCTTTGTGGAAAAGACCCAGGAGCACGTGACCGGCAAGGTCCGGCTCAAGCTTTACAAGGGCAACATCATCAAGGCCGGCACCTGGAGCAAGTGGTCCCTGTACAGCGAGGACATCGCCACCTTCGGCGCCAGCGATTACAACCAGAAGGATTCCGCCGGCTTTATCACCCTCTTCGGCCTGCCGATCAAGGTGCAGGCGATGGTGAACAAGGCCAACGGCATCGAATAATGCCTGACGGGATTTAAGTTTTACAACCCTTATCACTTTACAACCAGCGAAAGGAGAAACCCCATGAAAAAGCTTATCGCCCTGCTGGCCGTTCTGGCCCTGTCCCTGAGTCTGGTCTCCGCCGTTGCGGAAGGAACCTCTTTCACTACCATTGAGCCCGGCAAGCTCACCTATGCCACCAGCCCCGACTTTCCTCCCTTTGAAAGCCGCGACGACGATGACAACGTGATCGGCATCGAGCCGGATATCATGGCCCTGATCGGCGAAAAGCTGGGGCTGACCGTGGAAGCCGTTCCCATGGACTTTACCTCCGCCCTGCTCAGCGCCCAGCTGGGCAAGACCGACCTGGTCGTGTCCGGCGTGACCGCCACCGGCGAAAAGGCCGAGGAACGCAAGATCTGGTTTGACTTTACCGATATCTACACCTCCATCCAGCAGGCCATCGTCTTCAAATCCGGCAAGGACATTACGATGGATAACCTGGGCCAGCAGACCATCGGCGTGCAGGCCGGCACCACCGGTCAGGACCTGACCGAGGACGACTTTGGTGAAGACCACGTGGTGGCTTACGATACCTACTCCCTGGCTTTCCAGGCCCTGCTCAACGACCAGGTGGACTGCATCGTCCTGGACGACGCGGTCGGCAAGGCCTATCTGGCGCTTCATCCCGAGCTCACCATGGTTCAGACCACCTACGACGTGGAAGGTTATGCCTTCGGTGTCTATAAGCAGGACACGGGCCTTCTGGAAGCCATCAACGGCGCGCTCAAGGAGCTGATGGAAGAAGGCGTCGTGGACGAGATAATCGCCAAGTGGATGGCCGAATAAAACAGATCGCCTTGCGCGGCCCGGACATGTGAGATGTGCGGGCTGCGCGCGAAAGATGATGTAAAACAGGGCGCAGCCCGTACGCTGCGCCCTGCAAAGTTTACCCTGGGGGTGTTTTTTTGCAGCAGTTCGACGCCTGGAAAGCGCTGATCACGGCCGGGGAGCCGGTTTCTTTGTGGCAGCGGTTTTATGTGTATTTTTATCAGGCCTTTATCTATAAGGATCGCTGGCAGCAGTACCTGAACGGGGTCAGGACGACCCTGTACGTGACGGCTGTGGCCCTGCTGATCGGCATTATCCTGGGCCTGTTGGTAGCCGTCGTGCGCACGGCCCATGACCAGCAGCGCCCGGGCCATAAAAATATAGTTCTGGGGTTCCTGAACGGCGTTTTCCGGGTCTATGTGACGGTCATCCGCGGCACCCCCATGATGGTGCAGCTGATGATCATGGGCTTCGTCATCTTTTCCTCCAGCAAGGACTTTGCCATGGTCGGCGCGCTGACGCTGGGGATCAACTCCGGCGCCTACACCGCGGAGATCATCCGGGGCGGCCTCATGTCCGTGGACGCAGGCCAGATGGAGGCCGGCAGGAGCCTTGGCCTCAATTACACGGATACGATGCGTTTCATCATCGTTCCCCAGGCGGTCAAGGCCATCCTGCCTTCCCTGGGCAACGAATTCATCGTCCTGCTCAAGGATACGTCCCTGATCAGCGTGATCGGCGGCAAGGAGCTGATTTACGCGGCCCGCGGCGTCATCAGCCGCACCTATGAGGCCATGTTCCCCTTCCTGGGCGCCGCGTTCATCTACCTGCTTTTGGTGATGCTGTTTACCTGGCTGCTGGGGATCTTTGAAAGGAGGCTGCGCGCCAGTGATCGACGTTAAAAACCTGACCAAGCGCTTTGGCGACCTGCTGGTGCTGGACGACGTTTCCGAGCACATCGACAAAGGCGAGTGCGTCGTCGTGATCGGCCCCTCCGGCTCGGGCAAGTCCACCTTCCTGCGCTGCCTGAACCTGCTGGAGATCCCTACCTCCGGAGAGATCGTCTTCGGCGGCGTTTCGATGACGGACCCAAAGACGGACATCAATCTCATGCGGCAAAAGATGGGCATGGTCTTTCAGCACTTCAATCTTTTTCCCAACATGACCATTTTAAACAACATCACCCTGGCCCCCGTCCGCACTAAGAAGCTGACCAAAGCGGACGCCGAGGCCAAGGCGATGGACCTGCTTGCCCGCGTAGGCCTTCAGGACAAGGCGGGAAGCTATCCCGCCCAGCTGTCCGGCGGGCAGAAGCAGCGCGTCGCCATCGTCCGGGCCCTTTGCATGGAGCCGGAGGTGCTTTTGTTTGACGAGCCCACCTCAGCCCTGGACCCGGAAATGGTCGGGGAGGTGCTGGACGTAATGAAGCGCCTGGCCAAACAGGGCATGACGATGGTGGTGGTGACCCATGAAATGGGCTTTGCCCGCGAGGTCGCCCACCGCGTGGTCTTCCTGGACGGCGGCAAGCTGCTGGAACAGGGCACCCCGCAGGAGATTTTCGAAAATCCCCAAAACGAGCGCCTGCGCTCTTTCCTGGCCAAGGTATTGTAATTTGACGGAGGTTATCTGATGAAAACCCTGACCGATAAAAGCTTTCTGACGCTGTTGGATTTCACCCCGGAGGAGATCACTTTCCTGCTGGACCTGGCTGCCCGCTTCAAGCGGGAAAAAAAGCAGGGCGTCCCGCACCGTCTGTGCGAGGGCAAAAACATCGCCCTGGTGTTTGAGAAGACTTCCACCCGCACCCGCTGCGCGTTTGAAGTGGCGGCGGCGGACCTTGGGATGCACCCGGTCTATCTGGATCCCAAATCGTCCCAGATGGGCAAAAAGGAGAGCATCGCCGACACCGCCCGGGTGCTGGGGCGGATGTTCGACGGCATCGAGTACCGGGGTTTTGGCCAGGAGATCGTGGAAGCGCTGGCGAAGTACGCCAAAGTGCCCGTGTGGAACGGGCTGACCAACGAATACCATCCCACCCAGATCCTGGCGGATTTTATGACCATCAGGGAGCACTTCGGTTCCCTCAGGGGCAAAAAGCTCGTGTACCTGGGTGACGCCAGGTACAACATGGGCAATTCCCTGATGATCGGATGCGCGAAGATGGGCATGCGCTTCACCGCCTGCGCCCCCGGGGAATACCAGCCCGGCGCGGAACTTACGGAAAAATGTCTGGCCATCGCTGCGCAGACCGACGCTGAAATAACCTTCAGCGAAGATCCGCTTTCGGCCGTTTCGGGCGCGGACGTGCTGTACACGGACGTCTGGGTGTCCATGGGAGAGCCGGAGGAGGTCTGGGCGGAGCGGATCCGGGCGCTTTCCCCCTACCAGGTGAACGCCGCGCTGATGGAGGCCGCCGGGCCGCAGTGCCGCTTCATGCACTGTCTGCCCAGCTTCCACGACCTGAACACGTTAACCGGCAAGGCCATCCACGACGCGTTCGGCCTGACGAGCATGGAGGTCACGGACGAGGTGTTTGAAAGCCCGCAGTCCATCGTGTTTGACGAGGCGGAAAACCGGATGCACACCATCAAGGCGGTCATGGCCGCCACTTTGGTCAAGGAGTAAAGCGTTATGGCATATCTCGTGCTCAGCAACGGAGCAGTGTTTGAGGGGCGCCGCATCGGCGCAGCTTCGGACCGTATCGGGGAGCTGGTTTTCACCACCGGCGTGGTGGGGTACCTGGAGACTCTGACCGATCCGAGCTATTACGGCCAGCTGGTCCTGCAGACCTTCCCCCTGATCGGCAATTACGGGGTCATCGAGGAGGACTTTGAGGGAAAGAGCGCGCTGTTTGGGTATATCGTGCGTGAACTGTGCGATACGCCCTCCAATTTTCGCAGCCAGTATGACCTCAACACCTACCTGAAAAACGCCGGCATCCCCGGCCTGTGCGGGGTGGATACCAGGGAGATCACCCGGATAACCCGCGAGGAGGGCGTCATGAACGCCATGATCTGCGACCGGGTGCCGGACGATCTGTCGGAGCTTCGCGCCTTTAAGGCGGAAAACGCCGTGGCGCACGTGACCCGGCGGGAGACGGCCTTCTATCCGCCGCAGGGCGAAAAACGCTTCCGGGTGGCGCTGTGGGATTTCGGAGCCAAACGGAACATATACCGTTCCCTGCAGCAGCGGGGCTGCGAGGTCGCGGCTGTGCCGGCGGGGACGAAGGCGGAGGATATCCTGGCCCTTTGTCCGGACGGCATCATGCTTTCCAACGGCCCGGGAGACCCGGCCGACAATCAGTCCATCGTGGCGGAAATCAGAAAGCTGCTGGGCAGGCTCCCCCTGTTCGGCATCTGCCTGGGCCATCAGCTGACGGCCCTGGCCCTGGGCGGGAAGACCGTGAAGCTCAAATACGGCCATCGCGGCGGCAACCAGCCGGTCAGGGATCTGACCACCGGCCACACCTGGATCACGTCCCAGAACCACGGCTACGCTGTCGTGTCGGACAGCCTGAGGGGTACGGGGAGAGAGACCTTTGTAAACGCCAACGACGGCACCTGCGAGGGCATGGAATACCCGGAGCTCAGGGCTTTCACGGTTCAGTTCCATCCGGAGGCCTGTTCCGGCCCCAAGGACACGGGGTATCTATTCACCCGCTTTCTCAACATGATGGAGGAAAACAAGCATGCCCAGAGATAACGCCATCCGCAAGGTCATGGTGATCGGCTCCGGGCCGATCGTCATCGGCCAGGCGGCCGAGTTTGACTATGCCGGCGCGCAGGCCTGCCGGGTGCTGCGGCAGGAAGGGGTCAACGTGGTGCTGGTCAATTCCAACCCCGCCACCATCATGACCGACCAGCATCTGGCAGACGAAATATACCTGGAGCCCCTGAACGCGGAAACCGTCCGCCGCATCATCGAAAAGGAACGGCCGGACGGCCTTTTGGCGGGCCTGGGCGGGCAGACAGGTCTTACGCTGGCGATGCAGCTTTCCCGGGACGGCACGCTGCAAAAATACGGGGTAAGGCTTCTGGGCTCCCCCCTGGAAGCGATCGAGCGGGCCGAAGACCGGGAAAAATTCCGGGATACCATGCAGTCGATCGGCCAGCCCTGCGTGCCGTCTGAAATCGCGGAGGATCTGGATACGGCGCTTAAAGCCGCGGCCCAAATCGGTTATCCGGTGATCGTCCGGCCGGCCTACACTCTGGGCGGCACCGGCGGCGGTATCGCAGATACGGAGGAGCAGCTGCGCAATATCGCCTCCGCCGGGCTCGATCTGTCGCCGATACACCAGATCCTGGTGGAAAAGTGCATCTCCGGCTGGAAGGAGATAGAATTTGAGACCATGCGGGACAGCATCGGCAACACCATCGCCATCTGTTCCATGGAAAACGTGGACCCCGTCGGTGTGCATACCGGCGATTCCATCGTGGTGGCGCCGGCGCTTACCCTGTCTGACAAGGAATACCAGATGCTGCGCTCGGCGGCGCTTAAGATGATCGACGCCATCGGCATCGTGGGCGGCTGCAACTGCCAGTTCGCCCTCAATCCGGACAGCTTTGAGTACGCCGTCATCGAGGTGAACCCCAGGGTGTCCCGCTCGTCGGCGCTGGCCAGCAAGGCCACGGGCTATCCCATCGCCAAGATCACCACGCGCATCGCCCTGGGCTATACCCTGGACGAGATCGCCAACGACATCACAGGAAAAACCTGCGCCTGCTTTGAGCCCACGGTCGATTACGTGGTGGTCAAGTTCCCCAAGTGGCCGTTTGACAAGTTTTACGGTTCTTCCCGCCGCCTGGGCACCCAGATGAAGGCGACCGGCGAGGTGATGGCCATCGGCCAGAGCTTCGAGGAGGGCCTGATGAAGGCCGTGCGCGGCTGCGAGATCGGCCTGGACACGCTGAACGCCAGGCCGCTCTCGGATGAGGACGTGCTGGCCCGGCTTCAAAAGCAGGACGACCGGCGCATTTTTACCGCCTTCGAGGCGCTTAAAAAAGGCGTTTCCGTCGATCAGATCTACGCGCTCACCAAAATAGACCGCTGGTTCCTGTACAGACTGGAGAACCTGGCGTCATTTGAGGAAAAGATCGCCAAAGAAGGCCTGAGCGACGCGGATTACGAGCGCGGCAAGCGTCTGGGCTATCCGGACGAGGCGCTCAAAAGGCTTTCGGGGCGGGATGACCTGCCAAGGCATCCCATGAGCTACAAGATGGTGGATACCTGCGCGGCCGAGTTCGCGGCGATGACGCCCTACTTTTATTCCTGCATGGATAAGGCGTGCGACAGCCGTTCCCATCCCCGCAGCGGAAAGCCCGTGGTCATGGTGCTGGGCTCCGGCCCCATCCGCATCGGCCAGGGCATCGAGTTTGACTACAGCTCCGTGCACTGCGTGTGGACGCTCCGGGAAATGGGCTATGACGTGGTCATCGTCAACAACAACCCGGAGACCGTCTCCACCGATTACGACACGGCGGACCGGCTGTACTTTGAGCCGCTGTACCCGGAGGACGTCATGAACATCATCCGGGTGGAAAAGCCCATCGGCGTGGTGGTGGCCTTCGGCGGCCAGACGGCCATCAAGCTGACCCAGTTTCTGGATAAAAACGGCATCAGGATCCTTGGCACCAGCGCCGAGAGCATCGACATTGCGGAAGACCGCGCCCGCTTTGACGCCTTGCTTGAGCGCTTCCATATCCGCAGGCCCAGGGGCATGGGCGTAAGGACGCTTGACGAGGCGGTGAACGCGGCGGAGCAGCTGGGCTACCCTGTGCTGCTCAGGCCCTCCTACGTCATCGGCGGGCAGAACATGACCATTTCCCGCAGCAGGAACGAAACCGTAGCCTATATGGAAAAGATCCTGTCCGGCGGCATCGAAAACCCGGTGCTGGTAGACCAGTACCTGCCCGGCATCGAGCTGGAGGTGGACGTCATTTCGGACGGCCGGGACGTGCTGATCCCCGGCATCATGGAGCATATAGAGCGGGCCGGCGTTCATTCGGGAGACTCCATCGCCGTTTACCCGCCGTATAACCTGAATGACATTTTCTTAAGGAAAATCTGCGACTGCTCCGAAAAACTCGCCCTGGCGCTGGGCACCAAGGGCCTGGTCAACATCCAGTACCTGATTTACGACAATGAGCTGTATGTGATCGAGGTCAATCCCCGCGCGTCCCGCACCGTGCCCTACATCAGCAAGGTGACCAAGGTGCCCATGGTGGACCTGGCCAGCAAGGTGATGCTGGGAGGCAAACTGGCCGATCTGGGCTACGGCACGGGCCTGTACCGCACGCCGCCTTACACGGCGGTCAAGGTGCCGGTGTTCTCGTTTGAAAAGCTGAACGATGCCAACTCCATCCTGGGCCCCGAAATGAAATCCACCGGCGAGGTGCTGGGCATCGGCAAGACCATGAGCGAGGCCCTCTTCAAGGGCCTGACCGCAGCCGGCTTCCACCTGCCCAGGCTCTACGGGGGAAACAGGCCCGGGGTGCTCTTGAGCGTGGCGGAAAATGATTACGAGGAGATCCTCTCCCTGGCCAAGCGGTTTGACGATATCGGCCTGACCCTGTACGCGACCAGCGGTACGGCCATGACCATCGAAAAGATGGGCATTCCGGTGACCAGCGTGCCCAACGCCACGGAATCGGGCCGGCTCAACGAGCTGATGGAAAGCGGCCGGCTCAGCTATATTGTCTATACCGGTGCCGTCAAGGACACCACGGTGGGAGATTACACCCTGCTCCACCGCCGGGCCATGCAGCTGGGCATCCCGTGCCTGACCTCCCTGGATACCGCCGGGGCGTTGGCCGGCATCATGGAAAGCCGCTTTACCGAGGATACCACAGAGCTGGTGGACATCAACGCCATGCGGCCGTGGCGGCAGAAGATCCGCTTTGCCAAAATGCAGTCCTGCGGCAACGACTATATCTTCGTCGACAACTTTGATGCCCGCATCACCTGCCCGGAGTCCCTGTGCGTGCAGCTGTGCTCGCCGCACTATGGCATCGGCGGGGACGGCATCGTGCTGATGGAAAAATCCTCCAGGGCGGACGCGCGGATGCGCTCGTTCAACCGCGACGGCAGCGAGGGCTTGATGGCCGGCAACAACCTGCGCTGCGTGGCCAAGTACCTGTACGACAAGGGTTACGTCCGCAGCGAGTTCATGACCATCGAAACGGCCACCGGCGTACGCAGGCTTCGCCTGTACCTGCGGGACGGCAAGGTTTCCTCCGTCACGGCGGACATGGGCAGGGCGAGCCTTGTCCCTTCTCAGGTGCCCGTCACCCTGGAAGGAGACCGTGTGGTGGACCGGCCGTATACGGTGGACGGGACGGAATACCGGATCACCTGCGTTTCCGTGGGCAACCCGCACTGTGTGGTGTTCCTGGACGGCATCGACGGCCTGGACCTGACGACGCTCGGCCCCCGGTTTGAGCACGCGCCGATCTTCCCCGAAAGGGTCAATACCGAGTTCGTCCGCGTGATCAACCGCACCAACCTGCGCATGCGTGTGTGGGAGCGGGGAAACGGGGAAACCCTGGCCTGCGGCACCGGAGCCTGCGCGGCCGTCATCGCGGCGGCCGAAAACGGCCTGGTCAGCAAGGGGACGGATGTGACCGTGCGCCTGCTGGGAGGCGACCTGATCGTCAACTACACCGACGAGCGCGTGACGCTGACCGGCAGCGCGGTCATGGTGTACGAAGGAGAATTTGAATACTGACATCCGCTGCTCAGTTTCATACATGAAAAGCGCTTCCGCCTTGTTCTGAAAAACAGGGCGGAAGCGTATTTTTATTTTCTCCAGGTAAGCACGGGAATGCGGCCCTGGGCTTTTTTAAGCGCCTTTCTGCCGGGGTTTACCAGATAGGGATGGCCGGTCAGCTCAAGCAGAGGAATGTCCGAGGCGGAATCCCCGTAGGCGCTGGAGGCCTGCAGGTCGGGCGGCTCGGGCAGGGAAGAAATATAAGACTTAAGCTGTTGCACCTTTTCCTCGCCCCGTACGTTCGGAAAGACCCGGCCCTGAGCGTCCAGCCCGGAGCAAATCAGATGGTCCGCCTGAAGGCCAGCCGCCACAAAGCGCATATAGTTGATGGTGGAGGCTGAGAGGAGGATGATCCTGTCTCCCTGCGCGCGGCAGGCGGCGATCCGGGCCAGTCCGTCCGGATAAACGCGGGCAAGCAGCTGCCGGGCAAAGGCCTCGTCCAGCGCGTCCAGCTGCGGAGAGTCCGCCCGTTTCCGGAAGCGAAGGGCGATGGTTTTGGCGTTCGCAGCGTCCGTCAGGCCCAGCCGGAAGCGCACAGCAGCCCAGCCGGCGGCCGCCAGCTCAGAGAAGGTGACAAAGCCCCGCTGACGGGCGAAGCGCAGATAAGCTGTGATGCTGTCCCCCCGGATCAGGGTGCCGTCAAAATCGAATACGGCCAGCGTGACCCCGCCCATTCGGCGTCCTCCTTTGGCTGATGATATCCACAGTATAGCGAAGCGCGCGCGCAAATGCAAGAGCGCGTGATGCGGTCATAGAAGATAAGGAAAATGGGATAAAGTGGAGACTGCCAGGCGAATGCAAATCATTTCCACAGGTAAAATCCCAAATAATATCAGATCATATGCCTAAAAATGGTTTATCATTCCCAAAAAGGATGATTCCGAAAAACACAGGGACACCGGCGGGTTCGGACAGCATCGCTTGCGGCCGGGCGGACGTTATGCAAAAGCGCCGGTGAAAATGAAACCGCCCCGAAAGGGGCGGCGAAGGCCGGGGGAAAAAAGTCAGGGCCTGCTCCCGGAAGGACCGTTTCCCGCGGTCAGCCGGTGATCGTTTTCGGAGGTCCGGCGCACCATATACCAGATGACAAAATACATGGCCAGCAGGTAGAGGATAAAAAGGATGCCGAAGATTTCCCCGATGCGGCTGGCGGCCAGGTCGTAGCCGCCGTGGACCAGCGCGGGAATGACGACGGACAGCCAGCTGAACCGTCTGGACCGCTGAGCGTCTCCGGCCAGGCAAGCTTTTTTGGCCGCGCCGTACAGCCCGCCCATCATCACGCCGAAGCAGATGTGGCCCGGGATGGAGGTCAGGGCGCGAATGGTCAAAACGCCTGTGCCGTAGCTTACGCCGTACAGGATATTTTCCGCGACGGCGAAGCCGGCACTGACGGCCGTGGAGTAGACCACGGCGTCGTAAAAGCAGTTGAATTCCGCGGAACGCCAGGTTTTGCGCCGCATGACAAGGTATTTGCAGCCCTCTTCGGCGAAGCCTACGATCAGTATCATCTGGAGGACCCGGTACAGAAGGCTGTCTTCGGGTACGGCCCTGGAAAGGGCGATGAGGCACCCTGTTTCAAGCACCATGGCCGGGAGGATGGATAAAGCGCCCAGGCCGAACAGCGTCCATAAAAGCTTAGGGGGTTCGGGCTCCAGCCGGTCCTTTTTCCGGATCCAGAAAAACAGCGCCAGTCCGGGAACCACCGCAAAAAGGATCAGCCTCACCGGCGGAATGCTGAACAGCAGATTCAGCACGAGATTGATCAGAAAACCCATAAAGCCTCCTCCTGTACGGATTGATTAAAGCTCCGCTTCCAGCCGCACGCAGCGGCCGACCACGGTGATGTCGTTCAGGTTCCTGATCTCGCTTTCGCATTGAGCGTCGTAGGTCTGCAGCATCACCTGGAAGCGCTCCATCAGGATGGTTTTGCGGATGATCTTGCCAAAGGGCGTATCCAATACCATCAGCGCCCCGTCAGCCGGAGCCGAGGCGGGAACGACCAGCAAGCAGTCCCCCTTCATCACCCGGAAGCCCCTGAGCTGATTGTCCGGCGCGGAAAGGTAATAGACCTTGTCCGGCGAGGCGCCCTCTATTTTCCCGTTGGAAATGGGCAGCAGGCGGTGGCCGATCTCCTTCATGGCGGCGTTGTACACGGGCACGTGCTTGAGAACACTGGACAGGGCATCCAGCCAGATGGAGCCGGGCACGGCGGCGCCGTTCTCTCCGCTGTCCTCGCCGCCCTCCTGCTTTTCCTTCTTGGTGAGCTTTTTATCGGGCACGATGCGCGGCACGGAGGTCACGGCGGACTGCAGGTCCACCGTGGAGGCGATGTCGTCCAGGGTGAATTCGGCCTCGGTACGGCTGCTGTTCAGGCCGATGGTCTTGAGGATCCGCCGGGCCTGGTCGTCCGCGATGATCCGTTTTCCGGATTCCACCTCCATCAGGTATTTGTCGCTGACGCCGCACTTGCGGGCCACCTGCTTGTAGCTCAGGCCCTGACGTGTCCTTTCCAGGCGGATCAGGTCTCCCAGTCTGCTCATGAGTATGCTCCTTCCTGATTATACGCAAAACTGTCCCGCGCAAAACGGGACAGGGGAAAACGGGGAAAAGGCATTCCGGGCGCAGGCCCCGCGGCGGGCCTGCGCTTTACTGAGCGGAAGCCGTCATCAGCTGCGCGAAACGGGCGGGAATATTGTTCAGCAGGTTTTTAAGCAGCATGGCGCGGTTGTCGGCGCTCAGCATATCCAGCCGCAGCGCGGAAGCGATGGCGTCGGACAGATAGATGGGGGTGCGGCGGGGATTGGTCTTGCCGCTGAAGCTCAGCAGGGCGGAAGCGCCGCTTTCAAGGTCCGCCCATTCGAGCGTCACATCCACATAGGTGGGCGCGGTCTGGGAGGAGGTCTTGGAATAGATCTTTCCGTCAAGCGCCAGAGACATGACGGGCAGACGGAGGCTAGCGTCGGGCTTGACCACCAGGGTGCCCTTATAATTGCGCTCGTACTTAGCGGCGTAAGGATCGTTCACGTCCGTCGCGCCGTTCCATTCCAGGTTATAGGCGAAGGTCAGCGGTTCGGGCCTGACGGCGGTCTGGCTGTCCGCCGGGCCCTGCCAGGTGAGCTCGCCCACCCAGATGCCTGAGTCCATGTTCTGCGCACTCAGCTCCACGGAAGCGCCAGAGTAGGGCGCCTTAGTGATATCGGCCCGAAGCTGCCACAGCTCGCCGTCTTCCTGAGCGGAATGCACGACCGTCAGCTCTTTGAGCGGAGCGTTTTGGGCGAAGGGCAGCGTCACGCTTTCATAGCTTACCCGGTCGTCGTGAAACTGGCGGTGGATCTGTACGCTGCCGTTCAGCTGCACCCGATCGATCATGCTCAGAAAGCTCAAAAGCATATCCTTTTCCAGGTAGGCGGCCTGCTCATCCACGGTCAGGATCTCCCGAAGAAGGCTTAAAAGATCCTGATCCATCAGCAGATCCACCAGTATGGCCTTCGTTTCCTGCTTGAGGTCGCTGGCGGGGATCTCGTAATCGTTTGTCATGACGAAGCTGCCGTCCGTCTGGGTTTCGGTCACGGTACGGGCGTAATTCTGCAGCCATCCCGTCAGCTTGATCGCGTACTGGCTGTACACGGGCTGGGCGCGGGTCTGCCAGTCCGCGGGGGCGGCGGCCACGGCGTACAGCACATGCCACAGCGACGGCCAGGCGGTATCCCGCGTGGCCTCGGTCAGAAGGGACACGAAGTCGTAGCTTGAGTCAAAGGCGTAGTAGATATTCTGGTCGTCCAGCAGGGGAGAGCGGACGTACCGGATGCCGTTGGCGTCCTGTGCGAGGATGGTCTGAATGACGGCGGCGCCGGAGGCGTCCTCCAGCGTCAGCACGTCCTCGCTGCCCAGGTTGGCCGTGGAATCCTGGTTGGTATGGGTGAAGGACAGGGTGTATCCCTGCGCCCAGGCGCGGATCAGCGCCCATTCTTCGATGGACAGAAAGTCCGGCTTCTGCTCGGAAACGGTGGCCTTCAGGGTGCTCTGAAAGCTCGAGTTCATCCAGTGGCCCTTCAGCTTGTCCAACTGGGTGGTTTCCTTCACGGCTACGTCAGCCGTCGCAGCGGCGGCGGAAAGGCACAGGCATACGCACAGCGCCAGGGCGATCCATTGCTTCCGCATGATAATTGTCCTCCGTTTCACTTATTCTCAGGCAGGGGGGAGACTGACGGACCGTTCATCCACCGGCCGGTCCGCAGCAGATGGTCCAGATGGCGCTGCTCTTCATAGGACAGGCCTTTTCTCAGCGTTACAAACCATTCGAGAAGCTTCTGCGCAGCCTGTTCGGCCGGGGCGGCCGCCTGCAGCACAGCGGGGTCACGGGAACAGGGAGAGGCACGCAGCGCGCCCTTCCAGACGGACAGGGTCACCGCCTCCCGCGTGAGCTTCAGCGTGAAGGAGCCCATAAGCCCGTCCGCTTCGTCCGGCGAGGCGCTCAGACGAAAATCGGCTGTGCGGCTCATGCCGTTTTCTTCCTCCTTACGGGTCAGGGAGACGGAGATTTCCTCTCCTTTGGAAAGGGAATTGGTCAGCGTCAGCGTGTCTGACAGGGACCAGCTTTCGTCGCCCAGCACCCGCTTGACCGACAGGGTGATCTTTTGGGAGTGCTTCTTTTTAGCCTCCGTCACGGCGGGAATGGTCAAAGCGACCTGCAGGTTGTTTTTTCCCCTCACAGCGGGGGCCTTCAGGGAAAGATACCGGATGTCCCCGTTCAGCCCCAGGACGACGGATACCTTCCGGGCATCCTGCCCCAGGGACGAAACCCTCCCGCTGAACTGAAAGGCCATATCCCCGCCCGCGGCGTCCAGGTTGCGGCGGACCGTCATATCTCCCTGAAGCGTAAGCCCCGACAGATACTCCGCAAGCGCCTGGGCAAAGGGGGTGCCCAAAAAGGCCTGCCCGGCGTCGGAAAGGAAAGCTTCCCGCGCTTTGGACGGAACGGCCTCCCATATTTCCTGGCTGACGGTCAGGGATTTTCTTGCGGGAGACAGCCCCAGCACGCGGAACGAAGTGCTTTGTTCCTCCGTTTCGGGGCCGGGATCGCCGGCCAGGGCATCAAACAGTGCGGGCAGGCTCTGCGTGAACAGCCGTTCCATCGCGCTCAGGTTGACCAGGGGAACAAAGGCATCGTCCGTTTCGATGCGGCAGAGAAGCTCCGGCATGTCCGGCCCCTTCAGGGCAAAGAAGTCTCCCGCGGGGGCGCTCAGACATGATAGCGAAAGGGGAGTCAGCAGGTTATTGAGCGTCAGCAGCGCGTCTTCCGACGCGCTCAGCTGGGTGACGCTCAGGTCGCTGACCGTAACGCCGACGCCCCGGGGATCGGTTTGAAGCGCGTCCCAGGCGGGAGAAAAGGAAGCGCGCGCTCCGAAAGGCGCCGTCATCATCAGCGCCAGCAGCACAGCCGCCCATTTTTGCTTCATCCGATCACCTGCCCGGTTCGTTGGTTTCAATCAGGTTCTACAAACATAATAACGATGAAAAAGGCCCATTTCTTCCCGCGTTAAGAAAAATATTTCCCAAACGGGATTATTCCGTCCGGCGGGCCGGGCCGTCAAAGCAGCATCTCCCAGATATCCGCGATGGACTGGCAGGTGAACTGCGGCTTGACCTCGCTTTTTTCCCAGTCCTCCCGGGTAGTTTCCCCGCTGAAGACCAGCACGGTGGAAATGCCGGCGTTGACCCCGCAGGCGATGTCGGTATAGATCCGGTCGCCCACCAGCACGGCGTCCTCCGGACGGTATCCGGCCTTCCGGATGGCCAGCAGCGCGATGGCCGGCTCGGGCTTTCCGATAAAGTAGGGCCTGCGTTTGGTGGCGTTATAAAGCATCTGGCTGACGGAGCCGCAGTCCGGCACGTAGCCGTAGGAGGTGGGGCAGACCCAGTCCGGGTTGGTGGCCAGATAGGTGACCCCGCGGCCCAAAAGGATGCAGGCGTCCTCGAGCTTTTGAAACGTAAGCTCGGTATCAAAGCCCATCAGCAGGGTGTCGATGCCGTCTTCCAGCCGGTCGGTCACCGGAAAGCCCGCTTTTTTCAGCTGTTCCCTGAACGAACGGGTGCCCAGGGCGTATATTTTCTGCCCGTGCCAGTTTTCCTTCAGGTACACGCAGGCGGCGTCGGTGGAGGTGAAAAAATCCTCCGTCCCGGCAGGGATGCCGATGCGGTCCATTTTCTCCACATACTTGTCCACGGACTTGGAGGAGTTGTTGGTCAGGTACAGGTAACGCCCGCCGCGGGCTTTGATGGCGTTCAGAAAATCCAGACAGTGGGGAAATACGTCGTCATCCAGATACAGCGTGCCGTCCATATCCAAAAGGAACAGCTTTTTTTGCCGCAGCGTGTCCCGCATCGTATCCATGCTTTCCTCCCGGCTCACAGCGCCTTGGTGACGACCACGTTGGCCCCGGTGCCGGCGACGTCGGCCAGCACGACCTGTCCGATGGACACGGGAGACTGTATTTCAACCTCGTTCAGCGCGCGCATGACGTCCATCAGCCTGCCCTTGGGCACGGCGGCGTCCGTTTTGACCGGGCAGCGGCGGTAGGCGCCGCCCGTGATCTTCACCGTACTGGTCAGCACCCGGGTGGGGTTCTGAATCTCGTTTTTTCCGTAGGCGGCGCCGCGCGGGCAGGAATTGCCGGTGACGGCGAAGCCGTTTTCTTCGTCTACATGGAGCCTGCAGCCCTTGGGGCAGACGATGCAAACCAGCTCTTTCATGTAAATCTTACGCCTCCTTAGCGCTCACGGTCAGGGTGTCTCCCCGGGCCTGATCGAGGATCTTGCGGGGCAGAAGGATATGCTCCATCTCGCCCGGCGCCATGTGATCCCGCTTGAAGGACAGGAGCAGCTCATCGCCGGATCTTACCTCGATGACGCTGTCCCTGAAAACCTTCCGGACGCGGAAAAACAGGTCGGCGGCCTTTTCCACGTCGCTCACGCGGATTTTCTGGGGCACAGTATAGCCCACGTCCGCGCCGTTTTGTACGGTCAGGGCAGTACCCTCGCGCTTTCCCTTCAGTACGAATTCGGCTGCCGCGGCCCCCGCGCGCTCCGACTCGGCGGACACGTAGTCCACCAGGTCGTGCACGTGGACGACGTTGCCGCAGGCGAATATGCCGGGCACGGAGGTTTCCATGTTTTCATAGACCACCGCTCCGTTGGTGCGGGGGTCCATCTCGATGCCGGCCGCCCGGGTCAGCTCGTTTTCCGGGATCAGGCCGACGGACAAAAGCACGGTGTCGCAGTCGAACTCAAGGTTCGTCCCGGGAATGGGATTGCGGTTTTCGTCCAGCTTTTGCACGGTCACGTGGGACACCCGGCCGTTTTGCGACTGGATGTCGGTGATCGTGTGGGACAGGTACAGCGGGATGCCCCAGTCCTGCAGGCACTGGACGATGTTGCGCATGAGCCCGCCGGAATAGGGCATCAGTTCCACGCAGGCCAGCACCGTAGCACCCTCCAGCGTCATGCGGCGGGCCATGATCAGGCCGATATCGCCCGAGCCCAGGATGACCACGCGCTTGCCCACCATGTAACCCTCCAGGTTCAGGTAGCGCTGGGCGGAGCCGGCGGTGAACACGCCGGCGGGCCTGTCACCCGGGATGCCGATGGCGCCGCGGGTGCGTTCGCGGCAGCCCATGCTGAGCACGATGGACCGGGCCTCCAGCACCTGATAGCCCTTTTCGGCGGAGATGACGTGCACCTGGCGCTGATCGTTTATTTCGAGCACCATGGTGTCCAGCATGACCTCCACGCCGGTGGAATTGAGCATTTCGATAAAGCGGGCGGCGTATTCCGGCCCGGTCAGTTCCTCCTTGAAGCGGTGCAGGCCGAAGCCGTTGTGGATGCACTGGTTCAGTATCCCGCCCAGTTCCTTGTCCCTTTCGACGATGAGGATACGGCGCAGGCCCTTTTGCCAGGCGCTGTTCGCCGCGGCCAGACCGGCGGGGCCGCCGCCGATCACGATCAGATCATACATCAAGCTTGCGCCTCCTTTTTGGTTTCTTCCATCAGGATAAAGCTGCCTTCGCCGTCCTGCAGGACACAAAGGGGGCTTATGCCCAGCTCGCGGGAAAGGATGTCCACCACGCGGGGGCCGCAGAAGCCGCCCTGGCACCGGCCCATGCCGCTGCCGGCGCGGCGCTTGACGCCGTCCACGCTGCACGGGGGGATGGGACTGTGAATGGCGTCCACGATCTCGCCCTCGGTGACGGTTTCGCACCGGCAGATGACCCGGCCGTACAGCGGGTTCTCGCTGACGGCCGCTTTGCGTTCCTCCTCCGACATAAAGCGGAAGCGCTTTTTGCGCCGGGTAGTGACGGGATGCTCCTTTTTTTCGGGGGCGAAACCGCATTCCTTCAGCAGCTTTACGGCCTCCAGTGCGATAGCCGGCGCGGAGGAAAGCCCGGGAGACTTGATGCCGGCCAGGTCGATAAAGTGCTCGGCGGCGATGGAAATCTGGAAATCGCCAATATCGGTGTTGGCGCGTATGCCGGCAAAATTGCGAATGGCCGCGCGGTAGGTGAGCGAAGGCATCGTCCGGGCGGCTTTTTCGCGCACGAACGCCATGCCCCGGGCGGTGTTGCTGGGATGCTGCGGCTCGTCCACGTTTTCCGCGTTGGGGCCGACCAGCAGGTTATGGTCCATCGTGGGGGTGATCAGCACACCCTTGCCGGCCTCGTTGGGGCACTGGAAGAGCACGTGCCTGGCCCGATAGCATTCGGACTTGTCCATCACGTAGTATTCGCCCTTGCTGGGAATCACGGTGAAGGCGTGCGGGGCCACCATGTCGTGTATCTGGTCGCTGTATACGCCGGCTGCGTTGATCACGTACCGGGCCTCAACGGGCTCGCGGTTCGTCTCGATCCGGTAGCCGCCTTCGATCTTGCTGATGCCGGTCACCCGGGTGCTGCGGCGAAGCTCCGCGCCGTTTCTGACGGCTGTTTCAGCCAGGGCCAGGGCATATTCCCAGGGCGTGATGATGCCTGCGCTGGGCGCGTACAGTGCGCAGACCACCTCGGGGCTCACGAGCGGATCCATCTGCCTTACCTCGTCTCCGGAGAGGACCTGAAGGCCGGGAACGCCGTTTTGAACCCCGCGCTCATAGAGCGTTTGCACGGTTTTCGCCTCTTGCGCGGAAAAGGCGAGCACGAAGGAGCCTATGCGGGAAAAGGGAACGTCCAGATCACGGCACAGCTGCTCGGTCATGGCGTTTCCCTGTACGTTCAGGCGGGCCATCAAAGTGCCGGGCTTTGGGTCGTATCCGGCGTGGATGATGGCGCTGTTGGCGCGGGTAGCGCCCATGGCGATGTCGTTTTCCTTTTCCAGTATTACGACGGAAGCCTGATATTTGGACAGCTCAAAAGCGGCCGCCGCGCCGATAACGCCGCAGCCGATGATGGCAACATCTATCATAGATACTCCTCCCCGTTTCCTTCCGGGACAGCGCAGGTCTGCCCTTTATAAACTGCATAAAGCATATCACTTTTGGCCCGTGTTTGCAAGCAGTCAACGAATACATAAGGATGTTATGAGTACAAAAAAGCCCGAAAAAAGCCCGCGTGCGCCGGGGACTGCTGCTCCGGGCCGTCTGGGCTCTTTTGCGGTTCTGACAGCGCTGATGCGGGCCGCGGGAGGCTTAAGCCTTCGGGGCGCCCGCGTGGTGGCAGGCGGTAAAATGACCGGGAGCGGTCTCGGTCAAGGCGGGCTTCTGCTCCCGGCATTCGGCTGTGCAGCGGCTGCAGCGGGTGTGGAAGGGGCAGCCGGAGGGCGGGGAGGCCGGGTTGGGCACGTCGCCCTCCAGCACGATATGCTTAGACTTATGAAGCGGGTCGTGCGAGGGCACGGCGCTCAAAAGCGCCTGGGTGTAAGGGTGGGCGGGATGGCGGTAGACCTCTTCCGTTTCGCCCAGCTCCATGATGGAGCCCAGGTACATCACGCCCACGGAGGAACTGATGTGCCTGACGACGTTCAGGTCGTGGGAGATAAAGATCATGGCCAGCTCCATCTCCTGCTGGAGTTCCATCATCAGGTTCAGGATCTGCGCCTGAATGGACACGTCCAGCGCGGAAACCGGCTCGTCCGCCACCACGAAGCTGGGGTGGGTGATCAGCGCCCGGGCGATGGAGATGCGCTGCTTCTGCCCGCCGGAAAACTGATGGGGATAGCGTTCCAACTGGTCGGGCGTCATGCCGATCAGGCGGAGCATTTCCTCCACCCGTTCCCTGAGCTCCGCTTCGCTCAGGTTGAAATGCACCCGCAGGGGCTCGCTTAACAGCTTCCAGACGTTCATGCGGGGGTTCAGGGAGGAATAGGGGTTCTGGAAGATGAACTGCATGTCCCGCCGCTTGAGGCGCATTTCCTCTTCGGACAGGCTGTTCAGTTCCCTGCCTTCGAAAAACACCTTGCCGCCGGTAGGCTCGATCAGGCGCAGGATGGCGGTGCCGGTCGTGCTCTTGCCGCAGCCGGATTCGCCCACCAGGGCAAAAACCTCCCGGGGATGTACGGAAAAGCTTACGTCCTCCACGGCGTGCACATGGCCCACCACGCGTTTCATCAGGCCCTTTTTGATCGGGAAATAGACCTGCAGATGCTGTACGTCCAGCAGTTTATCCCGCGTTGGCTCACTCATGCGTCCACCTCCCCGCTGTTTTGAAAGCACCGGCACAGATGCCTGGGGGAAACTTCTTTGAGGGCCGGCATTTCCTGGCGGCAGCGTTCCGTGCAGCGGCTGCAGCGGTCGGCGAAGCGGCAGCCGCTGAGCCATTGTCCGCCGGGGGGAACGATGCCGGGAATGGTGTACAGCTTTCTCGTCGCTCCTCCCAAAGACGTGACCGCCCTGAGAAGCCCCTGGGTGTACGGGTGGGCCGTATGGGAAAAAAGCTCCACCACGTTCGCCTGCTCCACGATCTGCCCGGCGTAGAACACGGCGACCTCCTCGCATGTTTCCGCGATGACGCCCAGGTCGTGCGTGATCATGACGATGGAGGTGTCGTTCTGTTCCTTCAGGTCATTCATCAGCTTAAGGATCTGGGCCTGTATGGTCACGTCCAGCGCGGTGGTGGGTTCGTCGGCTAAAAGCAGCCGGGGGTTATTGATCAGCGCGATGGCGATCATGATCCGCTGCAGCTGCCCGCCGGAAAGCTGGTGAGGGTAGCTGGCCAGGGTCTGTTCGGGCCGGGGGATGTTGACTTTTTTTAGCATTTCCAGCGACCGCTCCCTGATTTCCCCCCTGCCGGCGTTCGGATGGTGGAAGGAGACAGCCTCCGCCATCTGCTTTTCCACGGTGAAAATAGGGTCCAGCGAGGTCATGGGCTCCTGAAATATCATGGATATCTCGCCGCCCCGGACCGCCTGCATCTCCTTTTTGTTTAAGCGCAAAAGCTCTTTTTCCCCATCGCGGCTGTCATAGCGGATGGAGCCCTCGCTGACTCTGAGGGGATAGGGCAAAAGCCCCAGCACGGCGTTGGCGGTGATGCTCTTGCCGCAGCCCGATTCCCCGACGATGCCGAACGAGCATTTTTTCGGGATGTTCAGGTCCACATAGTCCAGCAGGCGGACGGTTTCCTTCCCGCGGAGGGTGGTGATCTTCAGATTCCGGATCTCCAGCAAATCTTTCAAACGCTTTCCCTCCTTACAGCTTGAGCTTCGGGTCCAGCACGTCGCGCAGCGCGTCGCCCAGGATATTGAAAGAAAGTATCGTGATGATGATGAACAGGGCCGGGAAGATGACCAGCCAGGGCGCCTGCTCCATATATTTGCGCGCGTCGGACAGCATGGAGCCCCAGGAAGGATTGGGCGGCTGGATGCCGAGCCCTAAAAAGCTCATGGAGGCCTCGGTCAAAATGGCGCCGGACAGGGCGAGCGTGGCCTGCACGGTGAAGGGGGCCATGACGTTGGGCGTCACGTGCCTGAACAGGATGCTCATCCTTTTTAGGCCTATGCTGCGGGCGTTGGCGATATAGTCGGTGGATTTGACCGTTTTGACCGAAGCGCGTACCGTGCGGCAGAAAACCGGGATATTCACGATGCCGATGGCGATCATGGTGTTCACGATGCTCGTGCCCAGCGCCGCCACGATGAACAGCGCCAGCAGGATCGACGGGAAGGCGAAAATGATGTCCATGACCATCATGATGACGGTCTCCGTTTTTCCCTCAAAAAAGCCTGCGATCATGCCTAAAAGGTATCCAAAGCCGGCGGCGATGCCCACGGCCACGATGCCGACCACCAGCGATACCCTGGCGCCGTACACGATGCGGCTGAAGACGTCCCGCCCGAAGTTGTCCGTGCCGAACCAGAACTGGGCGCTGGGGCCCTGAAGGCGGTTTCGGGCGTGCATCTGGGCCACGTCATACCGGGCGATCCACGGGGCGAAAACGGCCATGATGATGATCAGGCCGATGCCGATCATGCCGGCCCGGCCCATGGGATCCTGCCATAAAAGGCGCAGCGTGCTCTCGTTGCCGGGAAGGGGGCGCTGTTTTACGGGTTGCCTGGTTTTTTTCATGCGGGCGCCTCCTTATCTCAGCTGTACGAAATGCGGGGATCGATGTAGGTATAGAGGATATCCACCAGCAGGTTCACCAGCACGTATACCACGGCGATAAAAAGGACGCACCCCTGCACCACCGGAAAATCCCGCTGGGATATGCCGGTCAGGGTATACTGCCCCAGGCCGGGGATAGAAAAGATCTGCTCGATGACCACGGTGCCGCCCATCAGGCTTCCGATCTGCATGCCGACCAGGGTGACGATGGGGATGGAGCTGTTTTTGAAGGCGTGGCGGAAGATGGTCACCCTTTCGGGCGCGCCCTTGGCCCGGACCGCTTTGATATAGTCCTGCCGCAGCACCTCCAGCATGGACGAGCGGGTCATGCGCATGACCGACCCGGCCATCACCGATCCCAGCACCAGCGCGGGCAAAAGCATGATCTGCATATTGACGCCGAAGTTTTCAAAAAGTCCCGCGTATTTGACCGGCGTATGGTAGTTGAAGCCCTTGGCCAGGAACAGTATCAGCAGCGTGGCCGAGGCGAAATTGGGGATGGACACGCCCATCAGCGCCACGACGCGCACGATCCGGTCGATCACGCTGTTGCGCTTGAGGGAAGACAGTACGCCCAGCGGCAGCGCGATGATCCAGGCAATGATGCAGGCCAGCACGGCCAGCTCCGCCGAGATCTTAAAACGGCTCATGATCTCAGGGAACACCGGCGCGCCGGTGCGGAAGGACTCGCCGAAGTCGCCGGTCACGGCCTTGCCGATCCAGCTGAAATACTGTTCCACCAGAGGCTTGTCCAGCCCCAGCTTTTTTTCCCACATGGCCCTGAGTTCCGGGGTCTGTTCGATGCCCAGTATGCCGGACACCACGTCGCCCGGGATCAGCTGCATGACCACAAAGATGGCGATGCTGATCCCCAGCAGGATGGGAATCAGCATGATCAGCCGCCGGATGATATAATCGCGCATAATCTTCTCCCGTCTGGAGCAATTAATAAGAAAAAGGGGAAAGGAGCTGAGCGCCGCGCTGAACGGGCTCAAACAGGCAAGGTGCGGAGCGTGGGCTCCGCACCTGCCTGAAAAACCGGAAATTACTTGGCCAGGGTCACGCCGGCGAAGTTAGAGGTGTTGGAGGCGTTGGGGGCATAGCCCTGAAGCGCGGGGGAGGCCAGGAAGTAGGCCATGGGGCAGGCGACGGTGGCGGTGGCGCACTCGTCCAGGATGATGTTGATCGCCTCATGGTAATACGCTTCGCGTTCCGCCTCGTTGGTGGTGGCGGCGCCCAGCACGCACAGCTCGTCCACGCGGGCGTTGCTGTAGCCCTGGATGTTGGCGGAGCCGGTGGTGGAGAAGAAGAAGGCGACGCCGCGGTTGGGGTCGGAGCCCGCGCCGTTGTGGCAGATCATGATGTCGAAGTTATGGGCCTTCCAGTCGTCGATATACTCGGCGTTCTCTTCGTTCTTGATCTCGGCCTTGATGCCGATGGCGGCCAGTTGCTGCTCGGCGACGACGCCCATATCGCGGATGCCGTCCTCCAGGCCCACGGTGATCACGGTCTCAAAGCCGTTGGGATAGCCCGCTTCGGCCATGAGCTGCTTGGCTTTTTCGATATTCTGGGTGTAATAGTCCTTTTCGCCCACGTCCACGGCCCAGTGGCCCAGGGAAGCGGGGATGAAGCCCGAAACGGCGGCCGTTCCGTTGTACGCGAAGTCGATGATCTCCTCGCGGTTCAGCGCGTAGTTGATTGCCTGACGGACCAGGGGATTGGTGAAGGGCTCGCGCTCGACGTTGAAGAACAGGCCCACATAGTCGCGGGTCTGGTAGGAGATGACCTGGATGGGATCATCCGCCTTGACCAGCTCCAGCATGGCGGTATCGGCCACGATCAGGTCGACCTCGCCGGTCCTGAGGGCGTTCAGACGGGAGGAAGCGTCGGTCATGACGTAGAACTCGATGGCGTCAAAGGAGGCTTTACCCGCTTCGTCAAAGTATTTGTCGTAGGCGTTCACGGTCACATGGTTGTCCGGTACCCATTCGCCCAGGGTGTAGGGGCCGGTGCCGCCGTCGGCGCGCAGGAGGCTGCCTTCGTTGGCTTCCACCACGTCCTTATCCACGATGGAGCAGTAGGAGGAGGACTGGCTGCTCAGGAACGCCACGTTGACGGCGCTCAGGGTCATTTTGACAGTCAGCTCGTCCACCACCTCGACGGAGGCCACGCCGCCGGCATAGCTGGCGGAATTGCCCAGAGCGCCCAGGTCGGGGTTCAGGATACGCTCGTAGGAGTACTTGACGTCCTCAGCGGTCATCTTGCGGCCGGAATGGAAATACACGTTGTCCGCCAGATGGAAGGTGTAGGTCAGGTTATCCTCGGAGATCTCCCAGGAGGTAGCCAGCTCCGGGATCACGTTCAGGTCCTCGTCCACGTCCACCAGCTGGTTGTACACCTGCGCCATCACGCGCAGGGAAGCGTGGGAAGAAATGGTGTGCGGATCGAACCCGGCCACTTCGGTTTCCGTGCCGTAGCGCAGCACATTGCCTTCAGCCAGCGAGGCGGGGACCAGCGCCAGCGCCATGGACAGTGCCAGGAGCAGAGCAAACAGTTTCTTCATGAAAACACCTCTTTCTTTTTATTGCAAAGCGCTTCAAACCGCGCTTTGATCCGGATCGGAAAGCGGGACAAGGCCCGATATTTGCATATTTCTTGTGTATTTTAGCACATTTATTGCATGAACACAAGCAAAATATGAGGATTATCAAAAAAATGGGTGGGACATTCAAAAAACCTGCGTCCGGCACAGCGGTCCCGCTTGACAGGCGGACCGGGCTTTTTTATAATTCAGTAAAGGAATAAGATGCGCCGCCGGCGCGGAAAAAGCGGCATGACGGGGGCTTTGGCCCGGAGAGGAATCAGCATGAAAACCCTGAATGAGATCCTGAATAAGCACACCCTGAAGGTGATCGGCCTGATGAGCGGCACGTCCGCCGACGGCATGGATGCCGCGCTGACTGAGATCAGCGGCTCCGGCACGGACATCAGTGTCCGCCAGCTGGCATTTGTTTCCATTCCCTATACGGATGAGGAACGCCGGGAGATCCTCCGCCTGGCCTCGGGCGGGGAAGGCGGCAGCCATGACCTGGCGCTGTTCAGCTTTTACCTGGGCGGGGTCTGCCTCAGGGCGTGCCGGGAGGTGTGCGCCAAAGCAGAAGTCCTCCCGGAGGAGATCGATCTGGTGGGCAGCCACGGGCAGACCCTTTGGCACATCCCGCAGCCGGAAAGCTATCTGGGCACTCCTCTTACCGCCACCCTGCAGCTGGGCGAACCGTCCGTCATAGCGGAGGGGATGGGCTGCCCCGTGGTCAGCGATTTCCGCGTCCGCGACATGGCGGCCGGCGGCCAGGGAGCGCCGCTGGTGCCCTACGCCGAATACCTGCTGTACAGAAGGGCGGATAAAACGGTGGGCCTTCAGAATATCGGCGGCATCGGAAACCTTTCCGTCATCCCCGCCGGGTGCGGGCTGGAGGACGTCTTTGCCTTTGATACCGGCCCCGGCAACATGGTCATGGACAGGCTGACCGAAAAGCTCACCGGCGGGTCGCAGCGCATCGATACGGACGGGCGCCTGGCGGCGGCAGGGAAGGTATCTTCAGAACTGCTCGCCTTCCTGATGGAGGACGCGTATCTGAAAACCCCTCCGCCCAAGACCACCGGCCGGGAAAAATACGGGGACGCTTATATCGGGGCAGTCCTTAATAAGGCCGCGGGGCTCGGGCTTCCGGCCTGCGATATCATTGCCACCGCCACGGATTTTACCGCCGCCTGCATCCAGACGGCGATCCGGGATTTCTGCCGTCCCATGCCGGAGCAGCTGATCGTGGGCGGCGGCGGCAGCAGAAACCCCACGCTGATGGCCTTCATCCGCCGCAGGCTTTCCATCCCCGTCCTGACCAACGAGGATCTGGGCTTTGATTCGGACGCCAAGGAGGCCGTCGCCTTCGCCGTGATGGCCGCCGAATGCGTAAGAGGCGTGTGCAACAACGTGCCCCGGGTCACCGGCGCCCGGCACCCGGTGGTGATGGGAAAGATCACGGTGTAGTCAGCGCGTAGACGGTCTCGTGCAGCGCCCGGCGGAAATCGTTGGTGGGCTCCGGGTTTCCGTTGGGGAAAAACAGCCGGTTGGTAAAGGAAACGGCGCCTATCCGGCGTTCCCGGGAAAACCACACGGCCGTGCCGGTGAAGCCGGTGTGGCCGCAGCCGCCGGGGTACATGGCGGTGGTCTGGAATCCGAGCCCCCGGCCGGGCGATCCGGGCTGCTGGCGGACGGCGCTCTGCAAAAGCGGCCGGTCGGTATTCAGGTAAAACTGGCACAGGCGCATATAGGCCTGCGTGGTGGCAAAAATGCCCGCGTGGCCGGCCACATCGTCAAAATAATAGTGGCAGTTTCCGTCGTTTACCGTGCCCGTGACCGGCACGCCCAAAGGCCTGAAGCCGTCAAAGGAGATGCCCCTTTCCCGGCACATTTCCATTTCGATGGGATTGCCGTAATCGGAGGGGATGATCCTTTCACCCTCCAGGGCCTGCGGCCGGTACAGCATCCGGCCCAGGCCGAGCGGCTGGACCAGATGGCGCTGAAGGCATTCCGAAAGCTCCATTCCGTGCACCCTTTCCAGCAGCTTTCCCAGCAGCATGAAGTTGAGATCGGAATAGACCACGCCGCTGACCGGCGGGGTATTTTTGAGCGCCCAGGAGAGCACGCTGAAAAACGGCTCTCCCTTTTTTTCATAGAAGGGATACCAGTCCGCGATGCCCGAGGTATGGGTCAGCAGGCTCAGAAGCGTGACGCCGCGCAGACGCTCCGAGAGAAAAGCGTCCCCGCGGATCTCGGGGAAAAAATCGGCGATCCTGTCCTCCAGGGAAAGCCTGCCCGCATCTGCCAAAAGCAGTACCTGCGTGGAGGTGGCCAGCTTGGTCAGCGAGGCCACGTCAAACAGATCGTTTTCAGACGCGTCTCCTACGCATACGCTGACGAGGCATTTTTCCGCGTCAAATACCCGCACGCAGGCGGAGGGAAAATATCCGAAACCGTGATAGCGCTCTGTGACGGACCTGACCGCCGCGGCAAGCCGTTCCAGATCGGCCTGGTTCATAGAAACCCACTCCTTTTTTATCGTTGCTGCCGGCATTGTACCACGGATCGGCCGTTTTTATCAACTGAAAAAAAGCCGCGCTTTCCGGAATCGAAAAACGGAAAGCGCGGCGGATTGCTTTAGCGGTTTACTTTTTCTTGCCCTGGTTGGCGACGGCTTCCATCTTGGCCTTGAGGGCTTCCTGGTCGCCCAGGTAATAGTGACGGATCACCTTGAAATCGTCGTCAAACTCGTACACCAGCGGCGTGCCGGTGGGAATGTTGACGCCGATGATCTCTTCGTCGCTCAGGTTATCGAAATACTTGACCAGGGCGCGCAGGGAATTGCCGTGGGCGGCGATCAGGACGCGCTTTCCGGCTTCCATGTCCTTGCGGATCACGTCGTTGAAATAGGGAACGGCGCGCTCAATGGTGGTCTCCAGGCTCTCGCAGGCGGGGAGATCCTTCTTGTCCACGTTGCGGTACATGGGCTGGTTGAGGGCGGAGCGCTCGTCGGTTTCCTCCAGGGCCGGGGGCTTGATGTTGAAGGAGCGGCGCCAGATCTTGACCTGCTCCTCGCCGTATTTTTCGGCGGTCTCGGACTTGTTCAGGCCCTGCAGGGCGCCGTAGTGGCGCTCATTGAGCCGCCAGGTCTTGATGACGGGCAGCCAGGCGCGGTCCATTTCGTCCAGCACGTGATTCAGCGTGTGGATAGCGCGCTTGAGGTAGGAGGTGTAGCAGACGTCAAAGTCATACCCTTCGGCCTTCAGCAGCCGGCCGGCGGCCTTGGCTTCTTCGTGGCCCTTTTCGCTGAGGTCTACGTCGGTCCACCCGGTGAAGAGGTTCAGCTTGTTCCATTCGCTCTCGCCGTGGCGGATCAAAACCAGTTTCATCATGGGAATCATCCTCCTTATGGTATCAGTCATGAGGTAAATCCGACGGGATTTCCCTGCACTTATTGTATCCGATTCGCCGGTTCTTGTCAATGTACAGTGAAAGGTCAGCCGGGCTCAGAAACCGCCCTGATCAGCGCCAGCACGCCCGTGGAGGACGGGTCTATCCGGGGCAGGGCGTCGGGGATGGGCAGAAAAAAGGCATCCAGCAGCTCCTCGGAAGGATGGACTGGCCCGTCCTGCGTATCGCCGGTGAACAGATGCATCAGCACGCCGTCCCGGGCGTACCAGTGCGTGCCAACGGAGCGCAGGCGGGAAAGGGAAAGCCCTGTTTCCTCCCGCCATTCGCGTAAGGCCGTCTCCTCCGCGGTTTCACCGGGCTTGATGAAGCCGGATATCAGGCAAAGCCCGGGTATCCTCTCCTGACGGGCAAACAGCGCCTCGCCCCGGCTGTTGACGCCCAGCACGCATACGGCGGACGGGAACAGGGGAAACCACGGCCTTTTACAGCCGGGGCAGAAGGGAACGGCCCCTTCCTGCCCTATGACCCGGGACGAAAGGCGTTCCCCGCAGGCCGGACAGTATTTGAAAACCAAGGCTTTTCCCTCCTTCCCTTTTGCCGCACGGGCAGGGCTTCTTACGCTTCACCTTCCCCGGCGCTTTCCGCTTTGGGGGCAGACGGCTGTTCCTCCGCGGGCTTTTCCGCCGCGGGCACGCCCATCAGCAGGCCGACCAGCCGGTTGCTGCGGGCGATGAAGGCCTTCAGGTCCTCCGCCTCCAGCGGACGGGAGGAAAGCCGGGCGATATCGTACAGCTGCTGCTCAAGCAGCGTCCTGGTCTCTCCCGCTTCCATCTGATCGAGTTTGCGGATCGTGGGTGAGAGGGTGTTCAGCACCAGCGTATAGCGGGACGGGAAGGAGAACTTTTCGCCGTAGGCGGCGCTCATTTCCTTGTAGCGCCGCACCTGCTCATCCTCCACCAGCACCACCGGCAGGCTTTCGTCGGACAAAGGCTCCGCCTTCACGGTCAGGTCTTTAAGATCCAGGGCTTTGCGGAATTCCTCCTGCAAAGCGGCTTCGTCCAGCTGGGCGGCGCCCTGCGCGTCCTCCTGCTTGAGCCCGGAAATATCCGCGTCCACGCGGGCAAAGGTCAGCCCGTCGTTGCCGCCGCCGAATTCCATGAAGGACATGAAGTTCATGTCGATCAGCGTATCCATGACGGCCACGTCGATATCCCGCCCGGTGTACAGGGCCACGGCGGCCGCCTGGCGCTGGGGCTCGGTGGTGTAGAAGATCTTCTTTTCTGCCTTGGCCTGGTTGCGGCTCTGGTATTCGGCGATGGTCAGATATTCGTCCTTCACGGTGTGCAGCAAAAGCGAATCCTTGACCATGGCGTAGAACTTTTCGTCCCGGATGCAGCCGTATTTGACGAAGGGAGCGATGTCGTTCCAATAGCCCTCGTAGGTCTTGCGCTCGGTATTGAAAAGGGAATTGAGCTTATCCGCCACCTTTTTGGTGATGTGCTGGGAAAGGCGTTTGACATAGCCGTCGTTTTGCAGGAACGAGCGGGAAACGTTCAGCGGCAGGTCGGGGCAGTCGATGGCGCCCTTTAACAGCATCAGGAATTCGGGGATGACTTCCTTTATATTGTCCGCCACGAAAACCTGCCGGTTGAACAGCTTGATCTCGCCGTCGTTGGTCCCGAAATCCCGGCGGATGCGGGGGAAATACAGGATGCCCTTCAGGTTGAAGGGATAGTCCACGTTCAGATGCACCCAGAAAAGCGGATCCTCATAGGTATGGAAGAGCTTGCGGTAGGTTTCCCGGTATTCCTCGTCCGTGCAGTCCTTGGGCGCTTTGAGCCACAGCGGATGGGTGTCGTTGATGGGCTTTTCGGCGGTTTCCTCGGGGGCGGGGGCCGGCTGTTCTTCTTCCTGCTTATCAGCGGGCTTTGCGTCCTTTTCGTGCTTGCGGATCACCGCCAGATCCTCCAGATAGATCGGCACGGACATATACCCGCAGTAGCGCTCCAGCACCTCGCGGACGCGGACGCCGTCCAGGAACTCCTTTTCGTCCTCCATGATATGCAGCGTGATGGTGGTTCCGCGCGCTGTCCGCCCACCGTCGCGCATGCTGAAGGTCATGCCGTCCTCGCTTTCCCAGATGACGGGCTTCGCGTTTTCCTGATAGCTCAGCGTATCGATGGTCACCTTGTCGGACACCATGAAGGCGGAATAGAACCCAAGGCCGAAGTGGCCGATGATGCCGTCCTTTTCATCCCCCTGGTAGTTTTTGAGGAACTCCTCCGCGCCGGAAAACGCCACCTGGTTGATGTACTTTTCGACCTCCTCCGCAGTCATGCCGATGCCGTTGTCCGTGAAGCGGATCTCGCCCGCTTCGGCGTCCAACGTCACCGTCACCCGCAGGTCCTCCTCCGCCGGAGCGGAGTTGATCATCCTGTACTTGGTGATGGCGTCGCAGCCGTTGGACACCATTTCGCGGATGAAGATGTCCTTGTCGGAATACAGCCAGCGCTTGATGACCGGCATGATATTCTGGGCGTCGATGGAAATATTGCCTTTTTTATTTGCGTTGTCGTTCATAAAAAGAATCCCTCCGTATTCATCGCGGCAGCCTGCCCTGAAGGATGGCCTCAGGCAAAACAGCCCGTCGTTTTACATTTTGGGCGCGCATTCACGCCTTCTGGATTATACCATACTCTTTTCCGCGGCGCAACCACAAATTAGCACTCAATTAAAAAGAGTGCTAACAACGGGCGCTCCAGGGGCTTTGCGCCTTCTTTTCCAATACGCCATGGCTTATATGGGAAACGAACGGCCTGACAGCGGGGCCTGCGCTTTTTCTGATACATTTCATGTTGACGGATAAGAAAAAATGTGATACCGTATCTCCCGGTAAGTCTTTAAGACGGTACGAGAGACCGACAAGAGGCACCCGACATTCCGTTCAGTCCGCGCGCTCGCCGCCGGCCGGAAACCTGCATCGATCACCGTACCGCAGGGGTATGGTGTTTTTTTGTGCGCTGCCTTGAGACTGCCGAAAAAAACAAGGGAGGACATCGTTTTATGAAGCTTGTTTACGGTATCAACGACACACCCCCGCTCAAAAAGAACCTGATCTACGCCCTGCAGCAGCTGCTGGCCATCATGGCGGCGACGCTGCTGGTGCCGATACTGGTCGGAAGCGAATACATGAGCCAGTCCGCCGCGCTGTTCGGCGCCGGCGCGGGCACCATCTTTTACCTGCTGGTGACCCGCCGCAAGAGCCCTGTGTTCCTGGGAAGCTCGTTCGCGTTCATCAATCCCCTGATCGGCGCCGTCTCCTTCGGCTATCTGGGCGTGTTCCTGGGTGCGGTCGCCGCGGGCCTGGTCTATGTGGTGATCGCCCTGATCATCAAGGCCACCGGCAGCGAATGGGTCAACAAGCTCCTGCCTCCCGTGGTCATCGGCCCCACCGTGGCGCTGATCGGTCTGTCCCTGTGCGGCAGCGCGGCCAGCAACCTGATGAACACCGCCGCCAACCCCACCAATTACAGCCTCGTGCACATTGCCCTGGGTATCTTTGCGTTCCTTATGACCGTGTGGGCCTCCGTTAAAGGGAACAGGGGCATGCGCATGATCCCCTTCATCATCGGCATCGCTTCGGCTTATGTGGTGGGTCTGCTGATCACCCTGGTCGCCGGCGGCAACGACGCCCTCAAGGTCATCAACCTGTCCGCCTATGACGACATCCCGCTCTTCCAGGTGCCCGGCTTCACCTTCATGGGCATGTTCCGGGAAGGCAGCGAGAAAATCGATTCCTTCGCGGACGTGATGAATATCATCATGCTCTTTGCGCCTGTGGCCTTCGTCACCCTGGCCGAGCACATCGCCGACCATAAGAACCTCAGCACCATCGTCAATCAGGACCTGATCACCGACCCCGGCCTGGACAAGACGCTGATCGGCGACGGCGTCGGCTCCGTCATCGGCTCCTTCTTCGGCGGCTGCCCCAATACCACCTACGGCGAGTCCGTCGGCTGCGTGGCCATCACCGGCAACGCTTCCGTGTCCACCATCTTTATCGCTGCTGTCTACTGCATGCTGCTGAGCTTCTTTGGTCCCTTCGTGGCCTTCGTCAATTCCATTCCCAGCTGCATCATCGGCGGCGTCTGCATCGCGCTGTACGGCTTCATCGCCGTGTCCGGTCTTAAGATGCTGCAGCCCGTGGACCTGGGCGACAACCGCAACCTCTTTGTCGTGGCGGCCATCCTGGTGCCCGGCATCGGCGGCGTCACGCTGAACCTGGGCGGCATCACCATCACCTCCATTGCCACCGGCCTTATCCTGGGCATCATCGTGAACCTCCTGTTCAACCGCAGGAACGCAAAGGCCTGATCTTTCAAAGGCAGCGCCCCCGCGTATTTTTAGAATACGCGGGGGCGCTGCTTTATGCTCCTTTTCTCACAGGGACGCGTACATGGACGCCATCAGCCTGGGGATAAAGCGGTAGTGGTCTCCTGGCAGGTTGCCGGTCAGGTAGACGCAGGTCAGGTTTTCCCTGGGGTCCACGCAGAACCAGTTGCCAAAGGCGCCGTCCCAGCCCCATTCTCCCACGGAACCGTTGATGTCGGCCGTTTCGGGGCTGGTCATCACCCGCACGCCCAGGCCGTAGCCGTAGCCGCGCTGGGTATCCCAGTTGTGCGTCGCCTGCTGCTGGGGCGTCAGATGGTCGCGGGAAATCAGGTCGATGGTTTTTCTGCCCAGGATCCGTTCCCCGTCCAGCGTGCCGCCGTGCAGCAGCATCCTGGCAAAGCGGGTATAATCCCGCACGGTCGAGAACAGGCCGCCCCCGCCGCTTTCAAAGATCGGGCTTTTTGCCGGGTATTCCCGGTCGTCCGGCCGGAGCCCCTCATGGATATGATACAGGGTGGCCACCCTGTCCTGTTTATCCTCGGGCACATAGAAGCCCGTATCCGTCATTCCCAGCGGGTCAAAAATGGTTTCCTTCAGGTATTGTCCCAAAGTTTTTCCGCTGAGCACCTCGATCACCGCGCCGAGCACGTCGATGGAAAAGCCGTACATCCATTTTTCGCCCGGCTCAAAGGCCAGCGGCAGGCTGCCTACCAGGTCGCAGTATTTGACCGTGCCCGGCCGGGGATTCCCCTGCGCTGAGAATTCCTTGAAGAATTCCTTTTCTTTTTCGACGCGGATGCGCGCGGCCGCCGTGTCGGTGCCCGGGTAGGGAACGCCGCTGGTCATCGTGAACAGCTGGCGCAAGGTCACTTCCCCTTTGGCGGGGACGATTTCCACCGTTCCGTCCGGGGCTTCCAGGGCGATTTTCGGGTTTTTAAAGCCCGGCAGGAATTCGCTGACGGGATCCCAAAGCTTGAAAAGCCCCTGCTCGTACAGCCGCATGATGCCGGCGACCGTGATCACTTTGGTCATGGAGGCGATCGGGAATATCGTCCGCTCGGTTATCTTCTTCTTTTTTTCGATATTCGCGTACCCGAAGCAGCCTTCAAAGCACACCTCGTCGTTGCGCGTGATCAGGGCCGAGCAGCCGGCGATATCGCCGGAGGATACAAAGCGGCTGAGCGTGTCACGGACCAGTTCCATCATAGCGCGTTCACGTCCTTTCATAAAATGGGATGATACGGGCAGATCGTTTTTTTCACCGGATGTCAGCATTATACCCATTCTCCATACAGCCTGTCAATCCGGCGGGAAAAAATCCGGACAGGCTGAATAAGCCAAAAAGACAGTACAGCGCGGCGCGTCCCCGGCCGGATGCGTGTTTTTTTGTGCAAAAATGTCCCGAATGCCTTGAATACGCCCCGGAAGTATGTTATATATAAAGGACGCCGGCGGACAGCGCCGGCTGCTTTCCCCGGAAAATGACGATGAAAAGAGATGAACAGGATGTATCAAGTCAAAGGAAGGTGGGCGCTGATCACGGGCGCCTCCCGCGGTATCGGCCGGCTGACGGCAAAGTTCATGGCCCAGCAGGGCTGCAACCTGATCCTGCACAGCCGCTGCCTTTCCCATACCGAAATGATTCTGAATGAAGTCCGTGCCCTGGGCGTTCAGGCCTATGCCGTGGAGGCGGACCTGAACGACCTAAACGCGGTGGACAAAATGCTGCACGATATAGACTCCCTGGGTGTTTCTGTGGACATCGTGCTGAACAACGCGGGGCTGCAGATCGCCTACCGGACCGACTACCTTAAAACGCCTGTCCGCGATTATCTGATCAGCTTCAACGTGAACACCATCGCCCCGGCCATGATCTGCTATCATTTCCTCCCGAAAATGATGGAAAAGGGCACCGGGCGGATCCTGAACACCACCAGCGGCATCGCGCTGGACGTCTGCCAGGCCGGCTATTCCGCCAGCAAGGCCGCGCTGGACAAGATCACCATCGACCTGGGTTCCCGGGTGGAGGGCACCGACGTCATGATCAACCTGACCGATCCCGGCTGGTGCCGCACCGACCTGGGCGGGCCTCAGGCCCCCAACGCGCCGGAAAGCGCCATTCCCGGCATCGTGGCGGGCGTCTTCGCGGACGACAAAAAATCCGGCCGCTACCTGGGCGCCCAGCACTTCACGGGACTCACTCTGGAGCAGATGACCGAGAAGGTCGCCAAAGAATTCGACAGTCCTTATCCCAAGGGCTGACATATCTTGTACATTTCATTGCAAAAAAGCCCTGTACGGGCTTTTTTTGTGTCGGGGGCTCAAGCGGCGGCGGTCACTTAAGGTCGGGAAACAGGATCAGTGACAGATATACGAGCGCGATCAGCGTGATGATAACCAGCAGGATCCTTTTCAGCCATTTCATGCGTTTCACCCTTTTCATCGGACGCCTTCAGGCGCCTGCTCAGTGTTGTTATTGACAGGCTCCTCGGTCTGCCAGGAAAAGACGAGCTGATAATCGCTCACGGCCGGCAGGCTCAGCACAAAGGAGCGGACCAGCAATTCGGCGTTGCTACGCGCGGCGGTCAGTATGCCCTCCGATACGGCGGTCTTTTGTGCTTTATCCTTCATCTCGACCAGGGACTGGTTATAGTTTTCCATCGATATTTTGTTGAAAACGCTGTTGCTTTCGTCATACACGCGCAAGCTGTCCAGGTCTATCTCATTGGTAAGGACCCTGACTTCGGGCATGATGAAGGTCATCACCCTGCGCACATCGTCCGTCTGCACCTGAACGGCGGAAAAATCCAGCCCGGCTTTGATCTTGCCGTTATAGGTGCAGATAGCCCTGCTTTCCGTAAAAGGGATCGGCACCCCGGCAATGGTGCGGTTTGGGTTTTCTATAACGTTGATATTGGTGTAATACCCCGCCTGGGTCGCCAGTTCGCCCATATTGCGCAGGCCGAACGTCACCGTATCGCTGGTGATCACAGTCCTGGCCCTGTTCGTCAGGATCATGATAAGGCATGCGGCCAGTATGACGGTCAGCGCCAGGCTTAAGATCATGATATTCCTGTATAAGCCGTTATTCCGGCTTTTTGAAGAACCCGAAGCCCTGCGCTTCCTTTTTTCCTGTTCCACTCCGCTATCCTCCCGCCTTTCCCGCTCATCCTATCATACTTTCACCGGGGAAACAACCGCCGCGCCGTGATTGTTACACATCGTCCGGCCGGAAAACCTGATACAGCGCCGCTTCATATCCTGCCTTCTTATCATACGGGTATCCCGGAGGTCTTCCCCCACACTTCCCTTTTCACGCGGAAATAATGAACGGCCGCCGCGATCAGCATGCACGACCAGCCGACGGCACAGGCCACGGCAATGCCGCGGATGCCCATGCGGGGGGCCAGGATGTAGGTGGATACCGTGCGCAGGGTGATCTGTATGCCGGTCAGCACGATGGTGATGCCCATGCGGCCCATGCCCCTGAAGAAACCCTGCATGCAGTTGGTGAGCGCCGGATAAATATAGAAAAAAGCCATCAGCCCCAGATAGTCCGCACCGATGCTGACGATGGCCGGAGCGTCGTCCGCCTTTAAGAACAGGCGGACGAACTGCTCGCGCAAAAGCAGCGCGGCCGAGCAGATCAGCACAAAATAGAACAGCTCCAGCCGAAGGCCGGCCCGGAAGCCGGGCAGCAGCCGGTCCTTTCTGCCGGCGCCCCGGTTTTGCGCCATGAAGGTGGATACCGAGGCGGATATGCCCTGGGCGGGGATGCAGGCGAAATCGTCCACCTTGGTGACGGCGTTGTAGGCGGCGATGCTGTCCACCCCCAGCGCGTTCACCTGGCCCTGGATCAGCACCTTTCCGATGGGCTGGAGCATCTGCTGCAGCGCCGTGGGCCCGCCGTAGGCCAGGATCTGCCTGAGCAATGGGAGGTCCCTCCGGAAGTCCTTCCTTTCAGGGAACAGCTCCCGCATTTTCCTGAGCATATACCAGACGGCTAGTCCGGCCGAGGCCGCCTCCGCCACCACGGTGGTGACCGCGCTGCACACGATGCCGAAATGGAGCACGCCCAGGAAAAACAGGTCCAGCAGCGCGTTGAGGATGGCCGAAAAGGCCAGGAAACGCAGAGGGGTTTTCGTATCTCCCACGGCCTTGAGCCCGGCGGCCAGGGCGTTGTACAGGAAGGTGAACGGCGCCCCCAGGAAGGTGATGCGCAGGTAGATGCCGGTCATATGGAATATGCCTTCAGGCACCGACAAAAGCCCCATCAGCTGCGGGGTCAGAAGAATGCCCAACGCCGTCACGATCAGGCAGAAGGCCATCCCGAAGCGCAGCGTGCTGCCCAGCGCCCTGCGCACCCGGGGCAGGTCCCGGGCCCCGAAGGCTTCGCCCATCAGCACCCCGGCGCCTATGCATACGCCGGAAATGCCCAGGATCACCAGGTTCATCACCGGCGCCGCGATGCCCTCGGCGGACAGCGCCTCCTTGCCGATGAACCGCCCGGCGATGATGGAGTCCACCGCGTTATAGGCCAGCTGCAGCCAGTTGCCCAAAAGCAGCGGCAGCGCGAACCGCCACAGATGGCCGGTAGGGCTTCCCGTCGTCATATCCCGCATGAGCATCAGTTCCTTTTTTTTGATTGGCCGCCCTGGCGCGGCAAGGCCATTATAGCACGGCGGGGGAAACCTGTACAGGCCGGGTAAAAAATGACGCGTCCGGCGCCGCCCATAGTCCAGGTGGGGGGCCCGCCCGGCGGGGGAGAGGCGTATGTGTAAAAAATCCCTCATAATTTGGCCTGGTTTAAGCTTCCTCTAAGGTTATTCCTCTATCCTTTTGGTGTAACGCGCAAAAACCGCAGGGAGGAAGATTTCATGGCCGAAACGGCGATTCCGGCGGCAAAAGAACCCGCCCGCAGAAAACGTAAGAGAAAGACCGTCAGAAAAATCATACTGACCATATTCATTCTGCTCGTGCTGGCGGCCGCAGGCTGGGTGGTCTACGGCAGGCTTAAAAACGAATATACGGTCGTCTATCAGGAATACACTGCCGGCACTGGCTCCATTTCCAATTCCCTTTCCTTCAGCGGCACCATGCAGGCGGTCAGCAACGCCTCCTATACGGCGTCCTCCGCAACCACCGTGCGGGCCGTGTACTTTGCCGAGGGGGACCGGGTGAAGGCGGGCGACAAGCTGATCAGACTGACCAGCGGGCAGACCGTGGAAGCCGAATTCGACGGCACGGTCAATCAGCTGTATTTTGCCGCCGGGGACAAGGTTGCCGCCGGGGATACCCTGATCCAGGTGGTGGACTTTTCGCACATGAAGGTTTCCATACGGGTGGACGAATATGACATTTCCAGCGTCCATGTGGGCACAGAATGCCGCGTGACCACCACCGCCACCGAAGAGACCTTCCCCTGCAGGATCGCCTCGATCAAC
Organism: uncultured Eubacteriales bacterium; assembly: GCA_902790015.1. Taxonomy (GTDB): domain Bacteria; phylum Bacillota; class Clostridia; order Christensenellales; family Aristaeellaceae; genus UBA4246. The sequence continues at coordinate 73,318 of CADAQF010000001.1, read as the reverse complement.
TACGTTTCCTCCTCCACCGGCTCCGTGGCGTACTATACGGCCACCGCCTATGTGGACGTGTCGGATACCGTTTACCCCGGCATGCAGGTGACCGTCACCGTGCCCGAGGAAGAAGCCACCAACGTGGTCATCCTCAAGGCGGACGCCATCAGCTTCGACCGCTCCAACCACGCCTTTGTCTATCGGCAGTCGGGCGACGGTCAGATGACCCAGACCATGATCACCACCGGCGTCAGCAACGGCAACTACGTGGAGATCGTCGAGGGTCTTCAGGACGGGGACGTGGTTTACGCCGTGGCGCAGAAAACGGATGAAAATACCGGGAACATCTTCTCCAACCTCTTCGGCGGCCAGATGATCATGGGCCAGGGGCAGCAGCGCAACAACAACAATTTTAACAGAAACAGCTTCCAGGGCGGCGGCACCAATAACCGCAACACCCAGAACATGAACCCGGGCGGCGGAGGAAACGCGCGATGACCGGCTCGCCTTTTTTCCGGATGGAAAAGATCAACAAGATCTATCGGATGGGCGAACAGCAGGCGCACGTGCTCAGGGACGTGGATCTGTCGATCGAGCCCGGGGAATACCTGTCCGTGCTCGGCCCTTCGGGCAGCGGCAAATCCACCCTGATGAACATCATCGGCTGCCTGGATACCGCCACCAGCGGCCGCTACGTCCTGCAGGGGCAGGAAATTGAGGACCTGAACGAAGAGGAGCTGGCCCGCATCCGCTCCAGGGAGATCGGCTTCATTTTCCAGAATTCCCAGCTGCTGTCCCGCCTTACGGCGCAGAAAAACGTGGAGCTGCCGCTGATCTACGCCGGCGTTCCTCCCAAAGAGCGGCGGAAGAAGGCCCTTGAGATGCTCGAAAAGGTAGGTCTTATAGACTGGCGGGACCATTATCCCAATCAGATGTCCGGCGGCCAGCAGCAGCGCGTCGCCATCGCCCGGGCGCTGGTGGGAAACCCCTCCATCCTCCTGGCCGACGAGCCCACCGGCGCTCTGGACCAGAAAACCGGCCGCCAGGTGATGGGGCTTTTCAGCGAGCTGAACGATGAAGGCAGGACCATCGTCATGATCACGCACGATATGAACATCGCCGGTTATGCCAGGCGGATCGTTCGCATCGTGGACGGGGTGCTTTCGGAGGGAGGGAACGCGGCCGATGCTTGAAAAACCCAGGAAGACGCTGATCATGCTCAAGGAATGCGTCGTCATGTCCCTGGATAATATCCGCGGCAACCGCGTGCGCTCGTTTCTGACCATACTGGGCATCCTCATCGGCGTGATGGCCGTCATCGCGCTGATCACCACGGTTTCAGGGTTTTCAGGCTCGCTGTCCAGGTCGTTTTTATCCATGGGGGCGGGCACGCTGTCCGTCAGCGTCACCGGCAGCGACCTTAAAACCGGCATGACCGCGGCGGACCTGACGGAGTTGGCTCAGATGGACGAGGTGGACGGCCTCATCCCCAACGTGTCCCTGCGCTCCCGCGTCGCCCGCGGCGGTTCCTACAAGACCAATGTCACCGTGTCCGGCAAAAACATGTACTATTTTCAGAACACGGACAACGTGGTGGGCCGGGGCCGCATGATCAATATCGTTGACGAGGAAAATATGTCCCGTGTCTGTCTGATCAGCAGCGGCATGGTGGAGACATTTTTCTACGGCGTGGATCCGGTGGGCGAGAATATCTATATTGACGCGCTGACCTTCCTGGTGGTGGGGATCATCGGGGAGAAGACCGTGTCCACCGTGGCCGACATGATGAGCGGCTCTCCGGACATCCTGATCCCCTATACCACGGCCCTTAAAATGAACAACGAAAGCCTGGTCACCAGCTTCACCGTTTCCCTGGCGGAAGGGGTCGATTCCCAGGCGGCCTCCGAGGCGCTGGAGGCGAAGATGGACGCCATGTTCAGCTTTGAGGAAGACTGCTTCACCATCACCACCATGTCCAGCATCGAGGACACCATGGACTCCATCCTCTCCATGGTCAGCACCCTTTTGGCCGGCATCGCCTCCATCGCCCTGCTGGTAGGCGGCATCGGCATCATGAACATGATGCTGACCACCGTCACCGAACGCACGGTGGAAATAGGCCTCAAAAAGGCCCTGGGCGCCATTCCCTGGCAGATCCAGGTTCAGTTCCTGATGGAAAGCTTTCTGCTTTCCATGATAGGCGGGCTGCTGGGCGTGGCGCTGGGGCTGGGGCTGTCCCTGATACTCAGCCGTGTGATGGGCACCGCGTTTCAGATATCCTACGGCGCCATCGCCCTGGGGGTGGGCTTTTCCGCAGCGGTGGGCATCCTGTTCGGCTGGGCGCCGGCCCGGAAAGCCAGCCGCTTGAACCCCATCGACGCGCTCAGATCCATGTAAGGAAAGACGGACGCGGCTTTCCCCGTCCGCCTGTTATATCCATATTCCCAACAACTGTCAGTCAAAAAAGGAGGAACCCGCTGTGAAAAGAATGCTGTCCGCCGCCCTGTCCCTCGTTTTCCTGACCTGTGCGATCCCCATGCTGGCCCAGGCCTACGAACTGAACGGCACCGTCGTCTCCGCCGTGACGCAGAATGTCACCACCCTGTACGGCGGCGCGATCGACCAGGTTCCCGTCCGCGTCGGCCAGACCGTGCGCGCCGGCGATACGATCGCCACCCTTCAGACCACCAAGGTGTACGCCAAGGAAAGCGGCAAGGTGTACCTGTTCGGAAGCGTCGAGGATGACGCCGAAAGCGTAGCCGAAACCTACGGCGCGGTCGCCTATCTGGAGCCGGAGCTCACCTATTCCCTCACCGGCTCCACCAAATACGCCTACGACAGCGAGGCCACCAAGCTGACGCATCCCGGCGAAAGGGTGTTCCTGCGCACCGTGACCGGAGATTATACCGGCCACGGGCTGATCACCACCGTGGCGGACAGTTCCTTTGAGGTGCTGATCACCGACGAGGGAGACCTGAGCAGCGGCGAGTCCGTCAACATTTTCCGCGGCAGCAACGCGCATGCCGACCAGCGCCTGGGCCGGGGCACGGTCGTCAGGCGCGGCCCGGCTGCTTACACGGGCGCGGGCGTCATCGTGTCCTACGCCGTCACCTCCGGCCAGAAGGTGAACAAGGGCGATCTGCTCTTTGAGACCCTGAGCGGCACCTACCAGGGGCAGAGCGCCGACATCACCCTGATCAAGGCGCCGGTGGACGGCGTGATCGCCGCGCTGAGCGTCTCTCCCGGCAGCGCCGTCTCGGAGGGGGGCGACATCGCTTCCATCTATCCGCTTGACAGCGTCCGCGTGGAGGCCACGGCCCTGGAAAGCGATCTGCCCGGCATCCGTCTGGGCGATATCGTACGGGTGGAACTGATCTATTCCAGCAACGGCGACCAGATCCTGAACGGTCAGGTGGAATATATCAGCAGCCTGGGTGCGGCCAGCACCAGCGAGGAAAGCGAGGAATCCACCTTCACGGTCTATATCACCCTGTCCGATCCCGACCTTAACGCCATCGCCTACGGCATGAACGCCATCGTCACCAGCACCGGCCAGACCGCGCCGGTTTCCGTGTCCGCTCCTGAAACCACGGGAGAGGAAGCGCAGACGCCAGAGGCATAAACCGCCTTTTCATACAGCAGCACCCGGCGGGGGAACGGAAGTTCCCCCGCCGGGTGACCTTTTGCCTGAGCCCCCTTATCGTAGACCCTTGCTATTATATTTGATTTGTCCTTGCTTAAAAAAAGTGCTACAATGAAACACGCGAGGGGGGATGCCTGATGGAGATAGCCGGGCTTCAGAAGCTGACGCTGCTGGATTTTCCGGGCAAGGTGGCCTGTACCGTTTTCCTGTCCGGGTGCAATTTCCGCTGTCCCTACTGCCACAACGCGGAACTGATCGACGGCCTGCTGCCGCCCGAAACCGACGAGGACGGCCTGATCGCGTTTCTTGAAAAGCGCCGCGGCCTGCTGGACGGCGTCTGTATCACCGGGGGAGAGCCGTCCCTGCGCGGGGAAGAGCTGGCCCGTCTGCTCAGGCGCGTCAAAGCCCTTTCCTACGCCGTCAAGCTGGATACCAACGGCACGAGGCCGGAGCTTCTATCCTCCCTGGCCGAAGAGGGCCTGATCGACTATGTGGCCATGGACATCAAAAACAGCCCCGACCGCTACGCGGAAACGGCGGGGCTGTCCCACATATCGCTGGACGCCGTAAGGGAAAGCGCTTCCTTCCTTCTGTCCGGCCGGGTGGACTATGAATTCCGCACGACGGTCGTAAAGGAGCTTTTCGACGACAATTCCTTTCTGGGTATCGGCCCGTGGATCCGCGGGGCCAAAAGGTATTACCTCCAGCCCTTTGAAGACAGGGACACCGTGGCCGTACGCGGCCTGCACGCTCCTTCCCGCGAGGAACTGACGCGCTACCAGGGCATCATGCTGCCCTTCTGCCCGGATACGTTCATCAGGGGAAGGGACTACTGATCTCCGTCTTCCCTGAGCTTTCTGAGCACCGGACGGACCAGGAACACGCCCAGGAAAAAAGCGCACACGTCCGCCGCCGGCTGGGCCGTCTGCAGGCCCGTCAGCCCGAACAGCGGCGGCAGGATCAGCAGCATGGGGATCAGGAATATGCCCTGCCTGGAGGCGGACAGAAGCGTCGCCCGGGCGGACAGGCCGATGGACTGGGTGAGCATGTTGCTCATCGTATAATAGCCCCACAGCGGCATCGTGCACAGCTGTATGCGAAGAGCTGTCGTGCCTATCCGGATGACCTCCGGGTCGTCCCTGAACCAGCCCACGATCTCCCGCGAGATCAGCATCGCCCCGCCCGCCAGCACCAGCAGGATTACCGTGGCCACCCTGGCGCAGAACACGAAAGCCTCCCGGACGCGGGCGTACTTCCTGGCCCCGTAGCAGTACGCGCACACCGGCTGGAAGCCCTGGCCAAAGCCGATGACCGCGGAATTGATGAACATGATGAAGCGGCTGACGATGGCCATCGCGGCGATAGCCGGGTCACCCCAGGCCTGGGCCACGTGATTGAGCAGAATGGTGCTCACGCTGGCGATGCCCTGCCGGCCCAGGGAAGGAAGCCCGTTGGCCAGCATCCGGCGGTACATTTCCCGGGAGGGACGGAAGTTGCGCCGGGATATCGAAATGGCCTCCCCCTGCCGCTGGCACATCCAAAGCAGAATGCTGAAGCTCACGCACTGGGAGATGGCGGTGGCCAGCGAGGCGCCCGCCGTGCCCATGTTGAACACGAATATGAACAGCGGGTCCAGCGCCATATTGAGCAGACCGCCCGTCCCGATGCCGATCATGGCGTAAAGCGTAAGCCCCTGGAAGCGCAGCATATTGTTCATCGCCAGGGAGGACATCATGAAGGGCGCCGCCAAAAGGATATAGCGGGCATAGTCCTCCGCGTAGGGCGCGATGGTCTCGGTGGCGCCCAGCAAAACCACCAGCCGCCGCAAAAAGATCTGCCCCGCCGCGGCCAGCACCGCGCCGGTCATGAAGGCCGTGAAAAAGCCCAGCGACACAAACCGGGCCGCTTCCTCCTTCCGCCCGGCGCCCAGGGCCCGGCTCATGTTCGCGCCGCTGCCCATGCCGATGGTGAAGGCGATGGCCTGTATGATCCCCATGGCGGAAAACACGACGCCGATGGCCCCGGAGGCCGCCGTGTTGATGCGGCCCACAAAAAAGGTGTCCGCCAGGTTGTAGATGCTGGTGATCAGCATGGAGATGACGGTCGGCACCGCCAGCCGGGGGATGATTTGACTTACCGGGGCGTTCAGCATCTGCGATGCCCGGCTTTCTGCGTGGCTTGCTTTCATGGACGTTCCTCTGTTTCGTCTGCGTCGCGGACAGCGTGCGCGTTGGGCTTTCGTATCCTTCATATGTTCGCCGCCTGTGGGCGGTTTTCCTGTTTCTGAAGAGCCGATCTTTTTATTATTTCGTCTGTTTTTCCTTGTTTTCTTTCGTATCCGGCGTCCTGTTTCTCCCTTTTTTGTCCCGCTATTGCTAAGTGCAGGCGGAATTTGCTATAATACGTCTGCAAATCGCTTTGGAGAGGAGCAGTGCCATGTACCGCTTTACCTGTGATTATGAGGAAGGATGCCTTCCGGAGATCCTGTCCCTTCTGAACGATACCAACCTGGTGCAGACGCCCGGCTACGGCACGGACGTTTACTGCGAGCACGCCCGCGGCCTGATCCGGGAATTCTGCAGCTGCCCGGAAGCGGACGTCCATTTCCTGGTCGGGGGCACGCAGGCCAACCTGACCGTGATCGCCTCCGTTCTTCGCCCCTGGCAGGGCGTGCTGTCGGCTCAGACCGGCCATGTGGCCGTACACGAAACCGGGGCCGTCGAGGCCACCGGCCACAAGGTGCTGGCGCTTGAAAGCCCGGACGGCAAGGTGTCCGCCGAGGCGCTCAAGAAGGCGCTGGACGCCCATTTCGGCGATCCGCACAGCGAGCACACCGTGCAGCCGGGGATGCTGTATATATCCTTCCCCACCGAAAACGGCCAGCTGTACTCCCTGAGGGAGCTGACTGAGCTTTCCCGCATCTGCCGCGGGGCGGGCATCCCCCTGTACCTGGACGGCGCGCGCCTGGCCTACGGGCTGACCGCGGACGCCTGCGACGTGACCGCTGCGGACATCGCCCGGCTGTGCGACGTCTTTTATCTGGGCGGCACCAAATGCGGCGCCCTGTTCGGGGAAGCGGTGGTCATAACCAGCCCGGCGCTCAAAAAGGATTTCCGCTACATGATCAAGCAGAGGGGAGGCATGCTGGCCAAGGGCAGGCTTTTGGGCATCCAGTTCCAGGGACTGATGGAGGAAGACCGGTATCTTTCCCTGGGCCGGCGCGCCAACAGCCTGGCTCTGCGGGTGAAAAAGGCCTTCACGCAGGCGGGCGTTCCCTTCATGATCGATTCTCCCACCAACCAGCAGTTTCCCATCCTGACCGCCGAGCAGCTTGACCGCCTGGCCCCCTCTTTTGCGTGGGATCCGTGGGAAACCCTGCCCGACGGCCGGCAGGCGGTCCGCTTCTGCACCTCCTGGGCCACCCGGGAAGAGGCGGTGACGGCGCTTGAAAACGCCCTCGCCGGGCTTTAAAGGAGCTTCATATGTTTCAGAATTCCATGCTCTTTTCCTGGATACAGAATATCCGGGAGGATCCGCTGAACGGCATCGCGCTGATGCTGATCCAGGTATTGTCCCTGCTGGGGGCGCTGATTCTGCACGAGATCTCCCACGGCTATGTGGCGCTTTGGTGCGGGGATCCCACAGCCAAAATGATGGGCCGGCTTTCCCTGCGTCCCTCCCACCATCTGGACCCTATCGGCACCACGATGCTGCTTTTGTTCGGCTTTGGCTACGCGCGGCCCGTGCCGGTGAACCCCAATAATTTCCGCCGTTTCAGGCGGGACGATTTTCTGGTGTCCATCGCCGGCATCACGATGAACTTCCTGCTGTTTTTGATCAGCGGCTTCCTGATGGTGCTGACCACCCGTTCGCCCGCATTTTCTGAAAAAGGCTTCATCCATTATCTGTTCACGTTTTTCAATCATTTTTCGTCGCTCAACCTGAGCCTGGCGCTTTTCAACCTCCTGCCCATCCCCCCGCTGGACGGCTTCCATCTGCTGAACGACACCCTGCTCAAAGGCAAACTGCGGCTGACGCCGGATCTGTTCCGCATGTTCCAGATAGGGCTGATGGTGCTGCTGCTCGGCACCAGCCTGGTCGATAACCTCCTGTACCGGGCGATGAACGCCATCTGGTCCCCGGTCATCACCTTTTTCTACCGCCTGGTGTGGCGCTGAGGCCGGCCGGGCACATGTATCTGAGGTGAAAGCATGGCTTTTTCCCTGCACCTGAGCCAGTTTGAAGGCCCGCTGGACATGCTGCTGTTCCTGGTGGGCAAGGCCAAGGTGAATATACGGGACATTTTCGTGTCCGAGGTCACCAGCCAGTACATCGAATACGTGCAAAACGCGCCCGATCTTGATATGGACGACGCTTCCGGATTTCTCGCGATGGCCGCCACGCTGGTGGAGATCAAATCCCGTTCCCTGCTTCCCAGGGAACCCCGGGAGGGCGAAGCAGAGGAGGAGGACCCGGAGCAGGCCCTCATCCGCCAGCTGGAAGAATACCAGCAGCTCAAGACCCTGGCCGCCGAAATGCAGCAGTTTGAAAAGGCGGCGGCCTCCATGTACGAAAAGCTGCCGGAGGAGTTTCCGCTGCCCCCGCCCACCTATGAGCTTGAAAACCTGACGCTGGAGGGGCTCACCGCCGCCTTTGCGCGGGTGCTGGCCCGCACCCCGGAGGACCGGGAGCAGCAGCCCGTACAGCGCCGCATCCTGCGCGACGCCTATTCGGTGCCCAGGTGCATGGCGGGCATCCTGCGCAGGCTCAAAAAAGGACCGATCACCTTTGACCGGCTGTTTTCAGAAAACCCGGACCGCGACGAGGTGGTCACCACCTTCCTGGCCCTGCTGGAGCTTTTGAAGGCCGGGAGGGCGCGCGCAAGCCAGGAAGGCATTTACGGGCAGATACTGATCACGCCCCACACGCCCGACCCGGACGAAATCAACGAAGAGAGCGCTGATGACGATGGAGATTAAAGAAATCGCCCCGATCGTGGAGGCGATGCTGTTTGTAGCCGGGGAGCCGGTGCTGACGGACGACCTGGCCAGGGCCCTGGAGATCGCCCCGTTCCAGCTGGCGGAAGCCCTGGACGACCTGGAGCGCCGGCTGGACCGGGCACCCAGCGGCCTGACCCTCAAGCGCTTCGGGGAGCACGTACAGCTTTCCACCCGGGCGGAATTCGCTCCCTACATCGAAAAGCTGCTGCAGCCGGTGCAAAAGCAGTCCCTCTCCCAGGCGGCGCTGGAGACGCTGGCCATCGTGGCCTACCGCCAGCCGGTCACCAAGCTGGAGATGGAGCAGATCCGCGGAGTCAAGTGCGATTACTCGGTGCAGTCCCTCGTTAAAAAGGGAATGATAGAGGACGTGGGCCGCAAGGACGTCGTCGGACGGCCCATCCTTTACGCCACGACCGACAAATTCCTGGCCCATTTCGGCTTAAAAAGCCTGGACGAGCTGCCCCGCCCCGAAACCGGGGAGCCCGGCTCCGACGAAATGGATATACAGGAAATCTGAGGTGCCGTATGAATCTCGAACAGCTGCTGGACGTCCTCAGGCAGGACGCCTCCTTCATGGAAAACGTGACCTGCTGGAAGACCCTTCCCCGGCGGGAGGCGGCCTACGCCCCGTTTCCGGAGGGACTGGACGCGCGCGTGATCCCCGCCCTGCAAAAGCATCACGTCAATCAGCTTTACACCCATCAGGCGGAGGCCTTTGCCGCCATCGAGGAAAAAAAGGACGTGGTCATCGTCACGCCGACGGCCTCGGGCAAGACGCTTTGCTACAACCTGCCGGTGCTGAACGCCATCCTCAAAAACCCGGACGCCCGGGCGCTGTATCTGTTTCCCACCAAGGCCCTTTCAGCCGACCAGGTGAGCGAGCTGTATGAGCTGATCGAGCTGATCGGGGCCGATATAAAGACCTATACCTACGACGGGGACACCCCGGGCGCGGCGCGCCGCGCCGTGCGGCAGGCGGGCCATGTGGTGGTCACCAACCCGGACATGCTGCATTCGGGCATCCTGCCCCACCACACCAAGTGGGTCAAGCTGTTTGAAAATCTCGAATATATCGTGATCGACGAGATACACACCTACCGCGGCGTGTTCGGCAGCAACCTGGCCAACGTCCTGAGAAGGCTCGTCCGCCTGTGCGATTTTTACGGAAGCCATCCCCGCTTCATCCTCTGCTCGGCCACCATCGAAAACCCGGAAGAGCTGGCGCAGACACTGATCGGCCGCCCGGTCGTCAAGATCGATAAAAACGGCGCGCCGGCCGGGGAAAAGCATGTGATATTCTACAATCCCCCCGTCGTCAACCGCCAACTGGGCATCCGCAAAGGGGTGCTCCCCGAGGTGCGCAGGCTTTCCTCCATGCTGGTTCAAAACGGCATCCGCACCATCGTTTTCGGGAAAAGCCGCCTGCAGGTGGAGGTGCTCACCCGCCAGCTCAAGGAACTGGTAAAAGATCCTGTGGGCAACTCCGGCAGGGTCAGGGGCTATCGCGGCGGCTATCTGCCCTCCGAACGGCGGGAGATCGAAAAGGGGCTTCGGGCCGGGAAGATCGACGCGGTGGTGTCCACCAACGCGCTGGAGCTGGGCATCGACATAGGCTCCCTGGAGGCCTGCGTGATGTGCGGCTATCCCGGCACCATCGCCTCCACCTGGCAGGAGGCCGGGCGGGCGGGCCGGCGCTTCGGGGTGAGCCTCACCATCCTGGTCGCCTCCTCCGGGGCGCTGGATCAGTTCATCGTCACCCATCCCGATTACTTTTTCGGCGCCAGCCCCGAAAACGCCCTGCTGAACCCGGACAATATCTATGTGCTGCTGAACCACATGAAATGCTCGGCCTACGAGCTGCCCTTCCACGACGGGGAAACCTTCGGCGGCGCCGCCGGCAGCGAGGAAATGCTGGATTATCTGACCGACGCCAACATCCTGCGCCACGTAGGGGACACCTACCACTGGTCGGAGGAGGACTTTCCCGCCAGCGAAATATCCTTAAGGACCGCCATGACCGAGAACTTCCTCATCATGGACGTGACGGACCCGGCCCACACCCGCATGGTCGGCGAGATGGACCGTTTCACCGCCCCGATGCTGCTGCACGAAAACGCCATCTACCTGCACGAGGGCACCACCTATCAGGTGGACAAGCTGGATTTTGACGCCTGCAAGGCCTTCATCCGCCGGGTGGACGTGGATTACTATACCGACGCCGACCTGAACGTGGCCCTGAGCCTTCTGGACGTGCTGGACGAAAGGCCGGACGCCTCCTTCGGCGAGATCAACGTGACGGCCCGGGTGCGCATGTTCAAGAAAATGCGTTTCGACACCGGGGAAAACGTGGGCTACGGCCCGGTGATGCTGCCCGAAACGGAGATGCACACGACCGCCCTGTGGTGGACCGTGCCGGACAAAATCGCCCTGGAATACGGCAAGGACGACCTCCAGAACGGCATGCTGGGCGTTGCCAATCTTTTGCGCATCGCGGCGCCCCTGAGCCTCATGTGCTCCCCGCACGATATCGCCGTGTGCTATCAGGTCAAATGCACCTTTACCAACAAGCCCACCCTGATCCTGTACGACAACTGTCCCGGCGGCGTGGGCCTTTCGGAAAAGGCCTTCCACATGCGGGACATCCTTTTGCGGGACGCGCTGCGCATCGTCAGCGACTGCTCCTGCGAACGGGGCTGTCCGTCCTGCGTCGGCCCCGAAAACGAGGTGGGGGCCAACGGCAAGCAGATGGCCGGGAAGCTTTTGAGCCAGCTGCTGGCCGCCCCCAAGGAGGAATGAACCATGCCTTCCTTGAGCGCCTATGACCGGTCGCTTGATTATTCCTACGCGCCGGGTATTTTTCCCTCGATGGAGGCCGTCAGAAAAGCGCCGGGCCTGGTCAGGCGGCTGCTGGTCAGTTCCCAGGCGCAGGATTCAGCCGGCGCCAAAGAGCTGATCGCCCTGTGCGGGGAAAGCCGCATCCGGGTGGAAACGGCCGACCGCGCGCTGGCCCGGCTTTCGGGCAAGGGCAACTGCTACGCGGCCGCCGTGTTTGAAAAACGCTGGGCCAAGCCGGATCCCCGGGCCGATCACGTAGTCCTCCACCATCCGTCCGACGCGGGGAACCTCGGCACCATCCTGCGCACGGCGCTTGGGTTCGGCTACAGGGACGTCGTACTGATCGGCCCCTGCGCGGACGTTTTTCATCCCCATGTGGTGCGCGCATCCATGGGCGCGCTCTTCAGCCTCCGCGTAAAGGAGTACGCATCGTTTGAGGACTATCGGGCGGCCTGTTCCGGCCGGGCCTTTTATCCCTTCATGCTGGACGGCTCCGTCACCCTGGAGGAAGCCCTGGCCCAAAGGAGGGAAGGCCCCGTATCCCTGATCTTCGGCAACGAAGGGGCGGGGCTTCCGGGTGACTTCGCCGCAGTCGGCACCCCCGTCCGCATCGCGCACAGTCAGGATATCGATTCGCTGAACCTGGCCGTCGCCGCCGCCATCGGCATGTATCGTTTCCGCGCCTGAACAGGAAGCGGAAAGCCGCAGCGGCAAGCACGTCGTTTTTCACAGGCCAGGCGCCTGCGAATAAGCTGCGGATATACTGTCCCGTTAAAAAAACACAGGCCCGGGAAGCGTTCGTAAAACAGCTTCCCGGGCCTGATATGTTCGGGGCCGCGCCGGAGGTTTTGTCCGGCGCGGCCCCGAGGCTTTTCTTATTTCACCGCAAAGGCGTTTTCATAGGTCAGGAAGGTGACCTCGCCGTTGGCGTTGGTCATGGTATCCGCCACGCCGTTTCCGTCGGCGTCCTCGATCAGCACCAGCACGTCGCTGTAATACTTTTCGCCCGTCTGGTTGATGATTTCGGCGCGGTATTCGCCCAGCCGGGTCAGCGTGCGGTAGCGCAGGGCCTCGTAGGCCCCGCCCAGCGGCATTTCTTCCACGGTTTCCTCGCGCTGCTTGCCGTCGGCGTCCAGCCAGGTGCGCACGACCCGGACGGATTTGAGCCCGGCGCGGTCCGCCATGCTGAGCCACAGCTGCGGGTTGCCTTTTTCGTCCAGGCGGGTGCGGAACCAGCTGAGCATGGGCCTGAGCGAATTGGCGTAAGGAACGGGCTTTTGCTGGAACTGGCGGGCGGCCAGCTCGGTCTGCTCCGTCAGGTCCTCGGCGCGCTGCTCCAGATATTTCTTGTCTTCCTCCAGCGCTTCCTTTTGAGCGATGACCTGTTCCTTTTCGGATTTCTCGTTGGCCAGATCTTCCTGCGTCTGCGCCAGGGTCTGGCTCAGCTCTTCGGCCTGCCTGGTCTTTTCCTCCAGCTGGGCGGTCGTCCCGTTCAGGGTCTCGGTCAGCCGGGCGTTTTCGGCCTGAGAAGCTTCCCTGGCGGCCTTTTCGCTTTCCAGCGCGTCCTGCGTGCCCTTCAGCTGAACGGTCAGGTCCTCGGCCTCGGCGGTCTTTGTCGTCAGCGCTTCGCCCGTCTGGGTCAGATCGGCGGTCAGCTGCTCGGCCTCGGCGGTCTTGGCGTTCAGCGCTTCGTCGGTCTGGGCCAAGGCGGCGGTCAGCTGCTCGGCCTCGGCCGTCTTGGCGTTAAGGTCGGCGGTCAGCTGCTCGGCTTCGGCGGTCTTGGTTTCCAGGGCGGCGCTGGTTTCCTGCAGGGTGCGGCTCAGACTGTCCCGGTCGGCCAGGGCGGCTTCCTTGGCCTGCCTGGCGGCGGTCAGCTCTTGAGCGGTCTGGTCCAGGGTGGTCTGAAGCTCCGTCATCTTGCCGGTCAGCTGCTCTTTTTCGGCGGTCAGGCTCTGAAGGCCCTGCGTGGCCGCGGTCAGCTCCCCTTCCATGGCGTCCAGCTGCCCGGTCAAAGCGTCGTGCTCGGCCTGCACGCTTTTAAGGGTGTCGTTCAGTTCGTTAAGCTCACTGTTCAGGCTGTCCAGCTTGGTTCTGAGCTCGGTGGATTCGGTGGCCTGAGCGGTGGAATCGGCCTCGGCCGTTTCAAGCTTTCCGGTCAGCTCCTCGATCTGGGCGTTCAGTTCCGTCTTCTCCGTGTTCAGCTCTTCCAGCTGCCCGTCCGTCTGGGCCAGGGATTCGCGCAGGTTGTTCACCTGGGAATTGAGCTTGTCCCTTTCCTGGGTCAGGGAGGACAGGCTCGCGTTCAGGGACACCAGCTTTTCCTGTGCCTCGGAAAGCTGAAGGGTCAGCGCCTCGTTTTCGTTCATCACGGCGGTCATCCGCTCGTTAAGCCCGCTCAGCTGCCGGGTCAGGGCGTCGTTATCGGCCTTGGCCGTCTCCACCTGCTCGGTCAGTTCCTCGTTATTGCTGACTGCCGTGGTCAGGCTCTGCTCCAGGTCCGCCACCTGTCTGGTCAGGCTGTCGGAGGTCTCCGTCATGGCCGCCACCTGGTCGTTGAGCCCCTTCACCTGCTCTGAAACGGACTGCAGCTGCGCATTCAGCGTATCGGCCTGCTGCACGGCGCTGTCCTTGGCGGCGGAAACGGTGGCCAGGGTGGCCGTAAGCTCGGTCACCTTGGCTTCCAGCGTATTGCGCTGCTCGGTCATGGTGTTCAGGTTTTCCGTCAGGGCGCTCACCTGGGACAGCGTGTTCTGCTTGTCGGCCTGCTCCGTTTGGAGGGCGGCCTGTGTTTCGGCCAGCGTCTGGGAGAGCGCGGCGTTATCTTCCAAAGCCTTTGTCTTTTCGGCCGTTTCGGTCTCCAGGGCGGCCTGCGTATCGGTCAGCGACCGGGAGAGCGCGGCGTTATCTTCCAAAGCCTTTGTCTTTTCGGCCGTTTCGGCCTCCAGGGCAGCCTGCGTATCGGTCAGCGACCGGGTGAGCGCGGCGTTATCTTTAAGCGCCTGGGCTTTTTCGGCCGTTTCGGCTTCCAGGGCGGCCTGCGTATCGGTCAGCGACTGGGAGAGCGCGGCGTTATTTTCCAGCGCCTGGGCTTTTTCGGCCGTTTCAGTCTCCAGGGCGGCCTGCGTATCGGCCAGCGACTGGCTGAGCGCGGCGTTATCCTCCAAAGCTCTGGTTTTTTCGGCCGTTTCGGCTTCCAGAGCCGCCTGCGTCTGGCCGAGCGTCTCGTTCAGGGCGGCGTTTTCGGTCAGGGCTTCCTCCTTGGCCGCGGTCTGCACCGTCAGGTCCTCAGTCAGGCTGTCCTTTTCGGCCTGCAGACGGGTATTCTGCGTGGTCATGCTGTTCAATTGTTCAGTCACGCTCTGGGAAAGCTGCTTTTCCTGGTGCAGCATATAACCCAGCACGCCCGCGCCGATAAGCGCAATCACCAGACATACGCACAGGATAATCAAACGTTTTTTCATAACGCCACGCATCCTTTCGCCTGACCCCGAAAAATGGTATTCATTCAAGGTCATACTTTAACATTTACATTATATCATCCAGAAAATGTAAATTGTTTCAATAGTGCTAACAATTATTTCGTTTAGTTTAAGAAAATATTAACTTTTCGAAACAATTCTCATTCGGTTTGCATTCCCGCCCGAATGGCATATAATATGAACGAAATATCCCTGTCAGGAAAGGATCGCCATGGAACAGTCTTCAATGTTCGAACGCTCCGTGCCCGAACCGCTGGCCAACCGGCTGCGGCCCAGGACTTTGGACGAATACATCGGTCAAAAGCATCTGGTGGGGGAGGGCAAGGTATTGAGGCGCCTGATCGAGAGCGACAGCGTGTCCTCCATGATCTTCTGGGGCCCTCCCGGCGTGGGGAAGACCACCCTGGCGCGCATCATCGCCGGCCGCACCCGCTCCCGCTTTGTGGATTTTTCCGCCGTCACCAGCGGCATCAAGGAGATCCGCTCCGTCATGGAGGAGGCGGACCGCGCCCGCCTGTACGGGGAAAGGACGATCCTTTTCGTCGATGAGATCCACCGCTTCAACAAAGCCCAGCAGGACGCCTTTCTTCCTTATGTGGAAAAGGGCAGCATCATCCTGATCGGCGCCACCACGGAAAACCCCTCCTTCGAGGTCAACAGCGCGCTTCTGTCCCGCTGCAAGGTTTTCGTTCTGAAGGCGCTCGAGCCCGAGGATATCCTTCTTTTGCTCCGCCGGGCCCTGACCAGCGAAAACGGCTTTGGCGACCGTCGGGTGGAAATATCCGAGGACATGCTGTCCCAGATCGCCCGGTTTTCAAACGGCGACGCGCGGACGGCCCTTTCCACCCTCGAAATGGCTGTGCTGAACGGAGATATGGAGGGCGATCGCGTGATCGTGACCCCCCAGACCCTGGAGCAGGTCACCAGCAAAAAATCTCTCCTGTACGACAAAAAAGGAGAAGAGCATTACAATCTGATCTCCGCGCTGCACAAGTCCATGCGCAATTCCGACCCGGACGCCGCCGTTTACTGGCTGGCCAGGATGCTGGAATCAGGCGAGGACCCCATGTATATAGCCCGCCGGGTGGTGCGCTTCGCCGCCGAAGACGTGGGCCTGGCAGACCCCCGGGCGCTGGAGCTGGCCGTGGCGGTTTCGCAGGCCTGCCATCTGATCGGCGTGCCGGAATGTACGGTGCACCTGACGCAGGCGGTGGTCTATCTGTCCCTGGCGCCCAAATCCAACGCGATGGAGGCCGCCTACAACGCGGCCAGGGAGGACGCCTTAAGGCAATTGGACGAGCCCGTTCCGCTGCAGATCCGCAACGCCCCCACCCGGCTGATGAAGGAACTGGACTACGGCAAGGGCTATCAGTACGCGCATGACTATCAGGAAAAAATGACCGCCATGCAGTGCCTGCCCGAAAGTCTTAAGGACAGGGAATACTATCGTCCGGGCGACCAGGGGCTGGAGCCGCGCTTCGCGGAAAGGCTGCGTTCCATCAAGGAATGGAAAAAGCAGAAGCGCGGCGGGTGAAGCCCCGGAGGCCGGTGAGCGGCGGGCGTTTACGGGCCCTTCCTGACGGCCGGGGGAAAGGACCGGGTGGCGCCGGCCCTCGGGCGGCTTCGGCTCAACGGGAAAACAGGAACAGCGGCTGGCCGGCATATTCCTCCGCCAGCACGTCGCCCGGCACCAGCGTCCGGTCTCCTGCCAGATGAAGGCGCTTGCGGCGCACGTGGCGGTTGCTGCGGCCGGGGCGGAACATCGGGTCCAGCATACGGAAATAATCCCCTTCCTTCCCGGAAATCAGCACGGTATGACGCAGGGAGGGTTTTCCGTCTTCCGGGCTTTCTCTCCGCAGCGGCAAAAGCAGCCGGTGGGCTTCGTCCCCGCAAAGTGCCTTCAGCCCCTGTTTAACGTCGTTCATGACGGTCAGCTGCAGGCAGAAGCGCCCCGCCAGCGCCCCGCAGAACACCGGGAAGTTCACCCCCGCGCAGTCAGACAGCCCGCACCCGCTGGCAAAACGGAAGCATTCCTCCGGCGGAAAGCAGAGGTTCAGCAGATCCTCGATCATCATGGACGAGGAGCAGATCACGGCGCCGGTCTCGTCCCGCTGCGCCTGCGTCATTTCAGGCGGAAAGGGCAGGTGCTGGTATTCGGGCTGACAGTAAAAAGGATGCATCATGGCGTATATTCCTTTCGGGCTCTGTATGAAGCCCAAGAAGATAGGTCCTGAAAATATGCACATTTATTTTGTTTTTTTATTTCTGCATAAAATCCGGAATTCCTGCCGGTTTTTTTATTTTTTTTCAAAAAAAAAAATTACCGCCTGCAGGGAAGCGCCCGGCAGGCGGCGAAGCACGGCGCATATCGAGGTCATCAGGGGAAAAGCACAGTAAAAAGCCGCGCCCTTTCAGGAAGCGCGGCGGTTCAGCACGGCGGTAAGCGCGCGGGGGAGGGCGGACAGCGCGAGCACCAGCAGGATCATCAGCAGGGCAAAGGCGTACAGGTCGGCGTATTCGTTGAAGTATACGGTGGAATAGACGGCCTTGCCCAGGGAGTGGGCAGCCTGCACCAGGTATTCAGTGGTGACCGTCACCTTGATGCCCATGCCGACGGCGTTTTCATACGCCTGGCGCAGATAGCCGCCCATCAGCGGCAGGTAGACGTGACGCAGGATGGAGGGGTTCAGGTCGCTGTTCAGCCGGTAGACATCGATCAGCTCCCGGTCGATGCGGCGGCAGCCCTCGGCGGCGGCCTCGCTGATCAGGGGCACCAGAACGCAGCAGGTGCCCACCACGGGCACCAGGCGGTAGGGCAGAAGCACCATCGCGATGATCACCAGCACGATCATGGGGAGGGCCCTGAGAAAGATCATGGCCGGCCTGAGCAGCTGGCGGCAAAACCCGCTCAGCCCCTCTAAAAGCCCCAGCAGGATGCCCAGAACGGTGGAAAAGGCCAGGGAGATCAGCAGATGCCCCAGGGTGGTTCGGAGCCTTAAGAAGGTTTCCGGCTGCCGGAGCAGGGCAAAAAAGGCGCGCAGGATGGAAGGCACGTCCGGAAAGACCAGCCGGTCTCCCTTAAGTGCCCCCAGGCCCTGGATCAGCGCGGCCAGCAGCAAAAGCCCCAGGCAGAAGGGCAGCCATTTCATCTGTTTTTTTTCTCTCAAAACGGCGCCTCCCCGATTATCATGTCCATACAACAGAAAGCCGGGCATACCGATGGGTACGCCCGGTCAGACGGATTTGGCTTATTCGGCGGTAAAATAAAACGCGTCCTCGGGAACGGCGCCGCCGAACTGGGCCAGGTCGATCTGGGCGGTGCGCTCCACCTGCTCTTTGGCGTCGGCAGCCGCAACATAACGGATGGCGCACTGGGGGATCGCCCTGGAGGCCACCTTCAGGTTGGGCAGGATCTCCAGCGCGACGGCCGCCGCGGCGACCTTGCTGACATCGTCGGTAGCCAGAGAGGCGGACGCTTCCACCTGGGCCAGGAAGGCCTTCACGGCTTCGGGATGAGCCTGGGCGGTATCGGGCCTGACGAACAGGGCGGCCTGGGCGAAGCCCTGGAAGCCCGTGGCCTGTTCATAAAGTCCGTTGACCGAAAAGCCGGTGACCTGCTCGTTCTTGATCATGGCGGCGGTCAGGGCGGGCTCGGCGGTCATGACGATGGCGCTGCTGTCGCTCAGAAGGAGCGCCTGGGTATTGGCGGCGCCGGCCAGATATTCGACCTGGGCGGGCTCGATGCCGTTTGCCTTGAGGGCGTACAGGGCGACGGAGGCGTTGATGGTGTTTTCACCGAACAGCGTCAGCTTCGCGCCGTTGATATCCGTCAGCTGGAAGCCGGGCTTCTGGGAGGCGAAAAAGAGGTTGCCCCAGGTGACCACCGCGGCCATCTGATAGGCGGATTTGCCGGCTTTAAAAAGCTTGGCGCCGGCATTCAGGGGGGCGATGATGAAATCGGCCTGTGCGGAAGCGAACTCTGCGGCAATGGTGTCCGCTGCCACGAAACGGAAGGCGTCGGGGTTTTCCAGCGCCAGGGTGGCCACGGCCAGCGCCGGAGCTCCGGAGGGCGCGGCCAGGGTGAACACATGTTCATCCTCCGCCCACGCGGAAGAGATGCCCAGCACAAGCAGGGCGGAAAGGATCAGGGACAGGATCTTTTTCATTTCAGTCGTATCTCCTTATCGCAATCGATAGCCTTCCTGCGGAAAGCAGCTTGATTATATTACCATTTTCCCCGCCGGTCAAGGGCGGGAAAAAGGCTGGGACGGGGACTTGCAGCCAGGGCCTGCCGGCCCGTTCGGCACTGAAAATGATCTACCGGATCCTTTTCCGGGAGCTGCGAGCCCCCAAAGCCTTCCCCTGGAGGGGAAGGTGGCCCGGCGGAATCAACAAAACGAATAAAACAAGCATTTTCGCCGGGTCGGATGAGGTGGCCCCGCTTCCTCACCACGATTCCCTACCCAACATTTTTGCGGGTGCTCACCCGGCTAACCCAGGGCGTGCCGGCCCGTTCGGCGCTGAAAAAGGTCCACCGGACCTTTTTCCGGGCGTGCCTCACCCGCCAGACACTGTGCAGGTTTTGTTACCCTTTGGTACACTGCTCATCTATGCTTCCTGTTTCATGCGTAAGCTGTGAATCATCTTAATACGATGGTCCTGACGAAGCCTCTTCCGTTCCGGCGCTTTTATACGGTACGGCCAGCATGCCGGAAGGAGAGGCCTCAAGGAGGGCGGAAGGGTCTTCGGCGGGGGAAAGCCAGCGGGGGGCGGAGGCCTGCGGCAGGATCACGGGCATGCGGGGGTGAATAAAACGGATGTCCGGGGAAGCCTCGCGGGTAAGAACCGTGAAACGGGGAAACGTTTCCCCTGCTTCAAAGCGGTAAAGCCCCGCCAGATAACAGCGCTCCCCGGTATCGGGTCTTATGCCGAAGCGGGGCCGGCCGGGCAGGCCGCGGGCCCATTCGTCATACCGGGAAAAGGGGATCAGACACCTTCTGCGCGCCCACGAATCCCTGTAGGCGGGCAGGCGGTATGCGGTCTCGCTGCGGGCGTTGATCAGAAGGCGCGGCCCCGAAAAGCCCCACAGCATGGGGAAAAAGGCCTGGCCGTCCGCCCGCCCCCGGGCCAGCACGGGCACCCATTGGCCGGGGAACACCTCGTTTCGGGCCAGGCTGATTTCGGCCCGGTTCAGGCGGCGCAGCCTGTCCTGCGCCTCTTCCAGGGCTTCCTCCCATTTAGGGTCGGCGGTTTCCAGATGAAAGCGGCCGCACACGGAGAAGTCGCCTCCTTTGTCATCGGGGTTCTATCAGCCGAAGGCCCCGTTTACACAGATAGCTGAGCGGCAGCCAGTATTCCGCCCCCGTATAATCCCGCCCGGGCAGGGAATAGCGCACGCCGGGAAGGTCCCGGGGCGACTGCGCTTCCACGTAGGCGCCGGTCTGTTCGTCATACCAGCTGGGCAGGACGCCCTTTATATAGCGGAAGGTGGAAGAGGGGGAGGAATCGACGATATGGCACATGGTTCCACTCCCGTCGATGCCGTCGGCCAAAGCGATGTGCTGATCCACGATGCCGAAGGAAAACACGGCCCCGGCGGCGAATTTCTTAAGGATCGCGCTTTTGCTTGTGTAGAGGGTTTTGTTGGTCCTGAAGCCGAAATCGGCCGCCGCCCGGGATATCATCGCGCCGTTTCTCGTGCCGTTCACGCCCAGATAGGCGCTGTAGCGGGCCGCCAGGTTTTCGGGGCGTATCTGGTCTCCCTGATACCCCAGGCGCTGCAGCGCATGGCTCAGGGCGAATATGGCGCAGCCGGAATACGACAGCGTGCTGCCCCCATAGGGCACCAGCGCCCAGGAACCGTCCTTCTGCCCGTAGAGGGTAAAAGCGGGCTCTTTGGCGCCGGCCGGGCGGGGAGAGACCGGGATGGTCACGGTGACTGTGTCCTTTTCAAACCCGGCGGGGATCACGCGCAGCAGATAGTCGCCCTCCTCCCCGGGAACGAAGGTGAGTCTGTCCTCCCGCACCTCGTCGGCGGAACCCAGCGTGTCGGCCCCAAGCATCAGGACGTAGGAAAACACGTCCGTCTGCGGGTGGGATACGTCGATCAGCACCGCCTCGCCCGCAGCGGGAGCGTCAGGCGCGATGGTCACCGCCGTTTCTCCCAGGGCCGCCAGGGAAATCAGCCATATCGCCGCCGACAGCGTCAGAAGGGCGCCTGTTTTTCTCCCGCTCATGGCAGCAGCGTCACCCTGAGCCTGACCGGGTTATGGTCGGCGCAGACGAAGCCCTCGTCCAGCGTTTCCAGCGCGTCGGCCCTTACGTTGGAGGAGACGATGAAGCCGTCGATCAGGTAAAACTGGAAGGCGCTTGGGTCGGCTCCGGCCAAAGGCCGGTCCAGCGACCGGCAGGTGGGGGCGTTTTCGGGCATCATGGGCGTGAGGCTTTCGCCGAAGGCTTCGGCGTCCAGCAGGCCCGGGGCCCACAGGCCGGGCAGGGTCGTCTGCCAGGAGGCGTCAGCGGTGGAGAGCACCTGGTTGCAGTCCCCTCCGGCGATCACATAGTTGCCCTTTTCGGCCTCGGCGTTAAGGAAGGAGACCAGCATGTCTGTCTGAGCCTTCTTGCCGCTGCCGTCGTCATAGGCCTCCAGATGGAAATTGACGGCGACCAGCTCCTTGTCGGAGCCTTCCACGGGAATGCGGGTCACCAGCAGGCAGCGCTTGAGCTGGCCCAGGCGCACCGGCCAGGAAAACGGGCAGGGCAGCTGCACGCGCTCGGCCGCAGAAACGGGGAACGAGGAAAAGGTCAGTATCCCCGAATCCACATGGCCGATGGGCGGCAGGGGATAGGGTACGAAGAGCGATTTATAATTGGAAGCGAAGGCAGAAGAGCTGCCGGGCAGGGCCTCTGAAAGTGCCCGGCGCTCGTTGGTATGGTAGGAGCGGTCTGAATCGATATCCACCTCCTGCAGGAAAACCAGGTCCGCCTGTTCCTGTGCCAGCCTTTCCCGGATGCCCTGCAGGTTTTTATCCACCCGGGCTTTGTCCGCCGTCATCACCATCTTGCCGCCGTCCATAAAGAAATCCGCGTTGTCGCCCAGCGCGCCGTAGCCTATGTTCCAGCTGAGCACGGTCAGCGGCTGCCCGGGCGCGGGGGCCTGCCCGGAGCCCTGCTCCACAGAGACTGACTCCCGGTCGGCCGGTTTGTATTCCGTGACAGTCAATACCGCGATGAACAGCGCCGCCAGCAGCACGATGACGCCCAGCAGGGCCCCGATGATCTTAAGAAGCTTCTTCATATTGACAGAGACACTCCTTTCCATATTTTACAGAAACCTGGTGATGTCCTCCAGCTTTTCGATCGTATAATCCGGCCGCACCGCCAGGGGCTTCGTCCGCGGCTTTTTCTGATACAGGCAGGTTTTCATCCCGTACCGCTGGCCGCCGGCGATATCGGAGGTGACGGAGTCGCCGATCATGATCGCTTCATCGGGCGCAAGTGTGGGCAGCGCGGTTTCCCGGAGACGGTCAAAGCAATAATCAAAGAAGGCCGGATCTGGCTTTTGCGCCCCTATTTGGGACGAGACGGCGATCAGATGGAAACAGCCGGTCAGGCCGCCTTTTTCAAGCCGGTTGAGCTGCTGTAAAAGCGGGCCGTTGCTGGCGGCGCACAGGATATACCTGTTTTTCAGGTAGTTCAGGATCTCCATCGCCCCAGGCTCCGGGATGGCGCTTTCAAAAAGCTGCGCCCGGAAGTATTCCTCAAAAACGGGGCCGCTGAAATCGATGCCCAGTTCCCTGAAGATCGCGCTCCAGCGCACCTCCCACAGCTGTTCGGCGGTGATCTCCCCGCGTTCCAGCCGCTGCCAGAGGCCCGAATTGATCCGCTCGAAAACAGGGAGCATCTCCTCTTCAAAGGGCTTCAGGTGAAAATGCCTGAAGCCTTCGCTCATGCACTGCCGGACAAAGCCGGAAAAGCTCAGCAGCGTATCGTCGATATCCAGAAAAACAGCTTTGATCACGTCGCGTCTCCTTAATATTTCAGCGCTGCGTCTGACATAATTTAGGTCGTGGATGGCTTTCCGGCCGCGTTTTGGGCAACGCGCGGCCCGTCTGAACCATTGTATCATTTTCCTCAGGGAAAAACAATCGGGAAGCGCGGCCGTGATCCTCATTTTACGTCCGGCGGGAAGGCCGCGGCGGCCGGAAGGAGGCGGGAGGCGCTGCCGTCTGCGCCCGGGATGCGTGAAGGTTTTTTCCACGAAAAGGGTGTTTTTTTCCAAAAAGTAT
This sequence comes from uncultured Eubacteriales bacterium, assembly GCA_902790015.1. Taxonomy (GTDB): domain Bacteria; phylum Bacillota; class Clostridia; order Christensenellales; family Aristaeellaceae; genus UBA4246. Next base: position 50,091 of record CADAQF010000001.1, on the reverse strand, counting down.
AGACAAAAGGGGAAAATAATGGTAAATTAAGGACAGTTCCATGCGGGCGGAAGCCCGCCAAAAATAACAGGAGGTTTCTTTATGAAGAAGGTATTTGCGCTTGTTCTGTCCCTGGCTCTGCTGGTCGGCTGCACGGCCGCCCTGGCGGATGACCCCATCACGCTTACCTACGCGGAAGTCAACCCCGTTGAGGGCACCATCGTGGGCGAAATGGCCAAGGCTTTCAAGGCCAAGGTCGAAGAACTCTCCGGCGGCTCCGTGCTGATCGACATTCAGGCCAGCGGCGTGCTGGGCTCTGAAGATCAGATCCTGGACAACCTGCTGGGCGGCGGCAACGTGACCGACGTGTGCCGTATCTCCGCTTTCGCGCTGAGCCAGTACGGCTGCACCAAGGCGACTTTGCTGTCCCTGCCCTATGTGTTTGAAAACCGCGATCATTTCTGGAATTTCGCTACCAGCGATCTGGCCAAGGAATTCCTCAACGAGCCCCAGACCGTCGGTCTGCCCCTGCGCGGCCTGGCTTACGGCGAAGAAGGCTTCCGTCATTTCTTCTTCAAGAATGCCGTGACCGATATCAACTCCCTGAAGGGCCTGAAGATCCGCGTTTCCTCTGACCCGGTCATGACCGGTCTGGTTACCGGTCTGGGCGCCTCCGCCACCACCGTTCCCTTCACCGAGCTGTATTCCGCGCTGCAGACCGGTGTTGTCGACGCCGCTGAGCAGCCGACCGCCAACTACAAGTCCAACGCCTTCCAGGAGGTCGCTCCTTACTTCATGATGGACGGCCACACCCTGGGCGCCATCCAGCTGATCATCACCGACACCGCCTGGAACAAGCTGTCCGCCGAACAGCAGGGCTGGATTGAGGAAGCCGCCGCTTACGCCTCCCAGGTCTGCCGCGAAGTGTCCGAGTCCAAGGAAGCCGAGACCCTGGAAGCGCTGAAGGCCGAGGGCGTCACCATCATCGAAGTGGCTGACAAGACTCCCTGGATCGAGGCCGTCAAGGACGTCGTCACCGCTAACATCAACGGCGAGGACGCTGCCTACGAGCAGATCCTGGGCATGAAGTAATACTGCCTTAAGCATTCCGCAAAGGGGATGTGGGCCCCCCCACATCCCCCACTTTTTTGCCTGAACAATTGAGACCGGCTTTCTGTGCCGGCACGGGAAGGTGATTTTTTGCAAACAGACAGCACACCCGCCTTTTTCCGCACGCTGGAAAAACTGAGGCCTCTGTACGACTGGACCTACAAGATCCTGATGTTCGTCTGCCGCATCCTTTTGATCGGCGATATATTCATCACGGTATGGTCCGTCGCGGGCCGTTACATTCCCTTCATTACCGACCCGCACTGGAGCGAAGAGATCGTGCTGACGCTGATGGTCTATATGACCGTGCTGTCCGCCAGCCTGGCCATCCGCCGCGGGGCGCACATCCGCATGACCGCTTTTGACAACTATCTGCCGCCCAAGGTCATCAAAGTGCTGGACCTGATCGCGGACATCGCTGTGCTGGCGCTGGGTGTGGTGCTGGTAATATACGGCATCCGCTTCTGCAACTCTCCCTTAAGCCTGCGCGGCAAGTACGCCTCTTTGCCCAAGCTGAGCAAATTCTGGCAGTATCTGCCGGTGCCGGTGGCGGGCGTGAGCATGATTATTTTCGAACTTGAACAGATTTTCCGGCACCTGGAGGCTTTCTGGGTGAAGGACGCCAAGAAAAAGGAGGTGGCCTGACGCATGGATGCTGAAACCTTATCCACTCTGATCCTGCTGGGCAGCTTCCTGATCATGATCCTGCTTCGCTTCCCGATAGCCTACGCGGTGGGCATTTCCACGGTGCTGTGCATGATGTCCATGGGGCAGGCGCTCCAGACCATCAGCCAGCAAATGGTGAAGGGCGTGTGGTCCTTCTCGCTGATGGCCGTTCCTTTCTTCATAACCATGGGCGTTTTGATGGGGACGGGCGGTATTTCCGATAAGCTGATCGCGCTGGCCAACTCCCTGGTGGGCTGGATGCGCGGCGGCCTGGCGATGGTCAATATCGTCGCGTCCTACTTCTTCGGCGGCATCTCCGGCTCCGCCTCCGCAGATACGGCGTCCCTGGGCTCCATCCTGATTCCCATGATGGTGGATCAGGGCTACGACGCGGACTTTTCCACCGCCGTCACCATTACCTCCTCCTGCGAGGGTCTGCTGGTGCCGCCCAGCCATAACATGGTCATTTACGCGACGACGGCAGGCGGTATCTCCGTTGGCGCGCTGTTCATGGCCGGCTATATTCCCGGCGCCATCCTGGCCCTGTCCCTGATGGTGGGCTCCTATATCATTTCCGTCAGGCGCAATTATCCCAAGGGCGAGCGCTTTTCGCTGAAAAACTTCGGCAGGCAGCTGATCAAGTCCATCTGGGCGCTGCTGGCGGTGCTGATCGTGGTGGTCGGCGTGGTCGTCGGCGTGTTCACGGCCACCGAGTCCGCAGCTATCGCGGTCGTGTACTCGCTGTTTGTGAGCGTCTTCATCTACAAGGGCCTCAACTGGAAGGGCGTGTGGAAATCGCTGGAGGGCTGTGTGGAAACGCTGTCCATCGTACTGATTCTGATCGCCTTTTCCGCGGCCTTCGGCAACTGCCTGACGCTTTTGCACGTGCCCGCCAAGGCGGCCAATCTGATCACTTCCGTCACCTCCAACCCCATTGTAATCGCCCTTTTGCTGAACCTGATCCTCCTGGTGCTGGGCATGATCATGGACATGGCCCCGATCATCCTGATCGCCACGCCCATCCTGCTGCCCGTTGCTACCTCCATCGGCATCAGCCCCATCCAGTTCGGCATCATGGTGGTGCTCAACTGCGGCATCGGCCTTCTGACGCCGCCGGTCGGCGCGGTGCTGTTCATCGGCTCCGCCGTGGCCAAAAGGCCCATGGAAAAGGTCGTCAAGGCGACGCTGCCCTTCTATGCGTGCATGCTGGTGGCGCTGCTGCTGATCACCTTCATCCCGCAGATCAGCCTGTGGCTGCCCGGCCTGGCCTCTTCGGGTACGCGGTATAATCCGTGATTCACTGTTAAAATCAGCGGGTACGCCCAGGCGGCGTACCCGTTTTAAGAAAGGATGATCCTTTGTGAAAGGCATCGTGGCAAGACATGACGAAAAGCTGCTTCAGGACCTGGGCGGCGGCTCCACCCGGCGGGTGCTGGCCTATAACGACCAGCTGATGGCCGTGGAGGTGGGCTTTGAAACGGGCGCCGTGGGCGCACTGCACACCCATCCGCATACGCAGATGAGCTATGTGCTGAGCGGCAAGTTCCGCTACACCGTGGACGGAGAGGATACCCTGCTGCTTGAGGGGGATTCCATCGTCGTCCCCGGCGGGCTCACGCACGGCACTCAATGCCTTGAAAAGGGCATGCTGCTGGACGTTTTCACCCCCATGCGGGAGGACTTTGTCCGCTGAGAAGAGGGGCCGCCGGCAGGACCTGACGGCGGGCGCACTGCGCATAAAAACACTCAAAAAACAGCCCCTCCCCTTGACGAAGAGAGCAAAACGGGCTATCATGAATCCAGTTTCACATGAAACCTGTGAAGTGGAGATCAAACCGGGAAACGCGCTCACAGAGAGCCGGACAGGGTGCAGGCCCTGCTGGAAGTCCGGCAGAAAAGCGGCCCGGCAAATGGACCACAAAGGGAAAGGGGAACGGCGCAGGCCCAGTATCCGGACCGTATGCCCGCGTTAAGGGCGGGGGGTGTGATGGCATCCCCGGCGAGGCGGACGCCGCATTAAACCGGCGTCAACAAAGGTGGTACCGCAAGGCCGTATTTCAGGCCCTGTCCTTTGAAAAAGGACAGGACTTTTTTGATGCATAAAGGAGGTCCGGACCAAATGAAGCATTACGTGCTGATGCGCCTGAAGGAAGGCGTTTTTGACGAGGCGGCGGAACGGGACTACAGGGAGACTTTTGAAAAGCTCAAGGAAGCCCTGCCGGACGATATCCTTTCTGTGGCCGTCCGCAAAAACACCGTGGAAAGGCCGCAGAACATGACCGTCATGATCGAAATGACCCTGAAGGGACCAGAGTCCCTGCCCCGCTACCTTTCCCATCCGCTGCACAAAAGTATAGGGCAAAGGTATAACCCTTTCGTCGAGGCCATCGCCTCGTTTGACTGTGAATGACGCCTGACGGCAGAAGCGTTTCCCCCCGCCCCGGCATCGGGACGGGCGAAACATACATGAAAAAACAAAAATCAGGAGGTACCCCCATGAAAAAGCTAATGACGGTCCTGGTCGCAGCGATCCTTTGTCTGAGCTGCCTGTGCGCGGCGGCGGACGACGGCAAAACCCACAAGATCGGCATCGTGCTGATGATCGAAAACGGCGCTTTCCTGGATATGAAGCAGGGCTTCATCGAAGGCCTGGCGGACCTGGGCTACGCGGAAGGAACCAATCTGGTGATCGACTATAAGAACGCCCAGGGCGACGCGACCAACCTGGCGACCATCTGCCAGGGCATGGACGACGGCAGCTACGACCTGGTGATGACCATCGCCACCCCGGCCACGCAGGCCTTTGTGGCCCTGGAATCTGAGACGCCCAACGTGTTCTGCTCCGTGGCCGCCCCCGTGGCCGCCGGCGTCATGAGCACGCTGGATACGCCGGATTTGAACGCCACCGGCACCTCCAACGCCATCCCCTCCGGCGACATCCTGGCAATGGGCTTCATGATCACGCCGGACGTCAAAAAGGTGGGCCTGGTCTACTGCACCAGCGAGGTGAACGCGGTGAACGCCATGACCAGCGCCAAGGCCTACCTGGACGAAACGGGCGTCGCCTATGAAGAGGTGACGGTGGCCAACTCCGGCGAGGTGCAGACGGCTACCCAGGTGCTGATCGACAAGGGCGTGGACTGCGTGTTTGTGGCCAACGACTCCGTCGTGCAGGCCGCCGTGGATATCCTGGCGGAACTGTGCGCGGAAGCGAAGATCCCCACCTACTGCTGCTCGGCGACCACGGTGAAGTCCGGGTGCCTGGCGACGCTGGCCATGAGCGACGTGGCCATCGGCCGGCAGACCGCCGCCATCGCCGCCAGGGTGCTGGCCGGTGAGAACATCGCCGATATCCCCTGCGAGGTCGTGCCGGCGAACATCGTGTCCGTCAACGAGGACACGCTGAACGCCCTGGGGCTGACGCTGCCTGAAAGCGTGCTGGCCCTGGGCGAGGTGCAGTATCTCAAATAATCATCCGTCCTGTGAACCGGTTTTGACCGCCGCCCGTCCCTTCCTTCCGTATCTACGGGCAAGGAAGGGACGGCGGCGCGTCCCGTTGTGCGCCAAGAAAGGCTGAACGATGAAGCTTCTGATCGATTCCCTGCAGCTGGGTTTTCTGTACGGGGTGCTGGCCCTGGGCATCTATATTTCCTTTCGCATCCTCGCCGTGCCGGACCTGACGACGGAGGGGAGCTTTGCCTTCGGGCTGTCCGTCTCGGCGGCGGTGACGTCGCTGGGGCATCCGCTTCTGGCGCTGCCCGCGGCGATGCTGGCCGGGGCTGCCGCCGGCGCGGTGACCGGGTTTTTGCAGACCCGGTGGAAGATCCACCCGATCCTGTCCGGCATCATCACGATGAGCGGGCTGTATTCGGTCAACCTGTCGGTGCTGGGCGGTTCGCCCAACCTGACGCTGGTGCGGGCAAATACGGTTTTTAAAATGGTGCCCTTCCTGAGCAAAAACGACGCAAAGACCGTGCTGCCCGTCGTGTTCGCCCTGGCCGCGCTGGCGGCGGTGATCTGGTTTTTCCATACCCACATCGGTATGTGCATCCGCGCCGTGGGAGACAACGAGGACATGGTCCGCGCCTCCTCCATCCACACCGGCTTTTGCAAGGTGATCGCCTTCTGCGTGTCCAACGGGCTGATCGCCCTGTCCGGCGCGCTGGTGGCCCAGTACCAGGGCTACGCGGATATTTCGTCCAGCACCGGGATCCTGGTGGTGGGGCTTGCGTCCGTGATCATAGGCGAGGCGCTGTTCGGCCGGCGCAGCGTGACGCTGGGCTTCATCTCATCTGTCGCGGGCTCGCTGATCTACCGCTATATCATCGCCCTGGCCACCCGCTACAGCCCCCTGCCGGCCCATATGCTCAGGCTGGTTTCCGCGGTCATCGTGGCGCTGGCGCTGGCGCTGCCCGCGCTCAGGGAACATGTGGAAACGGCGCGGCTCAGAAAGGGAGGCGGGCAGGATGCTTGAGATCAGGAACGCGGTGAAGGTGTTCGAAAAGGGCACGCCGGTGGAGCACACGGCGCTCAATCACCTTAATCTGTCCCTGCAGGACGGGGAATTCGTGACCGTGATCGGCTCCAACGGGGCGGGCAAGACCACCCTGTTCAACGCCGTCTGCGGCACCTTCCTTTTGAACGCCGGGCGCATTTTTCTGGACGGGCAGGACATCACCTATATGCCCGAGCATAAGCGGGCGTCGATGATAGGACGGGTCTTTCAGGACCCCATGAAGGGCACCGCACCGAACATGACCATCGAGGAAAACCTGTCGCTGGCCCATTCCCGCTCGACGGCGCGGGCCCTCTCCATCGCGCCGGGCAAAAAGGAACTGGGACTATTCCGCGACCGCCTGGCGGAATTCAACATGGGCCTTGAAAACAGGATGAAGACCAAGGTGGGCCTGCTTTCGGGCGGTCAGAGGCAGGCGGTGACGCTGCTGATGTGCACGATCGTTCCCCCGAAGCTTCTGCTGCTGGACGAGCATACCGCCGCGCTGGATCCGGCGACCGCCGAAAAGGTGATGGAGATCACCCGCAGCACCGTGGAAAACTACCATCTGACCACGATGATGATCACCCACAATATCACCCAGGCCCTGACCACCGGCACCCGCACCATCATGATGGACGAGGGCGATATCCTGTTCGACATGAGCGGCACCGAGCGGGAAAGGACCTCCGTGGACGACCTGATGCGCATGTATTCCGTGAGCCGCCACAAGGAACTGGACAACGACCGGATGCTGCTGGAAAAATGAAAACCGCTCAGGGGAAAGCATGGGAAGGGGATGCAATCCCCGTCCCAGTTACTATTCAGCCCTTGGCTGAATAGTAACTCCGCTTTGTTTTCCTTCTGTTTTTCGTGTTTGGCAGATATTGACACCGGTCGGGCCGGGTTTTATAATGTCGGCAACGCGACGATCAAGGCGAGTAGCCGTCCTGAGGTCCGGTTCAAGAGAGCTTCCGGCAGCTGGAAAGGAAGCACCGGGCGGATGGTGAAGTTCCCCTTGTAAGCGGCCCGCTGAAGGAAAAAATGGTTTTTCCGGTAGGCGGCGACGGCGGCCGGCCGTTATCTTCCGGCAGGCGGATGACAGTCCGCCGTGAGGCCGCCTCAGGGCGGCGAAGCAGGGTGGTACCACGCGAAATACGTCCCTTCGGTTTGATCCGGAGGGCTTTGTTTTTCCGGAATTTCCGCCGACTGCAGCGGCTGAAAGATACAGAAAAACCACTGCCCCCTGTCAGGGATAAAGAAAGAGGAGGAACCTTTTTATGAAGAAATGGCTCAGCGTTTTGCTGGCGGCGGTCATGGCGCTCGGCGTCTACGCGTGCGCGGCGGCGGAAGACAAGGTGTACCAGGTGGGCATCCTGCAGCAGTTGCAGCACCCGGCGCTGGATCTGGCGACCCAGGGCTTTAAGGACGCGCTGACGGAGCTTTTGGGCGACAAGGTGGTCATCGAGGAGCAGAACGGCTCCAACGACCAGAACAACTGCAACATCATCGCCACCAACTTTGTCACAGCCGGCAAGGACCTGATCATGGCCAACGCCACCACCGCCCTGCAGGCCTGCGTGAACAGCACCGTGAACAATCCCATCCCCGTGCTCGGCACGTCCATCACCAACTACGAGACCGCCCTTGATATCGAGCTGACGGACGGCGCCACGGGCATCAACGTGTCCGGCACCAGCGACCTGGCGCCTCTGGACGGCCAGGCCGCGATGGTCAAGGAGCTTTTCCCGGACGCGAAGACGGTGGGCCTGCTTTACTGCTCGGCCGAGCCCAATTCCGTGTTCCAGGTGGTCAACGTGCGCAAATACCTGGAGGACATGGGCTATACCTGCAAGGACTATTCCTTCACCGATTCCAACGACCTGCCCTCCGTGGCCCAGCTGGCGACGGAGTGCGACGTGATCTACATCCCGACGGACAACACGGCCGCCAATAACACCGAGGCCATCGCCAACGTGGTGCTGCCGGCCAAGGTGCCGGTCATCGCCGGGGAAGAGGGCATCTGCGCCGGCTGCGGCGTGGCCACCCTTACCATCAGCTATTACGACATCGGCTACGAGACCGGCCGTATGGCGTATGAGATCCTGGTAAACGGCGCCGACGTGGGCACGATGGCCGTCCGCTACGCGCCGCAGTTCAGCAAGAAGTACAACGCCGCCAACGCCGCCGAGCTGGGTGTGACGATCCCCGCGGATTACGCGCCCATCGAGTGAGCGATCCATACTTTCGGCAGGCGTTCCCTTATGCCAGGCGAAGCCGGGTTTTCCCGGCTTCGCCTGGAGCGCTTGTAAACACTGACCGTACCTGGAGGAAAAACCGTTGAACATCCTGCAATTGCTGAACATGATGCCCGGGGCCGTGGGCCAGGGCCTGATCTGGGGGATCATGGCCATCGGCGTGTATATCACCTACCGTATCCTGGATATCGCCGACCTGACGGTGGACGGCACCATCGCCACCGGCGGCTGCGTGGCGGTGATCCTGATCACGCGGTTTGGCTGGAACCCCTGGGCGGCGATGCTGATCGCCTTTGGCGCGGGGATGCTGGCGGGGCTGGTGACCGGCGTGCTCCACTCCGTGATGGGGATACCGGCCATACTGGCGGGCATACTGACGCAGCTGGCGCAGTATTCCATCGACCTGCGCATCATGACCGACCCTGTGACCCTCCATTCCCGGGCCAACGTGTCCATCAATTTGCGCAAGTTCCCGGTGGCGCTTTCCTCCTCCAAGGTGCTGACGGCGGCGCTGGATAACCCGATCTGGCTGATGCTGCTGGTGACTGTGGCGGTCATCGCGCTGATGTACTGGTTTTTCGGCACGGAATACGGCTGCGCGCTCCGCGCCGTCGGGGCCAACGGGCAGATGGCCCGGGCCCAGGGCATCAACACCTCCCTGGGCAAGGTGGTGGGCCTCATGCTGTCCAATGGCCTGGTGGCCTTTTCGGGCGCGCTCCTTTCCCAGTACCAGGGCTTCGCGGACGTGCAGATGGGCCGCGGCGCCATCGTCATCGGTCTGGCCGCGGTGATCATCGGCGAGGTGATATTCGGCAGATTATTCAGGAATTTCGGGCTCAAGCTCCTGGCGGTCTCCCTGGGCGCGATCATCTATTACATGGTCATCCAGATCGTGCTGTGGCTGGGCCTCACCACGGACGACCTCAAGATGCTCACCGCGCTGGTGGTGGCCGTCTTCCTGTCCGTTCCCAATATCAAAAACCGGCTGCTGCGCGGAAAGGGGGCGAAGGCGCGTGCTTGAGATCGAACATGTATTCAAGACCTTCAACCCCGGCACTATCACCGAAAAAAGGGCGCTGACGGACATTTCCCTGCATCTTGCGCCGGGCGATTTCGTGACCGTCATCGGCGGCAACGGGGCCGGCAAGTCCACCATGCTGAACGCCGTGGCGGGCACCTTCCCGGTGGACGGGGGCAGCATCCGCATCGCGGGCAAAGACGTGACCCGCCTGCCCGAATACCGCCGCGCGGCGCTGCTGGGCCGGGTCTTTCAGGACCCCATGACCGGCACGGCGGCCACCATGAACCTGGAGGAGAACATGGCCCTGGCCCTGCGGCGGGGGCAGAGAAGGACGCTCCGGTGGGGTATCGGCGCCTCCGAAAGGGCGCGCTACCGGGAGGCCCTGAGCACCCTGGAGCTGGGGCTGGAAGACCGTATGTCCAGCAAGGTGGGCCTCCTTTCGGGCGGCCAGCGCCAGGCGCTTACGCTGCTGATGGCCACGCTTAAAAAGCCGGAGCTGCTGCTTTTGGACGAGCATACCGCCGCGCTGGACCCGAAAACCGCCGAAAAGGTGCTGAACCTTACCCAGAAGCTGATCACGGAGCAGGGCCTGACCGCCCTGATGGTGACCCACAACATGCGGGACGCCCTGGCCCTGGGCAACCGCACCATCATGATGCACGAGGGCCGGATCATACTGGATCTGGACGCCGAAACCAAAAAGAAGATGACCGTGGAGGACCTCCTGGCCCGCTTTGGGCGCATCAGCGGCAAGACCCTGGACAACGACCGGATGCTGCTGGCGTGAAGTGACATTGCCGGCGCACAGGAAAAGAGCCATCCGTCTGGGTGGCTCTTTTCCTGTGCGTATAATGTCTTTTCCTGTCCTGTGCTATTAATGCTTTATTATTCGGCTACGCGGATGCTGGGGAAGGAAGTGCAGGGCTTGAGGCTGCCCTTCTTGTATTCCTTGACGGTGCCGGAATAATAGTCCCACAGGTACCATTTTTTGATGTTCTTGCCGCTGCCGGAGCGGACCTCCTCCAGGCCCTTTTTGTTGTAGCGGCCCTCCAGCACCTGGTCTTCCCGGTAGGAATGCAGGAACAGCGTGTCGCTGAGCTTCAGGGAGCCGTCCACAGTGGGCACGTCATGGTAGAAATAGATGCCGTCGCAGGTGACGCTGCCGGTCTGGGCGTCCACGGTATGGCTGTGGAATTCGGCCACGGTCTGGGTCCTGGGGGCGTAGCGGATGGTGTAGCTTTCGTCCTCGGCGGTCTGATAGGTGATCAGGTAGCTGTCAAGGGCCTTGTCGACGCGGTAATTCGCCTCGATGCGGCGGATATAATTGCCTTCCGGGTAGTCCGTACGGACGGTTTTGATGTACATGACGTCATAAAGGTATATTTCCACCTTGACGTCGCCGATCTCGGCGGAATCGTAGTCGTACACGTTGCCGCCTTCGTACAGGGTGGTCACGGCGCCTTCGATGCCGGTTTCAAACGGGTCGCCTTCATAGGTCATTTTTTCAAAAAAGGATTCCTCGCTGGTCGGCAGGCTCAGACGGTTGATTTTGTTGGGGATAAAGGCGGTGACGTCCTCCTCAGCCTGAGCCGGGAGCATGCAGGCAAGCAGCAGCGCGGCCAGCAGGGCCAGGCACAGTGCGCGGGTGGTTTTGTTCATGAAAGTAATGCTCCTTCCTTGATGTATGGGCGAAGCGTCTGCCTGACGGCAGGAAACGCCTGCTTTTGATAATCATGCATCCGTTCGCGGGTGAAACGCCCGGTGAGGCGCAATCAGAATATGGTTATCTCGGAGGAAATGGCGGACAATCCGTCGGTGAAAAAAGGATGGTTTCCGTTGGCCTTCTTATATGCGGCCCAGTCGGCCAGCAGCAGTGTCTTGACACCGGAGGGCAGATTAAACCGCAGATTGAACCCGGTTCCCCTGATCTCGATGGCGATGGTTCCCTTGGCCTTCTCCAGCGCGTTCATGAAAAGGTCGCCGTCTTTTCCCAGCCAGATGGTGAACTGTGTGGAGTACTCGTTGTATCTGGTTACGGAAGTGCTGGTTTTATAAATCTGTGAGAACTGATAGATGGTGTCATTGATGGTAAAGATGATGGCATTGATATTATCGGGTTTCACGGTGCCCGCGTAGGCATATACGATGCCGTAAGAAGGAACGGCATAGGTTTTGTTGACGTTGGAGCCCTGCATCCTGATCTTGCTGGCAATCATGTTCAGGCTTCTGTCTTGCCGCTTGGACCTGGAATAGGGCGTGTCAAAACAGTCCTTTTGGGTGGTCTGCGTGAAATACAGCAGATCCCCGTTGCCTTCGGTGGTTTTATAGAAGCGCTTGCTGCTGACGAGCTGCTGCTGGTCAAACACGACCGGTCTATAAAAGACGAGCATCAGGTCATAGCTGTCTTTAACAGGAATATAGCCGGCCATAATATCTGTTTTTGAGGAGCGGAACAGGGAGGTGTAATTGCCGCCGTTTATGATGTACCGTTCGGACGCGTCCAGCTTGAGGAGAAATTTGTCAGCCAGATCATAAATCGCTTTTCCTTCCGCGGTCTCCCTGTATTTGACCGCGGTGTTCACTTTGGCGTCGATCAGGACGGTCACTTTTTCAAGCCCCGTCTTTTCGCAGTGATAGGTGGCCAGCTGAGGCTGGTCGATCCCGGGGATGGATACGTATATCTGAATGTCCTGCTTGTTTTTCATGGCCTTGCCGTGAACTTCGGCCATCACGTCGTCATAGGCCATGCCCCACTTCACCCTGTGGAAGGGCACAACGGACTCCGTTATGGAAAGCGGGTCGCTCATGCTGACGGGCGTTTCTTCCTCCGGGGCTTTTGTGCCGCCGAAGCTGAAGGAGCGCTTCGGGGCCTCCGCACGGGCCCAGCCGGCGCTCCCGGCCAGCAGACACACGGCGAGCAGCAGGCAGACGGCTCCCTGGGCGCGGCGGATGTTCCGCATAAACATCGTCCTCCTTATCAGAAAATACGTTTGCGGTTGAAAAAGAAAAATCAATAGAAATATTATACCCCGGAAAGGCAAAATAGTCACGCCGCAAATTGCGTTTTTGGCCGTTTTTGTTGTCGCGTTTTTGGCCGTTTTTGCATAGATTTCATGCACAAATTTGTGACGTGGTTTTTTTATTCCTTTGCGCGTGAGCCCAGCAGCTCCTGCTCCTGCTCCTCGCGGAACTGGTTGGTGTACAGCCGCCAGTAGGCGCCGCGCTTTTCCATGAGCTCCCTGTGGGTGCCTTCCTCGGTGATCTTCCCGCCGTCGATGACCAGGATGCGGTCGGCATTGCGGATGGTGGAAAGACGGTGGGCGATGATGAAGGAGGTACGGCCGGCCAGCACCTTTTCGATGGCGGCCTGGATGATCTGCTCCGTTTCGGTATCCACGGAGGACGTGGCCTCGTCCAGCACGAAGATGGCGGGGGAGGCCAGCAGGGCGCGGGCAAAGGAGATCAGCTGCTTTTCGCCGGTGGACAGGCGGCTGCCCCCCTCGCCGACCTCGGTCTGGTAGCCCTTTTCGAGCTTCTGTATGAACGTATCCGCGCTGACCAGCCGGGCGGCCTCCATGACCTCCTCGTCGGTGGCGTCCAGGCGGGAGTAGCGGATGTTTTCCATCACAGTGCCTGAAAACAGGTGGGGTTCCTGCAGGACGTAGCCCAGGTTGCTCTGCAGCCACAGCTGGCTGCGCTCCCGGTAATCCGTCCCGTCGATCAGGATATTTCCCTTCGTGGGCTCGTAAAAGCGGCATACCAGGTTCACCACGGTGGACTTGCCGGCCCCGGTGGGGCCGACCAGGGCGACGGTCTCCCCGGCGCGGACGTGGAGGTTGAAGTCCGTCAGCACCTGCTGGCCGTCCTCATAGCGGAAATCCACGTGGGAGAAGGTGATGTCGCCTTTGATCTCAGGCCAGTTTTCGGTCTTGGGATGAAAGCTGTCGCCGAATACTGCTTCCACCTCGGGCGTGTCTTTGATGCCGGGCTCGGTCTCCAGCAGGGAAACCACGCGCTCGGCGGCCGCCTGGGCGGACTGCATTTCGGAAAAGGTGCCGGCGATGGAGCGGATGGGGTCGAAAAACTGGACGGTGTAGTTGACGAACATCATGACCGTACCCAATTGCAGCGCCCCGCGCAGGGCCATGCTGCCGGTCTGCCAGAGGGCGACGGCGGTGGCGATGGACCCCAGGGATACCACGATGGGCAGATACAGCGCCGACAGGGAGGCGGCGCGGACGGAGGTTTTGTGCATGGTCTGCGTGAGGGACTTGAATTCCTTCAGGTTTTCGTCCTCCCGCACCAGCGTTTTGGTGGTCTTGGCCCCCATGATGCCCTCGTTGAAGGCGCCGGTGATCTGGCTGTTCAGTTTGCGGACGCCGCGGTGGGCCTTCAGGATGCGCTGCTGGAAATACCAGCTGACCAGGGCCAGCGGGGGCACCACCAGCATCACCATGAGGGTCAGCCTGACGTCCACCGTCAGCATGGCGATGACGCTGAATACCAGGTAGATGACGCCCCAGCTCAGGTCCGTCAGCGACCAGCCCACCGTCTCGCTCAGGCGGACGGAATCGGAGGTCAGCCGGCTCATCAGATAGCCCACGGGCATCTTGTCGTAATAGGAGAAGGGAAGCTCCTGCAGCTTTTTGAAGCCCTTGACGCGCATCACGTAGCACACCCCGGTCTCGATCTTGCCGCCCAGGTATAAAAAGGCGTAGATGGAAACGACCTGCAGGGCGATCAGGCCCGCGTAACACGCGATGAACAGCGGCAGGCCCTCGGTGGTGCTGTCGGCGATGAAATGGTCGACGGCGTAGCGGGTCATCATGGGGAAGGCCACATCGATCAGCGCGCACAGCCCCATCCACAGGCACAGAAACAGCAGTGAGCGCTTGTATTCGGGCGCGTGGTTCAGTATCCTGCGCCAGAGGGACAGGGAGAATTTCTGGGTATAGTCCTGTTCCTGAATGCCGGCAGACATATTATTTCACCTCCCTTTGGGCAGGGATTTCGCCCGCTTCGTCTGAAAGGGCGCTCTGAATGTGGAAAATGCTTGCGTACAGGCCGTCTTCGCGTATCAGCTGATCGTGGGTGCCCTGCTGGACGACGCGGCCGTTTTCCAGGACCAGGATGCGGTCGGCCTCGCGCAGGGTGTTGACCCGGTGGCTGATGATGAGGCTGGTGACGTCCCGGCGGCGCTCCCTGAGGGCTTTGCGGATGCGGGCGTCGGTCTCGGTATCCACGGCGGAGAGAGAATCGTCGAAGATCAGGATATCGTTGTCCTTGAGGATCGTGCGGGCGATGGCCAGGCGCTGCTTCTGCCCGCCGGACAGGGTCACGCCCCGTTCGCCGACGACGGTGTCCCAGCCCTTTTCGCTTTCCAGGATAAAGCGGTCGGCGCTGGCGTCCGCAGCGGCTTGGCGGATGTCCCGGTCGTTGGCGTCCGGACGGGCGATGGCCACGTTTTCGCGGATGGTGCGGGAATAAAGGAACGGCTCCTGCAGCACCAGCCCGATGCGGGAGCGCAGGTATCTGCGGTCGATTTTCTTGATGGGCGTTCCGCCGATGGTGATCTGCCCGCTCTGGGGCTCGTACAGGCGCTGCAAAAGCTCCACCACGGTGCTCTTGCCGCTGCCGGTGGCCCCCAGGATGGCCACGGTTTTTCCGGCGGGCACGGTGAAGGAAAGGTCGTTGAGCACAGGCCGGCCTTCCTCATAGGCAAAGGTCACATGGTCAAACACGATGTCCCCGGTGAGCGGCGGGGCGGAAACGTCCGTTTCGGGCGGCTCGGGCGGCTGGTCGAGTATTTCGCGGATGCGGCGCAGCGCCACCCGGCTCTTGCCGGCATTGGACAGGATGCGGCCCAGCTGACGGATGGGGAAGAGGAGCTTGCCCGTGTAGGTGGTGAAAATGACCAGTACGCCCAGGGTGATTTCCCCGCTGATGACGGCGTATACGCAGGCGAGCAGGGTGATCATGTTCTGCGTCATGCTCAGCAGGTCTCCCGTGGCCCAGTACACGGCCAGCAGCAGGCAGACGCGCAGGTTTTTATCGGCCAGGTCTTTGACGCGGACGCCGAATTTTTCGATTTCGTACTGCTGGCGGCCGAAGGCGCGCACGACGCGCACGCCGGTCAGGTTTTCCTGAAGCACGGCGCTCATGCGGCCCTCCGCCTCGTCAGAGGCGGTGAAGGCCTTGATGACCCAGCGGAAAAACAGCCACGCGAACAGGAACAGCGCGGGCACCACGATGACGCTCAGGAAGGCCAGGCGCGTGTGGCGGGAGAACAGCACGGTCATCGAAACGGCGATCATGATGACGGCGTTGACCACCTGCATGAGCTCTGTAGCAAGAAAGCGGCGCACCGTGTCCACGTCCGACGTGCAGCGCTGCACCAGGTCGCCCGTTTCGGCCCGGGCATGGTAGGAAAAGGGCAATTGCTGGATGTGGTCGTAGAGCGTGTCGCGCAGGTATTTGGCGACGTTTTCGCCCGCCGTGGCCTGCAGGCGGCCCTTCAGGTAGGAAAAGGCACCGTTTAACAGGTTGACCAGGATGATCAAAAGTCCCACCAGGTACAGCCGGTGCACGATATAATCCCGGTCGCCGAAAACGGACAGGTAGCTTTGCAGAAACCCGGGCAGCACGCTTTCCTTACCGCCCAGGTAATGGTCCAGCGTTTCGGCCAGGATCAGCGGGGACAGATAGTCCGTCACCACGCAGACGACAGTGCACAAAAACGCCCCCAGGAACCACTTGCGGTTTTTCCATATGAGCCAGAGCAGGAAGCTCCTTTTTTTATTGGACATAGGGGATGGATCCTTTCCTAAACGATCAATAAACAGACAATAAAATACGGCAGCGTATCACCGCTGCCGCAAGAGGCGCACGAGGGCCGGGGCGTGAGGCTAAGGCCGGGCGCAGGACGGCTGCGGGGATAAGGTCAGGATGGAAAACAGATAAACGCGGATCATCCGGGCAGCCTCCTTTCAGAAAAAATCGGTACAACGCCAAGAAGTATAACAGCGATCAGACGTTTTGTCAATCGCGAATCAGACAATAAACTGGTAAGCCGTAAAGGCGACGTAGACGGTCAGCAGCAGGATGCCCTGCCAGCGGTGAAGCCTGCCCTTGGCAAGGGGCGGCAGACACAGAAGCGCCATGACTAAGAACATCAGCGGGATATCGATCAGGAGGCTGCTGTTGATGCCCGCCAGGGTCTTTTCGGCTGGGATGGCGAAGGGGTGGATGGCGATGGCCGCGCCGGAGACCAGGACGATGTTGAACAGGTTGGCGCCGATGATGTTGCCCAGGGACAGGGCGCTGTGGCCCTTGACCAGGGAGGTGATGGCGGTCACCAGCTCGGGCAGCGAGGTGCCCAGGGCCACCATCGTAAGGCCGATGACGGAATCGGGCACGCCCAGCCACTGGGCGATCTTGGTGCCGTTGTCCACCAGAAGGTTGGCGCCCACGGCGATGGCGGCGGCCCCGACGATGAGCAGCAGCAGTTCCTTCCACAGGGGGCTGTCCTGCGCGGGGGAGGCATCGTCCGCTTCAGCGGGATCCGCTTCGTCCGGGTGCGCCTTCATGTTGCGCACGTTCACGATCATGTAGACGACGAACATGCACAAAAACAGGATGCCCATCCAGCGGTCAAAGCCGCCCTTCAGATAGGCGAAGGCCGCGTACAGTGCTGCGGCCAGGAAGAAAAAGCATACAGGGAAGACCAGGGTTTTTTTATTTACGCCGGAGGGGCGGATGGCGACGGTCAGCGCGGCGATCAGGCTGGTGTTGCAGATGATCGAGCCGATGGCGTTGCCGTAGGAGATGCCGCTGTTGCCGATCAGCGCCGCCTGGGAGGAGACCATCACCTCCGGCAAAGTGGTGCCGATGGAAACGACGGTCGCCCCGATCAGCAGCTCGGGCAGATGGAAACGGTGGGCGATAGCGGTGGCGCCGTCCACAAACCAGTCGCCGCCCTTGATCAGAAGGGCAAAGCCCAGTATGAACAGCAGAATGGGTACGAGCATGGGAATCACTCCTCAAAAAAGGATGGCATCACTTCAGCGTGAAGGAACCGTTTTTAAATTCCAGCGTGGACAGGGCGTCCGTCCGGTCCATCAGCCTTTGGACGGCGGCAGAGCCCCCGGAGCGGATGTCGGGGAAGAGATCGGGCAGGGCAAGCTCGGCCGTGTTTACTTCAAATTCGCGGACCAGTACGTCCCTGTCAGCCGCGCGGCCGGCGCATACGCGCCACTGATACCCCGTCACCTGTGCGGCTTCGCCGCTTTGAACCTGGGGCACCAACTGGATATCCGCGAACCAGAGCGTGCCGTTATCATACAGATACGCGTCCTTGGACCAGCCCGAAATATCGTCGTTCAGGCGGGAAACGGTTTCCGTTTCGGCGCATTTTCCGTCCTGGCGGATCAGGTAATACGAGGCGTAGACGAACTCGCCCCCGCCCAGCCCGCTCATGACATAGTCAAACGGCTCCCGAAAGGCGGCGTCCTGTGTTTCAAGCGGCTCACCGATTTCGGAAATGACGTAGGTATCGGCGCTTTCCTTCCCCATGACGGCGGCCAGGGGCTTGTCAAAGTAGTACAGCCCGCCGGTGGATTCGGTGAAGGAATACCAGCCGTCCTGCAGGGCGAGGCTTTCCTGGCGGGAGGCGGCGTCGGCGACGGCGCGGGTGATCTGCCCGGGGACGGACAGAACCGTCACCTGCCCCAGGGCGTTTTTGGCCTGCAGGCTTAAACTTTCGGCCTGGGCGGAGCAGGCGAGCACCTGCGTCACCAGGTCTTTCGTGCCTTTTTCAAGGCCGGGGGCCAGGGTGGGCGTGGGAGCGGCGGTTTCCTTAGGGGCGCCGCCGTCCCGCGCGCAGGCACACAGCAGGAAAGTCAGCGCAAAAAGCATCAGGCACAGCACACGCAGCTTTTTTTTCATAGCGTATCAGCCGATTTCACTGCCGGGGGCCACGCTGTCCGCGTCGTCCACGGTCAGCAGGCGCAGCGCGCCGGTCTTTTCGTCCAGGGCGGACAGGAGCATGCCCTGGGACAGAGTGCCCATGATCTTGCGGGGCGCGAGGTTGGCAAACAATACCAGCGTCCTGCCGACCAGCTTTTCGGGTTCCGGGTAGGCTTTGGCGATGCCGGAAAGAACCGTGCGGGTCTCATCCCCTAAGTCCAGCTTAAAGGAAAGGAGCTTGTCGCTCTTTTCGACCTTCTCGCAGGAAAGCACCTTCGCCGTGCGGAAGGACAGTTTTTCAAAAGCGTCTATACTCACGCAGCCTTCGGGGATCTCCTGCGGCTTTTTCTCAGGCTTTTTGGCTTCCTTCGGGGCCTTTTCTGGCTTCTTTTCCGGCGCGGGCTCGTCCTCGCCACTTAAAAGCGCCAGGTCCTTTTTGATGTCGATGCGGGGGAAGAGGGCTTCGCCCTTATGGACCATGGTGCCCGCCGGCAGACGGCCGAAGGTGGCCAGGGAATCCCAGGTTTTGAGGGCTTCGTCGGTCACGCCCAGCTGGGCGAAGATGCGCTCCGGTGTTTTGGGCATGAAGGGGGCGATCAGCACGGCGGCAAAGCGCGCGCATTCGGCCAGCATATAAAGCACCGTGGAAAGCCGGGCTTTGCCTTCCTCGCCGCGGCCGAGCACCCAGGGCTGGGTCTCGTCGATATATTTGTTGCATTCGCCGATGACTTTCCAGATCTCCTGCAGGGCCAGGGAGAACTGCAGCGCGTTCATCTGCTCTTCCACCAGGCCGGGCAGGGCCAGGGCATGGGCCTTCAGGGTCTCGTCGATGGGCTCCAGGGCCTGCGGGGCCTGCACGGCGCCGTCAAAATACTTTTCGATCATGGCCACCGTGCGGCTGATCAGGTTGCCCAGGTCGTTGGCCAGGTCCGAATTCATGCGGGTCAGGAAGGCCTCGTTGGTGTAATTGCCGTCGGCGCCGAAGGGCATTTCGCGCATCAGGTAATAGCGCAGCGCGTCGGCGCCGTAGCGCTCCACGATGGGCTGAGGATAGACCACGTTGCCCTTGGACTTGCTCATCTTGTCGTTGCCGAACAGAAGCCAGCCGTGGGCGAACACCTGCCTGGGCAGCGGGAGACCGAGCGCGTGCAGCATGATGGGCCAGTAGATGGTGTGGAAGCGGACGATCTCCTTGCCCACCAGGTGCACGTCCGCCGGCCAGTATTTCCGATACAGCTCGTCGTGGTCGGTCCCGTAGCCCAGGGCGGTGATATAGTTGCTCAGCGCGTCGATCCAAACATAAATGGAGTGTTCCGGATCAAAGTCCACCGGGATGCCCCACTTGACCGAGGTGCGGCTGACGCACAGGTCCTGAAGGCCGGGCTTCAGGAAATTGTTGATCATCTCGTTTGCGCGCTTCTGGGGCTGGATGAAATCGGGGTGCTGCTCGATATAGTCGATCAGCCAGTCCTGATATTTGCTCATGCGGAAGAAATAGCTTTCCTCCCGGGTGACCTCCACGGGGCGGCCGCAGTCCGGGCAGCACTTCACGCCGTCTTTTTCGACGACCTGCGTGGCCGTCCAGAAGCTTTCGCAGGGCGTGCAGTACAGGCCCTCGTACTGGCTTTTATAGATGTCTCCCTGGTCATAGAACTGACGGAAGATCTTCTGCACGATGACGGTGTGGCGCTCGTCGGTGGTGCGGATGAAGTCGTCGTATTCGACCTCCATCAGCTTCCACAACTCCTTGGTGTTGGCCACGATCCTGTCCACATAGGCCTTGGGGGTCACGCCCTCCTCGGCAGCCTTTTTTTCGATCTTCTGGCCGTGCTCGTCGGTGCCGGTGAGCATATAGGCGTCATAGCCGGTAAGCTGCTTAAAGCGCTTCATGGTGTCGGCTGCCACGGTGGTGTAGGTGTGGCCGATGTGCATGTTGCCGCTGGGATAATAGATGGGAGTGGTGATGTAGAACGTCTTTTTTTCCGGCATGAACGCTTCATTCCTTTCCTGGACGGCTGCCCCGGGAAAAGCCCCCGGCGGCCTCCGTTTTTCATTAGGGCAAACAAGTGCATTATAAAAGGAAACGAATGAAAAATCAAGGTTGTTGCAGATTTTCTCTTTTCAACCGCCGGAAGTTGCGGTATACTGGATATGGGGAAGAGCCCCGGGGAGGTGGTTTCCATCCGTACCGGCATATACGGCGGCGCGTTCGACCCGCCGCACGAGGGACATCTGCTGGTGGCCAGAACGGCGCTTGTTTCAGGCAGACTGGACCGGGTGATATTCCTGCCCTGTGCGGATACGCCCAACTTTGGAAAGGTATTTGCCGCCGCCCACGACCGGGTGCGGATGCTTGAATTGCTGACCGCGGACGAACCCCGCTTTTCGGTGTCCTCCCTGGAGGCCGAAGCGGGCAGGCCCGTTCCCACGGCGGAGAGCATGGCCTTTTTCCGCCGGGAATATCCGGAGGATCAGCTGTTTTTCATATTAGGGGCGGACAAGCTTGAGAAGCTGCCCCGCTGGACGGACGCCCGGAAGCTCTTTTCCCTGTGCGGCTTTATGGCGCTGCCGCGGGACGGGGCTGACATGCAGAAGCTTACGGACGGCGTGCGCCGGGCAGGGGCGGATATAACCTTTCTGCCGATGCGGGAGGCGTCCGTTTCCTCCAGCCGGATCCAGGAGGCCCTGGCGGCGTTTCGGGACCCGGAGCATCTGCCAGGGCCCGCGGCGGCCTATATAGCGGCGGAGGGCCTGTATCACGATCACGCGATGGAAGAGCGCGTGCAGGCCCTTATGACGGAAAAACGCTTCCGGCATACCCTGGGCGTCCGGACGCAGGGCGTCATGCTGGCTCAGCGGCACGGCCTTTCCCTTCAGAAGGCGGCGCTGGCCGCGCTTTTGCACGACAGCGCCAAATGCCTGCCGTTCGATGAAATGAAGAAGCTGGCGCACGCGGGCGGGATCACGGACGAAAACCTGCTTTCCTCCCCGGAGATGCTGCACGGCCCGGCCGGCGCGGTGCTGGCGAAGAGGGATTTCGGCGTCACCGACCCGGATGTGCTCAACGCCATCGCATACCATACGATGGGCAGGGCCTGCATGAGCCCGCTTGAAATGTGCATATTCGTGGCGGACGCCACGGAGCCGGGCCGCAGGGATTATCCGGGGCTTGAGACGATACGGGAAAAATCCCTGGAGAGCCTTCCGGCCGCCGTGCTTTTATCCCTTGAAAGAACAAAGGAATACGTGCTTTCCCAGAATAAGCCCTTCAATCCCCTGTCGGAAAAAACGATTGTCTGGCTCAGGGCATCGTACAATTTATAAACTCTAAATTTAATGAAAGGACGAAAAACATGGAACAGGAAATGCTGGTCAAAACCATCGCGAAGGTGCTGGACGACAAGAAGGCGCTGGACATCCGGGCGCTCAGGGTCAGCCATCTGACCGTGATCACAGACTATATGCTGATCGCCTCCGGCCGCAACGTCCTGCAGACCCGGGCGCTGGCCGAGGACGTGGAGGATAAGATGGCCGAGCTGGGCGTGCCGCTGAGGACCCGTGAGGGCATGCAGGAGGCCCGGTGGATCGTGCTGGACTACGGTACCGTGCTCGTGCACATCTTCCATCCCGAAGCCCGGGAATATTACAACCTTGAGCGTCTGTGGACGGACGGGGACAACGAGATGGACCTGGGCCTGGACGAAGAGGCCGGCAAACCCGGTGACCAGGCATGAACATACAGATCTATTTCCTGAAAAGAAATTTTGACGTGCAGAAGGCGGAGCGCTTTTTTAAGGAGCGGCGCATCCCTTTCCAGCCGGTGGACATGAAAAAGAACCCGCCGGGGCTTAAGGAACTGCGCCTGTTCGCCCAGCAGGCGGGCGGCGCCAAGGCGCTGCTCAACCAGGAGGATATAAAGGTCCGTTCCCATCCGGCCATGTACACGCCGGACGAGGAGAGCATCCTTTCGTATATCGCGGAGGATCCGGGCCTGATGATTTCCCCGGTGGTCCGAAACGGCCGCAGGGTGACCATCGGCGCGGACGAGGAAGCCTGGAAAAGCTGGATACCGGATGCTTGATCCGGCGCTTCCGGCTGACATGCGATTAAATCAACTATGACGGAGGTTTTCTATGTCTGAAGCGGATCTGGGACGGATCAACCAGAAATCCCAGACCTTTTCCTGTCCGTCCTGCGGGGGGCGGATGACCTTTGACCCCGAGACCCAGAAGCTCAAATGCCCCTACTGCGACAGCCTGAAGGCCTTTGCCGTAAGTACGCGCACACCCAACGAGTATGACATCCGCTACGCGCCGCCCGTGTCGGACAGCGCCTGGGGCGACGAGACCCGCACGGTGCGCTGCAACGGCTGCGGGGCGCAGATCGTCCTGACCGGGGAGACCACGGCGGAACTGTGCCCGTTCTGCGGCGCGCCGCACGTGCTGGAGGATCAGTCCAAGGCCGGCATCGCGCCGGAAAGTCTGCTTTCCTTCCGCGTGACGGCGGACAGCGCCAGGCAGTCGTTCCGCAAGTGGATCAAGGGCAAGCTGTTCGCTCCCTCCAAGGCCAAGAAGATGGCCTACCTGGGGCAGATCACGGGCATTTACCTGCCGCACTGGACCTATGACGCCAACAGCACATCCCGCTATACAGGCCGCGCGGGCCATTACTATTATGTGACCGTGCAGCGCGTGGTGACCGGGCCGGACGGCAAGCGGCGCACCGAAAACGTGCAGGAGCAGCGCATCCGCTGGGAACCCGCCTCAGGCGTGGTCAGCGAGGTGTTCGACGATATCCTGATCGTGGGAAGCGAACGGCTGTCCGCAAAGCTTTTGAGCAGCGTGCAGCCCTACGACTTGACGCAGCTGGTGCAGTACGCACCGGAATTCATCAGCGGCTTTGCCTGCGAAAAGCCCGCGGTGGACGTGCAGCACGGCTGGGAAAAGGCGCAGCAGGTGATCGACCGGCAGATGAAGCGGCTGGCCGAAAGGGATATACTGACCCACGCGGACGTGGCGGATGTCACCGGCCTTAAAACGGACAACGAGGACGTGCGCTACAAGCTGACGCTTCTGCCCATGTACCTGAGCTCCTTTTCCTTTAAGGACAAGTATTATCACGTGCTGATCAACGGCCAGACCGGCAAGGCCAACGGCGAATCCCCGGTGAGCCCGTGGCGGGTGCTGCTGGCGGTGCTGCTGGGATTGGCCCTGGCCGGGGCGATCTACTATTTCTTTATCAGGGACAATGTTTCCCTGGAGGAAGGCTTTACCTATTATATAGGACGGCTCAGCGAGCTGCTTAAGAGGGGCTGACGCGGTTTTCCGAAACCAGGCCGTCCCGAATATCAGAGCTTCCGGCGTTCCGGAGGCTCTTGTTCATGGTTCTGTAAGCATTGTACAAAAAAGTGTGAGAAACTTTTTACAAAGCTGTCAAGTCTATCCGTTGAAAAACCGGGGCGGGTTATGATATAATCCACCTTGGTTTTTTCTGAACTTTTTTGTGTGTTCAAAGGAGATGCGCAATTGAAGAAACAATCCAGATCCCTGCTGATCTATGTGATCATACTGGCGGTCATCATCCTGGTAGGCGTCCTGGCCTCCGGCAGCGGGACCAACGGCAGGCGGATAGAATATTCCGAGCTGCTGGCCCTGGTGCAGAAGGATCTGGACCAGGGGGATCAGACCGGCGAGGGGATCGACACGGTCTCCATCAGGGGCACGACGCTGGTGGGCCGGCTTGAAAAAAGCGGCGTGGCCCTGGCGGATTATCCCTCCAAATACGACTTTGAAACGACCATCGGCAGCGACTTCATCTCCACCGTCCGCACCATGGTGTACCGTTCAAAGGGCGGCAGCGGCAATTTCGACGCGATCTCGGTGGCGGATTTTCCCTTCAAGGTGGAATATCTGGCGCCGGTGTCCACCCCGTGGATACTGCAGATACTGCCCGAGATCCTGCTGCTGGCGATGCTTTTCGGCTTTTCCTATTATCTTTTCCGCATGCAGACAGGCGGGGGCGGGCGCATCAACAACTTCAGCCGCTCCCACGCCAACCTTGTGGATCCTGCCAAGAACAAGACGACCTTCGCCGACGTAGCCGGCGCGGAGGAGGAAAAGGAAGAGCTTCAGGAGATCGTGGATTTCCTTAAAAGCCCCAAGACGTACATCGACCTGGGCGCCCGCGTGCCCAAGGGCGTGCTGCTGGTAGGCCCTCCCGGCACCGGAAAGACCCTTTTGGCCCGCGCCGTGGCCGGCGAGGCCGGCGTGCCGTTTTATTCGATCAGCGGCTCCGACTTTGTGGAGCTTTTCGTAGGCGTCGGCGCCTCCCGCGTGCGCGACCTGTTTGAGCAGGCCAAGCGCGGCGCCCCCTCCATCGTCTTTATCGATGAGATCGACGCCGTCGGCCGCCACCGCGGCGCCGGCCTGGGCGGCGGGCACGACGAGCGCGAGCAGACCCTGAACCAGCTGCTGGTGGAAATGGACGGCTTCACCAACAACCAGGGCGTCATCGTGATGGCCGCCACCAACCGGAGGGACATCCTCGATCCTGCCCTGCTGAGGCCCGGCCGGTTTGACCGGCAGATCACGGTCAACTACCCGGATGTCCGCGGGCGCGAGGATATCATCAAAGTGCACGCCAAGGGCAAGCCCTTTGCCGACGACGTGGACTTTTCCTACCTGGCCAAGCGCACCCCGTTCGCGACCGGCGCCGAACTGGAAAACATCATGAACGAGGCCGCCATCCTGGCTGCCAGGGCGCGCTCGCCGGTGATCACGCAGGAGATGCTGTCCCAGGCGGTGGAGCGCGTGCAGATGGGCCCCGAAAAGCGCAGCCACAAGGTGCTGGAGCAGGAAAAGCGGATGGTGGCCTACCACGAGTCCGGCCACGCGCTGGTGGCACACTATATGCCTCTTTGCGATGAGGTGCAATTGGTGACCATCGTCCCGCGCGGCAACGGCGCGGGCGGCTATACCCTGGTGCTGCCCACCGAAGAGGGAGACTTTTCCACCCGCAAGCAGCTTTTGCAGAACGTTTCCATGGCCCTGGGCGGGCACGCGGCGGAAAAGCTGGTGTTGGGCGACAACAGCAACGGCGCCACCTCCGATCTGCAGCGGGCCACGCAGGTGGT
Source organism: uncultured Eubacteriales bacterium (assembly GCA_902790015.1). GTDB lineage: Bacteria > Bacillota > Clostridia > Christensenellales > Aristaeellaceae > UBA4246. Next base: position 24,466 of record CADAQF010000001.1, on the reverse strand, counting down.
CAACAGCATGGTGACCAAGTACGGCATGAGCGAGGAGCTGGGCACGATCTACCTGGGGTCGGACGAGCAGGTGTTCGTCGGCATGGAATTCGGCCAGACCCGCGCCTACAGCGAGGAGACCGCCGCCCGCATCGACGCCGAGGTGGGCCGGATCCTTAAAAACTGTTACCAGACCGCCACCCGCGTGCTTGAGGAGCACCGCGGAGAACTGGAAACCCTGGCGGAAGCCCTTATCGAAAAGGAAACCCTGAACCGGGAGGAATTCCTCAGGGCCATTCAGCCCAAAGTGGAGGCCCCGGCGCAGGAAGCCGTTCCCGCGGCGCAGACTGCCGAGGGGGAGAACGGGCCAGAAGGAGCATGATACATAGCTATGCAGAACAGACAGTTTCCCGGGCCGTACGGCCGCTACCAGGCACAGAGCGCCCCTGAACAGCGGGCGTTCCGGCCTGCCGCGCCCGTATATTACACAGAAACCGGGGGCTGGCAGGGAAATCAGCGGGGGCAGTCGCCTGTCAGGCGCAGGCCCACGCAGAAGGTCTATCTGAACCGGGGGCAGAAGCGCCGCCTGGTGTTAATCCTTTTGATCGTGTGCGCGCTGGCCGCCGGCGGGTATTTGCTGTACCGCCAGCAGCAGCGGGTAAAATACAGGGAGCTGCTTCCCTATGAGGACGTGTACCTGCCCAACGTGTCGGTGGACGGCATCGCCCTGGGCGGGAAAACCCGCCAGGAGGGCCAGGCGCTGGTGATGGCAGCCGTTCAGCAGCGGCAGAACAGCTGGTCGCTCAACCTGAACTATGAAGGGCACACCTTTATCACCCTGAACCAGGCCCTGCTGGGCATCACCACGGACCTGAACGAGGTGCAGCGGGTGCTGAAGGAAGCATTCGATTTCGGACACTCCGGCACCATGGCTGAGCGCCTGCAGGACCTGCAGACGGCCAATGAGACGGAGCAGGCCTTCTTTACCTCCCAGAGCGACATGACCGACGAATACCTGGACAGCGCGGTGGGACAGATCGCCGCCTATTTTGAAAAGCCCGCGGTGAACGCCTACCTGGCCGGGTTCGACCCGGACGCGGAGGATCCGTTCACCATCGTGGAGGACATCCCGGGCACTCATCTGGACCCCGCCGTGCTCAAGCGCCAGGTGCTGGCCATGGCCGCCCGCGGCGAAGGAGGGGATTTTGAGATCCAGCCCGAGCTGATCCCTGCCAGCGTGACCGCTTCTGCCATTCGCTCCACGGTGACTTTAAGGGGCGAGGGCGTGACTAAAATCGCCACCACCAGCCCTGAGGGACGCAACAGCAATATCGCCCAGTCTATGAACTACATCAACGGCTGTATGCTCCGCCCGGGGGAGACTTTCAGCTTTAACAAGGTGGTCGGCGAGCGCACGGAAAGCCGTGGCTTCGTGGAGGCCATCGAATACGTGTACGGCGCGGAGGTGCCCGGCGTAGGCGGCGGCGTCTGCCAGGCGAGCACCACGGTCTACCTGGCCGCCCTGCTTTCAGGGCTTGAGGTGGTCGAGCGCAACCCGCATTCCATGAAGGTCAGCTATACGGAGCTGGGGCAGGACGCCACGGTTTCCGGGAACCGGCTGGACCTTAAATTCCGCAATAATACCAACGGCGTGCTGTATATCACGGCCCACATGACCTACCAGCCCAAGACGACCAAGCGATATCAGTGCGTGGTGCGCATCTACGGCCCGTCTTTGGGCGAGCACGTCAACTACGCCCTGCGCAGCGAAACGCTGGACGTGCTGATGCCCGACGAGCCGGTGATCAAAACGGATACGGAAGGCCTGTACGTGACCTACGACGACGAAATGTACCAGTATCAGACCGCGCGGGACGGCTACATCATTTCCACCTACCTGCAAAGGCTCGAAAACAGCGAGGTCGTCAGCGAGCAGAAGCTTTCCACCGACACCTACAAGTCCGTGCCGGACGCCTTTTATGTGGGCGCCAAGAGCAGGGATGAGGAATACGAGCAGTATTGACAGTTTTTGCCGCAGCGTCCCTTTTCTTAAGGAGGAATCATGTCCAGAGTACGCCCGCTGGTGGCCATCGTCGGACGGCCCAATGTGGGGAAATCCACTTTTTTCAACCGCATAGCGGGCCAGCGGATCGCCATCGTGGAGGATATCCCGGGCGTCACGCGGGACCGCATTTATGCCGACGGCGAATGGCTGGGGCACACCTTTACCATGGTGGATACCGGCGGCATCGACCCAAAGAGCGAAGACGTGCTGCTTTACCAGATGCGCCGCCAGGCTGAGATAGCCATCGATCTGGCCCAGGTGATCTGCTTTTTCGTGGACGCCCGCACCGGGCTTACGCCGGACGACCGGGAAATAGCCACCATGCTGCGCAAATCGCGCAAGCCCGTGCTGCTGGTGGTCAACAAGGTGGATCATATCGGCATGAACGATGAGATCTACGATTTTTACGAGCTGGGGCTGGGCGACCCGATCCCGATCTCCGCGGCGAACATGCTGGGGCTGGGCGACCTGCTGGACGCCATTGTCTCAAAGTTTCCGCCCCAGGCCGATACGGCCCCGGAGGAAGGGGACGAGCACACCATCCAGCTGGCCGTGGTGGGCAGGCCCAACGTGGGCAAAAGCTCGCTGGTGAACCGGCTGCTGGGGCAGGAAAGGACGATGGTCAGCGATATCCCCGGCACCACGCGGGACGCCATTGATACCGCCTTTACCGACGCCGACGGAACTGCTTTCAACATTATAGATACCGCCGGCATCCGGAGAAAAAGCGCGATAGAGGACGCATCCCTGGAGCGGTATTCGGTGCTTCGGTCCATCGACGCCATCCGCCGCTGCGAGGTGGCGGTGCTGGTGCTGGACGCGGCCGATGGCGTGACCGAGCAGGACGCCCGGATCGCCGGGCTCATCAGCGAGGCCGGCAAGGCGGCCGTGGTGGTCATGAACAAGTGGGATACCGTGGAAAAGGATACGAACACCCTGGAGCACAAACGCAAAGAGGTGCTTTCGGACCTCAAGTTCATGGACTACGCGACGGTGGTTTTCACCTCGGCCCTGACCGGGCAAAGGGTGACGAACATTCTGGCCGCCGTCCGGGACGCCTACGGACAGGCCTCCCGCCGGGTGACCACGGGGGCGCTCAACGACGTGGTGGGCGACGCGCTGATATCCCTTCAGCCGCCGGTCATGGGCGGGCGCAGGCTCAAGATCTACTACGCCACCCAGCAGGCCGTGCTGCCTCCCACCTTCATCCTGTTTGTAAACCACGAGGAACTGATGCACTTTTCCTACCAGCGCTACCTGGAAAACCAATTGCGCAAGGCCTTCGGCTTTGACGGTACACCGATCAGGTTTATCCTCAGGGAAAAGAAAAAGGAGGGCGACCGCTGATGTGGTGGAAATGGGTCATCTGTATTGCCGCGGCGTATCTGCTGGGCAGCATCTCCTTCGGCGTCCTGTACGGCAGGCGCAAGGGGCATGACCTGAGGCAGGAGGGCAGCAAAAACTCCGGCGCCACCAACGCCCTGCGTGTGGTGGGCGTGAAAACGGGGCTGCTGACCTTCGTGTCGGACGTCCTCAAGGCCGTGCTGGCGGTAGTTTTAGGCAAATGGCTGCTGGGGGAATACGGCGGCATGGCGGCTGGCCTGGCGGTGATCATCGGCCACAACTGGCCGGTGTTCTTCCAGTTCAGGGGCGGCAAGGGCATCTCCTGCTCTTCGGCGGTGCTGGTGCTCAATTTCCCTGTTCCGGGGCTGATCGCTATCGTCCTGTGCCTGGCAGTGATCGCGCTGACCCGGTATGTATCCCTGGGAAGCATGACCATGCTGGTCGCCTTCGCGATCATCCTGCTGATCATAAAGCCCTTTTTTCCCTACGGTCTTTGGGCGCTGGCCGTTGCCGCGTTGGGCATTTACCGCCACCGCGCCAATATCGGAAGGCTTGTCAGGGGCGAGGAAAGCAAGATCAGCTTCAGCAAAAAGGCATAAAAAAAGCTCGCGCGGCCGGGACGGCCGCCAAGGCTGAATATCGATTGTCCTTCACAAAAAGGGGACTGCGGTTTACGGCTGCAGTCCCCTTTTTCTCTCATAATAGGATCCCTGAAGGCGGGTCAGGCCCAAAGCCAAAGGCTCAGTAATGCCTGACCTCCGCGGCGGAACGGATCCTTTCGAGGACCGGAGCCGCCTCAGGGCTGGTGAAATAACGATAGGTGGAGGGCGGCACGAGCGCTTTCAGAGCATCGGCGTCGCCGTTTTTGATGGCTTCGCGGACTGTGCCGGCGCTGATGGGACGGCCGTCTGCCGTAAGGCGCGGCACTACGCGGCACGCGATGCCCAGGGCGGGCAATGATTCGGCCATGATGCGGTTGTAAATGCCGGTGACCAGGCTTTCAGGCTCCTGCCCCACGTAGCGGACGGTGATATTGAGCGCCTGCGCGATGCGCGCGAACACAGCCAGGTCCAGCCTTGCCTGGCCGGTGATGACGGCTTCCTCGTCCTTGAGAAAATAGCTGGGGAAGGTCGCGGAGGAAATGATATACGGCCCGCAGTCGTGGAGACAGACGTTTGAAAGGTCCGCGGTCCCTTCCTTCACCAGCATCCGGCGGACCCTGAAGGGAACCAGACTCAGGTCTTCGCTTACGACAAACAGATGCACGTGGTCACAGGCGGAAGCGGCCTGTTCCACCAGATAGCGGTGGCCCAGGGTGAAGGGATTGGCATTCATGACGATGGCGGCGCTCAGGCCGCTTTTTTTATGAGGAGCGAGGGCGGCCAGATAGTCCGGAAAGCCGTGCCGGCGGTTTTCCATGAACACGAGGCTTCCTTCCACCCGGGCGATCTCGTGAAAGCCCAGGTCGCCGAAAAAGCGGGCGGCGTCCGGCTTGGTATAGACGAACAGGTGCGTCAGTCCGCGGGATGCCCTTTCTTCGATCAGATGGGCGATGATCTGGTTGAGCAGGCCCTCGCCCTGGTGATCATGGCGGACGGCAAAGCACCTGAGCGTCGGCCCGAAGGCGCTGCCGGTGGCGACGACCTGCCCCTCTTCGTCGCGCATGGCGCAGATATAGTCGAGGTTCGCGTCCCTGCGGATGCCTTCCAGCTCAAGCAGCCTGTCCACCTGGGCGAGGCTCTGCCGGTCATCCGGGGAAACGGCGGTGATCCATCCGTCCATCAGTCTGTCGGCTCCTTTCTGAGAAAATGCAGCATGAAGCACAGCGCCAGCAGATCGGCGCTGCCGCCGGGGGAAAGGCGGTCAGCGGTGAAGGAGGCGTCCAGGTCCTCAAGCGCATCCCGGCCGGGGCAGGGATCCAGGCGGAGCGTTTCCTCCGCGCGCGCGGCAGCCTCGCGGCTTTTTTTCATGCCGCCCCGGGCGATCATGTTGGTATCCGGGGTGGACGCGATCAGTTCAAGCAGCGCGGCGCAGCCGGCCTCGTCTACAGTCCTTCCTTCCCGCAGGCATTTTTCCAGCGCGGGCAGACCGCGGTCCAGCACGGTCGGAAAGCCCTTTTCCGCCTCTCCCCTTACGCCGGCAATGCCATAATCGGCATAGATGCGCTGGCCGGCGGTCATGCGCTCCGTCCGGGGAAGCCGGGCCAGCTCTTGTTCCACGGTGCCCGTGGCCATCAGGCTGATCTCCCGGAGGATCCTGTCCGGTTTGGTCCAGTCCTCCCTTTTGAGCCGGCCCAGCGCGCCGCAGAGCAGCCCCATCGAATAGACGGCGCCCTTGTGGGTGTTGACGTTTCCGGTGGCGCGCAGCATATCCCCCTCGGCCAGTAAGCCGTGCACGCGCAGGGCGGCCAGGGTTTGGGGAGCGGGAAGAGAGGCGGTCTGCCGCCCGGTCAGGACGCATTGGGAAAAGTAGGGCCACAGGGCGGAAACGCTGGATTGGAAGGTGTAAAAGTCCATGTCCCGGTGGCTGCCGGGGCCGAAACGGTCCACCAGGCCGGGCTTTGGGGAAACGGCCACCTCATACAAAAGGGCGCGGGCGGCCAGGGCGGAGGCCGTTTGGGCGTCGTGCTCGTTCAGGGCGTTCTGCAGCATGGCCCGGGTGACGCGCTGCAGCTCCTCCACGGAATGAGCGCGGCTTCTGGCGCAGTCCCGGGCAGGTTTTCCGCAGATCAGGCAGCGGCGGGGGAAAGGCCTCTCCAGCTTGACGCCGTCCGCAGAGATTACGTCCATATCGTACAGCCGGCCCAGAGGCAGCGCTTCTTCCAGCCGGCAGGTGAGCCTTTTGAGCGCCTGTGCGTCCATCCGGACGGCGTAAAGCCCCTCGCAGCCGGTGGGCGCGTCGGTTTCCTCCTCTTCGGCGATATCGCCGCCTGAAAGCCTGATCTGTTCCAGCAGACGGCGCCTGCCCAGGGCGAAGCCCCTCCGGATGAGCGGGCTGTTTTTGACGGGGCCGGCGATATTCATGGAAAAAGAGACCAGCGGCAGATGATGCCGGGAGAGCATCTGCGTCTGGCGAAGCGCACGCTTTTCCCGGGCGGCCAGCATCATGGCAAGGTCAGCCGTCTGTTCCATGTCCAGAACCTCCAATGGCAATGTTCAATCGGCGGGCGCGTCCGTTCCGGACGGTTCCCCGTCCGGGTTCCGGGCGCTGTCGGGCTGGGAATAGACCTCGCGCAAAAGCCGGATCACCGCTTCTTCCAGGGGAGACAGGACATGGTCCTTGCGGTAGAGCACGCCGATGGTCATGGAGCGGCCGGAGGGAGCGATGGAAAGGTAGCGGTATTTCCCGTCCGGATCGGCGTGGCGGACCGGCAGGGAGGGAAGGATGCCGATGCCCAGCCCCGCGGCGATGGCGCCGGGCACCTGGCTTGAATATTCCGTGCGAAGGACCGCGGCGGGCATGATGTGGTTTTCGTGAAAATAGGAATCGGCAAACCGTCCGCTGAAGTTAGCCTGATCGGACAGGATGAAGCGTTCGTCCTGAAGCTTTTCGGGCGGCACGAAGGGATAAGTGAAGCCGGCCTTTTGCAGGGCCTTTTTGATCAGCGGATGACCGGAGGGGACGACCAGCACCATTTCCTCCGTTCCCACCCTGGCATAGCTCAGGTGCTGCATGAGGTCCGCGGTCACCACGCCGAAGGCGATGGGGATCTCCCGGTCGATCAGGGCCTGAAGGAAATGAGTCTGCCGGAAGGTGTGAAGCCGCACCGAGGCGTCCGGGAACAGCCCGACCAGCCCGGGCAGGACGCTGCGGGTGAACATATCCACCCTGAGCATCGACAGCCCGACGGTCAGGCGGTTTTCCTGCGAGCGGCGGGTGAGGCTTGACTCCATCTCCTGATTCAGGCGGATGAGCTCCCGCGCGTACTGGATATACTGCCTTCCGGCCTCCGTGGGCACCATGGCCCGCCCGGCCCTTTCAAAAAGCTGGGTGTTCAGGGACGCTTCCAGCGAAGCGAGCATCTTGCTCAGGGCGGGCTGGGTGATGAACAGGCGCTGCGCCGCCCGGTTCATGCTGCGCTCTTCGGCGATGGCCAGTATGTATTCGAATTCCCGAAGCCACATTAAGGAAACCTCCCCGAAGCGGCGCCGTATCGTACGGCGGTATTTCTCACGGCAATGATTATACATCATTTTTCCGCCGATTGGAACAATCGCTCGTAAAATAATCCCGGGCATCCGGGCTGCGGACGCGGGCTTATGACCTATAACCCGGAGTGATCGCTGCTGAATGCCGGACAATGGTTTATGCAGCCCTTCCGGGGCCATTTCGGCCTGCAGCACCCGGTTTTCAGGGAAATAATCGCCTGATACGGACATCGAACGCCCTCACATCCGTATGGGAGGAGGCCGGAAAACGATAACCTCAGGTATGGATTCCGATAACCAATAGCTATTTGAAAAATATGTCCGGCGTGTGTATGATGATTTCAGCAACAGGTGATCCTTTTCTCACGGCATTCACAGACATTAACGGGTTTCGGACGGTTCATTGATTCCTAAATTGCTGGTTCTTTGTTTTTTTTGCTTTACCAAACCGGAAAAACGTGATACAATGTTTTCGGCGGACAAAAATGCACCAGAAAACACGAAGGGAAGTGGCTGCACATGGAAATCAAAAAGGCCGCGGTGGCGGGAACGCTGGAATCCAGCGACTGCATGGTCACCGTGGAGCCGGGTGAAGGCGAAATCACGCTGGATCTGGACAGCGCGGTGATCCGTCAGTACGGCAAGCAGATCAGGAAGGTGATCGGCGAAACGCTGAAGCGGCTGGACGTGACGAGCGCCAAAGTCACTGTGGTTGACAAGGGCGCGCTGGACTGCACGATCAAAGCCCGGGTGGAATGCGCGGTGTACCGCAGCGCCGATGTCAGGGACGGCCTGCCCTGGGGAGGTGTGATCGTATGAACCCCAACCTGAAAAGACTCCGCCGGAGCATGATGTTCCTGAACTGCCAGAAGCCCAGCCTGATCAAGGACCCTTATGTTTATAAGCCCGATTCCATCATGCTGGACCTGGAGGACGCCGTGGCCGAAAAGGAAAAGGACGCGGCCCGCTATTCCCTGTTCCACGCGCTGAGGGAAATCGATTACAGGGGCGTGGAGCGCGTGGTGCGCATCAACGGCCTGGATACCGACCTGTGGCGGGAGGATATCCGCTGCTCGGTGGCCGGCGGCTGCGACGCCATCCGCATCCCCAAGACCGAGACGCCCGAGGATGTCCGCCGCGTCGAGGAAGCGGTGGAAGCCGCCGAAGAGGAATTCCATGTGGAAAAAGGCCGCACGCTGATCATGGCCGCGCTGGAATCCGCCCGCGGCGTGATGAACGCCTTTGACATCTGCAAGGCTTCGCCCAGGCTGTTCGGCATCGCGCTGTCCGGCGGGGACTATACCAAGGATTTGCAGACCACGATCTCCGGCACCGGCGTTGAACTGATGGGCGCCCGCCAGCACATGATCATTGCGGCCCGCGCCGCCGGCGTCCAGTGCTTTGATACCGTGTATACCAACCTGAACGACATGGAGGGCTTCCGCAGGGACGTGGAAACCATCCATATGATGGGCTTTGACGGAAAGTCCATCATCAATCCCCGGCAGATCCCCATTGTGCACGAGATATTCACCCCCAAGCCCAAGGACATCATCTTCGCCGAGAAGGTGGTCCGCGAGATCGACACCAAAAAAGCTCAGGGCATCGGCGTGTTCACCGTGGACGGCAAGATGATAGACATCGCCTTCTACGACGGCGCGAAACGGACGCTGGCGCTGGCGAGAGCCTCCGGCGTGTACAAGGGGGATTTGTGATATGAAAAACGCAGTCGGCCGGGAGATCCCGGAAGAGATCCTCAAAGCGACAGGCAAAGAGCCCTTCCAGGGCAACAACTATAAAAACGGCGTGCCCTTCCGCCGCCAGGGCCCCCTCATCCGCCCGGTGATGGACAATGAGCACTCAAAGCTGGTCAAGGACATTCACGAAGCCCTGGTCAAGTGCCACGCGCACAGCGGCATGACCGTCAGCTTCCACCATCATTTCCGCGAGGGCGACCTGATCGTCTGCATGGTGATGAAGGAGATCCAGAAGATGGGCCTCAAGAACATCACCCTGGCCGCCACCTCCCTGGGCAAGGCCCACGACGACCTGGTGCCCATGATCGAGGACGGCACCATCACCCGCATCGAGGCCTCGGGCGTCCGCGGCAAGATCGGCCGGGCCATCTCCGAGGGCAAGCTCAAGGGCCTGGCCATCATGCGCTCCCACGGCGGGCGTGTCCGTTCGCTGGTGACAGGGGAAACCAAGGTGGACATCGCCTTTATCGGCGCCCCCACGTCCGATGATTACGGCAACCTGCGCGGCATCGGCGGCAAGACCAACTGCGGCGTGCTGAGCTATTCCCACGTGGACGGCGACTGCGCCGAATATGTGGTGGCCATCACGGACTGCCTGGTGCCCTTCCCGAACTTCCCCGCCCATATCTCGATGACCAAGGTCGATTACGTCTGCGTGGTGGACGCCATCGGCATTCCCGAAAAGATCGCCACCGGCGCGGCCAAGCCCACCACCGACCAGCGCAAGCTGATGATGGCGGAATACTGCACGCAGGTCGTCGTCAACACCCCCTATTTCAAGGACGGCTTTTCCTACCAGACCGGCGTAGGCGGCGCTTCCATCGCCTCCACCATCTCTCTGACCCGCATCATGAAGGAGCGGGGCATCAAGATGGGCTTCGGCGTGGGCGGCCTGACCAAGCCCATGTGCGACCTGCTGGATATGGGCATGGTGCGGGTGCTGTTGGACACCCAGGCGTTCGACCTGGATACCGTTTCCAACGTCATCAACCCTGCCCATCACCGCATCACCGCCGGCGCTTACGCCAACCCCTTCAACAAGGGAGCGTTCGTGAACAGGCTGGACTACGTGATCCTGGCCTCGCTGGAGGTGGACGTTCACTTCAACTGCAACGTGGTGGTCGGCTCTGACGGCGTGATCACCGGCGCGCAGGGCGGCCATCCCGATACCGCGCAGGGCGCCAAGTGCACCATCGTCATTTGCCCCCTGCTGCAGGGCCGCATCCCGGCCATCTGCTCCGAGGTGACCACGGTCACCACCCCCGGCGAATCCGTCGATATCGTCGTGACCGACTACGGCGTCGCCGTCAACCCCAACCGCCACGATCTGCTGGAGGCTTTGCAGAAGGCCGACTGCGTGCCGCTCAAGACCATCGAGGAGCTGCGCGATATCGCCTACAGCATCGTAGGCGAGCCTGAGCCGGTTCAGTTCGGCGACCGTATCGTAGGCATCATCGAGGCCCGCGACGGCACGATCATGGACGTCGTCCGCCAGGTCAAGGATCCGGACCCCGAATAACGGTCCGGCCCCGTTATTTCCCGATTTTAGGCGGCCAGGGCAAGGAGCGGCCGCTTAAATAAATATTTTTTCAGGAGGAGTTTCCATGAAAAAGATCACTGCTCTGGTTCTGGCTCTGATGATGGCGCTGAGCGTCTGCGCCGTCGCTTCCGCCGATGAGTGGAAGTTCGAGCGTCCCATCACCATCGTCTGCCCCTGGGGTCTGGGCGGCGGCGCTGACGGCACCATCCGTCCGATGGCCCAGTTGCTTTCCGCTTACCTCGGCGTGGGCGTTGACGTCCGCAACGAGACCGGCGGCAGCGGCGTGACCGGCGCGACCTTTGCCTACAAGGAGCCCGCCGACGGCTACACCTTCCTGCTGGGCACCCAGTCCCTCTTCATCCAGGACATGCTGGACAATATGGACTTCAACTTCAAGGATGAGTTCGAGTGCGAAGACATCCTGGTGCACTCCATCAACATGCTGGCCGGCTCCCGCATCCAGATGGAAAAGTACGGCATCAAGACCTTCAACGACCTGAAGGAATATGCCGCCGCCCATCCCTATGAAGTGTCCGTGGCTATGCTGACCGCCACCGGCGTCGACGGCATGTGCTTCGAAATCGCCACCGATGGCCTGGCCCTGAACCCCGTCACCTACGACTCCGGCTCCGCTGCCAACAGCGACATGGCCGGCGGCCACGTCGACCTGTCCGTAGGCGGCTATGACGACATGAGCGGCCTGATCGAGTCCGGCGACATCGTTCCGCTGCTGATGTTCTGCGAGCACCGCCTGGACATCTATCCCGACTGCGAGTGCACCGGCGAACTGGGCATCGACAGCTATGCCGGCCCCTGGCGCGCGATCTTCGCCAAGAAGGGCACCCCGCAGGGCGCCATTGACACCCTCGTGGCCGCTATCGAAGCCTGCCGCTCCGATCCCACCTGGGTCGAGTTCCTGCGCAACGCCGCTTACGATCAGCGCACCGTGCCCGCTCCCGGCGAAGAGCTGCAGGCCTTCGTCCAGAGCGAGTACAAGGACCTGCGCGACTACATGTTCGAACAGGAGACCCTGGAAAAGGATTACGACGACCTGAAGTAATCCCCCTCACAGGTTATTCAAAGGCCGGGGAAGAGGATTTTCTCTTCCCCGGCTGTCGGCTGAAGGGCGGCCCGGTCAATAGGCCCCGTCCGGCCGAAAGGAATAACAAAGATCAAATGAAGAGGAGTTGACATCCTTTGTTTGAGTTGATCTGTAACTGCCTCCTGTTCGTGTTTCTGGGGGTCACCTACTTCACGCACGTTCTCGAGGCCAAGGTTCCCAAGAGCTACCTGAAAAACCCCAACGTGATGTCGCCCGACGCGTGGCCCAAAATCGTCATCATCCTGCTGCTTATCTGCATCGCGCTGAACATCTGGAAGATCATCAGGAAAAACAAGGGCAACCCGGAATTCTCCTTCGCCGCGTTCGGGAAAAATACCGTGGCGTTCCTCAAGTCCAGGATGTTCATCGGCATGGTGATCCTGGTCGCAGCGTCCCTGATCCTGGAGCCGCTGGGCTTCGTGGTCACCGCCGCGCTGGTGATGTTCAGCTACGGCATGCTGCTGGGCGCCAAAAAATGGTGGTTGCTGGCGATCGTGGCCGTGGTGCTGGGCATCGTGCTTCACGTCGTGTTCAGCGGACTGCTGAGCGTAAACCTGCCCCGCGGCACGGTGCCGTTCCTCCGTTCGTTCTCGCTGTTCCTGGAAAATCTGTTCTAAGGAGGGGAAGAAACAATGAGTTTGGGTGAAATGTTTGTTTCCGGCCTTAGCGCGGTCTGGGGCGGAGGCACCATGTTCCTGATGGTCATCGTGGCCATCGTATTGGGCACCATCTTCGGCGCCCTGCCCGGCGTTTCGGCCACCATGGCCGTGGCCCTGGGCCTGACCTTTACCTATACCATGGGCCCGGTGCCCGCCATCGTGTTCCTGACGGCCATTTACTGCTCGTCCATCACCGGCGGTTCCATCACGGCCATCCTGTTCAAGATCCCCGGCGTTCCGTCTTCCGCGCCAACGACCTTTGACGGCTATCCCATGGCCCAGCGCGGCGAAGCCGGCAAGGCCCTGGGCGTGGCGCTGCTGGCCTCCGCCATCGGCGGCCTGTTCTCCGCGCTGGTCATGTTCCTGCTGTCCACGCCTCTGAGCAAGGCGGCGCTGGCCTTCAGCAACGGCGATATGTTCGCCATCACCTTCCTGGGCCTGTCCATCCTGGTGGTGCTGGATACCAAGCATATGCTGACCACCATCATCAGCGGTCTGCTGGGCCTGCTGCTGGCCTGCATAGGCCAGGATCCCATGGCGGGCGTGGCCCGTCTGACCTTCGGCCAGACCAGCCTGCTTTCCGGCATGGAAATGATCCCCGTGCTGATCGGTCTGTTCGCCGTGACCGAGGTGCTCAAGCAGACCGGCGCCAAAAAGCGCCTCTCCGCCGATGACGGCGTGGGCGGCACCAAAGGCAAGGTCAACACCAAGATGCCCAGCCTGAAGGAATTGCTGAGCATCAAGTGGACGCTGCTGCGCTGCTCCGTCGTGGGCACGGTGGTCGGCATCCTGCCCGGCGCGGGCGCAACCATCGCCTCGTTCATGTGCTACACGATGGAAAACAAGCTCTCCAAGTATCCTGAAAAGTTCGGTACCGGCATCATCGACGGCATCGCCGCCTCCGAGGCCGCGAACAACGCCGCCACCGGCGGCGCCATGGTGCCGCTTCTGTGCCTGGGCATCCCGGGCGGCAACGCGGCCGCCGTTATGGCCTCCGCGCTGGCCCTCAAGGGCGTGCAGATGGGCCCCCGTCTGCTGAACGTCCAGCCTGAATTCCTGAGCGCCACCTTCATCACCATGATCATCACCAACATCGTGATGGTCATCGTCGCCATCGGCATCGCCAAGGTGTTCGCGCAGATCCTGGCGGTCCCCTATTACTACCTGGGCCCCATCATCCTGCTGCTGGCCACCATCGGCTCCTTCTCCGAGGGCAACTTTGTCGGTGTCACCGTCATGGTCATCGCCGGTATCTTCGGTATCGTAGTCAAGTATATGCACCTGAACAGCGCGGCCATCGTGCTGGGCCTGGTGCTGGGCGGCATGTGCGAGAAATATTTCTCCCAGGCCTTCCAGAAGGCGCACATCGTCACCTCTCCCATGGGCTTTGGGGACATCATGGCCAAGATCGGCTCCACCCTGTTCGGCACCCCGATCGCCGCGGTGGTCATGATCGCCTGCATCCTGATGCTCTTAAGCCCGCTCTATATGCCGCTTATCAAAAAAGCGCGGGGCAAAAAGGCCTGATCAGAAAGAGTATTGACGGCTGCACCCCGGAGATGTCCGGCAAGAACCCGCGGGCATCCCGGGGCGCTTTTTCACAACGACGCTTCACTATCGGAGGATTTCCATGCTGAAACTATACGACCATGGCGTTTACCTGGTGAACGGCCGCAAACTGGCGGACAGCGCGCAGGAAGCCGCCCGGCTGGCAGGGCATCCCGTGACACAGGAAGAGGCGGAAAAGGGCACCATCGCCTACGGCATCCTGAAAAAGCACAACAAAAGCGGGGATATGGATCACCTGCAGATGCGCTTTGACAGTCTGACCAGCCACGATATCACCTACGTCGGCATCATCCAGACGGCCCGCGCCTCCGGCATGAAGGAATTTCCCATGCCCTACGTGCTGACCAACTGCCATAACAGCCTGTGCGCTGTGGGCGGCACCATCAACGAGGACGACCATATGTTCGCCCTGAGCGCCGCGCATAAGTACGGCGGCATCTACGTGCCGACCAACATGGCGGTCATCCATTCCTTCAACCGGGAAATGATGGCCGGCTGCGGCAGGATGATACTGGGCTCCGACTCCCACACCCGTTACGGCGCCATCGGCACCCTGAGCGTGGGCGAGGGCGGCGGCGAGCTGGCCAAGCAGCTGGTGGGCCGCACCTATGACGTGGCGCGCCCGGGCGTGGTGCTGATCTACCTGGAAGGCGAACCCCGGCCCGGCGTCGGCCCGCAGGACGTGGCGCTGCAGATCATCGGCGCGGTGTATGCAAACGGCTACGTCAAAAACAAGGTCATGGAATTTGTCGGCCCCGGCGTCGCCGGACTGCCGATGGAATACCGCAACGGCATCGACGTCATGACGACGGAGACCACCTGCTGGTCGTCCGTGTGGGAGACGGATCAGGTCACCGAGGAATACCTGACCATCCACGGCCGGCCTGAGGCCTATGCTCCCCTCGCTCCGGCGGACGCCGCCTATTACGACGGCTGCGTGTATGTGGATCTTTCCGCGGTGGAGCCCTCTATCGCCCTTCCGATGCACCCCAGCAACGTCATCACCATCCGGGAGCTGCTGGAAAACCCCAAGGATATCCTGTACGCCTGCCAGGAAAAGGCCAACAGGCAGATCGTCGGCGCGAGCATCGACCTGGTGAGCAAAGTGCACGACGGCGGCGTCTGGGTGGATCAGGGCCTGGTGGCCGGCTGCTCGGGCGGCACGTTCGACAATATCTGCGCAGTGGCCGATATCCTGCGGGGAAAGAGCACCGGCAACGGCGCCTTCACCATGAGCGTATATCCAGGCAGCATGCCCGCCTATCTGCAGCTGATGAAGAACGGCGCTTTGGCCGATATCGCGGCCGCCGGCGCCATCATCCGCGAATGCTTCTGCGGCCCCTGCTTCGGCGCCGGCGACACGCCGGCCAACGGGGAATTCTCCATCCGCCATACCACGCGCAACTTCCCCAACCGCGAGGGCAGCAAGCCCGGCGAGGGGCAGATGAGCGCGGTGGGCCTTATGGACGCCCGTTCCATCGCGGCGACGGCCATCAACGGCGGCAGGCTGACCCCGGCTACGGATCTGGATATCGATTATAAAAAGTATCCTTACGTGTTCGACAAATCCGTTTACGACAAGCGCGTCTACTGGGGCTTTGGCAAGGCGGAGCCGGAGCATGAACTCAAATTCGGCCCGAACATCAAGGACTGGCCCGAGCAGCCGGCCCTTACGGACGACCTGCTGGTCAAGGTGGTTTCCTATATCACCGACCCGGTCACCACGACAGACGAGCTGATCCCCTCCGGCGAGACCTCTTCCTACCGTTCCAACCCCGAGCGCCTCAGCGAGTTCACCCTGAGCCGCAAGGACCCCGGCTACGTAGCCCGCAGCAAGGAGGTCCGCCAGATCGAGCGCGGCCGTGCCGCCGGCAAGGGCCTGCCCGAGGAAGTCAGGAAGGTATATGAGGCGCTTAAGAAAGTGGTTGCGGTCGATCCGGAAAAAACGGACATCGGTTCCACCATCTTCGCCGTGAAGCCCGGCGACGGTTCCGCCCGCGAGCAGGCGGCAAGCTGCCAGCGCGTGCTGGGCGCCTCCGCCAACCTGGCCAGGGAATACGCCACCAAGCGCTACCGTTCCAACTGCATCAACTGGGGCATGGCGCCGCTGCTGGTGAAGGACGAAAGCGTCTTCGCGCTGGGCGACTGGGTGTTCATCAAGGGCATCCGCCAGGCCGTGCTGGAAGGAACGCCCGAATTCACCGCCTACGCCGTCAAGGCGGACGGAACGGTGACGCCCTTCCCCGTCAGTCTCGGCAGCCTGACGCCCGACGAAAAACAGATCATCGCGGACGGCTGCCTGATCAATTATTACCGCAATCACCCCGTTACCTGATATATCCGTGCCGTACCCCGGGCCTTTGGCCCGGGGTACGGCAAAAAGACTGTCAGTGAGGAGGAGCGGAGAATCGATACTCCGCTGACGCGCCGGACAGGCGCGCCGCAGCAGCCATGAAAGAGATTTCCGTTTCCGAGGCGTTTTCCAACGCTCCGCCCCGCGGCGCAGCTGTGCTGTGCAAGCGGGCAGGCGACGGCGGCACGGACATGATCCTGTGCGAGTGGTTCACCTGGCTCAACATGAAGCGCCAGCCCATGCTCAGCTTTTCCCTCGCGCGCAGCGCCGGATACGGGCTTGACCTGCAGCTGGGAGACACGTTTGTGCTGGCCTTTCCCGGAAACAGGATCGCCCTGCCCTATGAAAAAGGGATCCATGTCCCTGCAGGGGGCGATGCCGCGGCGCCGGATGGGGGCACGGCGCCGGTGTGCGTAAAACACATAGCGGAACGGCTGCCGGCCCTGAGCGGTGTGATCCTCCGCTGCACCCTGGCAGGAGCGTACAACTATCCGTTCAGAAAGGTGCGCATTTTCAACGCCGATCTGGACAGCGCGCTGGAGCTTGAGCAAAAGGATGAGCTGAAGGCGCTCCCCGAGACGGGGAACGAGCAATAAACGCAAGGAGGACGGCGCGTTTTCAGCGCCTGCATGAAAGATGATACTGGATCTGATATCCCGCCTGCCGCTGTATGAAAACCAGATCCCCAACGCCGCCCGGATAGCCGCCGCTTTCAGTGAAAGCAGGCCGGAGGCTGCCGGGGTGGAAGTGCGCGAAAAGAGCTATCCCGTCAAGGAGGACGCCGCGCGCCGCTTTGAAGTGCACTATCACACCATTGACCTGATGATGGCCCGAAGCGGCGGGGAAGTGATCCACTGCTGCCCCTTGGCGGAACTCACCTTGGCGGAGCGGCTTTCCGGCGGAGCGGACGGACGCAAGCTGGACGGCGGCCCCCGCGGAACGGCAGCGCTCCTGAAGGAAGGGTATTTCTGCGCGCTGTTCCCCGGGGAGGCGCATATGGTCGGCGGCCGGTCGCCGGAAGCGGACGGCGCGGTCAGCAAATGGGTGGTCAAGGTACCCTGCCCCGAACCCTACTGCATTGAGGACAGCGAATGACCAAAGAACAGAGAGAAAAGCTTCCGGTGATTTTCAGGACGTTCCTGAAATTCGGCTGTTTCACCTTCGGAGGCGGCTGGAGCATCGTGGCGCAGATACAGAAGGAATTTGTCGAAAAGCGCAAATGGATCACGGATGAGGAACTGCTCGATTTCACCTCCGTCGCCCGCTCCGTTCCGGGCCTGATGATCGGCAATGCCAGCGTTCTGTTCGGCTATCAGGAGGCGGGAGCAATCGGCGCGCTGGTTGCGCTTCTGGGCATCGTGATCCCGCCCGTGCTCATCATGATCGGGGTCGTCTTCGTGTATAACCTATTGCAGAACAACCCCTATATGGCGCGGGCCATGATGGGTGTGCGCGCGGCCGTGGTGCCCATCATTTTAAGCGCCCTGATCAAGCTGTTCAAGGCCGGCATGAAGGACGTGTTCTGCTACCTGATCGCGCTGGGCGCGCTGGCGCTGTGCCTGTTCACCGGTATCAGCAACGTGCTGATCGTCGTGCTGGGCGCGGCGGTGGGCCTTTTGTACAGGGAGGTGAAGAGCCGCCGTGATTTATCTTGAGCTCTTTTTGTCCTTCCTGATGATCGGGTTCACCTCCTTCGGCGGGATGTCCATGATCCCGCTGATCAACCAGGAAATGCTTTCCCACGGGTGGCTTACCGCGCGGGAGGTGGCCGATATCGTGGCCATTGCCGAAATGACGCCCGGCCCGCTGGGCCTTAACTGCGCGACGTTCGCGGGTATCCGCACCGCCGGCATCCCGGGCGCGCTGGCTGCGTCCATGGGGGTGATCATCCCTTCGCTGACAGTCTGCATGGCGGCGGCTGCGTTTTTGACGAAATTCAAGGAAAGCAGGCTGATGGATGAGGCGATGTACGGCATCCGTCCGGTCTGCATAGGAATGATTTTTGCTGTGATCATCCAGCAAAGTGAGGTCAATTACGCCGGGAAGCTGTTCGGCTTTGTCTCATGGCCCGCCGTGCTGATCGGCGCGGTCGCGATGGTGCTGCTGCTCAAATTCAAATGGAACGTCCCCCGGACGATACTGGTCAGCGCCGCGCTGGGGATGCTGCTCGGGGGATTCTGAACGTTTTTTCGGACGGTAGTTCTTATCTGTTTTCCCGGCCCTTTTGTTCCCGTAACCAATAAAGGGACTGCGATCATTTCGCAGTCCCTTTTGGCTGAGGATATTTATCCGATATATTCCTTGCCGCCCATGTACATCTGCAGCGGGGCGGGAATATGGATGCGGCCGTCTGCCTGGAGATTGTTTTCCAGGAAGGCGATGAGCATGCGCGGCGGGGCCACGCAGGTGTTGTTGAGGGTATGGGCCAGGTATTTCTTGCCGTCCTTGCCCTTGACGCGGATCTTGAGCCGGCGCGCCTGGGCGTCGCCTAAGTTCGAGCAGGAACCGACCTCGAAATATTTCTGCTGGCGGGGAGACCAGGCTTCGACGTCCAGGGATTTGACCTTGAGGTCCGCCAGGTCGCCCGAGCAGCATTCAAGCGTCCTGACAGGGATATCCAGCGAACGGAAATAATCCACGGTGTTCTGCCACAGCCGGTCAAACCACATGGGGGAATCCTCCGGCTTGCAGACGACGATCATTTCCTGCTTTTCGAACTGATGGATGCGGTAAACGCCGCGCTCCTCGATGCCGTGGGCGCCCACCTCCTTGCGGAAGCAGGGGGAATAGCTGGTAAGCGTCCGGGGAAGGGTATCCTCGTCCAGGATGCTGTCGATGAACTTGCCGATCATGGAGTGCTCGGAGGTGCCGATCAGGTAAAGATCCTCGCCCTCGATCTTATACATCATGTTTTCCATTTCGGCGAAGCTCATCACGCCGTTGACCACGTTGCCGTGGATCATGTAGGGCGGGATCACGTAGGTGAAGCCCCGGTCGATCATGAAGTCCCGCGCGTAGGACAGGCAGGCGGAGTGCAGCCTGGCGATGTCCCCGGTCAGGTAGTAGAAGCCGTTGCCGCTGGTTTCGCGGGCGCTGTCCAGGTCGATGCCGTTCAGGCGCTCCATGATGTCCACATGATAGGGCACCTCAAAATCAGGCACTTTGGGCTCGCCGTAGCGCTGGATCTCGACGTTTTCGCTGTCGTCCCTGCCGATGGGCACGGAATCGTCGATGATGTTGGGGATCACCAGCATGCGCTTGCGGATCTCGGCCTGAAGTTCCTCTTCCTTTTTTTCAAGCTCTTCCAATTGGGCGGGAATGCGGCCTACCTCCTCGCGGATCTTCATAGCCTCTTCCTTCTGGCCCTTGGCCATCAGGCCGCCGATCTGCTTGGACAGGACGTTGCGCTGGTTGCGCAGGCTGTCGGCCTGCTGCTGCGCCTCGCGGTATTCCTGATCCATGGCGATGACCTCATCCACCATGGGGAGCTTCTGATCCTGGAACTTTTTGCGGATGTTCTCCCGGACCTTTTCCGGGTTGGTGCGGAGCAGATTGATATCGAGCATGATACGGTCTCCTTTTTTTAGTCTGGCGGGGGAAGCACGGACAAAAAAATAAGCCTCCGTTCCCGGTTTCCGGGACGAGAAGCCTCGCGGTGCCACCCAGTTTGCCCGGACGCCCCGGGCCGCTTTAAGCGCTGTAAGGGGCGCCGCCCCGCGGGCTCGTCGCCCGCTTCCGTCGGGAAATGGAAAGGTCTGGGGAAGTCCGCGCCGCCTTGCACCGACCGGCGGCTCTCTGAAGCGGCTTCACGAAGCCCTGTTTCCCTCAAGCGGAAATTTCGTTGCTATTATACTCCCGTTCAGGCGCCTTTGCAAGGGGAAAATTGGGGCTCACGCATAAATGCGTGAGCCTGGGAAAGGGACTTGCAGCCAGGGCCTGCCGGCCCGTTCGGCACTGAAAAAGACCCAGGGCCTGCCGGCCCGTTCGTCGGTGAAAACAGGCCACTGGCCTGTTTTCCGGGCCCTCATCACCCCTGCGGGTGCCTTCGGCATCCGCCGAATAAATCGGCGGACTTTGGGATTCTGTGACGAAAAGAACAGGTAGCCGTTTTATCTCTACATCCGAACCGTGTTTTCAATCCGATCGCTGATTGTTTATTCATGCGTATGCCCTGTCAGTCCGCTCAGCGGCAGGGGGAGACTGTCACGCCCGCGGTCAGTTCTTTTTAAGCAGCGGCCGGGCCAGGCGCACGTTGAAAAACTCGATCAGCGGGCCCATGAAAAAGGCGGTGATGATCGTGCCGATGCCTACTATTTCGGGCACCTCGCTCCATCGGCCGCCGCCAAGCACGAAAAGGCCGGCGCCCAGAGCCACGCAGACCAGGTCCGTGGCGATACGGATATACTTGAACGGGCCCCATTTCCATTTATCCGCCATGGTGATGGCCACGGAATCGTAGGTGGATACGCCCAGGTCCGCCGTCATGTACAGCGAAGAGCCGATGCAGATGATGACGATCCCCACGCCCAGGCAGATCAGCCGCACCGGCATGGAAGGATCGACGATGACCCGCTGCAGCGTTTCGTAGGTGAACTGCGTCACATAGCCCAGCAAAAAGAGATTGATGAAGGTGGCGATGCCGATATTGTGGCGGTTGAAAACAAGGCTGAACAAAAGCAGCACAGCGTTGACGATGACGTACAGGGTCCCGAACGGAATGGGGAACACCTGGTTCAGTCCGCTCATCAGGGACTGGAAAGGATCGATCCCCAGCGCGGCTATCTTGAAAATGCCTACGGCGACCGCGCCGGTCAGCACGCCGCCCAGGGACATCAGTACTCTTCTCCAGTCGATCTTCATGGTTTACCCTCCCGCGCGCAGGCTTGCCGGCCATCAGTTTTTCTGCCAGCGGCCCGTTCTCTTCGCGCCGCATGGCACAGTATATGCTGGCCGCGAATGAATTGCAAGAAAAATATGCGCTCAGGGAGGATAAATTGCGGGAAAGGTATTGACAAAAGCGGAAAGGGGTGTATAATGTCCTCGAAAGGTCAAAGAAAGTCAGACTTTTCGGAGAACGAAAACCAATCTTGGATCCCCTTATGGGGGTCTGCAAAGGGGTGAGGGTCATGTCCGAGACCAAATATACGCAAAAAAGCCTGGAAGCCATTCAGGGCGCGCAGAACCTGGCGACTGAATTCGGCAACCAGCAGCTGGAGCAGGCGCACCTGCTGTACGCGCTGCTGACGGCGGAAAACGGCCTGGTGCCGCAGATGCTTAAGAAAATGGGCAAGGATGTTTCCCGCGTGACGGAGGACGCCAAACGCCAGGTGGAAAAGTGTCCCCGCGTGCAGGGCATGGCCCGGGAGCAGGGCAAGGTATACGTGTCCCGCGATATGGACAAGGCGCTGCTGGAGGCCACGAAAATAGCCCAGCGGATGAAGGACGAATACGTGTCCGTCGAGCACCTGTTTTTGAGCCTGCTTGAAAACCCGGACCGGGATATGGCCGGGCTTTTCAGCCGGTATGACATCCGAAAGGAAGGGTTCCTGGCGGTGCTGTCCTCGGTCAGGGGAAACAGCCAGGTGACCAGCGAGAATCCGGAGGATACCTACGACGCCCTCTCCAAGTTCGGTACCGACCTGGTGGACAGGGCCCGCAAAAACGAGCTTGACCCCGTCATCGGCAGGGACCGGGAGATCCGTGACGTGATCCGCATCCTGTCCCGCAAGACCAAGAACAACCCCGTGCTGATCGGCGAGCCCGGCGTAGGCAAAACGGCCATCGCCGAAGGGCTGGCGCTCAGGATCGTCCGGGGAGACGTGCCGGATTCCCTGAAGGACCGCACCATCTTCTCCCTGGACATGGGCAGCCTGATCGCCGGGGCCAAGTACCGCGGTGAATTTGAGGAGCGGCTCAAGGCCGTTCTGAACGAGATCAAAAAGAGCGAAGGCCGCATCATCCTGTTTATCGACGAGCTGCACCTGATCGTGGGCGCGGGCAAGACCGAGGGCAGCATGGACGCGGGCAACCTGCTTAAGCCCATGCTGGCAAGGGGCGAGCTGCACTGCATCGGCGCCACCACCTTGGACGAGTACCGCAAGTACGTGGAGAAGGACGCAGC
Source organism: uncultured Eubacteriales bacterium (assembly GCA_902790015.1). Taxonomy (GTDB): domain Bacteria; phylum Bacillota; class Clostridia; order Christensenellales; family Aristaeellaceae; genus UBA4246. The sequence continues at coordinate 1,829 of CADAQF010000001.1, read as the reverse complement.
ACTCGAGCGCCGTTTCCAGCCCGTCATGGTGAACGAGCCCACGGTGGAAGATACTATTTCCATCCTGCGCGGCCTCAAGGAGCGCTATGAGGTGTTCCACGGGGTCAAGATCCAGGACTCCGCGCTGATCGCCGCGGCCACCCTGTCCGACCGCTATATCTCCGACCGTTTCCTGCCCGACAAGGCCATCGACCTGGTGGACGAGGCCTGCGCCATGATCCGCACGGAAATGGATTCCATGCCGGCGGAACTGGACGAGGTCAGCCGGCGCATCATGCAGCTGGAAATAGAAGAAGCTGCGCTGAACCGAGAAACCGACGAACGCGCCAAGGAGCGGCTGGATATCCTGCGCCGGGAGCTTTCCGAGGAGCGGGAAAAGTTCAGTGAAATGAAGGCCCGCTGGGAAAACGAAAAGAGCGACATCGGCAAGGTGCAGAAGCTCCGCGAGGAGATCGAAAAGACCAACGCCGAAATCGCCGCTGCTGAAAGGAGCTACGACCTGAACAAGGCGGCCGAGCTCAAGTACGGGACGCTGCCGAAGCTTCAAAAGGAGCTGGAAGAGGCCGAAAGGGCTGAAAAGCCGGATAACGTGCTGCTGCGCGACAAGGTGACGGAGGAGGAGATCGCCCGGATCGTGGCCCGGTGGACGGGCATCCCGGTATCCAAGCTGATGGAGACCGAGCGCGAGAAGCTTCTGCGTCTGCCCGATCAGATGCACGAGCGCGTGATCGGTCAGGACGAGGCCGTGCAGGCCGTGGCGGACGCCATCCTGCGCTCCCGCGCCGGCATCCAGGACGAAAACAGGCCGATCGGCTCCTTCCTTTTCCTGGGCCCGACCGGCGTGGGCAAGACGGAGCTGGCCAAGACCCTGGCGCAGAACCTGTTTGACGACGAGAAGAGCCTGATCCGCATCGACATGACGGAGTATATGGAAAAGTTCTCCGTCACGCGCCTGATCGGCGCCCCTCCCGGATACGTAGGCTACGACGAAGGCGGCCAGCTGACCGAGGCCGTGCGCCGCAAGCCCTATTCGGTCGTGCTGTTTGACGAAATGGAAAAGGCGCATCCGGACGTTTTCAACGTCCTGCTGCAGATACTGGACGACGGACGGCTGACCGACGGCCAGGGCCGGGTGGTGGATTTCAAGAATACGATCCTGATCATGACCAGCAACCTGGGTTCCCAGCAGATCCTGGAGGGGATCGACCAGAACGGCCTTTTGAGCGAAACGGCCAGGGAGCAGGTTTCGCGGCTGCTCAAGCAGACCTTCCGGCCGGAGTTCCTGAACCGGATCGACGACACCGTTTTCTTCACGCCGCTCACCAGGCCGCAGGTGGAACAGATCGTGGAGCTGCTGCTTAAGAAGCTGCGCGGACGGCTTTCGGATATGCAGCTGGGCCTGGAGCTTACGCAGGGCGCGAAGGACAAGCTGCTGGATATGGGCTATGACCCCGTCTACGGCGCGCGTCCTATGAAGCGTGTGCTGCAGGCCAGGGTGGAAACCCTGGTGGCCCGCAAGCTGGTGGAGGGAGCCGCCCTGCCCGGGGATACGCTGGTGGTGGACGCGGACGACGGCCCGGAGGGCTTCGCTGTTTCAGTCCAAAGCGGAAAACGCCTGACAGAATAATAAAACGCCTGTTCCCGGCGTCCGGTCAGGGACGCCGGGAACAGATATAACAAAGGCCGTCTGACGGGCCGGTCAGAATGAGCCGGAACTGCTCAAAAAAAGGTCGTAAATTCTCAGAGTAACTTCCACAGTGTAACAGGTGGTGGAAGTTAGTATGGAATAGCGGAAGTTACTATGAAAGAGCCGGAAAGGACAGCAAAAA